>NZ_JBEZDR010000016.1:0-280688 GCF_040648415.1 Nonomuraea sp. NPDC049141
CGCCACATCTCGCGCGACGCCACCCGCACGCTCACCGTCCTCAACCTCACATGATCGAGAAACCGGACAAAACTCCACTACGCCGGAGCCCTGGGTTCTCCTCGAAGGGCCAGAAGCCGTCGCTGCGAAGGCAGAAGCCGTCAAACATGCGGCCACGGACGCCAACGGAGCGCTGTAGTACATCGCACAAGGCGCCCCTGAACCGCGTTCACGCTTCGACACCGCCCATCAGGTGTTCCGTGACCGGCTGAAGAGCTTCATCGAAACGGCCCGAGCGACCATAGGTTCCCCGTAGCGGGGTTGCTCTGCGAATACCAAAGGGGGCGTGGTGGCGTTCACCGGCCTTACTGGACGCTTCGGAGGTGAGACACGAACATAAGCTGGCCTCGCCCGAGAGGATCAGCGCCCACGTGCGTTCCGCTACCTGGCGGCGCCACGGGCCGGCGTATGTCTCACCAGGAGATAATGCCTGGTTCGTGCGGCGGATCCGATAGTTGCCGCCGCAGGCCAGGAGTTCGTAAACGACCGCGCCGCATGAGCAGGTGTAGTCGAGGATCCGGTAGCGGGACGGCTTATCCGTGGTCCACTCCAGGAGGGTCTTCGGGCTGTCTGTCCGGTGGGGTGGGTGTGGAGAGAGTCCAGGGCAGGGCCATGTCTTCGTCTCCAGACATTCGGGGGGAGCCGGGGCGTCAGCCGCGCGCTTCTCGTTGGCCACGGCCTCAACGCGGCTCATCCAGCGCTCCAGACCCTTGGTTGATCTTCAGTGCGGCCCAGACGATCTTCCCGCCTGTGCTCGGCCATCGATAACCCCAGCATGCGGCTGTCTTGTCGACCACCTGCAGCCCTCGTCCGCCCTCTTCCGACGCGTTGGGGTGGCTGATTTTCGGCGGCTTGCGACTGGGATCCCACACCTCTATGACCACGTCATGGACCGTCCGATGGAGGCCGATCCACACGTGTCGATCACACCAGGCGAACATCCCGATTTCTTCTCCATGGGAATGTTCGCTTGGCTCGACGGCTTTTATGCCGTTTGTCACGAGCTCGCTGATGATGAGCTGGGCGTCGTCAACCAGCTCTTCGCGACCCCACCCCTTCAGCACACGCACAACATGTCTACGCGCAATCGACACAGATACCGGAAAAGCGGGTAGCTCTATGCAGTTGTGTCGATTCGCCATTTCCTTCGCCGCTCCGTCCATATCGCGCTCCCGGAGACGGTCGTGTGGATCCACACCCGCTTGGGTCGGCGTCGGCAACATCTCCCGCTCATGGCCTGCGCCCCCTTTCTCTTGCCGATCAAGATCCGGATGTACGGGCCGGACGACCTCTCCACGAGCTGAGCAATGCGCGTCCATCTCGTCGACCACCTCCATGGGCCTGGAAATCCGTTCACCGCATGCGACGAAAGCTCCGTCTTTCGCTGTTGCGTGGAACCCAAGCATGAGCAATATTGGCGGCCGGTAGAGCCTCCACTTCACGAAACTGGATGACAAAAGAAGACGCAAAGCCTGTATTATCTGTCGCACATCCGTCGTTCTATTGCTGCGGCCCTGGATATTCCATGAGCGGCAGAGCGTGATGATCGGAGGGCAGGGTGGATACCGGCAACAGCGATCAGATGTCACCGCGGGCGCGCTTCGCCTCCAATCTGGAGCACTACCGGAAGAAGGCGAAGCTTTCCCAAATATCACTAAGCGCCCGTATGCGATGCCATACCTCCCTCATCAGCCACGTCGAACGAGGGCGCCGGACGCCCACACTGGAGTTCGCCGAAGCGGCCGATCAGGCTTTCGGGCTTGACGGGCATTTCGCAAAGCTATATAGGCAAATCGCCCATTCACCCGCCCTCGGTTGGTTTGCACGCTGGGTGGAGGAGATAGAGCCGCAGGCGGTCATCCTTCAGTCGTGGGATCCGCTCCTGGTGCCAGGGCTACTCCAGACCCCGGAGTACGCGCGAGCGCTCTTCTCCACAACGTCTCCTCCCGACCGAGTGGAGGAACGGGTTCAAGCGCGCACGCGACGCATGCAGATCTTCGAAGGTCCGGCGCCTCCGACGTTCCTGGCCCTGGTCGACGAGAGTGTGCTCGATCGCCCCATCGGAGGGCCGGCAGTCCTCCTGAAGCAGCTCCACTACCTACACGAACTGACGCAGCACCCGCGAATCACCATCCAATTGGTGCCAGTCGCAGCAGGCTGCGTGGTTGGCATGGTGAGTGCATTCGCCCTGGCACGCCTCCGTGACGGAACCGAGGTGGTGTCGGCGGACTCGATCCTGTCCGGCCATGTCACTGGGGATCATGACGCCGTAGCACAAATCAAGCTGAGATATGACACCATCAGAGCGGATGCTCACTCGCAAACAGTGTCACAACGGGCAATAGGGGATGCGATAAGGAAATGGTCGAAGTGAACCTGGAGCAAGCGGAGTGGCGTAAGGCGACCGCCAGTGGCGATACCGGCCAGTGCGTCGAAGTGGCAACCAATATCCCGAACGTCGTAGCCGTGCGTGACAGCAATAACCCAACCGGACCTGCATTGATCTTCACGCGCGATGAGTGGACGGCGTTCCTGCACGGAGCGACCCACGGCGAGTTCGACGTCTGATCACCGGGAAGCCCTCGCGCGCTGTCGCGAAGACTTCCCGCATCGCCGTACGACTCTTAACGAGAACCCCATGTTCGGGGTCAGGCGCCGCAGCAGGGGTACAGCGGCATCGTGGCGGCGCTCCTCTTCTCCCCCACGGCGGCTCTGGTACCGCTCGCGGTCACCGTCCTGACGATCACCGTGCGGGTCGTGTACGGCAGCGGTGTCCTCCGGCACGCTCGCCCTGCGGCGTGAACCAAGGCTCCGAACCAAGGCTCCGAACCACGGTCAGTCGCTGCCTCCGATAATGAGACAGGTGGTGGTGGCGTGGGCGACCAGTTTCCCCTGGTCGTCCAGGACCTTGCCTTCTGCTGTGGCGGTACGGCGGCCGGCGTGGATGACGTTCCCCTCGGCGGTGAGCGTCTGGCCGCCGGTGTGGGCTGCCCGGATGTAGTTGACCTTGAGTTCGAGGGTCGTGTAGCCGACACCCGCGGGGAGGGTCGTGTGGACCGCGCACCCCATGACGGAGTCCAGGAGGGTGGCCGCGATGCCGCCGTGGACGGTGCCGAGGGGGTTGGCGAAGTCCGGCCGGGTGTCGAGCGAGATGACGATGCGGCCGTGCTCCACTTCGTCGAACCGCATGCCGAGCAGCCTGCTGATCGAAGGGATGTCGGTTTCGGTCGGCCGCACGGACTGTATCCGGCGCATCAGTTCGAGGCCCGACAGAGCGGTGAAGTCGGTCGTGGACACGGATTGCTCCTTGCGGTGGTGCTAATAGAGCCGTCGGGTTGACGGTCAGCCTTGAAGGCTTTCGATGCGAGAGGGCACGGGCTTGTGCCAGGTGGGGGTGGTGCCGGCCGAGTGGGTCATGCTCTCGTCTCCGCGTCGGCCGTGGCGGGTACGGTGTCAGCCCATGAGGCTGGTCGTGTCGCGCAGGGCGGCCAGGACAGGTGCGTACATGCGGGTTCTAATGGTGGCGAGGGTGTCACCCGCCTTGGGCGCCTGGGCCTGGGCTATCTCGACGGCGGTCGTCCGTACGGCGTTCTCGTCGACGGCGTGGTCGACGATGCTGGCGGCCACGGCGTCATGGCCGCCGTAGCGGCGGGCGGTGAGCATGGCCTCGTGGGCGGTCTGCGGCGTCAGACGGGACTGGATGAGGGCGGACATGCCGGGTGTGAAGGGGATGTTGATGCCAGCCTCGGGCAGGCACCAGAAGCCGCGGTCGGCGCGCATCACACGGAAGTCGTGGGCCAGCGAGAACATGGCGGCGGCGGCGAAGGTGTGCCCCTGCAGCGCTGCCACGGTGGCCACCGGCAGGGACAGCAGCCGCGCGAAGAGCGCGTGCACCGAGGTCACGTAATCCTGGTGCTGGTCCGGATGGGCGAAGTACCAGTCCAGGTCGAGCCCGGTGGAGTAGAACTTTCCCGTCGCGGCGGTCACCAGGGCGCGCGGCCCGTCCGCCTTCTCCACCTCGTCCAGGGCGGCATCGACGGCGGCTATCCAGTCGGGGTGGAATCGGTTCTCGCCGTCGCCGAGGTCGAGGACGAAGACGTCGTCCTGGCGGTCGAGTACGGGCATGGCGCGGCTCCCTCGGGCTGGGCGGTCACGGACGGGTGCCGTGACCGGAGTTGGGCGGTCACGGACGGGTGCCGTGACCGGGGTCAGGGTCGGGCCGGTCCCTCAGGGCGTGGACCAGCAGGTCGTGGATCTCGGCGGCGGCGTCGTCCAGAGGGGCGATGCCGCGTTCGGCTCGGCACATGATCACGGCGCCCTCGACCGCGGCGATGACGAAGGCGGCCAGCCTCCTGCTTCGCCCCTCGGGCAGGCCGTTCTGGAGGAACAGGCCGGTCAGTGCCTCTCGCCAGCGGGCGAAGACCTCGGCGGCGGAGCGGGCGAGTTGCGGGGCGTCGTCGTTGGTCTCCACGGCTACCGCCACGATCGGGCAGCCCGCCCGGAAGTCGCTCTCCACCAGCCGGTCCCGCCACAGGGCGAAGAACGTGTCGAGGGCCTCCAGTACGTCGTCGGCCCGCGTTGCGGCGTCGATGAGGCCCGCGACGTAGTCGCCGGCCAGCGTCACCGCCTCGTCGATCAACTGGGCGCGTCCGCCTGGGAAGTGGTGGTAGACCGACCCGCGCGGAGCGCCGCTGTGCGCGAGGACACGGTCGATGCTCGTCGCGCCGGCGCCGTACTCGCGCAGCAGGGTGGCGGCGCTGAGGACCATCCGCTCCCGGCTGTCGCTTTTACGGGGACTCACACCGCCACCGACCTTCATTCGACGCTACCGATGAGTAACTTATGCCGTATGTCATAGAACATGCAAGAAGGTTCGGAGGCCGGACGGGGTGGCCGGCGCCGTCCGCGACCGCCCTCCGTCGCGCGACGGAGGGGCATGGCAGGACAAAAGGCGAGCGCTGTCGGGCAGCTCGCTGGCGGCCTCGTTCGGCCAAGAGAATCGGAAGCTCGGGAGCCCCGAAGATGTGAATCGTTTTAAACTCAATGCGCGAAAAGGGGCGATCACGGGCGAGGGTGCGAGGCATGGCGGCGCCTGGCGCCTGAGGCTATCGCACAGGGGTCGCGAGGCTCGCCGGACCCAGTCACGGCAGGAAGCCGCCCACGCCAACATTTATAGTTTCCTCACGACATTGCTTTTGCGCGCAGCACGGGCCTAGTGTCGGACCCAACGGCGCCCGCAGAACGAGTTAAATCGATGCAATCTTGAAGGGGTACTCATGTCACTTGACGACCTCACCCGCCTGGTCACCGACCCGCCCATCGAGTTCCGGCCTGAGGTCCGATGGTGGCTGGCAGAAGGCCTGCACACCGACGAGACGCTGTTGCGCGAGGTCGACACCGCGCACCGGCTCGGGTTCGGCGGGATGGAGTTCCTCGCCATGGACGAGGCCGGCATCGACCATGCCCGTTACGGCTGGGGCTCGGAGGAGTGGACGCACGACTCCCACGTGGTGGTGAACGAGACGACCAGGCGGAACATGGCGGTGAGCTTCACCTCCGGCACGAACTGGGCGAACGCGAACCTGCCCACCATCACGCCCGATCACCCGGCCGCCGCCCAGGAGCTCGACGTGGTGACCGAGGACCTCGGGCCCGCCGGCTCGCGCAGCGGCCTGCTCCCGCGCGTGGACCTCGACGCCGAGGCGCCCGTGACTCAGCTACCCGGTCATCGCGGCAAGGTGACCGAGCAGCATCTGGTGGCCGTCGTGGCCGCGCGGGTGTTGGAAGCCACCACGCTCGACCTTCAATCCGTCGTCGACCTCACCGACCAGGTACGGGACGAGACGCTGGAGTGGCGCGCCCCGGACGACGGCCCGTGGCGACTGTTCGTCTTGTGGATGCACGGCACCGGGCAGACCGCCTCGCCCTCGGCGTCGGTCAACTACACCGTCAACTACCTGGACCGGGACGGCGTCGAGGCGGTCATCGACTACTGGACCTCGGTCGTGCTCACCCCCGAGCTGCGCGAGCAGATCAGCCGCAACCCGCGGGTGCAGATGTACATGGACTCCCTGGAGCTGTCGACCTACGGCGCCGGCGGCCTGTTCTGGGGGCGTACCTTCGCCGAGGAGTTCCGTGCCCGCCGCGGCTACGACATCACGGTCTGGCTGCCCTTCCTGCTGCGCAGTGTGCCGTTCATGGCGGTCAGTACGGCATATCACTACGACGTACGCGAGGAGCACCGCGTCACCGTCGAGAAGGTGCGCTTCGACTACGTGCGTACGCTCACCGACCTCTACATCGAGAACATGCTGCGCCCGTTCGCCACATTCCTGCACGACAATGGGATCACGCTGCGCTCCGAGATCAGCTACGGGCTGCCGTTCGAGCTCACCCGGCCGGGGCCGGAGGTGGACGGCATCGAGACCGAGTCCCTGGAGTTCGGGGCGCAGATCGACGCGTACCGGCTGATGGCGGGGCCGGCCCACCTGTTCGGCAAGCAGTACTCCTCCGAGACCGGCGCGACCACCCGCAACCACATCCTCGACCACCGCTTCTACGACCAGATCATCGCCACCCAGCTGGCGGCCGGGATCACCAAGACCGTGCTGCACGGCTGGGCGAGCACGGCCGGCGCCGAGGGCGTCACCCAGTGGCCGGGGCACGAGGGCATGTGGCCGATGTTCTCCGAGCGGTTTGACACCCGGCAGCCCGCGGCCGAGTTCTATCCCCTGTGGAACAAGGCGATCGGCCGATTCCAGGCCGTCCTGCGTCAGGGCAGGCCGCGGATCGACGTCGGGATCCTGCGTACCGACCACTTCACCGACAACACCAGCGGCCTGGCCCTGGTGGACTCGGAGGGCCGTCGTATCCCGGACGAGGACGCCTACGGGCGCATGTGGATGCGCGACCGCCAGAACCACTGGTGGCAGGACCTGGGCATGCAGGACGCCGGATGGACGTACGAGTTCTTCGACGGATCGCTGCTGCTGCGCGATGAGGTGTCGTTCACCGGCGGGCTCGTCCAGCCCGACGGACCCGGCTACCAGGCGCTCATCGTCTACCAGGAGACGCTGGACGCGGACGTTGCGGCCGAGCTTCTGGAGTGGGCGCGCCAGGGTCTGAAGCTTGTCATCGTCAACGGCGCCCGCGAACTCAAATGGCTCACCGCCGGCCAGCACACCACCCATCACCAGGCGGCGGCCCGCACCCCGGGCCTGGACGGCCGCGATGAGGAACTCGCCCAGACGATGGCGCACCTGCGCGCGTGCCCGAACGTCGCCGAGGTGCACGATCCCGCCCATAGCCTCCAGGCGTTGCGTGACCTCGGCATCTCCGGACGCGCCGAGTTCGCCACCGGCAACCACAATGTCCTGAGCCACCTGCGCGAGGACGGTGACCTGCTGCACCTGTACCTCTACCACTTCCTCTACGAGACCGGCGAGCCGACCACCGTCGAGGTCGCTCTTCCGGGTACCGCGGCCGTACACCGGATCGACGCCTGGACCGGCGACATCCGGCCCCATCGCGGCGTACGGCACGAAGCGGGCCGGACGATCGTCACCGTAACCCTGGCCCCAGGTGAGACGGCGCTGTTCACTCTCGACCGCGCAGCGTCGCAGCCGACGGGATCCGATCCCGTCACGGCCGAGCCGTCGCAGGAGATCCCCCAGTGGACGATCGCGGTCGAGAGCTGGGACGCCGGCGGCCTGGAAGTGATCTCCGAGGACCGCGGGCTCGGCTATGAGACCCGCGAGGAGCGCCCCACCACGGCCATCACCCGCCTCGACGCCGGCCACGGCCCCCTGCGGCCATGGAAAGACCTCCCCGAGGTGGGGCCCGAGGTCAGCGGCGTCGGCGAGTACACCACCACTTTCGCTCTCGACCAGGCCCCGGCCGAAGGAACCAGGTACCTGCTCGACCTCGGATCGACTGCAGGCGCCTTGGGCTGTGTCCAGGTCAACCAGGGCGCGGTCAAGGGCTTCGACACGTCCTGCCCGCAGGTGGACGTCACCGGCGACCTGCAGCCGGGCCAGAACCGGGTGACGGTCCGCGTTTCCAGCTCGCTGAACAACCGGCTGCTCGCCCGTGGCTACTACGACGCCATCCGTGACGTGATCGCGGGCTTCACCGGCGGCAACGAGACGCAGAAGACGACAGTGCACGACCACGGGCTGCTCGGACCGGTGCGGCTGCTGCAGGAAGCGACAACGGAAGCGACAACAAGCTGAACCGGCCGCGCGGCGACCGGACTCGTCACAGGCAACCACGTGCCCTGACCGGTCGCCCGCGCCTGCACCGCCAGCACATAGGCTTTCGCCGAGTACGAACTATGCAAGGCCATAGGGGAGGCACATCGTGGCGCGCGTACAACGCTACGAGCTGGACGATCCGGACATCGACCTGTCACCCGCCATCGCGCCGGACCCTCTCGACCTGCGGGTCTCCTTGGCTTCGATCATCCACTGGGCCGACAGTCTCACCCTGCGGCTGACCGTCATGGCCGCTGTCGACTTCCCCGTGAACGACGTGTCGATGTTCCTCGTCGTCAACCAGCTCAGTTATCGAGGGGCGATGCGCCCCAGCGAACTGGCGGAGGCCCTGGGCACAGGACGGGCGAACCTCTCCAAGATCGCCCACCGCCTGGACGAGGCGGGCCTCATCGTACGGGTGCGCGAGCCCTCCGACGAACGCAGCACACTGCTCGCGCTGACTCCCCGAGGCCGGGAGATCGGAGAGCGGATCATGCTGCAGGCCCAGCAGCATGTCGACACGATGCTCGCCGACTGGAGCGAGGAGGACACCACCACGCTCAAACGCCTCCTCTCCCGCCTGGCCCGCGACGCCATGTGGATGCAGCAAGCGCCACGAAAGCGCATCGAGCCAAACCGCCACCGGTGACGTGCTGGCCTGCTGGCGGCGCGGCAGCCTCAGTACAGTGGCGGGGTGACAGGTGAGCAACTGAGTGCGCGAGTGGACACCTGGATCTGGTCAGTGCGGCTCACCAGGACTCGTTCGATCGCGTCCGACGCCTGCCGAGGCGGTCACGTCCGGGTCAACGGGGTGCGGGTCAAGCCCGCGCACGCCGTACGGGTCGGCGACGAGGTCCGGCTGCGGCACGATGGGCACGAACGCATCGTGGTCGTCTCCCGCGTCATCACCAAGCGCGTAGGCGCTGCCGTGGCCACCGAGTGCTACGTCGACAAGAGCCCTCCGCCTCCTCCCCGCGAGGAGGCCGTGACGGTGGCCGTCCGGGCTCGTGGCGCGGGCCGTCCCACCAAACGCGAACGCCGCAGCATCGACAAGCTGCTCGGACGCCCTGTGGTGGAGGGGCAGCCCCGCCAGGCACACCCGGAGTGAAAGGGCATGCCTCGCGGCGATCGACGCTGTGTACACCCACCTCGTAACCCAGCCCTGCACATTCGGCAGACCGACGAGACTGAATGTGATGCCATGAGGCCATGGAAGCTGTGCTGGCAGGAGCCGTCGCCGTAGTAGGAACTCTCCTGGGGTCCATCGTCACGCACTGGTTGCAACGCCGCACGACAGATCAGATGGAGATGCGGTCCCGAGAGCGCAACCTCCGGCAAGAGCGAATCGAGGCATATGGAGCCTTCGCCGTCGCGTCAACCACGTACAGACAGGCGCGGATCACGCGTTGGTACAGACAACAGGACGACCCACAAGGGCCGACCTATCACGAAGCTCGCGCCGAAAGCGACCGCGCCCAAGGAACAGCCCGGCACGCCCTGTTCCGCGCCCAGATCATCGCCGGCGACAACACCGTGACGGCCTGCGCCCAAAGCGTGCTGGCGACGATCGATGAAATGCGTCCCACTCTGTCACGACCGGAGTTCGACGCAAAGGCCAAGGAGAGCGACTACCTGCTTACTCAATTCGTGTCCCATGCATCGCGGGACGTAGTCGGCCTGATAAAGCCTCATGACCTGCGATCATTGCCCGAGCTTGACGCCCAGCCGAGCCCCGAAAGCTGACCACACCAGTTCCTCGCGGAGCAGCGGCGGATACAGGAGGCCGGCGGTCCTCGGCTGGTGACGGTGCTCTATTAGTGGACCGCGTCCAGGCGGGCCCGCTGGTCCTCGGTCAGTTCCAGGTCCACCGCGGCGAGGTTCTCCTCCAACTGCGCCACCGACGACGCACCAGCCAGCGGGATGATCGGGAACCGGCCGCCGATCTGCCAGGCCAGCACCACCTGGTTCACGCTCGCCCCGCTCTCATTGGCGACCTGGCGCAGCACCGCCATCCGGGCCGGAGTTCCAGGGTGGTCGTAGTCCGGCGGCACCGGCTTATCCTCCCTGGTGTAAGCGCCACCTAGCAGCGGCGAGTAGGCGACCAGGGTCAGGCCAGGCTCAGCGCGTAGGTAGCTCAGCAGTTCGGCTCCGGCATGCCCGAGGCTACCGTCCTCGAAGATCGATTCGGGTACGTCGAAGCGAGGGCGCAGATGGCTGTGCTGGTACTGCAGCACCTCGTACCCCGCAACCCCCGCCGCAGCGGCGAGGGCGCGGGCCCGCTCCACCCGCCAGATCGCATGGTTGCTCACGCCGAGCAGCCCAACCGTGCCCTCCGCCACCAACTCGCCGAAGCCCTCGACGGTGTCGCTGAGCGGCACTGTCCGATCCTCGATGTGCGCATAGAGTAGGTCGATCTTGTCCACGCCGAGCCGTTCCCGGCTGCGCTCGGCCGACTCCCGGATCGCCATGGCGGACAACCCCTCGGCGTTGCCGGCATAGCTGGTGCCGGGCGCGAGCGGCCTCGCCCCCAGCTTGGTGGCGATCACGATCTCGTCGCCGATGCCCCGGCTGCGACGCCAGCGCCCGAGGAGTTCCTCGCTCTGGCCGCCTTGGCCGCCGTCGACCCAGAAGGCGTAATTGTTTGATGTGTCGATGAACGTCCCGCCGGCCTCGACATAGCGGTCAAGGATGGCGAAGGACGTCTTCTCATCGGTCACCGAGCCGAACAGCATCGCGCCGAGGGCGAGCACGCTCACCTCACGGCGAGTCGTTGAGTCGGTGCCTATCGTTCGATATTTCATGCCGTCTCTCCAGTCCGGCCCGCCGTATCCGGGCCCGAGAGAGAGCCTGGGTGCTGGAGCGAACTCCAGGTCAAGTCAGAAAGGCGTAGTGGGATCCGACTGCAGCGCCCTCACCCGTACCTGATGACCTCGCGACGCAACAGGAAATCCGTCATTCCTCGTTGCCCCTCCCATCTGAAGCCACTGCTCATCGACATCTTGCACGTTCAGCACCCTTGAGGGCGGCAGGCGCCGCAAAAGCGCATCGAGCCGAACCGCCACCGGTGATGCGCTGAACCATCCCCCTGGTCATTCTTGGACCTTTCCTCCGGTGATGCGGGAGATGACCAGAGCGATGATGATGATCGCGCCGTTGAGTGCGCCGATCCACTGGGCGGGGACGCCCGCGAGGGTGAGCACGTTCTGGATCAGGTAGAGGAGCAGAACGCCGGTGAAGGCCCCGAAGATCGTCCCCTTGCCGCCGTTCAGGCTGATGCCGCCGATGACGGCAGCGGCGAAGACCGTGAAGATGTAGCCGTTGCCCTGGGCGGAGGCGACAGAGGCCAGCCGGCCGGACAGCAGCAACCCGCTGAGCGCGGCCAGAACGCTCGCCGTGACGATGACGATCCACAGCACGCGGTCGGTGCGGATGCCGGCCGCCTTCGCGGCGTTCACGTTGCCGCCGATGGCGTACAGCGACCGGCCGAAGCCGGTGAAGCCGAGTACCACGATCCCGATCGCGAACAGCGCCAGGCAGATCCAGATGGAGGCGGGGACGCCGAGCCACTGGGTCGTACCGAGGTACATCATCGATTCGGGCAGTTGGAAGAACGTCTGCCCACCGGAAATCCCGGTCAGAATGCCTCGCAGCACGATGAGCATGCCGAGCGTGACGATGAAGCCGTTGAGCCCGAACCGGATGATGAGCAGCGCGTTGGCGGCGCCCACCAGCAGACCGACGGCGATGGTGACGGGAACCGCCCAGGCACCCGGAAGGAGGCCGAGACCGTGGCCCGCCCCGGCGGAGACGGTGAGCCAGGCGGCGACCCCGGGCGCCAGCCCCATGGTGGACTCGAGCGAGAGGTCCATCTTCTTGACGATCAGCACCATGGTCTGCGCGAGGACGAGTATCGCGATCTCCGACATGGTCTGCAGGATGTTGACGATGTTGTCGGGTTGCAGGAATACCGGGCTGACGAACTGTCCTACTACCCCGATGACGATGATCGCGGGGATGAGCGCCAGATCGCGCAAGCGGGCGAAGGCGATCCGGCGCCGGGTGCCGTCGGCCGAGGGCGAGTCGGCTCCCGGTGTGCCGGGGGTGGCGTCCGCGTTCGCGGTCGCGGTCTCATGCATCGAGGTCCACTCCTTCCATCGCGGCCACGAGGTCGTGGTCGTGCCAGCCACTGGCCATCTCGGCGACCACGCGGCCCTTGAACATCACCAGGACGCGGTCGCACATTCGCAGGTCGTCCAGCTCGTCGGACGCGATGAGCGCGCCCGTGCCCGACTGGACGATCTCCTCGACCTTGCCGAGGAGGAATTCCTTGGACCGCACGTCGACGCCGGCGGTCGGGTTGATGAGGACAAGCAGCCGTGGGTCGTTGGCCATCGCCCGAGCCATGACGACTTTCTGCTGGTTGCCTCCCGAGAGTCCGGAGACCGGCACCTCGTGCCCGGGAGTTTTGATCGCCAGCCGCTTGATCATGGAGCGGGCGAGGGCGTCCCGGCGAGGCCCGCTGATGAATCCCGACGGTCCGAGCCGCTCGGGAATCGTCAGCGTGCTGTTGTCCGCGATGGACATCTCGGGCACGAAGCCCTGGTCATGGCGGTCCTGCGGGACGAACCCGGCTCCGGCCGCCAGGGCGGCGGACACGCTGCCGGGCCGTGGGCGCTGTCCGGCGATCTCTACGGCGCCCGCGCCGGCAGTGCGCAGGCCGACGACCGTCTCGGCCACCTCGGTACGGCCACTGCCCGCCGCGCCGGCCAGACCGACGATCTCACCCACGCGGACCTGGAACGACACATCGTCGTACGCGCCCTCCGCGGACAGGGCATCGACCCTGAGCACGTGCTCCCCGCCGGGCCGGTGCGCGGCTTCATGCCCGTGCTGTGCCGCGGCCGCAGCGGCCTCGCCGGTCATCGCCGCGACCAATTCCGCGCGCGGCAGCCGCTCCACGGGCGCGGTGAGGATGTGGCGCGCGTCCCGGAAGACCGTCACCATGTCGCAGATTTCATAGATCTCCTGCAGGTGGTGACTGATGAAGAGGAAGGTGACGCCCTGCTGCTGGAGATCACGGATACGGTCGAAGAGCCGGGCGATCGCAGCGGCGTCCAGTTGGGCCGTCGGCTCGTCGAGGATGATGAAGCGCGCGCCGAACGACAGCGCTCTGGCGATCTCGACGAACTGCCGTTGCTCGATGGTGAGGTCTCCCGCCCTGGTTCCGGCGCTCACGTCCACCGACCAGCTCTCCAGCAGTTCCCGGGCTTGGCGGCGGAGCATGCGCCAGCTGATCAGTCCGGCGCGGCCCCGGCTGTACCGGTTGAGGCACAGGTTCTCGGCGACCGTCAGCTCGGGGATGATCGTCGATTTCTGGTAAACGCAGGCCACTCGCTGCCGCCAGGCGTCGCGGTCGGCGAGCCGTGGCGCGGGCTGCCCGCCGAAGGTCAGCGCCCCTTCATCCGGTGCCTGCAGACCGGTCAGGATCGACACCAGGGTCGACTTGCCGGCTCCATTGCGCCCCACGAGCGCGTGTGTCTCACCCGGCATGATCGTGATCCCGGCGCCGTCGAGCGCCAACGTCGAACCGAACCGCTTGGTGATCTCCGCCGCCTCGGCGACGGGTGGCCCAGCCGGGGGCCACCCGCCGCCGCTCGGGGCTGGACCGGAGCTCGTCGCCGGCTCCCGATCGCCCATATCAGCCGCCTTCCTTCTCTCGCCGGCTTCCGATCAGCCGAGGTTGTTGCCCCACAGGGACTTGTCGTCGCTCTTCAGGCTCTTGACGCCGCCGTAGGTTTCGCCGTCTGAGGTGACTAGCGGGGCCGAGAGCTGGTCCTCCAGCAGGCCCGGGCGGACCTGGATGATGGTGCTGTCGTGGTCGGTCGGGCCCGGCTGGAACGTCTTGCCGTCGATCGCGGCTTTGAGGTAGTGCAGGGCGTACTTGGCGTAGAGGTCGGCCGGCTGCGAGACGGTCGCGTCGACCTTGCCCTCGGCGATGGCCTTGAGCTCCTCTGGGATGCCGTCGTTGGAGACGACGTAGACGTGCTTGGGGTCATCCGGCTTCACCAGCAGGCCTCGCTGTTGCAGCACCTGCAGCGTCCCGGCGAGCGCGAAGCTCGACTGCATGTAGACGCCCTTGATGTCGGGGTTGGCGATCAGGTCCGTCTGCAGCTTCTGCGCGGCGATCGCGCCGTCCCAGTTCGTGGCCTCCCCGAAGACCTTGATGCCGGGGTAGTTCTTCTTCATGCAGTCGTTGAAGGCCTCGGTGCGGTCGCGGCCGTTGACCGAGGCGAGGTCGCCCTGCAGCATGACGACTTTGCCCTTGCCGCTGAGTTTGGTGCCGAGGAACTGGCAGGCCTTCTCGCCGTACGCGCGGTTGTCGGCCCGGACGACCATGTAGACGTCTCCGGTGTCGGGTCGGGTGTCGACGGTGACGACGGGGATCTTCTTCGCGGCGAGTTGCTGGAGGGTCGGGGCGATGGCGGCGGTGTCCTGAGGTGCCATCGCGACGCCCTTCACGCCCTGACTCATGAACGTCTGCGCGTTGGCGGTCAGCTTGGCGACGTCGTTCTGGGAGTTGGTGGTCTTGATGTCCAGGCCGAGCTGCTTGGCGTATTCGGGGGTGTACTTGATGTAGGAATTCCAGAAGTCGGTGTCGGAGCGCGGGTAGTCGACACCCACCACGGGGGAGCCGCCGCCGTTGGTGGCCGCGGTGCCGGAGGCGCCGCCACCGCAGGCCGAGAGGAGGGAGACGGCCAGGCAGGAGCCGATGCCAGCCACGGTTGCCGACCTGAGTTTCATGTGTTCTCCTTGCCGCTGACCTCGGTCTCGCCGAGGGACGAAGTCGGTGCTGAGTCAGTTGCGTGGACGGATTCGCAGGCCGCTCATGCCGCCATCCACGGCAAGATCGGTTCCTGTTGTGGCCCCGGCGAGCGGACTCGCCAGATACGTGATGGCCGCGGCGACTTCCTCGGCGGTCACGAGCCGGCCGGTGGGTTGACGTGCTTCCAAGGCGCGGCGTTCCGCGGCCGGGTCCGGCGCCGCCGCCAGCAACCGGCCGATCCACGGGGTGTTGACGGTGCCGGGATTGACGCAGTTGACGCGGATACCGGCGTGCACCAGGTCGGCCGCGCTCGCGCGGGTCAGCGATAGCACGGCGCCTTTGGTGGATGAGTACAGAGCTCGGTTCGGCAGTCCTGCCGTTGCCGCGATGGAGCAGGTGTTGACGATCGCGGCCTTTCCCGGCCGGGTCTGTGCGGAGCGGCGCAGGTGGGGGAGCACGGCACGGGTGACCCGGACGATCCCGAACACGTTGATCTCGAAGACCCGGCGCCACTCCTCGTCGTCGTTGTCCTCGATCGCGCCCTGGGCGCCGATTCCCGCGTTGTTGATCAGGATGTCGATCCCGCCGAGGAGCTCGGCGGCTCTGCCGACGGCCCCGCGCACCGAGTCGTCGTCGGCGACGTCCGCGTGGAGCCCGGCGAGCGGTTCGACCACGTCAGGCTTCAGGTCGAGGCAGGCGACGCGTGCGCCCCGCTCGGCGAGGAGCGTCGCGGTCGCCAGCCCTATGCCGGAGGCGCCGCCGGTGACGATCGCGGCCAGGCCCGCGAATTCCTGCGGGCCGTTCATCCGGTGGTCGCCCATTCCGGGCCGTCCGGATAGCGGTGGCGGGCGACGGACTCCGGGTGGAGCTGGGCACCGATCCCCGGAGTCACCGGGGCGCGGTAGTGGCCTTCACGGATCCGGACCGGGTCGGTGAAGTGTTCGTGCAGGTGGTCGACGTACTCGATCACCCGGTCCTCGGTGCTGCCGCTCACCGCGACGTAGTCGAACATGGCGAGGTGCTGGACCATCTCGCACAGTCCGACGCCGCCGGCGTGCGGGCAGACCGGGACGCCGAACTTGGCGGCGAGCAGCAAGATGGCGACGTTCTCGGTGACGCCCGCCACCCTGCTCGCGTCCATCTGCAGGATGTCGATCGCGCCGGCCTGGAGCAATTGCTTGAACATCACCTTGTTGTGGGTGTGCTCGCCGGTCGCCACCTTCATCGGCGCCACGGCCTGGCGGATCGCCGCGTGGCCGAGAATGTCGTCGGGCGAGGTGGGCTCCTCGATCCAGTACGGATCGTACGGCGCGAGCGGCCGAAGCCATTCGATGGCCTGGGGAACGCCCCACGCCTGGTTGGCGTCGATGGCGATGCGGATGTCGGGACCGACGGCCGAGCGGGCCAGTGCGAGGCGACGCAGATCGGCCTCCTGATCGGCGCCGACCTTCAGTTTGATCTGGGTGAAGCCGTCGGCGACCGCCTGTTTGGCCAGATGGACGAGTTTTTCGTCGGTGTAGCCGAGCCAGCCTGGGGTGGTGGTGTAGGCGGGGTACCCGTGCGCGAGCAGGTGGCGCGTCCGCTCGGCCCGGCCAGGTTCAGCACTCCGGAGGATGGCCAGAGCCTCCTCGCGCGTCAGCGCGTCCTGCAGGTATCGGAAGTCGACCAGGTCGACGATCCGCTCCGGGGACATCTCCGCCAGCAGGCGCCATACCGGCTTGCCTTCACGGCGGCCATGAAGATCCCATATGGCGTTGTCGATGGCCGCCGCCGCCATGTGGATGGTGCCCTTCTCCGGGCCGAGCCACCGCAGCTGGCTGTCACCGGTGAGCCTGCGGGAGAACGCGCCGAGGTCGGCGAGCACCTCCTCCACCGGCAGGCCGACCACCAGCGGCGCCAGTGCCTTCACGGCGGCGACCTCGAGGTCGTTGCCGCGGCCCACGGTGAACGCCAGTCCGTAGCCCTCGCCACCCGTGCTGGTGCGGACCACCACGTAGGCGGCGGAGTAGTCCGGTTCGGGGTTCATCGCGTCGGAGCCGTCGAGATCGCGTGAGGTGGGAAACCGGACGTCCACCGCCTCGACGGCGCTGATGACTTCAGTCACGGCGGCCGACGCCTTCCCAGCGACCTCTATGGGCCGCGACGGTCATCGGTGCCGGACTCCCAATGCGTTTCGTTTGCGTGAACGTTGCGTTAGGTCGGTGCTTCGACATGGGATGGATTTAAACGCGCCAGGGAATGCCGTGTCTAGGCTTGCCTCATGATTTTTGACATCATCACAGCTCATCCCGTTGGTACGGTGAAACCTTCAGTGCCGTCCTCCCAGCAAGACATGGGATTACTGCTTTCCAGACATGGGATGTCGCTGCTACGCTGCGGGGACGAACCGATCACAATGTCCGGATCTCCTCCTGTGAAGGCCGGACCGCCCCCGGGGGACCGTCGATGTCATTGACCGACAAGGCCATCGCGCGTATTCGCGAGCTCATCCAGTCCGGAGAGCTGCCGCCCGGTTCCAAGCTGCCGCCCGAGCAGCAGCTGGCCGCCGAACTCGGCCTGTCGCGCAACCTCATGCGCGAGGCCGTCAAAGCGCTGGTCGTCACCCAGGTCCTGGAGATACGTCGAGGTGACGGCACCTATGTCACCAGCCTCGAACCGAGCCTGCTGCTCGGAGGGCTCGTCGGCGCGGTCGAACTGCTCCAGGGCGACACGCTTCTGGAGGTCACCGAGGTGCGGCGGCTGTTCGAGCCCGTGGCCACCGGGCTGGCCGCAATGCGGATTTCCGCCCAGCAGCTCGGCGAGGTCGAGCGGCATCTCGACGCCATGCGCGAGGCGCGCGACGACGTCGAACTGCTGAACAGGCACGACGCCGCGTTCCACCAGGCGGTCATCGCCGCCACAGGCAACCAGACCCTGGCGACCCTTCTCAAGGGCATCGCCAGCCGTACGCTGCGGGCCCGAGTGTGGCGCGGACTGGTGGACGGCAACGCCGGCGCCCGCACGCTCGCCGAACACGAGGCCATCTACGAAGCGCTGGTTGAAGGGGACGCCGCGCTGGCCGAGGCCGCGGCGCGCATGCACGTCAGCACAACGGAGCGCTGGCTGCGCGCATACCTCCAGCAGAGCGAGACGTCGACCGTCGGCGGCGGCGCGCGGACGTCCTGACAGCGTCCTCATGATTACCCACCCCGACGCCCGACCGGCCCTGACACAAGACCGATACGACACTCCCGGACCGGCCGCGACAGCCTTGTCGGCCGTGACTGCCTGATATACCTCCCAGGAGAGACGATGAGATTCCTGCGTGTGGGACCTGCGGGCGCCGAGCGTCCCGCCGTTCTCGACACCGATGGCAGACCCCGCGACCTGTCCCGGCTGGCCTCCGACATCGACGGCCGATTCCTGTCGGGTGACGGCGTCGAACGCACCCGCGCGGCCTTGGCGGCCGACGAGTTGCCACCGATCGAGCTCAGCGGGCAGCGGATCGGCGCACCGGTCGCGCGCCCCGGCAAGGTGGTCTGCATCGGGCTCAACTACAGCGACCACGCGGCCGAGACCGCGACACCGGTCCCCGGCGAGCCCGTGGTGTTCATGAAGGCCGCGAACACCGTGATCGGCCCGGACGACACCGTGCTCGTGCCGCGTACCAGCGTCAAGACCGACTACGAGATCGAACTGGCGGTGATCATCGGCGGCACCGCGCGTTACCTGGACTCGCCGGAGGACTCCGACGCGGTCATAGCGGGGTACACGATCGCCGACGACGTCAGCGAGCGGGCCTTCCAGCACGAGCGCGGCGGACAGTGGGACAAGGGCAAGTCCTGCGAGACGTTCAACCCGCTCGGCCCCTGGCTCGTCACGCCGGACGAAGTCGGCGACCCGCAGGCGCTCGGCATGCGCCTGTGGGTCAACGGGCGGCTCCGCCAGGACGGTCACACCAAGAACATGGTGTTCGGGGCCCGCCACCTCGTCTGGTACCTCAGTCAGTTCATGGTCCTCGATCCAGGGGATGTGATCAACACCGGCACTCCGGCGGGCGTGGCGTTCGGGGCCAACGACTTTCCCTATCTGCGTCCGGGCGATGTCGTCGAAGCCGAGATAGACCGGCTCGGCCGCCAGCGCCACATTGTGGGACAGGCCTGATGTCGGCTCTGGGCACGAGCGCGGCCGGGTGTGTCCCGCTCGGGCGCACCGAGGTCACCGTGAGCCGCATCGGACTCGGCACCGCACCGCTGGGCGGCCTGTTCGCTCCCGTGTCCGAATATGAGGCGGCCGCGACGCTGGCGGCGGCCTGGGACGCCGGAATCCGGTTCTTCGACACCGCACCTCACTACGGTGCGGGGCTCGCCGAGCGGCGTCTCGGCGCCTTTCTCACCGACCGGCCCCGCGCTGAGGCCGTCGTGTCCACCAAGGTCGGCAGGCTGCTCGACCCAGGCCCGGACACGTCCGGCGACGAGGGGTTCTTCGGCGTCCCCGACATGATCAGGACACCCGACTACAGCTCGGCCGGAGTCCGCAGGTCGCTCGCCGAGAGCCTGGAGCGCTCCGGTCTCGACGCCTTCGATCTGGTGCTGATCCATGACCCGGACGACCACTGGGAGCAGGCCGTGGGCCAGGCGTTCCCCGCGCTCGCCCGGCTCCGCGACGAAGGGATGATCAAGGCGATAGGCGTGGGCATGAACCAGAGCGAGATGCTCACCCGCTTCGTCGCCGAGACCGACGTCGACTGCGTGATGGTGGCCGGTCGCTACTCCCTCCTCGACCGGGGCGCGGCGGACGAACTCCTGCCACTCTGCCTGGCGCGCGGGGTCTCCGTACTGGTCGCGGGCGTGTTCAACAGCGGCGTGCTCGCGGACCCGCGTCCGGGCGCCACCTATGACAACGCTCCCGCCTCGCAGGCCGTCCTGCGGCGCGCCATGGAACTGGCGGAGTGCTGCCGCTCCCACGGAGTCCCGCTGGCGGCCGCCGCATTGCTGTTCCCGCTGCGCCACCCGGCCGTTACTGGGGTGGTGGTGGGTGCCCGGACCCCCGCCGAGGTCATGGAGAACGTCGCCCACGCCTCTACGACCGTTCCCGAGCCGCTGTGGGACGAGCTCGACACATGGGGCCGCGTCTCCGGATTCGGCACCCGGCGCCGCCACGGCGCGAAACGGAGGAACGGATGAAGGTCCGCCTCGCCTACGGCGAATCCGGGCTCGATATCGACGTCGACCCCGCGATGACCACGGTGGTCGAGCCCGTGCACCACGACGCGGCACCCGACCAGATGGCCATGCTGGTGCGGGCGCTGCGCGAGCCGGTGTCCGGGCCGCCCCTGCGCGAGCGGGTACGCCCTGGGCAAACGGTGGCCATCTCGGCCTGCGACGGCACCAGGCCGCAGCCGCGGCATCTGATGATTCCGGCGATCCTCGCGGAACTCGACGGGATCGTCGATCTCGACGACGTGGTGGTCCTGGTCGCCACCGGCACCCACCGGGGCAACAGCGCCACCGAGCTGCGCCAGATGTTCGGAGACGACGTCGTCGACTCCGTCAGGGTGGTCAACCACGACGCCCGCGATCCGGGGCGGCTCACCTGGCTCGGCACTCACGGCGACGGGGTGCCCGTCTGGCTCAACCGCGAGTGGGTCGAGGCCGACGTGCGGATCACCACCGGTTTCGTCGAACCACACTTTTTCGCCGGTTTCTCGGGCGGTCCCAAACTCGTGGCGCCCGGACTCGCCGCCCTGGAGACCGTGCTGGTCCTGCACGACGCGACCCGCATCGGGAACCCCCGAGCCACCTGGGGGATCACTCACGGAAACCCTGTCCATGACGACGTACGGGCCATCGCGGCGGCCACGGGGGTCACCTTCGCCTGCGACGTGATACTCAACCGCGACAAGGACATCGTCGCGGCCTTCGGAGGCGACCTGCTGCCGATGCACGCCGCCGCGACCGCGACCGCCAAGCGCATGGCGATGCGACCGGTCCCGGAGCCCTTCGACGTGGTGGTGACCACCAACTCCGGGTTCCCGCTGGACCAGAACCTCTACCAGGCCGTCAAGGGCATGTCCGCCGCCTACCAGGTGGTCCGCCCGGGCGGCACCGTCATCTGCGCCGCCGAGTGCCGCGACGGGTTCCCCGACCACGGCTCCTATCGCGAGGTGCTGGCCTCCGCGCCATCGCCCCGCGCACTGCTGAACGAGATCCAGGCCCGGGCCGGCACCGTACCCGACCAGTGGCAGGTCCAGATCCAGGCCCGCATCCAGTGCGGCAGCCGGGTCATCATGCATACGTCGTACCTGAGCGACGCCGACCTTGCCACCGCGCATCTGGAACAGACAGGCGACGTCTCCACCGCGCTCGCCGCCGCGCTGGCGGCGGCTGGGCCGGGGGCACGCGCGTGCGTTCTCCCGGAGGGGCCACAGACGATTCCCTATCTCGCGGGGGCGTCATGACCCTCCCGACGAACGAACCCACCGTGCTCGATCTCGGATTCGCCAGAGTCGACGTCGGCAGGGAGGCGAGACAAGGGCTTCCAGAGGTCGTCTACGGGCCTGGCAAGACGGCGGAGCAGGTGAAGGCCATCGTCACCGGCCTGCTCGCGCACAACACCGGTCCGGTCATGGTCACACGCGTGGCCCCTGAGGCGGCTCGCGAGATCCTCACCTGTAGTCCGGGCGGCACGTACGACTCTGAGGCGCGGCTGCTGCTGTGGCGGCCGACGGCCATCGGGAGTTTCAAGGTCATGGTGGTGGCGGCCGGTACCTCCGACCGTCCGGTGGCCGCCGAGGCGGCCACCGTGTGCGCGGCCGTGGGCCTCGACACCGCCGCCGTCCACGACGTGGGCGTCGCCGGGATCGAACGCGTCCTGCAGGTGCGGGAAAGACTCCGGGCCGCGGACGCCGTCATCGTCGTCGCCGGCATGGAGGGGGCCCTCGCCAGTGTCGTTGGAGGCATGGTCCGCTCGCCGGTCGTCGCCGTGCCCACTTCCGTGGGCTACGGAGCGTCCCTGGAAGGGGTCACGGCTCTTCTCGCCATGCTTGCCTCCTGCGCCGCCGGTGTGACCGTGGTCAACATCGACTCCGGGTTCGGCGCCGCCATCGCCGTCCACCGGATCGCCCTGGCCTGGGGAGGACGCCGGTGATCTGCTGGATCAACCCCTTCACAGGGCTGGCCGGCGACATGCTGCTCGGGGCGCTCATCGACGCCGGGGCGCCGCTGCACCGGATCCGCGCCGCCGTCGAGTCCACCGGCCTCACCGGCTTCGAACTGACCGCCGCACGTGTGGTCGAGCACGGCCTGGCCGCCACCCGCGTTCACGTCGACGTCACCGACGACCGCTCCGAACGCCGCGCGGCCGAACTCATCGAGTCGGCCGCGCGAGCGCAGCCCCAGCAGGTCGCCGCGCTCGCGGTCGCGGCGCTGACCGCCATCGCCAAGGCCGAGGCACGACTGCACGGAGCCGACCCCTCCTTCGTCCACCTGCACGAGCTCGGGGGCCATGACACGATCGTCGACATCGTCGGGGTCGCGGCGGCACTGCACTACCTGGACGTGACCGAGGTCGTCTGCGCGCCGCTCCCGCTCGGCACCGGTTCGGTCCGCTCCGCCCACGGGGTGATTCCCTGCCCGGCCCCCGCCACCCTCGCGCTGCTCAGCGGAGCCGCCGTCACCGGCACCGCCATCCCAGGGGAGACCGTCACCCCCACCGGTGCAGCCCTGCTCGTCGCGGCCCGCACGCGGTACGGGCCACCTCCGCTGATGACGGTTGCCGCGACCGGCTACGGCGCAGGCACACGGCGCCTGGCGGACCGTCCGAACGTCACCGCCGTGACGATCGGTCACCCCGCCGAGTCCCAGCAGGGAGCCGCCGAGCATGTCGTGGTCCTGTCTACCAACCTCGACGACGTCACCGGCGAAGTGCTGGGCCACACGATCTCCCGGGCGCTGGAAGCCGGCGCGCTCGACGCGTGGGCGACGCCCGCGGTGATGAAGAAGGGCCGTCCCGCGCACGTGCTGCACGTCATGGCACCGCCGGAGGCCGCCGACCGGCTCAGTCGGCTCGTCCTTGCTGAGACCGGCAGCCTCGGGATCCGCCAGACCGCGGCCGGCCGGGTGGTGCTCCCCCGGACGACCCGCACTGTCGACGTGAACGGGTGCGCCGTCCGGGTCAAGTGCGGGCCCTACGGCGCCAAGCCCGAACACGACGATGTCGCCGCGGCGTCCACCCGCCTCGGCCTGCCGCTGAGGACCGTCGCCCGGCACGCCCTGCAGGCGTGCGCCGGGGTTGCGGACGACGAGGGGGAAGCCCGGTGAGCGCCGCCAAACCGACAGGGAAGGTTCCCGAGCAGTCCGCCGGCCCAGGGCTGGAGGAGACCCTTCTGGCGCGCGTACGGGCCATCGGTCCGATCGCCGTCGCCTATTCCGGCGGGGCCGATTCCGCACTCGTTCTGGCTGCCGCGGTGCGGGCCCTCGACCCGGAACGGGTGCTCGCCATCACAGCCCTGTCCGAGAGCCTGGCCGCCGCCGAGCTCGCCCCCGCCGCGGAGCTCGCGGCATCCCTGGGAGTCCGCCATCTGACGCCGCGCACGCATGAATTGAGCCGTCCCGGATACCGGGCCAACGGCCGCGACCGCTGCTACTTCTGCAAGTCGGAGGTGCTGGACGTGATCGCGGATGTGGCCGCCGCCCACGGGTTCGACCAGATGGCCACCGGCACCAACGCGGACGACGCCGCCGACCCGTTCCGCCCCGGCATCCAGGCCGGTGCCGAGCGCGGCGTCCACACGCCTCTGCGCGACGCCAGCTTCACCAAGCGTGACGTCCGCCTGGTCAGCCGACGGTGGGGCCTGCCCACCTGGGACAAGCCCGCGACGCCGTGCCTGGCGAGTCGCATCCGTTACGGCATCGAGGTCAGCTCCTACCGGCTGGCCCGCGTCGATCGCGCCGAGACCGCGATGCGAGCGCTGCTCCACCGTACGGGCCTGCGAACCTCTGATCTCCGTGTCCGCGATCTCGGCGACGCTGTGCGCGTCGAGGTGGATGCCGCGGCCGTGCGAGCGGTCATGGCGTTGCCGGGCCTGGCAGAGGCCGTGGCCACCGCGGGGTTCGGGCGCCGCCCCGTCGAGGTCACGCCGTTCCACTCAGGCGCCCTCAACATAGAGCCCTCCGCCCTCCCGCCGCAGTGAATCAGTGCAGGCCGTCTTGTTCACATACCGCGTTGGTGAACTTGCCGGTTTGAAGCGCGCCCGGGGGGACCATCACACGCTCAAATCCGTTGTCGTTCCACAGGTCGCCCGAGAGTGTGAGGAAATGGTGGTATCCGTCTGCCCTCATTCCGATCCAGCTGTCGATGTGAGGCCAACCGAACACCTGGCTGTCTCCAGGCGCGAATCCCTGTCGGTCCCGGCAGTAGTAGTGCCACTCCTCACGGAGCGGTCCCTGAACGAACCGTTCGGTTGGGGACTCCCAGTGGTCTTCGTCGTAGCCGGGTTCGGCGCGGTAATCGAATGTTTCCAGGACCGGGTCGCCTGTGCCGTATTCGCCCGAAACCGACGGCAGAGTGATGATTGGTGCCGCATGCAGCTCGACCATGGTGAGGACCTCCCCCCGCGCCGGCGTCGGCGTCTCCACGGCATGGGCTGGGTCTGCGCAGATGATCGTGCATTCGTCGATGCCCCATCGGACGGCCTTGAAGACGTTGACCAGGCCAAGCCGGGCGGACAGTCGGTCACCGAGCGATGGGGCCAATTCGTCGGTGTCCAGCACGGCGAACAGGCTGAGCGGAGCTCCGTCCGTGGCCTGCGGCCACGGCGTTCCCGGCTCCAGAAGCGCTGGGCCCCCTGCGCGGGACCGGCCGGCCGGGAGCATGTCGGGGCTGCTGGGCTTGAGCACGAACCCCGGCTGGGCAAGAGCGGCCATCTGTTGGCCGAGCCGCTCACCCAACAGCTGGATACAGAGTTCGCGGACTTCGGCCAAGGTGCTCTGCTGGTCCATGGGCCGAATTTCAGCAGACGCACACGACAGATTTCTCAATCTTCCTGATCTTTGGGTGATACCCCTGCACCCAGTACTTCACTGATTAGGCTCGCGGCCAAGGCGTTCGGCGGCGACATCAAGAAACGCAAGTGAGTCGGACGTGGGGCGCCTGGCTACGCAGATCTGCCGGACCGCCCATCCGCCGATCACCGCAGCCGAATGGGACCAGCATTTCCCCGGACTGCCGTACCGTCGGCCGTGCCCGTAACCCTGTCGACGTTCGGGCTGCGATCATCGCAGGGCTGCCTGCTCCAACACGGTCATGTGCCATTGCGCCTATGTATCTGACGTCGTCGGCCTCGGCGACCGCGCCTGCCGCTCGTACTCGATGACCCGGGCGTTCAGCATGAGCAATCGGAGGTTGCTGACCAGCGTGACGGCGACCAGGCAACCGGCGACGAGCGCGACCATGCCGTAGCCGGGGCGGTCATCAGCCAGCGAGCCCACGGTGGCGAGCCCGCCGATGACGACCACGATCCAGCCAAGCCGCAGGCCGGGCGCGATGCCGTCAGTGGCTCCGTGCAGCACCAATTGCCCGCAGCGCAGGAACTGGATGCCGAGCAGCGTCGGGATCCCGGCGATGAAGCAGCCGACGACCATCACGGCGACGATCGCTCCGGCGCTGCTGCCGTTGTCGTGTGGGATCCGATAGGCCGAGACGAGGATCGCGAAGGCCGCGAGGAACCACGGCACGCTGTAGGCGATGAGGAACACGGCGACGCTGCGGAAGTTGCGCCGTAGCGTGGGATCCGCCATCGCCGGTGAGCGCCTGAAATCTGGCATCCAGCCGGCGATTACCTGACGGATCAGCAGGCCCGCCGGCACCCCGGCGAGAACGAGTCCGACGACGAACAGCGGAAGACCCGCCCGGACGTCGCCGTCCACGAGCTTGCCCAGCCCGATCGCGAGCGTCAGCACGCCGACGGCGACGACGAAGCGCAGAAGCCGGAGACTCACGCGGCCCCCCAGTGACTGTTGCTTCGCCTCACCCGCTTGATGGACAGCGAGTCGGACAATCGGCTTTCAACCAAGCCCATTTGCGTCATCCTTCCTTGCTCGTTCACCGTCAGCGGGTCCTGGCCACCTCGGCCGCCACGGCGCGGAACGCGATGAGGGCCTCTTCCTGATCAGGAGCGCCTCCGGCGATGGACGACTTGACGATGACAACGCCCTGCTGGGGTGAGACGTAGATGTACTGGCCACCGAGCCCGGCCGCCATGAAATCGCCTCCCTCGCCCAGCCACCAGTGCAGGCCATAGTGCGGATTGGCCGGCGACGGTTTGGTGGACAGCTTGACCCAGGAGGCCGGGACGACCTGGCGGCCGTTCGCCTTGCCGCCGTGCAGGTAGAGCAGGCCGAAGCGGGCGAAGTCACGGTCGGTGGCGTAGTAGCAGCAGTAGCCCAGGCTGTCGCCGTGCGAGTCGTTGCCGACGGTCGCCGTGGACTCCATGCCGGCGGGCCGCCAGATCTTGCGCTCGACGTAGTCGTGGTACGGCATTCCGGTGGTTTTGGTGATGAGCCGGGCCAGGACGAAGGAGTTCATGCTGGTGTACTCGAACCGGGCGCCGGGCTCCCAGCCGCGCTTCTGGCGGGCGGCCATCTTGCTGATCGAGTAGCCCTTGTTGGCTGCGGCCTGCAGGCGTGGTGCGTCGGTGGCCTCGTCCCAGTCGATGCCGGACGACATACGCAGCAGCTCGCGAATGGACACCCCGGCGTAGCCGGAGCCGGTCAGCTCAGGCAGATATTTGTCCACGGGGTCGTCGATCGATCGGATGTGCTTCTCTCTGAGCGCGATGCCGACGGCGGTCGCGGTGAATGACTTGGCCATCGACCAGGACTGGAAGCGGGTGTCACGGCTCGCGCCGGTGTAGCGCTCCGCGACGATGTCCTGGCCGTCCAGGACGAGGAAGCCGTTGGTCCTCGTACGGGTGAGGAAGTCGTCCAAGGTGTGTTCCTGGCCTTGGTAGGTGTAGGTCACCGAGAGCTTTCTGAGGGCAGTACGCAGCTTGACCGGGTGCGCCGATGGCCGCAGCACGTCAGCGGTCTCGGCCGCGGCCGCGGATGGCCGCAGCACGTCGACGGTCTCGGCTGAGGCCGCGGCTGCTGCCGGCATGGACAGTGCGAGCGCGACCGCGACCGCGTAATGGGTGATGCGCATGTCATCTCCTCCGAAGGATCAGTTCGGACGGATGGTGACCTGTTTTTCTGTCATTTCTCTGGCAAGAGCCATTCCAGCGAGGCGCGGGCGAACATCGCCTGGCGGCACCCGAGCGGGATCCCCCGACCCGTGCTCAGCGCGACCGGGCTCCCGCGGCTCCCGCGGAGCAGCGGCGGATGCAGGAGACCGGCGGGGCCGCAGCGGTAGAGCATGGCGGGACAGCCCATTTCCGCGAACCGCTGTTCCCCCGTCGCCTCCAGGAACCGATCGGCACGCGTGACCTTGCGCCGGAAGCTACTCGGATCGAGCATCAACCCCATCGGGGTGTTCTGGCCCGAGGGTGCCGAACGCTGATCTCATCTCAAAGGACGTGACCGCATGTACCCGGTAACGATCACGGCCGCGCGGATGGGCCTCCGGGAGTTCACCCCGGCCGACGTGGAGCCGCTCCTATCCATCTACGGCGACCCGGCCGTGACGCGGTACATGAGCTTCGAATCACGAACTCTCAACCAGGTCCAGAACACCATCGAGAGTGTGATCGCGGCAGCCCGCGCCGACGAGCGGCTCGACTATTCCTTGGCTGGCGTGCTCCCGGACGGAGAGCTGGTGGCGTTCGCCCGGCTCTCGATCGACGTCGGCCATCCGTTGCAAAGCAGCGGGCAGATCGGCTTCGCGCTCAGGGCCGACCAATGGGGACGTGGGCTCGGGAGCGAAGTGGTGCGGCTCCTGCTACGACTCGGGTTCGACGAGCTCGGCCTGTATCGGATCTGGGGAGCTCGTGATCCTCGGAACGAGCCATCCGCTCGGGTCATGGCCAAGGCGGGCATGGTGGAGGAAGGCCGCATCCGCGGGCACTTGAGGCTGAATGATGGATGGCGTGACTCCGTCATTCACTCCATCCTGGCGCCGGAGTGGCCGGATATCGGCTAACTCCTGACATGCGTGGCCGGGCTCGTCGGCGTCAGTGAGACGGACCGAAGGCTAGCCCAACAACTCATGGCAGGCTTGATTGCGAATCTGGAACTCGGGGCGGGCAGGCGGGAACAGTTCGTCGCACTTCGCGGCGATTGGCGGGACCGCGCGCTCCCTATCGCTGTCCTTCGGATCGACACTCCTGGTCTTTCTCACACGGTCAGCGGGGATCGTGGTCCTGGTCTTCCTGAGCGGGGCCGACGGGACAGGCTGATGACGCTGGCGCGGCACAGCCGAGACCGCGGGTCGGTGACGATTCCCCGGCGGTATCGCCTTGTTCTTCGGCGCCTTGGAACTTGAGCTGGGTGTCGCCGAGGACAGCGTCCGAGGCTTGGGCTTGGGCTTCAGCTTGGGCTTGGGCTTGGGCGTCGGCGGGGCGGTGGCCACAAGCGAGCGGCCGGCAACGCTCTGGCGAGGTGTCGGCGTAGAGGCGACATTCGTTCGATGCGAGGCACTGTCAGTGGCCCACCCACTCGACCATATGCCGAAGCCCACGCAGGTCAGGAAGCCGGCGATGAGCGTCGGCCGGGCCAGACGAAGTCGCTTACGCAGGAGTGATCGTCTTGGTGGAGTTGGGGTCGCGTACCTTCTCCAGCCGACGGAGTCGGACGCGGCGCGGAGTCGGGGACGGTCGTGGAGCGGCAGGCCGTACGGCGGGCGCCGTGTTGGGCGGGGCTTTTCGGGTGAGGGAGCGGGATGGTCTTGACCTTCGTGCATGATCCTCCCTACTCACTGCCCATATCTGCCAGCGTGCCGCAGCGCGGCCACGTCCAGCGGAAGCGACTCGGCAAAGAAGGCTGTGCACGACGAACCGGGCCCGGAACAAACAGGGCCGGAAATGGATAAATGTGGCTATCGGGCCAAGGCTTGGTTGATTTTGCCGCATGGCGGCATCGGGCTGGCGCGGGTTTCGCCTATGCCGTTGCCTGGACGCTGCCGTCGTTCATGCTGTCCGGTGGGCGGCGCGCATGATCACGTCTTCTGCCTGCGCGCGTGGTTCCCAGCCTCGGGTGTCGGTGTCCTTGTCCGGTTCGAGGTCCTTGTAGACGTCGAAGAAGTGGCTGATCTCGCCAAGTACGTGGACATCGACGTCCAACAGATCCTGGATGTGCGCGTAGCGGCTGTCGTTGGCGGGCACGCAAAGGATCTTCGCATCCGGCCCCTGTTCGTCGTGCATCCAGAACACCGCCACAGGACGCGCGCTGATCGTGCATCCAGGAAAGGTCGGCACCTCGCCCAGCACCAGCGCGTCCAGCGGATCGTCATCCTCGGCCAGCGTTCCGGGCACGAACCCGTAGTCGTAGGGGTAGGCGGTCGCGGTGAACAGCATTCGATCGAGCCTGATCCGCTGTTTGGTCTGATCCATCTCGTACTTGTTGCGCGATCCCCGCGGCGTCTCCACGATCACATCGAATTGCATCACAACCTCCTGCGCCGCAGCTCTCGGCTGCCACATCCTCGGCCAGGGCGTGCATCCAGGTGTCTACCCACACCCGATAGGGAGCCGACGTACGACGCCTCAGCCTCACGCAGGCGGGTGTAGACCTAAGGCCCAGGCGGCGATTTGGACAGACCATTGCCGTGCCCGTCCCCGGGACAGCCAATAGGACCGATCGAAAGGCCGATCGCTCGACTGGAACATCGCGCTCACAGGCATCCCCCCTCATCACGAGGACAGGACCCATTGGCTGGTATGGCGAAGCGGCACTCTGCGGAGCGACCTCGGCAAGATCCACCACCGAGCACTTCCATCATATGCCGCGTGCCGGCCGGTCAGAGCCTCCCGATGTGGCAGGCGAGTTCGAGGCCGAGGATCCGATCGATATGGACGAAGGCCTCGAACTTGGCGCCTTCGTTCGGTCAGGAGCTTGACAGGAAGGCAGGCCGACTGGACGGGCAGGGCGGCCGTCAGACGCACATCTGCTCGTTGGCTGCCTGCCCGAGCTGGGCGAGGTGAGCGGCATAGCCGATCGTTGCCGCTAGGGACGAGTGATCCTCACCGTCATGGAAGTAGTAGGCCTCGGCGTACTGGGTGAAGTCGATACGGACACGTACCACCTCGGTCGCCAGGCTTTCCAGCAATGACGCACCTGCAGCGCAGTCGAGCTGCTGCACGGACGGGGCCGAGCGGTCCAGCAGCGCCAGCCGGATCGCGAGCACCCGTCGGCGGGTCAGCGTCGGATAGATCTCCAGCACCCAGGAGACGGTGGCCGTCAGGAGGACGAAGCCGATGAGAGCTTCCAGGGGCGAGACCACACGGAGCCATCCTTCGGCAGGCACGATGTCCCCGAGCCCGAGGGTGGCGACCGTGACGAGCGGACCGACGAGCCCCACCACACGCCTACGCGCTCAGAGATGCCGGGCCAGTTTCCACAACGTCGCCATGACGAGTCGGCTCAAGCCTCCATGGCGCGTGGGGTGCCAGAGCGTGTGGAACAGGTCTCGTAGGGCGGTCATGATGAGCGCGGCTCCGAGCAGTGAGACCAACCACTCCATTCATCCCTCCCTCAGTGGCTGTCCTGTGGAGCGGGGGGCGACTGTGCGGCCAAGGCCGGGGTGACCTGCAGCCCGAACCGGGCCGCGCTTGGAGCCTAGGCCGCAGGCACCGTTGGCGAACGCAGACTCGCCGTATCCATGATGGTCGCTGCAACTCGACGGGGGACACGCAAGAGCGCATGGTCAGAGACAGGCTTGGGAGCCGGAGATGCGCCGGCGTCTGCCCGTGCTCAACGCTTCTTCCTCGACGTGATGACTATGACCGCTTCTCGTCCCGCGTCGAGGTCGTTTGTCCTCGGCTGCGCCTTTGACTCGTTCGACCAGACGGCCCACGAGCCCCCGGTCATGGCCCAGCCGCTCGCGTTGCCGTCCTCGAAGTCGTCGATGCTCGGCGGCATGGTCGGGCTGGGGGTGCTGGTCGGGGGCTCGTGGGCTGTGCGGCGGGGGGCGGTTACGGCGTCGCCGGGCTAGCCGAAGGTCACGACGAGGCGGCCGTCCGCGGCGAAGGACCAGTGCAGGGCGCCGGTGTAGGAGGAGCATCGGGATCCGTTGGAGCCGGACCAGAACTGGTTCGAGCTGTCGGCGTCGCCAACGATCCGGTCGTTCGTGCCGCTGCTGCTGCGGCATGAGACGTTGTTCCGGAACACCGAGGTGCCGCCGTCGAACGAGTAGTTGCGCTCGGTGTTGTCGATGCTGACGTTGTTCGAGATCGACATGGTGCCGAGGTTGCGGTTGTAGGTGAACCCGTGCTTGCCGTTGTGGTAAGCGATGTTGCGGCGGATGACGTGGTTGACGCCGATGTCCTCGCCACCGAGTTTGTAGCCGTTGCGGTCGCCGTTCCCGTTCTGGGTGCCGTTGCTGAGGGTGCCGTTGCCGTACGAGAGGGAGTCCTCGATGGTCACCGGGCCGATGGGGCCCGTGTCCGTCTTGGTGTAGAGGTCCCAGCCGTCGTCGATGTTGTTGTGGGAGACGGCGTAGCGGAAGACGTTCCCGGGGCCGGAGGTGAGCTTGGCGGCGAAGCCGTCGGCGTCCTCGCCGTCGGAGTCGGCGTTGTCGTGCGACTCCGCGCTGAGGACGAGGTTGTTGGACGGCCACTGGTCGTGGGGGGTGTCGGAGGCGATCCGGGAGATCTGCAGTCCCGAGTCTCGGTTGAAGCGCGTCACCGTGCGCTCGATGATGTTGTTGCTGCCGCCGACGAAGATCCCGTTGTCACCGGCACGTTCGACGACGATGCCGTACAGGCGCCAGAACGACCCGTTCAGGGCAAGCCCGCGGTTCGCCGAGTCCTCGCTCATGGCCGAGAAGTTCAGTACCGGGGTCTCGCCTGGGTAGGCGGACAGGTTCTTGCGGGCGCTGGAGGTGCCGTTGTTGCCCGGCGCGATGGTGAGCGTCTGGGAGAGGCTGTAGGTGCCGCCGCGCGCGTAAATCGTCCCGCCGGCGGTGATGCGGGTGATCGCCGACGCGAGGGTGGTGGGGTTCGACTCTGTGCCGGGTGCGCTCGCACTGCCGCTGGGCGATGCGTACAGGGTGTCGCCCGGGGGCTGTGTGGTGCCTGTGGTGAAGTCGATGTAGTCGATGTTCGGCAGGCCGGTGCTGCCGGTGGGGTTGAACCGGATCGTGTTGCTGCCCGCGTTCACGTTGACGGTCAGCGTTTTGGTGACCCAGGTGTCCCATGTGCCCGTGCCTTCGAAGGACGGCGACTGCGTGGTCGTACCGTTGACGATCAGGCCGGTGGGACGGCTGGTGGTGGTGCCGTTGGCGAACCGTACTCCCAGCGTCGCCGTGCCGGCTGCCGAGGCGTTCACCGTGAACTGGGCGTAGGCGTTCGCGGCGTTAGTGCCGTTGCAGAAGCCGCTGCCGGAGTAGCCGGCCCAGTTGGAGTCAATCGTGCCGGTGCAGAGCGCCGGGGAGGTCTCGGCCTCGTACCGGGTGGTTGCGGCATTGGCGGCGGATGGGGAAAGTCCGACGAGTCCGGTGGCTAACAGGCCGGCGCATGCGATGACGGCTTTTAGGCGCATCTTTCGTCTCCATGGGCTTGGTAAGCGCTTTCCGGTGGACGAGCGAAGCTAAGCACGCACCGATGAGCGCGGGAAGCCCTGGCGTGACGGGACCACCCGCAGCGCGGCAACCTCACTGGGAGGCGGCACGTTAGCCGAGGTCACAGGCGGGGAGGGGGCCCCATCCTCATGCTGTGCTTCTGTGCAGCCGTGAAAATTTCACCTGCTCTGCGGAAGGTCATACCTTCTTGACGACGATCGAGTCCGGGACCAGCTTCTCCAGGTCGTCCACATCCGAGGTGAAGACGGTGACCTGCCCCTTCTGCTGGCGGGCGATGACGGCGAGCACCGCGTCGATCGCGTACTTGTGGCCGTGCAGCTTGGCGTCGGCCAGGAGCCGGCGGGCCTGACGGGCTTCATCCTTGCCGATGTCGGCGACGTTGAGCCGGGACAGCACCCAGTCCCAGCGCTGCTCGGTGATCCTGCCGTCGTACGCCTCGACCACCGTCATCGGAGACGCCACCACCTCCGCCTGACCACGAGCCGCCAGGTCGAGCCAGGCGATCATCTTCCGGTCGCCCCGCACGGCCAGGGACAAGGCTTCGCAGTCGAGTACGAAGATCCGCAGCGGCTGCCCATGCTCAGCGCTTGGCTTGCTCACGCAGTCTCTCCCGCGTCGTGCTTTCCGCCGGCGCGGCGGCGTTCGTGCTCGGCGTCGAGATCTTCCAGCTCCTCGATCGTTGCCGCGCGCTCCTCGTCGGTGACCGGGCCGTACTCTTCCGCCAGCCAGTTCGCCAGCTCCAGCAACCGGTCCCGGTCGCGCTTGAAGCGCAACGCCTCGGCGACGTACGCCGACAGGCCCCGATCGGCGGCATCTGCGCGGATCTCGTCAAGGAGCTCCTCGGGGATTGTCACCGTAATCTTCTTAGTCGCCATACAAGCGACCATACTCTAGGTATTGATCTCCTTACCAGCGCTTTCGAGCTAGCTGCTGTCCATGCTCGTCAGGGTTCTATGAGCGAGGGGAGTGCGGCTGGCGACGTCCGGGTTGCCGGGCGCAGGACGAAAACCAGCACGGCCAGCCCGGCGAAGATGATCGCGGCGACCACGCCAGTGACGTGCAGGCTGGCGGTGAAGGCCTCCCGCGCGCTGTGCAGCAGCTCCGCGCCTTGGTCCGCGGGAAGGTGCCCGCTGGCGGCGACCGCGCCGGCCAGCGAGTCGGACGTGCCGGCCATCCCGCTGCGGTAGACCACCGCGGCCAGCACCCCGAACAGCGCGAAGCCCAACGAACCGCCGAAGTAGTTGCCGGTCTCCGACATCGATGCCGCCGAACCGGCGCGCTCCGGCGATACGGACCCGACGACCAGCCCGGTGCCCAGCGCGAACAGCGGGCCTGTGCCCAGCGCCAGTACAGCGATGCCGATCATCACCAGGGGCAGGGCGATCGCACCGTCGACGTCGACCCCGACCAACAGCAGGCCGCCCAGCGCCGACCCCACCAGCCCGCCGGCGATCGCGGTCGTCTGCTTCATCCGCCGGGCCAGCGTCGGCGCGGCCATGGTGCCGGCCGCCACGCCCAGGCCCATCGGTGCGAACAGCACCGCCGACGCGACCGGCGAGAAGCCCAGGACGCTCTGCAGGTACTGGGTCACCAGCAGGCCCGTACCGGCCATGGCGATACCGGCGAAGACCAGCGCGACGACCACCGCCGTGAACGGGCGGTTGCGGAACAGTCGCAGGTCCAGCAGCGGCGTCTCCAGCCGCAGTTGCCGGCGTACGAACACGAATCCGATGGCCGCACCGGCGACGAGGGCCAGCGCCGGGACGATCGGCACGCTCTCGACGGTCAGCTGCTTGATGCCGTAGACCATCAGAAGGACCGCCACGAGCGACAGCCCGACGCTGGCCAGGTCCAGCCGGCCGGCCTGGTCGCTGCGGAACTCCGGCAGCAGGAACGGCCCGGCGAGCAGCAGCAGCGCCATCGCCGGTACGGCGGCCAGGAACACCGATCCCCACCAGAAGTGTTCGAGCAGGAATCCGGCGAGTACGGGGCCGAGCGCGCCGCCGGTGAACTGGCAGGTCGCCCAGATCGCGATGGCCTGCCCGCGCTGTCGTTCGTCGCGGAACATGTTGGTGATCAAGGCGAGTGTGGACGGCGCCAGGGTCGCGCCGGCGACGCCCAGCAGCGCACGCACCACGATCAGCATCAGCGGGCCGGTCGCGAAGGCGGCCGCGACCGACAGCACCGCGAACGCCGCTCCGCCGATCATCAGCAGGCGCCGACGGCCGATCCGGTCGCCGAGCGTACCCATGGTGATGACCAGGCCGGCCACCATGAATCCGTAGCTGTCACTGATCCACAACTGCTGGACGTTGGTGGCCCCCAGGTCGGCGCTCAGCTGTGGGAGCGCGAGGAGCAGCGCCGTCATGTCCATGGCGACGAGCAAGGTCGGCAGCATGAGGATGATCAGTCCCAGCCACGCTCGGTTGACTCGCATATCTGTAACTTCCTGTTCTCTCGACGGTTCGGCGGATGGTCGGAACAATCGGGAGCTTCTTGACATCGGTCCCGGCGACGCGGCGGTGAGAACTCATGCGAAAGTTCTGGCGGGGGATGTCAAGACTGCGGCAGTGGCTCCGACCAACCAGTCGAAGGGACCAGCCGAACCACGAGGGAGTACGAGATGAAGTTCCTGATCAGCCTGCACATCAACCCGGCCGTGCTGGACGCGCTGACCGACGAGGAGAAGGCGGCGATCGGCGACGGCCACGGCAAGTTCATGGAGGCGCTGAAGAAGTCCGGCGAACTGATCACCACGCAGGCGTTGGTCGATCCGTCGCAGGCGGCTGTGGTGTCCGTACGCAACGGCCAGCCGGTGGTGACCGACGGACCTTTCCTGGAGTTCAAGGAGTATCTGGGCGGCTTCTACCTGATCGACTGCGAGAACAAGGAGCGGGCGATCGAGCTGGCGGCGCAGATCCCGGACTGCGCGATCCAGGGGCTCGGGGTCGAGGTGCGGCAGGTGATGTTCGCTGACGGACAATTGGAGGCATGACTGCACCTGCCATCGAGGACCTGCTGCGTGAGCTCACGCCGCAGGTCCTCGGCACGTTGGTACGCCGGAACGGCCAGTTCGAAGGGTGTGAGGACGCCGTACAGGAGGCTGTTCTCGCCGCGACCGTGCAGTGGCCGGCGGAGGGGGTGCCGGACAACCCGCGCGGCTGGCTGGTGACGGTCGCGTCCCGGCGGTTCATCGACCAGCTGCGCAGTGAACACGCGCGCCGCGAGCGGGAGTCGGCGACGGCCACCGAGGTGGTGCCCGAGGACGTACCGGACACCGACGACACGCTCGTCCTGCTGTTCCTGTGCTGCCATCCGACGCTGACCGCGGCCTCCCAGACCGCCCTGACGCTGCGCGCGGTCGGCGGCCTGACCACCGCCGAGATCGCCCGCGCGTTCCTGGTGCCGGAGGCCACGATGGCGGCCAGGATCAGCCGGGCCAAGCAACGCATCAAGGCCGCCGGCAGCTCGTTCAGCCTGCCGGACGGCACGGAACGCGAGGAGCGGCTGCGGGTCGTCCTGCACGTGCTCTATCTGATCTTCAACGAGGGCTACACGGCCTCCTCGGGCAGCGAGTTGCACCGGGCCGACCTCGCGCGCGAGGCGATCCGGCTGACCAGGATGGTGCACGCGCAGCTGCCCGAGGACAGTGAGGTGACCGGGCTGCTCGCGCTGATGCTGCTCACGCATGCCCGCCGGGAGACGCGTACGACGGCGGCCGGCGACCTGGTGCCGCTGGACCAGCAGGACCGTACGAAGTGGGACCGCGGGCTGATCGACGAAGGCACCGAGCTGGTCAAGACGTCGCTGGCCGGCTCGGTGCTGGGGCCCTACCAGTTGCAGGCCTCCATCGCCGCCACGCATGCCGACGCGGCCACGGCCGAGGGGACCAACTGGCCGCAGGTGCACGCCCTTTACCTGGTCCTGGAACGGATCGCGCCCAACCCGATGGTCACCCTCAACCGGGCGATCGCGCTCGCCGAGACCGAGGGCCCGGCGGCCGGGCTGGCTCTGCTGGCCACGTTGGACGGTGACGAGCGGATGGCGGGGCATCATCGGTTGCTGTCCGTACGGGCACATCTGCTGGAGAAGACCGGCGACCTGGCCGGGGCGTACGAGCATTACCGGCGCGCCGCGAAGGCCACCGCCAGCCTCGCCGAGCAACGCTACCTGGAGTCCCGGGCCAGCCGGGTGAGAGCATCACACGACAGTCACTAGCCGGCGACTGTCGTGTTGACCTGTTGCCGGAACCACCGTCGGGTGTGAGTGGCCGCCGGTGTGGTGATCGACGCCTCCGGGCCGGGTTTTTTCATGGGCGAACATTATCTTGAGCCGCTGATCTTTGCGGGGCCTCTGACCTGGGCGGCCTCGTTGGAGACGGTGTCCGCAACGAGGCCGTGGGTTGTCTGGAAAGCACCGGTCAGCAGGGGCCGATCGTTACGCTCGTCCCTCTGCTAGGCCGCGAACACTACCCATTCACGCATGGTCCGCTTTCCCATGGTCACCTGTTCGGCGTTCCCGGTCGACATACTGCCGAGCTCGATCCTGGGGACTTTCACGATGAGTTCTCCGTCATGACCGAGGAACCCGAAGGTCTTGTCGCCGGTTCGCAGCCCCGAGTTGCGGAACATCGTCCCCAGGACACGTCTGGTTCGTTCCTGAAGTCACCGGCGATCTCCTCCAGGAGAGCCACCGAGTTGTGACCGTCAGTCATCGGTTTGCCCTCTCGCCGGCAGAAGGCGTTCGAGAGCCGCCGCGGAGCCATGAACGACCAGGCCCCTGGGCCTCGGCCGTCCGCAGGGTCATCTGTCAGGTAATAGCGGAACGAGCACCTGCGGTGGCGCCGTGATCGTCGCGCCGGGTTGCCGCCTGGTAGAACAGGGACGCACGTCGACCTGGCCGTGCTCGGCGATGATCTCGCAGCCGTCGTACGGGGCGCCGACGCGCACGGTGCCAGCCGACTCATCGAGTGAGCCGTCCCGGCGCAGGTAACGCGGTAGCAGCGAGAACCAATGCACCTTGAACTTCGTCTTCATTCGGCGGGTCAATCATCAAGGATGCGCCCCAGCGAGTCAGCTCGCGGTCGCGGTCGGTGAGGCTGATCAGCGTCGCGGCGACCGATGGCAGCTGGGTCGTGCCGAGCGATCACTGCGTCCGACTCCATCCCGCGTAGGCGCTCGGCCAGCAGATTGCTGGCGATGCCAGGAAACCCGCGTCGCAGGTCGGAGAAGCGGCAGGGCTGCGCCGGGGCCGCAAGGGCGAGCGCACGTCCTTCCCCGAGGCCAACTTCGCGGCCCGATCGTGCTCGTTTGGGACAATCTCAACACCCACCTCAGCGCCAGTATGCGCGAGCTGCTGGGGCGGCGTGCCTGACTGACGATCATCCAGTTGCCCTCTTACGCCCCCGACCTCACGGTCGATGCCGTCTGGGCGCAGCTGAAACCATTCCTGACCAATCAGGCCAAGAAGTCCCTGAACGAACTCGCACGACTGATCAAGACCGTCCAAGAAGATGCAATACCGCCCCCAGCTGATCAGCGGCCTCATCGCCAAGACCAGCCTCGACAGCAAGCCGCCATAACCTCAGCCTTTAAGCTCTCTAGCACATCGAGACTAGGCAGTCCAAGGAGCCCATCTCAACCGACCTGCCCTAAAACATGCTTTAAGCTCCGCCTTATCTCGCCAAGTCCAGATCTAGCGGTCAAGCAGCACTAGTTCTTGGCGAAAAGATAGGATCGTGTAGGTTTCCCCACTACAATCCCAAGGTCAATGTTCAACCAAGCCCGATGTGAGCAATGTCCGATTTGTGTGCATTAGCACCAAGCAGACCGATATTGGTCGGTATAGCGTGCCGGCTGTATCCAGTGGGGCTGGCCGACAAACGCCTCATGAGAACAGCAATCGAGAGAACGAGTCCAGAGGCAAGGTCCCAGCTTCACCGACAGCGGATCTCCGCAGGCCACGGACAGCAACGCGTGTGCAGCCATCTAAGACAACTAGTAGCCCCCCGGGGGTAACGCTGAACGGCATGGACTGGCGACTGTACATAGCGGCTTCAGGAGCCACGGTTGTTGCCAAGGAGTTCTTGGACCTGGGGAGGGTTGGCGAGGGCGTACTTCTGCACTTCATGAGCCAACTGGAGCACAACGATCCCCGCATCACGTTCGTCGGCGAAGATCAACTTATCCAGATCGCGTGGGTGCTATATGAGAGCCTGTCGTATGGCGTCGTGTTTGCGACTGATCGAGCCAAGAACCACATTGTCCTGCATGTATGCAGATCAGATAGGTACCCGCCCATCGTGAGAGCCAGAGGAGTGGCCGTGGCTCGCAGCCGTTGGGAGGACTGGATCGAGCGGCACGGGTGAGACTATCTGCCAAGCCCTTGCAAAGATTATCGGTTAAAAGCGATACTGATCGTGCCTGTCGCTGGGTATAGTCCGTGACACAGAGTTCAACGAAGACGGCCCGAGGTGACTATGAGCGACCACGTCGAAGGAAGCTTTGATCATTTCCTCCAAGAGCGCCTCCAAGATGCCCAGGTCAGAGCGGCCTTCGAGGATGCAAGAGCCCGCTCCTTGATTTTGCGCTCCTTAGTTGCAGAACGTAAGCGATTGAAGATTACGCAGAAAACTATTGCCGATCGCATGCAGACGACTCAATCTGCGATCTCCGATTTAGAAAATGAGCGAGCTGACCCACGTTTATCAACCTTACAGCGTTTCGCACGCTCCGTAGGTGCATCCCTAACCCTGGTTTTCGCAACCGAACCGAGCCAGGTAGATGATTTTCAACTACTCGTTGAACCAACGCAGAAATTAGCTAGCGAGCCTAGGGCACAAACTCCGAAGCGATTCATGCGGCCCCGAGACCGATGCACTACTACTCGGACATCGATATCAGTAGAACCACCGCAGCGCTAACAACATATCAGTTATCAGTCTGGATAATGGCCGATGAATCGAAAGAGTCGCAGAGCGTCAGAGAACAGCGAAGCCGTCAGCGACGAAATGCATTATGTCGCGCGCTCTGTCAGAGTTGGAAGCCTACTTAGGCTACAAAACATCCGACTATCGGCCCTAAACTTCTGGTCGAGCGACGAAAAGACGAATCCTCCCTACCAGATCGCCGTAACTATAACTCCACGCATACTTATTCCAGATAAATTCATAGTATGCTCACTAAATTACAAAATAGTAGCGTCAAAAGGACCCGAAAGAATAGCGCAGATCGATTGCAGGTACGACGTAGCATATGCTATCGAATTGGATAACTCGACATATCAGCATCAGAGCCAGGTAGTTGAATCTGAAGACTTTGATGCATTCGCGAGGGTAGTGTTACCGTATACGCTTCATCCTTATGTACGCGAGCTTGTTTTTGACCTGTCGGGGAAATCTGGACTGCCTCCTTTGATACTTGAGGAGATGCACCTCCCTCAGGAAGTTGCAAATCTTCTGTATTGGCGTTTCGACTCAGGGGCTGGTTTACAATATGAAGATATTCCTTAGTTGGTCCGGCCAGTTGAGTCAATCAGTCGCAGAAATACTGAAGGACTGGCTTCCCTGTGTACTCCAGTTCGCCGAACCGTACTTCTCGAGCAAAGATATAGACAAGGGAACACGGTGGAGTGTTGATATTTCACAAGAGCTAGAGGCGTCAACTTTCGGTGTCATAATCGTCACTACCGAAAATATAAGTCAGCCCTGGATAAATTTCGAAGCCGGAGCTCTTTCTAAATCCCTCCAAAAAAGCCAAGTGTCCCCTCTTCTCGTAGACATCGAACGAAAAGAGGTCGTAGGGCCACTGCTTCAATTCCAATCTACGGTTTTAGAGAAAAAAGATGTATACGCCCTTATAGAGAGCATCAACAAGTGCGCGGGCGACCAGGGCATCAACGATTCTGGCCGGCTACAAAATGTCTTTGAAAAATGGTGGCCCGATCTTGAGGAGAAGATCGGGACCGTCAGGCGCGAGGCTGCCGCTCAGCCTAGCGCAAGCATTGTCGCTACTCGTTCTCGAGAAGATATCTTGGATGAAGTTCTTGAGCTATCCCGGAGTAACCAGAAGTTGCTCACCACTCCAATTAACCTGTTGCCCCCAGATTACTTTCTTTGGATTCTGACTAGGTATCAACCGCATCAAGTAACTCGCCTGCCGGAAGTTCGCCGGGCATATCGGCGATTCCACCATGTCTTGCTCGAGGCAATCTTGCGTGCGCCCGGCGACAAGAATCTCGATGAGTTGAGAATTTTCGGTCGCGAACTCATACTGGTCCTTGAAGACGCAGGCTTGGAAAGCTATCAGGCTGACAAGACAGTTAGACTAATGGCGGAGGCTCCATCCTCTGATCTGGACAGGGAACCTCCAAGAGAATAAGAGGATCACAGCAATTCGTCATAGGCGGATTTCAAGTGAGACGTTCTATATACAAGCGATACATATTATCGCCGCGGACGTGGCGTCTTTTCGCGATCAATTCACTGGCAGCTTTCGGTGCCTTGGCGGCCCTTGTAGGTGCCCTTGCCGCCTTCTTTCCGGATGAGCTCAGATCTCGAGGATTAATCTACCTCGGCATCCTTATGTTATTCACTCTCCTTTTTGCCTGCATTCGAGTTTGGCCGAAGCTTAAAGTTACGAAGCATCTAGGTCATCCCAATTCGAATATCACCCTGCTCATTGGTGATCTTTTCGCCCAGCAAGGCCATCTAGTCATCGGCATGTCTGATACCTTCGATACTGAACCCCCTATAATTATCAGCGAAGAGAGCGTTCAAGGGCAATTTCTTTCGCATTTTTACGGTGGCAACGTCCGGAAGCTGGATAGCGAAATAGAAGCAGCTCTTGGCAAAGAGCAGGTGGGCAGTACAGAGCTACGATTCGACAAGCCACTAGGAAAACTTGCTAGATATCCCATAGGAACTGTCGCGGTTCTGGGAGATGGGCAACGACTGTTCTTTTGCGTGGCATACGCGAAGATGGACAACCGGTGTGTAGTAGAAACATCCGTGCATGAGTTATGGAATAGCCTAACTTCGCTGTGGGTCGCTGTTAGGGCGAGAGCACACCTCGGCACGGTTTCCATCGCCGTTGTTGGGTCAGGTTTGGCGCGGCTGTCGAATAATTTGTCCCATGTAGATCTAGTCAAGCTTATTTCTATGTCATTCTTAATCGCATCAAGACAGCAGGTAGTGGCTGGCGAGTTACGCATAGTATTGAGACCCGAAGACGCTGCTGCTATCGATATAGGAGCTCTCTTCAATTTTATCCAGTCACAATAGTGGGCTATCCCGCTGGCCCACCTGGGACCGACCTAGGCTTGTCAGAATAAACATACCGACTGACATGCTGCAACGCCCATCTGCGACAGCCAGCGACGAGGGCTCCAAAGCACGTGGCATGCCACAGCACGCAGCGCACTCGACAAATCGCCCAGGCTGGTTCCCGGCACCGGATTTTCGAGATCCGCTCGTCGCGATCCAGCACCACCGCCGAGACGCCTGGCCGTCGTGTAGGGGGCGGATCAGTGGGTGGCGCGTCGTTCGAAGTCGTCGTTCAGCAATTTCAAAAGGTGTCGCTGCGGACGAGCTCAAAGCGGTCAGCCCAGCAGGGCGGCGGTGTCCAGTTCCAGGCGTTGATCGCGCCGGCGGTGAACAACAGTGGCTTCCCGTTCCAGCGCTCGATGTGCTTCAGCAGCGTGTCGCGATACTCCGGGGCTTTCCCTGAGGGGAGAAATAGCCGATCATCGGGATACCGGTCGGGCGGGCTGGATGTTAGGGCTCTTTGCGGGCGCCATCGCGCTAGAGTGGGCGTTCGATAGGGGCTCGGACGGCCACGACCTGCTCACCGTGGGCACTCAGGGACTCGTCATCGTGGACAAGAGGCGGGCGCATTGGCGGGACTGTCGTTCCCGTGGCCTGAGGCCATCTGGAACATTTCACGGTGATGGCCGACTTCTCCGGCCCCTCCCACCTTGTCGTCGTGGAGTTCAAGGATGGCGACAAGCCCGACAAGGACTGGGTAAGCGGCACAGCACACCAGCACTGCCGGGATGCCCGGTGATCCTGCTGTCCGCCGGCCAGGCGACCAAGCGGACGAACCCGTAGAATGCCGATCTTCAGGCCGCACAGCGGGGGTTGTGGCAGCCTTGCCGCACGCGTGTCCAATCACCATGTGCACCGGACGCAGGTGGCGGGCCGATCGGGTTCTAGAGCTGCTGACACAAGAACGACGAGAAAGCTGAGGGGGAGCAGATGAACGTGGAGAGGCGATTAGCCCACGAACGGACGGCGCCGATCACCGGTTACGACACGACGTGAGCGTCGTCGCGAACCGCTACCGCCTGCTGTCACCTCTGGGCCAGGGCGGTATGGGGACTGTCTGGCGGGCCGTTGACGAGCTGCTGCGGCAAGAAGTAGCCGTCAAGGAGGTGCGCCTGCCGCCGGAGCTCGATCAGGCCGCCCGCGCGGAGCTGACCGAGCGCACCCTGCGCGAGGCACGGGCCGCGGCGCGGCTGCGCTCCCATCCGTCGATCGTCACCGTCCTCGACGTCGTCATGGACGGCGGACGGCCATGGATCGTGATGGAGCTGATCAACGGCCGCTCGCTCGACCAGATCGTCCGCCAGGACGGGCCGACCTCCCCCAGCCGGACCGCATGGGTAGGGCAGCACGTGCTCGACGCCCTGACGGCCGCGCACTCCATGGGCGTGCTGCACCGTGACGTCAAGCCCGGCAACGTGCTCATCACCCAGGACGGGCGCGTTCTGCTCACCGACTTCGGGATCGCCACCCTCGCCGGCGATGTGGCGTTGACTCAGACCGGCCTGCTCAACGGCTCGCCCGGGTACATCGCTCCCGAGCGGCTGCGCGGCGAAGCCGACGGCCCGTCGGCCGACCTGTGGTCGCTCGGCGCCACCCTGTACACGGTGGTGGAGGGCAGCCCGGCCTTCTCCGGCATGAACTCGGCCGCGGTGATGGCGGCCGTCCTGCTCCACGAGCCCGCGCCCGCCCGCCTGGCGGGGCCGCTGGCGCCCGTCCTGGCCGCGCTGCTGGAGAAGGATCCGGGCCGGCGCTGCACTCCCGAGCAGGCGGCCGTCTGGCTACGGGACGTCGCCCGGGGCGACGTGCCCGAGTCCGTGCCGACGGTCCCGCGGGGCCGGCCGCGTGCCGTGAAGAAGCGCCGGATCGCCCTGATGGGCGGCTCGGCCGCCGCGGCGCTCAGCGTGGCGGTGGGGCTGGTGATCTGGATGAACACGCGTGGCGTGCCCCAAGATCCCGGCACGGAGACGCTGCCTTCGACCGGCTCCACCTCCTCCGCCCCTTCGCCCACGGCCGTGAAACTGTTCCGCAAACAGCCCAAGACCTGCCCGCTGCTGAGCACCGCGCAGGCACGCACAATGCTCAGCGGTACGGTGACGCGCCCGCTCATCTCCACCATGCGCTGCCAATGGTCGAGCCCCGATGGCGCGAGCATCACGCTGACCACGTATCGCACCCCCACGGTCAAGGGCTGCAAGGCGAACTTCGACGGCACCCCGATGAAGGACGAGAAGATGCGCTATCCGAAGACCAAGCAGCGGTCCGCTTCGACGGCCGGGTACCGGACGTTCGCCTACACGCGCAAGGCTCCTGAGATAAGCACGGGGTTCCACCGTTCCGGGACGACGTTCTGCCTGACGAACATCCTGGTATCCGTGGACTACTGGGGTCCGCGGGCCGGATACACCGCCGTGGATCGCGCGACCGCCTACGTCGTCGAGGCGTTGGAGGCCAAACGCTGAGTGAAGTCGTCGTTCAGCAGTTTGAAGAAGGTGTCGCCGCGGACGATCTCAAAGGGGTCGGTGAGCAGGGCGCCGAGCTCGGCGACGTCGGACGGAGTCCAGTTCCAGGCGTTGATCGCGCCGGCGATGAACAGCGGTGACTTCCCGTCCCAGCCCTCGATGTGCTTCAGCAGCGTGTCGCGATACTCCTGGGCTTTTCCCTGCGGGGAGAAATTGCCGATCAGCGGGATGCCGGCCGGGCGGGTCAGCAGGTCGCCGCTTTCCCACGATTGGATGATGCCGCGTAACGGGGTGTTCTTTCGGTACGAGCCGACGATGCGCTCGTCGAACGCCACCCAGCCGGTGTTCTCCGGGTTGCGGTAGTTGTAGGCGTAGACCAGGTCCATGCCGGTGCCGCGCAGGAACCGTCCGCTGAGTTCGGTGTAGGCGTCCAGGTCCTTCGCGGGCCACGAGCCCGGATAGGTGTAGCCCGCGCCGGAGGGGCCGGAGATCAGCAGGTCGTTGGCGGTGGCCGTGCGCTGGTAGTACGCCAGGAGCGCGGGGCCGATGTCGGCCAGCAGGGGGCTGACGGTCCAGTTCACCGGCACGCCGCCGCGTTTCGGTTCGTCCCAGAGTTCGCGCATTCTGCGCTGGCAGTACTGGATGTTGTCGCCCTCGCCGAAAGTGAGAGTGAGGTAGACGCGGTTGCGTAGGGTGGCCGCCGGTCTTGGGCGCACGCGGTTGGAGACCTTCGCGGGGACGCCCGCGTGCACGGTGGCGTTCATGTAATAGTCGGCGGGCACGACTTCGACGGCGTGCTGCGAGGCGCGGTCCACGCCGCCCCATTCGCCCGCCACGTCGTTGGAGAACCAGCCCGCATAAGGGGTGGTGGGCTTCACCTTGCTGAGAATCTCGTCGAGCAACGTGCCCGTCTCGCCCGAGGGCGGCAGCCAGAACACCATCGCGCGCATCGCCGCCGCGTAGTCGCGGAAATACGGGAAGGGCTCCACGCGGGTGGGCGCGGTGGTTGCGGCGGTGACCAGGTATTGGTTCCACAGGTCTACCTCGACCAGGAACTGCTGGGTACCGGCCGGGGCGGTGAATCGGTAGATGAAATAGCCGCCACCGTCGGAGAAACGGTTGGCGTCCCCGCCGATGGAAGAGTTGAGGCCGTCGAACAGGTACGGGGTTTCGGCGGCCGTACCCGGGATGAAGGACACGATTTCCTTGCCGTCGGCCTTCACCTTCACCGAACCGACCGAGGCGCCCCAGCCGTCGTCGCCGAGGGAATCCTGGAAACGCAGGTAGACGCCGTCCTGACCGGAAAGCTCCTGGCTCAGGTCGAAGGTGCGTACCGCCCGGTTGGAGGCGTCACGGACGCGCTCGCTCTCGCGGGCGATCTCCCGCCACTGAACGCCGTCCACCCGCGCCGTCCTGGTCGGCGGGAGTCCGGTGAGCAGCGCGTGCGTGCAGCGGGGGAAGAGGTTGTCGAGCTGCCACCGGTACGTTCCCAGAACGTCGTCGGCTTTGAAACGGCCGCGCAGGTCGGTGATGACTCTGAAGCCGTACTGGCCGGCCTGCTCGGCGGTGGCGGCGACGGCGTTCTCCAGCCCGGCCAGCGTGGTGGCGACATTCACGGAGTCGGGCACCGCGGGATCGTGCACGATCGCGCCGCGCACCTCGTTCTTGTAGCGGGCGACGAGGTCGAGCGGCCGGTCGTGGCGCGTCACGGCGGCGCCGGTGCTGGACAGCCAGCGGAGGTCGTAGCCGGCGCTGTCGTAGTTGAAGTAGAGGCGGGGCTGCCGCCGGTTGACGATTCCCTGGAGGGTGGTCAGCAGAAGCTGGTCGTTCCCATGAAGCGCGCTGACGTCGGCGACGTCGAGCCGGGTCGGACGGCCGAAATTCGGCAGGAGCGGGGCGGCGGTACGGGTTGTGGCGGCGGCAGGGCCGGGGAGGGTGATTCCGAGGCCGCCGGCCGCGAGGACCACGCCATTCGCCCAGAGGAAAGTACGTCGTGACACCATCAGCGATCGCTGCTCCTCGCTGGAGGGACCGGGACTGACATCGTTGTCATCTGCAGCGAACCTAACTGCCTGACGAAATGTTGTCCATGGTGTAAATGCGCCTGCCGACTCGTAGAACCGGCCAGGCACGTTTCCGCGCCTGGCCGGTTCTACGAGCCGGCAGGCGGTCAGTGTCCGGCGCTCATGCCGCCGTCGACGTGCAGGATCTCGCCGGTGACGAACGGGGCGTTCTCCAGGTAGACCACCGCGTCGACGATGTCGCTCACCTCGCCCATCCGCCCGACCGGGTGCAGGCCGGCGAGGACCTGGTGGGACTCCTCGGGGTGCATCGGGGTCTTGATGGTGCCCGGCGAGACGGCGTTGACGCGGACGCCGCGGGTCGCGTATTCGATGGCGAGGCCCTTGGTGACGGACTGCAGGCCACCCTTCGTCAGCGAGGCCAGCGCGGCGGGGACCCTGGAGTCGGCGTTGTCGACCAGGCTGGTGGTGATGTTGACGATGTGGCCGCCGCCTTGAGCGAGCATGTGCGGAATGGCCAACTGGGTGATGCGGAAGAACCCGGCCAGGTTGATACCGGTCACGGTCGCGTAGTCCTCGGCGGTGTACTCGGTGAAGGGCTTGGCGACGAAGACGCCAGCGTTGTTGATCAAAGCGTCGACCCGGCCGAAGCGCTCGACGGCTGCGGCGATGACGCGCTCGGCGGTGGCGGGGTCGGCGATGTCGCCCTGGACGGTTACCACGTCGGCGTCGTCGGCGGGGGCGATCGTGCGTGAGGTGGCGACGACGCCGTAGCCGAGCTTGCGGTAGGCGGCGACGAAACCGGCACCGAGACCCTGCGACGCACCGGTGATTACAGCAACCTTCTGACTCATGATGACCTTCTTTGTGTTTGCGAATTCAGTGCTAGCCGACCGGTCGTCTAGCAACGTAGACGACCGGTCGACAATCGTCAAAGTGTCAGCGTCCCGTGATGACCTTGGACACGTGGTACTGGCGGATCCGCCACGCATCCTGATCGCGCCGAAGGACCAGCGAAAGGTGCACCGGCACCTCCCAACCCTCCGGGTCGCGGAAGGTGACGTCCGCGAATCCGCCGGCCACCTCCTCGCCGATGGCGTACGTGCTCAGCACGGTGACCTCGGCGGTGCGATCATCCGGCACCGCGTCGTAGTAGGCGCGTACCGCGTCGCGGCCGGCGACGACCTTGGGGCCGAAGCCCTGGAAGAGGGCGTCCGGGGTGAACAGGTCGGCCATCGCGTCCACCTGGTGGCCGTCGAAAGCGGCCTTCCAGCGGTTCAGGATCTCTCGCATCGGATCGGTCATGGTGCCTTCCTTCGTGGCTGAGTAGTCGACCGGTCTAGTAAAAGTAGACGACCGGTCGTACACTGGCAACATGGGACGTACCAGTGATGCCAAGGAGAGGATCCTCAGCGCCGCGCAGACACTCATCGAGCTGCGTGGCTACTCGGCATTGGGAGTGGCCGAGATCTGCAAGGCGGCAGGCGTGCCGAAGGGCAGCTTCTACTACTTCTTCGACTCCAAGGAGGAGCTCGCCCTGGCCGTCATCGACGAGCATTGGGCCGGTCAGCGCAGCGGCTGGAACCGTATCCTTGGCAGCGATGATCCGCCCCTCCAGCGGCTCCGGCAGCTGTTCGAGGCCACCGAAGCCGACCAGCGCGCCGGGCAGCAGAGCTGCGGCACCGTCTCGGGCTGTCTTTTCGGGAACCTGACCCTGGAGATGAGCAACCAGACGGAAGCCCTCCGCGAACGGCTGCAGCAGATCTTCGAGGCGCAGGTCGGCATGGTGGAAAAGGTCATCACCGCGGCCCGGGAGCGCGGAGAGGTCACGGCCGCCGACACCCATGAGGCCGCGCGATCCGTCGTCGCCCAGCTCGAAGGCCAGGTGCTCTTCGCCAAGCTCTACAACAACACACAACGCCTCGACGCCCTGTGGACGAACTGCCTGGCCCTTCTCGGCGCCACCGTTCCCGGCCGCGCCGAGGAAGGCTCCTTGTCCAGCTACTCCTGACCCTCTTCTGGCAGGCCGTTGTCGAACTGCTTCGGCTGCACCTGCTTGTGCGGCTGGCCCCGCTCGGCCTTGGCCAGGGCGGCGGTGTCGGGATAGTCGGCGACGAAGGCGTCCACGCCCAGGTCCAGGTGCGCGCGATACTCCGCCAGCGCGTCACCGTGGTCGGTCGCGATCTGGCCGCGGCGCAGCTGCAGGGGCAGGTACTGGTTCTCGCTGCGGAAGGTGTAGACGCCGATCTTCAGCCCCGCCTTGTGCGTGTCGGAGACCAGTGTCGTCGGGGTGCCCGAGCTGCCGTCCGGGTTGAGCGGGATCACCGATGACTTGTCCGGCCCGATCCACTGCGCGTACTGCGCGATCTTCGCCAGCCCCTCGGGCTTCATCATGTCCGCGTAGGTCGTCGGGTCTCCGGCCGCCGTCAGATCGTACGGCTGGCCGGTGGTGCCCAGGGCCTGCCACAGGGGCACGCGCAGGTCCTTGGCCACCCGCTTCAGGCTGGACGGCTCGAACGACTGCACCACCACCGGACTGTTCGGCCGGTTCAGCCCGTTGCGCTTGACGGTCTCGATCAGCGGCTCCTCCAGCGGCAGCCCGATCGACCTGAAGTAGGTCGGGTGCTTGGTCTCGGGAAAGACGCCGACCTGCTTGCCGTACTGGCGCGAGAGCCGCTTGGCCAGGTCGAGCACCTCCTGGAAGGTGAGCACCTGGTAGTAGCCGTTGTATACGGTGTTGCGCTGGCGGATCGCGGGCAGTCGCTCGACCGCGCGCAGCGTCTTCAGCTCGGCCAGCGTGAAGTCCTCGGTGAACCACCCGGTCACGTTGCGCCCGTCGACGACCTTGGTGGTCTTGCGTGCGGCGAACTCGGGGCGCAGCGACACGTCGGTGGTGCCGGAGATCTCGTTCTCGTGCCTGACGACCAGCACGTGGTCCTTGGTCGGCACCAGGTCGGGCTCGATCCAGTCGGCGCCCATGGCCACGGCCAGCTCGTAGCCGCCCTGCGTGTGCTCGGGACGGTGACCCGCCGCGCCGCGGTGGCCGATGATGACCACCTGGGACCGGTCGGGTGCGGCTTCGGCCGAAGCCGGAGCCGCACTCGCTCCGGCCAGGGGGATGAGGACGGCTAGGGTGGTGGCTGCGATCTTTCGCACGTGAGACTCCCGGCGGTGTCCGCACCGGAGACTTTCACCGGTGATCACCGCGGGCATTATGGTAAGGACCGAAATCCGCCTTCGGGCCAATAACGGCGAAATTTCCGGTGACAACCCACTGTGAGGCCGCGCGCCGAGGGCCGGTTCAGCGCAGGGTGGCGGTGAAGGTGCGGCCGTGGGTGTGGCGGGTCGTCGCCTGGATCAGGGTGCCGCCCGGTACGTGTCGTACCGTTACCCCTTCGTCGGCCTTGTCGAGCCTGAGGGGCGCGCCGAGGAGGACGACGGAGACGCGGTCGCGTTTCATCGTGGGATCGGACAGGGCGACGACCGTGCGCTTGCCGGACTGGACGATGACCGAGGCGGGGCCGTCGATGAGCAGGCGCTCGGCGTGGCGCGGGCCGTCGGAGAAGACGTTGGCGGCGACGATCCCGAGCGTCTTGTGCTTGATCGCTTGTACGTGCCGGTCGTTGGCCAGGACGACCAGCCGGCCGTCCGCGTAGCCGCGCAGGCGGGCCTCGGTCGCGTTCGGGACCAGGGCGTAGGCGAGGGCGGGGACGGCGCCGGTGGTGGGGTGGGCGATCGAGGCGGTGAAGACGTTCTTGGTCACGCTGGTGTCGGGATTGGAGGTGCGTACGACTCTGCGGCTGCGGGTCACCGTCTCCAGCCCGGCCGCGACGGGCTGCCGGGTGAGGAAGGCGTAGCCGACCGCGGTACGGCGGGTGCCGTTGGCGTAGCGGAGCCAGCGCGGGGGTGTGGTGTCGCCCGTCTGCCAGGCCTTGCCGTTCCAGCCCTCGCCGGTGAGGACGACCGCGTCGCCGGGAGCGGCGATGCGGCTGTCCACGGTGGTCACCGCGTCGCGGCCGCCCTCGCCGGAGACGCCCGCGGCCAGCACCACGATCTCGTCGTCGAGCATGAACCAGGACTTGGTCGCGCGGGCGTTCTGGTAGGCGACGAAGTCGTCCGGCAGGATGCCCGCCTGTTTGGCGGTGTACGCGGCGTCGTCGGACTGGACCATGCCCGCCGCGCCGAACGCGCCGAGCGTCGCGCCGCCGGAGAAGGCGTTCCCGGCGCGGGGGAAGTACACGTAGGTGTTCTGGGACTCCGAGGAGGAGGTGAAGTTCAGCGGGTGACCCGGGTTCTCGTACCAGAGCCGGCCGTACAGCTCGGGGACCGTCCGCCGCTCCTGCACCGGCGCGGTGATCCCGGCCAGCCGGTACGGCGAGACGGCCGTGTAGTAGTCGACGCCGAAGACCTCGCGCTGGTCCTCGCCCGCGAGGTAGAGATAGTAGGCGCCGTCGCCCTGGAACCAGGGCATGAGGTTCTCACCGCTCATGTACTCGTACTTGCTGATCCGGTCGGAGCTGCGCGCCAGGGCGAAGGCGTAGCCGGGGCGCCGGTGGACGGTCCTGTCCATGGCGTTGAACGCCACGCAGCGCTCGGGCGGGTTCAGGTCGGCGGCCGGGATGGCGGAGTCGGCGCGGATGGCCGCGTACCGGGCGACACTGATCGGGGAGACGAAGGCGGCCGGGTCGACGGCCGGCAGGAACTTGACGTACTTCTTCAGGGCGAGCGCGCCCGCGCCCTCGACGTGGTCGGCCAGGTCGGTGATGGCCTCCACGACCACCCCGACATCGGCGTAGCCGGTGGTGGGGCGCGAGGCCGCCCGCCCCTTGACGATCTCCATCATCCACCCCTCGAAGATCAACGGGGCGAAGCCGTCGGCGACCCAGCGGTACACCACGCCGGCCAGGTCGGAGGTGCCGCCGCTCGTCGCGCCCTCGAGCATCTTGAGGGTCTGGACGACGCGGGTGAGCAGGGCCTTCCCGTACGAGCCCGTGTAGGCGACCGAGTCGTGCTGGATGAAGGAGCCGTCGCGGTAGTAGCCGTCGGTGACCCCGTGCTGGAGGTTGTAGGGGTCGATCGTGGCGAAGACGGTGGCCTGGTCGGAGATGGCCTTGCCGACGCGGGCGTCGTCGCCGGTGAGCGCGCCTTGCAGGATCCGGTTGCCGGTGATGTCGGCCAGGTTCGCCCCGGTGTGGAAGCGCGAGTCGAGGTCGACGTCGCCGTTCTTGCCGTTGCGCAGGTAGGCGTCCATCGAGGCGATGTAGGTCGCCGTCAGGTCGGGCCGTTCCGCCCGCAGCCGTTCGGCCAGCAGGGCCAGCGTCCTGCTCACCTGGGTGGAGATGCCGATCTCCCAGTTGAACCAGTTGCCGTAGTAGCCCGCCGACTGGTTGCCGTAATAGCGCTGGTGCAACCACAGCAGGCCGTCGGCGACCCGCCGCTGGACGGCCGCGTCATCGACGAGCTCGCCGCCTGGTGTGCGGGTCGCGAGCGCGATCTCGTACAGGTACTGGAAGGCCAGTCGCAGGTTGGCGTCGTCGGTGCCGAGCCGCAGGCCGGAGAACAGCTCGCCGTCGCCCGCCTGGTCCATGGCGGCCAGCCGCTGCTTGGCGGTCCGGAGGATCGCCGCGAGATTGCCGGCGACCTCGGGCCGGGCGTTGATCTCCGGGGTTCCCGCGAAGATCGCCACCGTGTTGGCGAGCAGCCGCGCGTGATCGACGCCCGCCGCGGCACGCGAGGGGGAGGTGACAGTGAGCAGACCGGCGGCGGGGAGCAGGGCGAGAACCTGGCGGCGAGACATGTGCGGCACGGCGGACTCCAGGCCATTGGAGGATATGCCGGGCTCACATTACATGATCTATTCCGTCGGCCAAGGTGGGAAAAATGCGACATGCGGACTTTGCAGTGCTTTGCCGCTTGCCGAGAGACCCCGCGGACCACCCCCGCTAAAGTGAGAAATGTCCGATGCGCCGTTCTGGCGCTTCCCGGGGGCCCAAGTCGACGCTCCGTCAGCCCTGAATCATCATCACCTTACGGAGTGATCTCTGATGTTCGAACGACTTCTTGTTGCCGCCGCCGTGGTGGCATCCGCAATCATCGGCTCGACCGCGCTCACCACGCTGGCCGCAAGCGCGGCCGACACGCCGAGCACGACCATCGCCGCCCAGGCCGCCGCCACCATGGCGGAGCCTCCCATCCCTGACGATGACGACGAGGACAGAGCACGCTGACCCAGGCGACCGCTGCGGCGGACGATCCGTCGTGATCGCGTTCCACCGGAATCGCGGCCACCCCGTGGTGCGAGTCATCGCGGGGTGAGCCGTCCGCGTTGTGGATGGCGTGGCGCAGCCCAGGCGGGGCACGCGGTAAATGCGGCCGGGTCGGCGGAGATCGAGCAAACGCTTGGTAGTGTTGTGGCGTGCTGCTGGATGGCAAGGTCGCGGTCGTCACCGGGGCAGGTCCCGGGCTGGGTCGGACGCTGGCCGGGCTGCTGAGCGAGGAGGGCGCCAGGGTCGTCGTGGCCGCCCGTACCGCGGCGACCGTGACGAAGACCGCCGCCGAGGTGCCGGGCGCGCTGGCCGTCCCCGCCGACGTGACCAGGATCGACGACGTACGGCGGCTCGCCGACACCGTGATCGAGCAGTTCGGCCGGGTGGACGTGCTGGTCAACGCCGCCTTTCCCGGATCGCACCGCAGGAACGTGCTCGACATGTCGGCCGACGACCTGGAGACCTGGCGCGGGGCCGTCGAGACCGGCGGCTATGGGACGCTGCTGGCCTGCCGGTTCATCGCGCCGCACATGGTGGCCCAGGGGTCCGGCTCGATCGTCAACATCACCTCCATGTCGTCCCGCACGGGCTACGCGGGGCGCAGTGACTACGCCGCGGGCAAGGCCGCCGCGCACCTGCTGTCGCACTGCCTCGCCGACGAGCTCGGGCCGTACGGGGTCCGGGTGAACTGCGTCGCGCCCGGCTGGATCGCCAGCGACGTGCTGGAGGAGTGGATGCGTACCCGGGCGGCGGCGGAAGGCGTGCCGTTCGAGGAGATCCTCGCCCGCGACGTCTCGGCGATGGCGCTGCGCCGCATCGCCACGGAGGAGGACGTGGCCCGCGCCGTCGTCTACCTCGCCTCCGACCACGCCAAGGCCGTCACCGGCGCCACCATCGACGTCAATGGCGGCCAACTGTTCACGTGACAAGCCTTGAGCATCACATCTGGATATCTAGTGCTTTACCGTACCGTGATCCACTGATTTCGCTACTGTCGCATCCGTCCCGTACGAGAGGAACCCCGGATGCGACGTTTACCCTCCGTTCTCGCCACCGCGCTCGCCGCGATCTCCCTCCTCCCATCCCCCGCCCTGGCGCAACCCACCCGGAGCGAAGAGACCGCCCAAGTGACGGCGAAGGCGATCAAGGGGCAGGCGACCATGTACGAGCTCCAGTCGGGAGGCGGCAACTGCTCGTATCCGTCACCTCCCGCCGGCAACCTCTACGTCGCGCTCTCCCCCGGTGAGTACGCCGCCGCGGCCGCCTGCGGCGGCTACCTGGACGTCACCGGACCGAAGGGCACCGTCCGGGTCAAGGTCGTCGACCAGTGCCCGGAGTGCGCCGCGGGGCACATCGACCTGAGCCGTACGGCCTTCGCCCGCGTCGCGGACCCCGTCAAGGGCCTGGTGGGGGTCACCTACCGCCCGGTCGCCAACCCGCGCGTCGGCAGCCCGCTGTCCTTCCGCGTCAAGGAGGGGTCGTCGCAGTGGTGGCTGGCCCTGCTGGTCGTCGACCACGGCAACCCGCTCACGTCGGTCGAGGTGAAGAGCGCCGGCGGCGCGTGGCGCAAACTGGCCCGAGCCGACTACAACTACTGGATCGCCGAGTCCGGCGCGGGCCAGGGCCCCTTCACCGTGCGGGTCACCGACACCCGTGGCCACCAGGTCACGGCCAAGGGCATCCGCCTGACCCCCGCCGCGGTCCAGCGCACCACCACGAAGATGTACTGACACCGGCCGCTACGGTTCAGCGGGCCGGTTCGAACAGTTCGATGAGGTTGCCGGCCGGGTCGGTGAGCAGGATCTGGCGGCCGCCGGGGCCGGCGATGACGTCGCCGCGGAAGGACAGCCCGGCGGTGCGCAGCCGGTCGATCTCGGCGTCGAGGTCGTCGACGACGAGATGGATGCGGTTGCGGCCTGGCGCGGTGGAGTCGTCGGGCGTGGCCCGGGCGCCGGAGCTCGCCGGCCCGGACAGCAGCAGGCGCAGCGGGCCACGGACCACGTCGGCGAACGCGGGCGCGGGGTTGGTACGCAGGGTGAAGCCGAGATGAGTGGTGTAGAAGTGGACGGCGGCGGCCACGTCGTCGACGATGTAGCGGACACTGGCGAGCTCGTCGGGTGTTGTTGTCACGGCTGAACCTCCGTATTCGTGACGTGGGAAAGAACGGGCAGCAGATAGCGGATGCGCGTGTCGATGTCCGCCGCCATGTGTCTGAAGGCGGGGTAGCTCGCCTGATCGTTGTCGTTGGTGGCAGCGGGGTCCGGGATGCTCCAGTGGATCGGTCGCGGCTGATCACCGAACTCGGGGCGGACCTCGCGGACCTTGTCGCACAGGCTGATCAGGTGATCGAAATGGTGGTGGGCGACCGTATCCAGATGGCGTGGCCGTTGGCCGGCGATGTCGATGCCGTAGTGCTCGCGCAGGACTCGCACGGCGTTGGGGTGCACGTGTGGTTTGGGGTGGCTGCCGGCGCTGGCCGCCTCCACCTGACCGCTGGTGCGGTGGCGGAGCAGGGCCTCGGCGATGGGCGAGCGGGCGCTGTTGCCGGTACAGGCGAACAGCACGCGAGGCCGGGCCGAGAGTTCGGCGGTCGTGGCCGACGGTGGAGCGGGATCGAGGCGCAGCGCCGGGTGCAGGGCGGCACCGGCGGCGGTCAGCGCGTGCGCGCAGCGCTCCAGATCGAGGTGGTAGTAGCTGTCACGGGCGTCGAAGCTGCTCCGGTGGGCGGTGACCAGCCCGGCTCCACGCAGCAGTCGCAGATGGTAGGAGATCAGGTTCTGCGGGTGGCCGAGCAGGTCGACAAGCTCACGGACCCGGTAGTCGCTCGCGGCCAACTCGGTCAGCAGCCGCCACCGCAGCGGGTGGGCGGCCATGCGTACGAACGCCGGGGCCGTGCTATCCGTGGACACCACACTCAGCAGGTTACATCAAACCTGTTTGATGGATTTTCGTCCGGCCCGGCAACCAGGGGCTGTCCGGGCCGGACGTCAGCGCGTCAGTGAGTGGCTGTACCTAGGTCGACCGGCAGGGACAGCGGGCCGATCGTGAAGAACGACGGGGAGTACGGAATGTCGTCGGGGTCGATCGTGAGGCTGAGCTCCGGAAAACGCCGGTACAGCGAGGCGAGCGCCAAACGGCCCTCCATCCGGGCCAGCGGCGCCCCGATGCAGAACCGCGGGCCGTGACCGAAGCCGAGGTGTCCGGTCTGCTCGCGGGTGATGTCGAACTGGTTGGCGCTCTCGCCGTGCTCCGCCGGGTCGACGCCGGTCGCCTGGTAAACCACACCCACGGCGTTGCCTCGCGGGATGTGCACCCCGGCGATGGTCACGTCCTCCGCCGTGAAACGGAAGCTGGTCATCATCACCGAGTGGCGGTAGCGCACGGTCTCCTCGACCACGTCGGCCCACCGGTCCTCGGCCTTGGCGAGCTCCAACTGGCCGGGGTTCTGGGCCAGCGCGACGATGGCGTACCCGAGCAGGTGGACGGTGGTCTCGTGGCCGGCCACGAGCATGATCCACAGTACGCCGACCAGCTCGTCGGTGGTGAGGTGGTCACCCTCGTCGCGGGTCTGAACCAGGCCGGTGGTGAGGTCGTCGCCCGGTTCGCGCTGCTTGCGCTCCACGAGGTCGTGCAGGAAGGCCATGAGGTCGTTCTGCGTCGCGAACGCCACCTCCGGCGGAGTGGTGTGCGCCAGCAGTGTGGCGGTCCACTTTCGCAGCCGGAGCCGGTCCTCGGCGGGCACGCCGAACAGTTCGCAGATCACCCACATCGGCAGCGCCTCGGTGAAGGCGGGAACCAGGTCGACGCCGTCACCGGCGGCCGCCACCTCATCCAGTAAGTCATCGATCATCTGCTGGATCCGCGGCTCCATGGCCTGCACCCGGGCGGGCGTGAACGCCTTGCTGATCAGGCCGCGCAGCCGCCTGTGGTCGCCACCGTCCATCGTGGACAGGTGACCGCCCTGAATGATGGCGCGCAGCGGCCAGTCTTCGGGAATCGAGCCGTCGTGCAGCGCGGGCCAGTGCTGGGGATCCCTGAGGAAGGTCTTGTTGTCGCCGGCGAGGATCTCCCGTACCGCCTTGTGGGTCAGTGCCAGGTAGGCGGGTACGCCCCCCGGGAATTCCACCTCGACCACAGGAGCGATCTCCCGGAACCGGATGCAGGTGTCGAGCGGGTTTTCGCCCATGACCGGGAAGGAGGGGAGGCTAGTCGTCATTTGACCCCTTAGTCAGGAACTCGGTAAATATCCAGTGATCACATCACATAGCGGTTGGGGTCTACAAACAACAGATATCAGTGATCAGTAACGAGATGGTTACCTTGTGTCCACCCTAGAGCTGCCCGCGGTCACGGCTTTCAGCTCGTCCATCGACTCCCGGATGACTTGCGACAAGTCCGACTGGCCGGTCTCGTCGATCCAGCGGGCGAAGGCGATCCTGAAGACGGCGATCCCCGCCTCGGCGGCCAGGCTCGCGGCCGGGTCGGTGATGCCACGCAGGCGCAACGCGTCGGCCAGCGCCGAGGCGAGTGATACGAGCTTGATCAGCTCACGCTCTCGAAGCTCCGCGTTCGCGGCGATGATGGCCTGGCGCCGCTGGGAGTGTTCGCGGCGCTCCTGGAACAGGGCACCGGCGGCCTCCAGGGCCGCGGCTATCGCGTCGATCGGCGCCGCGGAATCAGGCGCGTCGGCGACGGCGTGCACAAAGAGCTCTTGAAGTGCGCCCTGCCCCCCGAACAGAACCTCGCGCTTGTCGGCGAAGTGCCGGAAGAACGTTCGCTCCGTGAGCCCCGCCCGCTTGGCGATCTCGGCGACTGTGGTCTGTTCGTAGCCGCGTTCGCCATAGAGCTCCAGTGCCGCCTGCTCAAGCCTGCCGCGCGCGTTCGGCTCCCATCGCCCCATGCCCAGATCATAGTTGATGACAGTGACTGACATGCCATACAGTGATGTCAGTACCTGACATCGGAGGTTCTCTCATGCATGTTTTCGTCACCGGCGCGTCCGGCTGGATCGGCTCCGCCGTCGTCCCCGAGCTCATCGGCGCGGGCCATCAGGTCACCGGGCTGGCCCGCTCGGACGCCTCGGCCGCCGCCCTCACCGCGGCCGGTGCGCAGGTGCATCGCGCAACGCTTGACGATCTCGACAGCCTGCGCAGTGCGGCTGCCGCGTCGGACGGCGTGATCCACCTCGCGTTCAAGCACGACATCGCCTTCTCGGGCGACTTCCAGGGCGCCGTCGACGCGGATCGGCGCGCTGTCGAGGCACTCGGCGAGGCACTCGCGGGTTCCGATCGGCCGTTCGTGCTCGCCTCCGGGATGCTCGGGCTGGCGCCGGGGCGAGTGGCGACCGAACAGGACGGGCGTGGTCCCGACTCAGGTGCGGCGCAGCCGAGCAGCGGCGCGCAGAGTGCCACCGCGCTGCCGGGCGGCGGTGCGCAGGGCCGGCTGGCCACCGCGCAGTTGACGCTCGCCCTCGCTTCCCGCGGCGTCCGCTCGTCGGTGGTACGACTCCCCCCGACGGTGCACGGCGAAGGAGACTACGGCTTCATGGCGATGCTGGTCGGCATCGCCCGCGACAAGGGCGTATCCGGCTACCCCGGCGACGGGGCCAACCGCTGGTGCGCCGCGCACCGGCTCGATGCCGCGCACCTGTTCCGCCTGGCGCTGGAGAAGGCCCCGGCGGGATCGGTGCTGCACGCCGTCGCCGACCAGGGCGTGCCGATCCGGACCGTCGCCGAAGTGATCGGCCGGCAGCTCGGCATGCCGGTGGCCGCCATCTCTCCCGAGGAGGCGGGCGCGCACTTCGGCTGGCTGGCCGGCCCCCTCTCGGCCGACAGCCCGGCCTCGAGCACGCTGACCCGGGAACTCCTGGGCTGGCAGCCGACTCAACCCGGGCTCATCGACGACCTCGAGAAGGGCCACTACTTTGATCTACCGACTCAGGACTGACGAGACGACCCCCGAAAGCGGACAATAGATACAAATCACCTAGGCGGTCGGGGGAACGCCAATGGTCGACATCGATGTTCCGATCTGGGCCGCGCGTCTGCGGGTCCTGCGCCGGGGACGGCTGTGGAGCCACCGGGAGCTCGGGAGGCGGCTGGCCGACGCGGCGGACGAGACGTCGCGCGATCAACTGCCCGAACCGGAGACGCTCAGCTCGATGATTCGGCTCTGGGAGAGCGGGGAGCGGCGGCCCGACGAGGCGTACGCGCAGCTGCTCTGCCGGGCGTTCGGCGTGGCGGAGTCGGACCTCTTCGTCGGGGACGCGGCAGGCACCACTCTGTGGCACTACCTCACCGGCATTCCGCTGCGGTCGGGGATGTTCACCGCCGAGGAGGAGGAGCGCACCGGCCGGGCGATCGAGGCACCTCAGCGGGCCGACGAAGGAACCGTCCAGTACTTCAAGGCCACCATCGACGCCTACACCCGGGCCGATCTCCGGCCCGCCGACCTGATCCACGTGCTGCGGCCGGTGTTCGCCGGGATCGAGGAGTTCCACCGCGAGGCCGGTCCGCCCGTCCGGCGGGCCTTCCTCATGCTCGCCGCGGAGAACGCGGAGCTGATCAGTCGCATGCACCATGAGGCCGGCGACCCCGACGAGGCGCTGGCGTGGTCGGACGAGGCCATCCGCGATGCGCGTGAGGCGGCGGACGCGCTGCTGGAGGCCTACACGCTCGCCCAGCGGGGCGGTCTTTCCGACATCGGCGATCCCGGCCGGCTCGTCCACCTCGCCGTCGCCGCCCGCGAACGCGCCCACCTGCCGCCGTGGGTGGACGCCCTGTCGCGGGACCACGAAGCGCAAGGTCACGCTCTCGCCGGGGACGTGGACATGTGTCATCGCCGCCTGGAGGAGTCGGCGCAGTCGCTGGAGGAATGCGGCGCCGAGCCGCCCTACCCGACAGAAGCGCACAACGCGCTGTGCGCCGGCTGTCTCGTCGATCTCGGCCAGGCCGGCGGCGCGATCGAGATCCTGGAACACGAACCGCCGAAGACGCAGCCGACCTATGCCGTCGCCTACGCCCTGGCCCGCATGGCCCACGCGTACGCCGACACCCACGAGAGGGAGCGGTCGGCCGAGACGGCCCGTCAGGCTCTTGCCCTGGCCAGGCGGAGCGGCGCGCTGCGAGCACTGCGCGAACTCGCCAGGGTCCAGCTTCCCCGCCAGGACGTGAGGCACAGACGCATCCTGCTGTAGGACGCGCGGGTAATGCGTTCTTTTCTCTTTGCTAGCTCCACCCAGTGAATTACCGGGCTTTGCTGGAAGGAAATAAAGATTTCTCCGGGGGGCCGTCATGGCTCGTTCTCGTATCGTCTTCTCGCTCTCACTGGTCGCGGCCATCGCGCTGGTGGCGCTGGTACTCGGGGTGGTGGGCGGCCGGGCGACAAGCTCGGCCGTACAGGCGTCGGGCGGCGGCAAGGGCGGGGTGGCCAGCGGCAAGAAGATCGACGTGGTCATCAAGGCGAGCGACTCCTCGTTCTGGCAGACGATGATCGCCGGCGCCAAACAGGCGGGTGGGGACTTCGGGCTCAATGTGAGCACCTTCGGCCCGACGTCCGAGACGAACATCGACCAGCAGGTCCAGCTGGTGGAGAACTCCATCTCCCGGGGCGCTGACGGGCTGGTCATCGCGCCCAACTCCTCCAGCGCCCTGAACTCGGCGATCGACCGGGCGCGCAAGGCGGGTCTCAAGGTCATCACCGTGGACAGCCGCGTGACCACCCCCTCGGAGGGGTTCATCGGCACCGACAACGTCAAGGCCGGGATGCAGGCGGGCAAGCGCATGTGCGCGCTGCTCAAGGCGCAGAACAAGACGAGCGGCAGCGTGATGATCGAGTCCTCCGTGGCCGGCATCCAGTCACTCGTCGATCGGGACGCCGGCTTCAAGCAGGGCATCGCGATCAACTGCCCGCAGGTCAAGGTGGCGATGCAGCGCTTCAACAACAACGACATCAACACCGCGGCCTCGCAGGTCAACGACGCGCTGACCGCCAACCCGAACCTGGCGGGGGTGTTCGCGGACAACAACACCTCAGGTGTCGGCGCAGCTCGGGCGATCCAGGACAACCACGCCGCCGAGACCGTCCCCGTCGTGGCCTTCGACTCCGACCCGCAGGAGAACGCCGCGCTGTCCGCCGGCACCATCGACGCGCTGGTGGTGCAGAACCCCTACTTCTTCGGCTACCAGGGCGTCCTGGCCGCCGGGATGGCCACGGTCAACCGCATCCCGCCGCGTGACATCGATCCCGGGGCGGTCGTGGCCGACAAGACGAACATGACCGAACCCGACGTCAAGCAGCTGCTCAACCCGCCGACGATGAAGGCGGAATGATGGCCGATCCCGTCGTCGAACTGCACGGCGTCTCCAAGGCCTTCGGCCCCGTCCAGGCACTCAATGACGTCTCGCTCCGGCTGATCCCCGGCCAGGTGAACTGCCTCGCCGGGGAGAACGGCGCCGGGAAGTCGACCCTGATCCGGGTCCTGACGGGCGCGCTGCGCCGGGACAGCGGCAGCTACGAGATCGACGGCCGGCCGGTCACCACGCCGACCCCGGCATCCGTACGCGCGGCCGGCGTCCAGGCCGTCTACCAGGAGCTCAGCCTGCTGCCCCACCTGTCGGTCGCGGAGAACCTGTTCATGGGCCGCCTTCCCTCGCGTACCGGGATCATCGCCAGGAGCCGGCTGCAGACCCGCGCCAGGAAGGCCCTCGACGAGGTCGGCCTGACGGAGCTCAGCCCGCAGGCGATCGTGGAACGGCTCCCGGCGGCCACCCGCCAGCTCGTGGAGATCGCCAAGGTGCTGACCGCGGACTCCGTCAAGGTGATCGTCTTCGACGAGCCGACCACGGCGCTCACCGAGGCGGAGTCGGAACGACTGCTCCAGCACATCCTGCGGCTGCGCGAGCGCGGTATCGCGATGCTCTACGTGACCCACCGGCTTGAGGAGATGTTCGAGATCGGCGACTGGGTGACCGTCCTGCGGGACGGGGGCCTGTCCGAGGCCGGGCCGATCAGCAGGTACGACGAGGACCGGCTGATCACCGCCATGGTCGGCCGGGAGATCAGCTCGCTCTATCCGGAGACCCACCGGCACGCGGGAACGCCCGCGCTCCAGGTCCGGGGGCTGCGCCGGTTCGACGGCTCGCCGAGCATCGACCTCCACGTCGGGGCCGGGGAGATCCTCGGCATCGGCGGGCTGCTGGGGGCGGGACGGAGCGGGTTGCTGCTGTCCATCTTCGGCGCCGCTCCCATCGTGGCCGGTCAGGTGGAGGTCGGGGGCAAGCCGGTGAAACCGTCCGGGCCGCGCACGATGATGAACGCCGGAGTAGGGCTCCTCACCGAGGACCGAAAGGTGCTGGGCCTGCTGCCGGAGCTGTCGATCCGGGAGAACGTCACCATCGCGAGCCTGCGCAGCGGCTCTCGCCACGGTCTGCTGCCCGGCCGCGAACAGGCCGAAGAGGCGGACCGGCTGCTCGACAGCCTGCGGCTGCGTGCCGGTTCCTACGACCAGCCGGTGTCGACGCTGTCCGGCGGCAACCAGCAGAAGGTCCTGCTCGCCCGATGGCTGCTCACCAAGCCGAAGGTGCTGATGTTCGACGAGCCCACGAAGGGCATCGACGTCGGGGCCAAGGGCGAGCTCTACACCGTCATCGGTGATCTGGCGGCGAGCGGGCTGGGGATCATCGTGGTCTCGTCGTACCTCCCGGAGCTGCTGGGGCTCGCCGATCGCATCCTCGTGCTGCGCGACGGGGCGGTCGCGGGCGAGCTGCCCGGCACCGCCACCGAGGAGGAGGTGCTCCACCTGGCGAGCGGCACCGGAGGCGCCGGGCCTCCGCCCGCCGCGGACGAGCATCCGGCCCCCGCGGACGAGAGTCCGGCCACCGCAGGCGAGAGCACGGGCGACCCAGGAGAGGTGAGCCGAGATGCCTAAGCTGATCTGGCGCGAGCCGATCGAGACCACGACGATCACCAACCGGCCACCCAGCGGCGCAACAGACGAGGCGGCGGCGCTGGAGACGGTGCCGCAGCCCAGGCAGGCGGCCGAGGCGAAGGCCGAGCCCAAGCGACGGGTCATCACGCTGGGAGACATCGCCGGACGGGAGAGCGGCGGGCTCGTCGTGCTGCTCGTGGCGATCGGCGCCCTCACGCTCGCCAGCGACGAGTTCCTCACCGGCAACAATCTGGCCAACCTCGCCCGTCAGGTCGCCATCTTCGGGATCATCGCGGTCGGCCAGCTCCTGGTCATCCTGACCGCCGGGATCGACCTGTCGGTCGGCTCGATTCTCGGCCTGTCCGGCGCCTCCACCGCGCAGTTCCTGGTCGCGGGCATGCCGATCCTGCCGTCGATCCTGCTCGGCGTGGCGATCGGCACCGTGCTCGGGATCGTCAACGGCCTGCTGGTGACCCGGGCCCTGCTGCCGCCGTTCATCGCGACGCTGGGCATGCTCGGCATCGCCCGCGGACTGGTCCTGGTCACCACCGACGCCCAGACTATTCAGGGCGTACCGGACGCATTCCAGGTCATCGCCAACGGCACGATCCTGGGCATCCCCAACCTGCTCATCATCGCCGCGGCGATCACCGCCGTCATGTGGTTCGTGCTCGCCCGGACGGTCTTCGGCCGCTACATCTACGCCGTCGGCTCGAACCCGGAGTCGGCCCGCCTCGCGGGCGTCCCCGTCCGGATGGTGACGATCTCGGTCTACATGATCTCGGGCCTGCTCGCCGGTCTCGGCGGGGTGCTGCTCGCCTCCCGCCTGGGAGCCGGCATCCCCACCGCCGGCACCGGCTTCGAGCTCAACGCGATCGCCGCCTGCGTCATCGGCGGCGCCAGCCTGTTCGGCGCGAAGGGCAGCGCTATCGGCGCCGCCACCGGAGCGCTGATCATGGGCGTGCTCAACAACGGCGGCAACCTCCTGGCGATCAACGCCTTCTACCTCCAGATCGCCATCGGCGTGCTCATCCTCGTCGCGGTCGGGTTCGACCAGCTCAACACCAGGCGGTCAGCCGCGAGCGGCTGACCACGCAAGCCGTATTTAGGACAGCAGATTTAACGATATTGACATCTCCACAAAACGGACTCTAGGTTGTGCGAAACGTTTCGACAACCGTACAGGCCGGTCATCGGCGGCCGGGCACAGGGCCGGAGTGGAATGTCTTCGATACATGACGTGGCCGAGCGGGCGCAGGTGGCGGTCAGCACCGTCTCCGCCGCGCTCAACGGCACCCGCCCGGTGGCCGCGGCGACCAAGCGGCGCATCGAGCAGGCCGCGGCCGAGCTCGGATACCGCCCGAACCTGCTGGCCCGGGGCCTGCAGAGCAAGCGGACGCGCATCCTGGCGCTGCTGTTCCCCGCGCCGCGCAGCGGGTTCGGGCTCACCGAGATGCAGTTCGCCACCGGTGCCGCCGAGGCGGCCAGCGAGCTGGGCTATCACCTGCTGCTCTCGCCCGAGAACGCCGACCCGATCGAGGAGCTGCGCCACCTCACCGGCTTGGGGCTGGTGGACGGCGTACTGCTGATGGAGGTGGGCCTCGACGACGAGCGGCCGGAGTTCCTGTCGGCGGCCGGGGTCGCGTTCAGCATGATAGGGCGGACCCGCGAGCCCGGCTCGATCGACTACGCCGACATCGATTTCGCGGCGACGGCCAGGGACGCCGTGGCGCACGTGGCCGGGCTGGGGCATCGCAAGCTGGCCTTCTTCAACCTGTCGACCGACACGTACGCGGCCCAGTACGGGCCCGCGATCCGGGCCGAGATCGAGTTCGCCGGGGCCGCCCGCGCGGCCGGGATCGGTTACGTGGACGACTTCCGCCCCGGCTCGGCCGAGGAGGGCCGGCAGGCGTTCGAGGAGCTGGTCGCCGCGCATCCCGACGTGACGGCGCTGGCCGTGATGGACGATCACGCGGCGGTCGGCGTGATCGCCGCCGTGGCGGCGCGCGGCTGGCGGATCCCCGCGGACCTGACGCTGCTGCTGGTGCTGTCGTCGGCGCGGGTCGCCGAGATGTTCCACCCCAGGCTCACCACGCTGGAGCCGCCCAGCGCCGAGCTGGGCCGGCTCGGCGCGCAAATGCTCATCGACCGGCTGCAGGGCGACGGCCCGCCACAGCAGCGGCTCGTGCCCTGCCGCCTGGTGATCGGCGACAGCTCCGCACCACCTCGCGAAGAGAGGACACCATGAGGCTGGGAACGCACACGCTGACCGACGGGCGTGGGCTGCTGTTCGGCGGGGACTACAACCCCGAGCAGTGGCCGGAGGAGGTCTGGGCCGAGGACGTCGAGCTGATGAAGGCGGCCGGGGTCAACCTGGTCACCGTCGGCGTGTTCAGCTGGGCGCGGATCGAGCCGGAGCCGGGCGCGCGGGACTTCGGCTGGCTGGACCGGGTGCTCGACCTGCTCGGCTCGGCCGAGATCGCGGTCGATCTGGCCACGCCGACCGCCTCGCCGCCGCCGTGGCTGGGACACCGCTGGCCGGAGACGCTGCCGGTCGACGAGTCGGGGCACCGCCTCTGGTACGGCTCGCGCAACCAGTTCTGCCCGTCGTCGCCGGTCTACCGGGAGCGGGCGCTGGCCATCGTGACCGACTTGGCCGACCGGTACGCCCACCACCCCGCACTGGCGCTGTGGCACGTGGGCAACGAGTACGGCCAGATCTGCCACTGCGACGAGTCCGCGGCGGCGTTCCGCACCTGGCTCCAGGACCGCCACGGCGACCTGGACGCGCTCAACGAGGCGTGGGGCACCACGTTCTGGAGCCAGCGCTACAGCGACTGGGCCGAGATCATCCCCCCGCGCCGCGCCCCGTACCTGATCAATCCCACGCAGCGGCTCGACTGGCAGCGCTTCTGCTCCGACGCGCTGCTCGCCCACTACCAGGCCGAACGCGACATCCTGCGCGGCCGCACCCCCGGCACGCCGGTCACCACGAACTTCATGGGCCTGTTCAAGCCGGTCGACTACTGGTCGTGGGCCGGCGAAGAGGACATCGTCTCCAACGACTGCTACCCCGACCCGGCGGACCCGCTCTCCCCCGCGCGGACCGCGCTCACGCACGACCTGATGCGCGGGCTCGGCCAGGGGCGGCCCTGGCTGCTGATGGAGCAGGCCACCAACGGCGTCAACTGGCGCCCGCACAACCTGCCCAAGCCGCCGGGGCAGTTCCGGCTCGAATCGCTGCAGGCGGTGGCCCGCGGCGCGGACGGGCTCTGCTACTTCCAGTGGCGGGCCTCGCGGTTCGGCGCCGAGCGCTTCCACGCCGCGATGGTGCCGCACGCGGGCCCGGACACGCGCCTGCACGCCGAGGTCCGCGCGCACGGCCAGGAACTCCGCCAGCTCGCCTCCGTGGCGGGCGAGCCGGTGCCGGCGCAGGTGGCGATGGTGTTCGACTGGGCGAGTTGGTGGGCGCTGGAGGAGCGCGGCCGGCCCAGCGACCGCCTCAACGCACCGGACCAGCTCCTGAGCTACTACCTGCCGTTCTGGGAACGCGGCGTGAGCGTGGACCTGGTGCCGCCCTCGGCCGAGCTGAGCGGTTACCCGCTGGTCGTGGTGCCGAATCTCTACCTCGTCAGCGATCAGGACGCCGCCGCCTTGACCGCGTATGTGCATGGCGGCGGCGTGCTGATGGTCGGGCCGTTCTCCGGGATCGTGGATCCGCGGGCGCACGTGCGTACCGGGCGGTTCCCCGCGCCGCTGCGCGAGGTGCTCGGCGCGTCCGGCGAGGAGTGGCTGCCCGCGCCCGATGACCGGCCCGTGCGCTGCCGGTGGACCGGCGGCGAGTTCGCCGCGCACGCATTGACCGGCGGCGCTGAGTTCATCGCGCACACCTGGACCGAACTGGTCGAGGCGGAGGGCGCCGAGACGGTGGCCGAGTTCGTCGAGGGCGATCTCGCCGGGCACCCCGCCGTGCTGCGGCACCGCGCCGGGCAGGGCGTCGCCTGGTACGTGGCGACCATGCCCGAGCCGGCCGCGCTCGGCGCGCTGGCCGGGCGGCTGCTGGCCGACGCGGACGTGCGCGGGGTCCTGCCCGACCTGCCGCCGGGCGTCGAGGCGGTACGCCGCGGCGACGTCCTGTTCCTGCTCAACCATGGCACCGCCACCGTACGGGTGCCGATCCCCCACGCGGCCGATGACCTGCTGACCGGATCCCCCGCGACGGGCCACGTCACGCTCACGCCGCGCGCGGTCGCCGCGCTGCGCCCCCGAGTTCAACCACCGTTTGGAGATCCCCTTGCGTAGAAGAACGTTCCTCGCCTCGTCGGCCGCCACGCTGCTCCTGGCCGGTTGCGGCAGCACCGACGACTCCGGCTCCGATGCCACCGCCCCGGCTCCCTCGCCCATCGCCGGGGACGAGAACGCCGCGGCCTCCCTGGTCTTCTGGAGCTGGGCGGAGAACATCCAGCGCGTCGTCGACCTCTGGAACAAGAAGAACCCCACCCAGCAGGTCACCCTCAGCGGGCAGGCCGCCAGTGACGAGCTGATCGCCAAGTTCCTGACCGCGGTCAAGGCGGGCAACGCGCCCGACGTCCTACAGGCGGAGTACCAGTCGCTGCCGACCCTGATCACCAACAACGCCCTCCAGGACCTGACCAATTCGATCACCCCGGTCAAGTCCGCCTTCCCCGAGGGCACCTGGAACCTGACCTCCTTCGGCGGCGCCACCTACGCGATTCCCGCGGACGTCGGCCCGATGATGCTCTTCTACCGCGCGGACCTGTTCGAGAAGCTGGGCCTTGCGGTGCCGCAGACCTGGGAGGAGTTCGGCGCGCTCGCCGAAACGGTCCGGCAGAAGGACCCCAAGCGCTACCTGACCACGTTCTCCCCCGGCGACGCCGGCTGGGTGGCCGGGTTCGCCCAGCAGGCCGGGGCCAACTGGTGGTCCAACCAGAAGGAGGCGTGGAAGGTCGCCATCGACGACCCGGCCACCCGCAAGGTGCTGAGCTTCTGGGGTGGGCTGGTCAACTCGGGCGCGGTGCTCGGCGACCCGATGTACACCCCGCAGTGGAACAGCCAGATGAACGACGGCACCATCATCGCCTGGCCCAGCGCGGTCTGGGGCTCCGGCGTCCTGGCGGGCGTCGCCCCCTCCAGCAAGGGCAAGTGGAAGATGGCCCCGCTGCCGCAGTGGAGCGCGGGCGAGAACGTCACCGGCTTCTGGGGCGGCTCGTCCACCGCGGTGAGCGCGACCTCCAAGCAGAAGGCGCCGGCGGCGAAGTTCGCCAGGTGGCTGAGCACCGACCCCGAGGCGCTGAAGGTGCTCGTCGAGATCGGCCTCTATCCGGCCGCCACGCTCGGCCAGACCTCCGGCGGGCTCGACGCCGCGCCCGCGTACATGACCGGCCAGCCCGACTACTACGAGTCGGCCTCGAAGATCTCGAAGACGGCGCGCGGCTTCGACAGCTGGGGGCCGAACACCAACGTCACCTACGGCCAGTTCGAGGACAAGCTGCCGACCGCGGTCAAGACCAAGGCCGACCTCGCGGCCGTGGCCACGCAGGTGCAGCAGGCGAGCGTCGCCGACCTGAAGAAGCAGGGCTACCAGGTCGTCGGCGGATGACCGGAAGGCAGAAACGCGCGCCCTACCTGATGGCGGCGCCGGCCGTCATCCTGTTCACGGTCTTCATCGTGGTGCCGATCGGATACGCCATCTGGCTGAGCCTGCACGCCATGCGGGTGCGGGGCGCCGGGTTCGGCATCCGGACCGAGGTGTTCATCGGCCTGGCGAACTACCTGGAGGCGATCCAGGACGCGGCGCTGTACGAGGCGATGCGGCGCATGCTCGGCTACGGCGTGATCATGGTGCCCGCCACCATGGGCCTGGCCCTGCTGTTCGCGCTGCTGCTGGACGCGCCCAGGGTCGGGGGCAAGCGCGCCTCGCGGATCACGATCTTCCTGCCGTACGCGGTGCCGGGCGTCATCGCCAGCCTGCTGTGGGGGTTCATCTACCTGCCGGCGGTCAGCCCGATCAGCGCCGCCCTGAAGGGGGCCGGACTGCCGGCCGCGGACTTCTTCGGCGATGTGTCGATCTTCTTCTCGGTGGCCAACATCGCCGTGTGGGGCTCGGTCGGGTTCAACATGGTGGTGCTCTACACCACGCTGCGGGCCATCCCCAAGGAGCTGTACGAGGCCGCCCGCCTCGACGGCGCCAGTGAGTGGCGGATCGCGCTGCGGATCAAGGTGCCGCTCCTGCGCCCGGCGCTCACCATGACCTCGGTCTTCACCCTGATCGGCATGCTGCAGGTCTTCAGCGAACCGGCCACGCTGCGGCCGATGACCAACGCCATCAGCCAGGACTGGGTGCCCCTGATGCGGATCTACCAGCAGGCGTTCGTGGACAACGACATCTACCTGGGCGCGGCCAGTTCGGTGCTGCTGGCCGGCGCGACGGTGCTGCTGTCGCTGGGCGCGCTGGCCGTCTTCAGGACCCGTAGCGTGAGGAGCGATCGATGAGAGCGCGCACCAAGATCGTGCCCACGCTGATCCTGGCGCTCGGCGGCGTGTACGCCCTGCTGCCCCTGCTGTGGGTGGTGATCGCGGCGACGAAGGGCCCGGAGGAGCTGTTCACCACGTTCTCCGGCTGGCCCAGCTTCAACGGCGGCTTCACCGGGAACATCGCCGCGCTCAGCGCGTACGGCAACGGGCGGTTCTGGCTGTGGATGCTCAACAGCCTCATCTACGCCGGCGGCGGCGCGTTCCTGACCGTGGTCGTGTCGGCCGCGTGCGGGTACGCCCTGGCCAAGTTCCGCTTCGCCGGGCAGCGGCTGATCTTCGGGGCGCTGCTGGCCGGGGTGCTGGTGCCGCAGATCACCCTGGCCATCCCGCAGTACCTGCTGCTGTCGGACATGGGGCTGGTCGGCACCTACTGGTCGGTCATCCTGCCCAGCGTCATCAGCCCGTACAGCATCTATCTGTGCCGCATCTACGCCGCCGCGGCCGTGCCGGACGAGATCCTCGAGGCCGGGCGGGTGGACGGGGCGGGCGAGTTCCGGCTGCTGTGGTCGGTCGGTGTGCCGATCATGACGCCGGGGCTGGTGACGGTGTTTTTGTTGCAGTTCATCGGCATCTGGAACAACTTCCTGCTGCCGTACATCATGTTGGCGAACGACGACCGCTTCCCGCTCACCGTAGGGCTCTACTCGCTGCTCAACCGGGGGGCCTCGCAGCCGGCCCTGTACAGCCTGGTGATCAGCGGCTCGCTGCTGTCGATCATCCCGATCATCGCGCTGTTCCTGTTCCTGCAGCGGTTCTGGCGGCTCGATCTCGTGGCCGGCAGCGTCAAGGGCTGACCACCCCACTCACGGACGGATCATCATGAAGTTCAAAGACGGCTATTGGCGGATGCGTCCCGGGGTGCGGGGCGACTACGCCACCGCGGCCCACGACGTGACCGCGGACGCCGCCTCGCTGCGGGTGCTGGCGCCGACCAGGCCGATCACCCGTCGCGGCAACACCATCGACGGACCGGTCCTGCGGGTGGACCTGTCGTCTCCCATGCCGGACGTGATCAGGGTCCGTACGGTGCACTTCGCGGGGTCCGTACCGGCCGCGCCGGTTTTCGAGGTGCGGGACGAGGCGCCCGCGGTGAAGATCACCGTGGACGGCGAGGAGGCGAGCCTGACCAGCGGCGCCCTGACCGTCAAGGTGCGCAGGGACCTGCCGTGGGAGATGTCGTTCAGCGCGGACGGCCGGGAGCTGACCCGCAGCGCCGGCAAGAGCCTGGGCGTCATGCACGATGCCGACGAACGGCACTTCATGGTCGAGCAGCTGCGGCTGAGCGCCGGGGAGCTGGTGTACGGGCTGGGCGAGCGGTTCGGCGCGCTGGTACGCAACGGGCAGTCGGTCGACATCTGGAACGACGACGGCGGCACCAGCAGCGAGATGGCCTACAAGAACATCCCCTTCTACCTCACCAACCGCGGTTACGGGGTGTTCGTCAACCATCCGGGGCGGGTCTCGTTCGAGGTCGGCTCGGAGACGGTGTCGCGGGTGCAGTTCAGCACCGAGGGCCACGATCTGGAGTACCTGATCATTCACGGGCCGACGCCCGCCGAGATCCTGCGCCGGTACACGGCGCTGACCGGCCGACCGGCGCTGCCGCCCGCGTGGTCGTTCGGGCTGTGGCTGTCCACGTCGTTCACGACCGACTACGACGAGGCCACCGTGGCGTCGTTCGTGGACGGGATGGCCGAGCGGGGGCTGCCGCTGAGCGTGTTCCATTTCGACTGCTTCTGGATGCGGCAGTTCCGATGGTGTGACTTCGAGTGGGATCCCGAGGTGTTCCCGGACCCGGCGGGGATGATCGCCCGGCTCAAGGAGCGCGGGCTGCGGGTCTGCCTGTGGCTCAATCCGTACATCGGGCAGGCGTCCGCGCTGTTCGACGAGGGGGCGGCGGCCGGTCACCTGCTGCGCCGCCCGGACGGCCGCGTCTGGCAGGACGATCACTGGCAGGCGGGGCGGGCGGTGGTGGACTTCACCTCCCCGGCCGCCCGCGAATGGTACGCGGACAAGCTGCGCGGGCTGCTCGACCTGGGTGTGGACGCGTTCAAGACCGACTTCGGCGAGCGCATCCCCACCGACGTGGTCTACGCCGACGGCTCGGACCCCGAGCGGATGCACAACTACTACAGCCTGCTCTACAACCAGACCGTGCACGACGTACTGGCCGAGCGGCGGGGCGCGGGCGAGGCCGTGCTGTTCGCGCGGGCGGCCACGGTCGGCGGGCAGCGGTTGCCGGTGCACTGGGGTGGCGACTGCGAGTCGACGTTCGAGGCGATGGCGGAGAGCCTGCGCGGCGGGTTGTCGCTGGGCCTGGCCGGGTTCGGGTTCTGGAGCCACGACATCGGCGGGTTCGAGGGGCGCCCGGATCCTGCCGTCTTCAAGCGGTGGGTCGCGTTCGGGCTGCTGTCGTCGCACAGCCGGTTGCACGGGAGCGGGTCGTACCGGGTGCCGTGGCTGTTCGACGAGGAGTCGGTCGACGTGCTGCGCTCCTTCACCGAGCGGAAGCTGCGGCTGATGCCCTATCTGTACGGTGTCGCCGTCCAGGCCGTCCAGGAGGGCCTGCCGATGATGCGGGCGATGCACCTGGAGTTCCCCGGCGACCGGGCCTGCGACCATTTGGACGCCCAGTACATGCTCGGGCCCGATCTGCTGGTGGCCCCTGTGCTGTCGGCGGATGGTGAAATTTCCTACTACGTCCCTAACGGCGTGTGGACCCGGCTGCTCGACGGCGAGACCGTCACCGGGCCCGGCTGGCGTACCGAGCGGCACGGGTTCGACAGCCTGCCGCTGCTGGTGCGGCCAGGAGCGGTGCTGGCGACGGGCGCCCGCGCGGACCGGCCCGACTACGACTACGCCGACGGCGTCACCCTGACCGCCTACGAGCTCGCCGACGGCGCGTCCCGTACCGTTACCGTGCCCGCCATGGACGGCGGCACCGGGGCCGTGTTCGAGGTGGCCCGCACGGGCGACCGCGTCCACGCCCGCCGCGTCCAGGGCGCGCCCGCCCCCTGGAACCTCCGGTACGCAGGGGTCCACGCCGCCTCCGACACCGACCACATCGAGATCACCCTCAGCTCGAAGGAGTGACATGCCCACCTTCCCCGAGAACTTCCTGTGGGGCACCGCCACCGCCGCCTACCAGGTAGAAGGCGCCTGGGACGAGGACGGCCGCGGCCCCTCCATCTGGGACACCTTCTCCCACACGCCCGGTCTCGTGACCAACGGCGACACCGGCGACCTGGCGTGCGACCACTACCACCGCCTGGAGGAGGACCTGGACCTCCTCGCCGGACTGGGCGTCGGCGCCTACCGCTTCTCCATCTCCTGGCCACGCGTGCAGCCCGGCGGTCGCGGAGCCGTCAACCGGCCCGGCCTCGACTTTTACTCGCGCCTGGTCGACGGGCTGCTGGCCAGGGACATCGCGCCGGTGGCCACCCTCTACCACTGGGACCTGCCGCAGGAGCTGGAGGACGCGGGCGGCTGGCCACACCGCGACACCGCGCTGCGCTTCGCCGACTACGCCACGCTCATGGGCGAGGCGCTCGGCGACCGCGTCCACACCTGGATCACCCTGAACGAGCCGTGGTGCTCGGCCTATCTCGGCTACGCCTCCGGCGTGCACGCGCCGGCCAGGACCGACCCCGCGGCCGCCCTGGCCGCCGTGCACCACCTGAACCTCGGCCACGGCCTGGCCGTCCAGGCCCTGCGTTCGGTCGCCGACCCGGCCGCGAAAATGTCGGTCACGCTCAACCTGCACCACGTACGCGGCGTGTCCGAGCGCGACGCCGACGCGGTACGGCGCGCGGACGCGCTGGCCAACCGGGCCTTCCTCGGCCCGATGCTGGAGGGCGCCTACCCGCGTGACCTCATCGACGACACCGCCTCGGTCACCGACTGGTCGTTCGTCCACGACGGCGACGAGGCCGCCGCGTGCACGCCGCTGGACCTGCTCGGCGTCAACTACTACAACCCCGTCCTGGTACGCCAGTGGGACGGGGTCAGTTCACGGGAGACCGCCGACGGCCACGCCGACGGCGCCGCCTCCCCGTGGATCGCCTGCGCGGACATCGAGTTCGTCCGCCAGCCCGGCCCGTACACCGAGATGGGCTGGAACATCGACGAGACCGGCCTGACCGAGCTGCTCCTGCGCCTGCACCGCGACTACCCTGACCTGCCCATGATGATCACCGAGAACGGCGCCGCGTTCGCCGACGTCGTGGACGATGACGGCCGGATCAGGGACGAGCGGCGCATCGACTACCTGCACCGCCACCTGACGGCCGTCACCGAGGCGATCGCCGGCGGGGCCGACGTGCGCGGCTACTTCGTGTGGTCGCTGATGGACAACTTCGAGTGGGCGCACGGCTACGCCAAGCGGTTCGGCATCGTCCGCGTGGACCGCGACACGATGGAGCGCACCTGGAAGGACAGCGCGTACTGGTACCGCGACGTGGTCGCCTCGGGCAAGCTGCCGGTGAGCTGAGCCCGGTCACGGCTGGGGTTCCTCGGGCGAAGGGACGCTGAGCGCGAGGATGGCGGTGTCGTCGTCCAGACCGGTGCCGAAGCCTTCGAGCAGATCGGCCAGGGCGGCGACGGCCGCGCTCGCGGTGGTGGGGGCGAGGCCCGTGGCGAAGGCGTGCAGGGCTTCGTCTCCGTAGCGGCCGTCGGGGGTGCCGGTACGGGCCTCCGTCAAACCGTCGGTGTACAACAGCAGTGTGTCGCCAGGCCCCAGGTGGATCACTCTGGAGGTGAACGTGGCGCTGGGCAGGATGCCGATGAGCAGGCCGTCCGGGGTGTGCTGGTAGTCGGCGGTGCCGTCGGCGCGCAGCAGCAGGCACGGAGGGTGGCCGCCGCTGGCCAGCGTGATGGAGAAGCCGTCGCCGTCAGGGGCGAGGATCCCGAAGATCGCGGTGCAGTAGCGGGGGTCGTCACCGCGATACTCCTGGTGCAGGGCGGTGTTGAGGGTGTCCAGTACGGTCACCGGGTCGGAGTCGTAGACCGCGGCCGCGCGCAGGGTGTAGCGGATCAGCGAGGTCACCGCTGCCGCCCCGGCGCCTTTACCGCACACATCTCCCAGGAAGAAGCCCCACCGCTCGGAGCTCAGCGGGAACAGGTCGTAGAAGTCGCCGCCGACCTCGTCGCGGGAGGCGGTGTGGTAGTGGGCGGCGGCCCGCAGGCCGGGCACCCGCGGCAGCGAGGACGGCAACAGGCTGCGCTGCAGGGTCGTGACCAGCCGTTGGAGCCGCTCGCGGTCGCGCTCGGCTTCCTGGCGGGCCCGCAGCAGCTCGCGTTCGTAGGCGCGGCGGTCTGAGGCGTCGAAGATCGTGGTGCGGATGACCTGGGGCCGTCCGTCGGCGCCGGACTTGACCTTGGAGGTGACCAGCACCGGCATTCGTTCGCCGTCGGCGGTCCGCAGTTCCAGGGCCACCCCGCCGACCTCGCCCTGCATCGTCAGCAGCGGTGCGAAATGGGTCTCGTAGTACAGCCGGCCGCCGACGGTGAGCAGGTCGGAGAAGGTTCGGCGGCCGACGAGTTCCTCGCGGGCGTAGCCGAGCCAGCCCAGCAGGGTGGCGTTGACCTTGGCGATCTGGCCGTTCAGGAGGGTGGACAGGTAGCCGCAGGGCGCGTTCTCGTACAGGTCCTCGGCACTGTCCTCCAGCAGCGAGGAGAACACCACCGCCTCCCCCCGCTCGCCGTGCCCGGGCGCGTTCATCACCGAGCGGCGAAGGAGGCGATCGCCTCGATGGTGACCTCCGGAGCGCTGAGCTGCGGGCAGTGACCGGTCGCGGGCAGCGTGACGAGCCGGCTCCCCTCGATCTGAGCATGGACGAACGCGCCGACCTCGCGGGGCGCGATCACGTCCTCCGCGCACTCGATCACCAGCGTCGGCACACTCACCTTGGCCAGCTCGGCCCGGTGATCCGACAGGAACGTCACCCGGGCGAACGCCCGCGCGATCAGCGGATCGGTACGGCAGAAGCTGTTTTTCAGCTCCTCGCTCAGCTCGGGACGGTCCGGATTGCCCATGATCACCGGCGCCATCGCCGCGGACCAGCCCAGATAGTTGCTGTCCAGCGACTCCAGCAGCTCGTCGATGTCGGCCCGGCTGAACCCGCCCCGGTAACCCTCGTCGTCGATGTAACAGGGCGAGGGGACCAGCAGCACCAGTTTGGCGAACCGCTGTGGCTCCTGGATCGCCGCGAGCACGCCCATCATCGCGCTGACCGAGTGACCGACGAAGATCACGTCCGACAGGTCCAGCTCCCGGCAGATCCGCAGGATGTCCTCGGCGTAGCCGTCCAGCGTGGCATAGCGCTCCGGCCGCCAGGCCGACAGATCGGACCGGCCCGCCCCCACATGATCGAACAGCACCACCCGGAAGTCACGGGCCAGCGCCGGCGCCACCAGGCGCCACAGGTTCTGGTCGCAGCCGAACCCGTGGGCCAACATCACCGTGGGCCCATCCGTACGGCCGCTCACCACCACATGGTTCCTGGCTCCGATATCCCCCATAACGGTCACCCTTCCGCCGGCAGGAGAACACTCGCTGGAACCCCCTTGCCCCCGGCAGTGACTTTTCACATCAAACCGGGGACAAGTTACGGTCTCTGACTATCTACCGCGGTCAAGCCGGGAAGTCCTTCGGATTGATGGAACTGGTCCGCGCGGTGCCGCCCTTGACCGGGTTGAGGGTCAGGGTCCAGATGCTCGTCGAGGTAGCGGTCGTGGCGAACTTCAGCCGATCGTTGAACCGCTGGTAAACGGCGTTCCGGCTGAACCTGCCCTTCGACGTGCTGAACCGGGAGCCGGTGGTGAAGTAGACCCGGTACGTCCCGTCCCTGACGTCCTTGACGCTGGCGGTGGATCTGGCGCGAACGTAGATGCTGACCGCCTTGGCCTTGCCCTTGACCAGCGTGACGACCCCGTCCCTGGGGGTACCGTTCTTGATCTTGAGAGTGCCCAGCCCACCGCCGAGGCGGTGGTAAAGGATCTTGCCATTGCCGGGGCGCGCCGCGGCGGTCGTCTGCACCCCCGAAACGACGGCACGCTCACCTGCGGTGGCGGGGGCGGCGACCAGCAGCCCACCGGCCAGCGCGACGGCCGCGACGACACCGGCACGTAACGGGGTTCCTTCGAGAAGTCTCTTCACAGTGAACATCTCCTTGGAGGGCGTACGTTCAGACCGAACATAGAAGAGCCCGGCGCGATCGCCTAGATGCCGGTGAAAGCCTTGAGGGTGGCCGTGCCGCCGGGGTCGCGGTCCGTGCTCACCGGTACCAGAGCCACCTCATCCACCCCGGCCTCGGCGTACGCGGACAACCGCGCACCGACCGTATCCACATCGCCGAGCAGCGCGACCGAGGCGACCAGCTCGTCGGGCACGGCGGCGAGCAGTTCCCGGGGATGCGGCCGGGTGCGGGCGAAGGCGACGACGTCGCCGAAGCCGGCCTCGGCGAACATCTCTCCGTACCCCGGAGCGGGCAGGTAGCCGACGACGGCCCGGCGGATCCGATCGATGGCTTCGCGGTCGGGATCCACGGCGGCGGTGACCCAGGCGGTCACGGAGGTGGCCGGGTTCACCGCACGCAACTGGGCGACCAGCCGCCCGGCCGACGCGGGCGTGATCAGGTTGAGCACCATACGGTCGGCCATGGCGGCGGTCCGGACGGCCGACGGCCCGAAGGCCGCGACGGACAGCCGCGACCGCGGGGCGGGCAGGCGGAGCCGGTAGCCGCTGCTCGCCACGGACGATCCGGCGAAGTCGGAGCGCTCGCCGTCCAGCAACGGGCGGAGGGCCTCGACGGCCTCCCGCAACGCGGTCGCGGATCGAGCGCGCGACCGCCCGTGCCACCCCTCCACGACGAGCGGGCTGGAGGTGCCCACGGCGACGTCCACCTGCCGCCCGGTCAGCCCGGCGACCGAGGCCGCGCCCATGGCGATCATCATCGGATCGCGTACGGCCACCGCCAGCGGCCCGATGGTGAGCCGGATCCGCGTGGTGGCCAGCCCGACGGCGGTGGCCAGCGCGAAGGCGTCGTACGTGGCCATCTCCCCGATCCACAGCGACGGATAGCCCAGCTCATCGGCGGCCCGGGCCGTCAGCAGGGCCTCCTCCGCGGGCCGGTCCTGCCACAACCCAAGAGATACGCCGAGCGAAGGGCTCACCGCAGTTGCTCCGCCCGTACCCAGGTGGCGTGGAAGCCGAGCGGGACCCGCCGCGGCAGCAGCACGCGGGCGATCGGTCCCTCCGCGAGCCGGGCGGCGTGCAGGATCTGCACCTCGGAGCGGCCCTCCCGCTCGTCGGTGACGAAGCTGACCAGGTAGCCGTCGTCCTCGGCGGTCGAGCCGTCGCGCGGGGCGAAGGGCGCTTCGCTGCCGTATCGGCCGGGGCCGTAGCGGTAGGTCTCCTTGGCGCCGGTGACGTTGTCGTAGCGGACCAGGCCGTCGAAGAGGTTGGTCTCGGCGTCGGCCACGGTGACGTTGTAGGCGTACCGCGTGGGGTATCCGGTGGAGCGCGCGTCGATCGAGGGGAACTCGGTGTTCTGGTCGGCGTCCACGTACCCCTCCGACGTGCGTCCCGTCCGCAGGTCGAAGCGGTAGCGGTACATCCGCGCGTCGAGCTTGAGATAGGAGATCATCCGCGCCAGCGGCGAGCCGGTCGTGGAAGGCGTCGGGCGCGAGACCCGGCAGACGTCCAGGGTGATCTCATCGCCCTCTTCCCAGGCGTTGACGACGTGGTAGATGTAGCACGGCTTCGCCTCGAACCAACGAATCGCCCGGCCCCGCCGCGGGATCACGCCGAAGCGCGCGGGCAGCTCCCGGTCGAAGGTCAGCTTGTAGCGCCCCTGCCGGGCGGCGTCGAGGTCCTGGTAGAGCGGCAGGTCCATGAGGATCGCGTGGTCCCGCGTGATCGCCATGTCGTGCGGCAGCCGCGCCCCCGGAAGGTCCAGCTCCACGCAGTGCTCCACTGCGCCGCCGGGTCCGACCACGCCGTAGCGCAGGTACGGCGGGCGCGGCCCGTAGTCGAACCAGAACAGCTCACCGGTGCGCTCGTCCACCTTCGGATGCGCCATGAAGTCACCGTTGAGCGTGTCGAGGAAGGTGTCGACGCCGAGCGTCTCCAGCGAGAGCGGGTCCAGACCGTACGGCGCGCCGCACAGGTACCACGAGGCCAGCACCTTGCCCCGATGGAAGATCAGATCGGTGTTGGCCGTGTCCTTGAAGGGCAGGCCGCGCGCGTTGCCGAACGGGTTGCCCTTCGGGTTCTCCATCACGCCGGTCCAGAGCGACCGGCCGGCGGCGGACTCGGCCTCGAAGGCCCTGGTACGCACCCAGCGGTTGCGGTAGCGGGCCCGGCCGTTCTCGAAGTGCATGGCGTGCACCATGCCGTCGCCGTCGAACCAGTGGTAGCGACCCTTGACCGGGAAGCGGGCGTTGGGCCCGTTGCGTAAGTAGACGCCGTTGAGGTCCGCGGGGATCTGCCCGATCACCGTGAGCTCGTCCGCGGTGACCTCGTCCTGGACCGGTGCGTAGACGCCCAGCAGGTACGGGTTTGACTCGCCGGATTCATCCACCATCACGACACTTTCGGCCATATCTGGAAGCTACGATAAGCGAAGTCAGGAGTCAATTGACGGCGTATTGTTGGGGCCATCACCCCCACGGGAGTCGCGATGACGCATTCCGCCGACCGGATCGCCCGCTACACCGCCAAGGGCTGGTGGACCGGTGACACGATTGACCGGCTCCTCACGACGCAGGTGGCGGCCCGGCCCGGCGACACGGCGATCGTGGACCCGCTCAACAAGCTCGACGGTCCGGTGAAGCGGCTGACCTGGGGGCAGCTCGGCGCGGAGGTGGACCGGGTCGCCGGGGTCCTGCACGCGCGGGGGATCGGCCCCGGCGACGTGGTGGCCGTACAACTCCCGAACAGCGTCGAGTTGGCGGTGAGCTTCCTGGCGATCGTCCGGCTCGGCGCGACCGTCACACCCTTCCCCGTGCAGTACCGCGAGTACGAGCTGGCCCAACTACTACCCCTGTCCGGCGCCGGGCTGCTCATCACCGGCCGGGAGTCCAGAGCGCCGGAGGGCACGCCCACGCTGTCGTGGCCGGGCGACCTGGAGGGCGTGACCGGCGCCGAGGCGCCGCGGCGTGCGGCCGACCCCGCCGAGCGGGTGACGATCTGCTGGACCTCCGGCACCGAGGCCACTCCCAAGGGCGTGCCGAGGTGCCACTACGACTGGCTCGCGGTCGAGGCGATCTGCACGGCCGCACCCGCGCTCACCGGCCAGGACGTGATCCTCAACCCGTTCCCGATGGTGAACATGGCCGGGATCGGCGGCGTCTTCCTGCCGTGGCTGCGGGTCGGCGCCACGCTCGTCCAGCATCACCCCTTCGACCTGTCCACCTTCCTGGCCCAGATCGCGGCCGAGCGGGTCACCTACACCCTGGCCCCGCCCGCGCTGCTCACCCTGCTGCTGCACCAGGAGGCGATCCTGGCCGAGGCCGACATCTCCTCGCTCACCCGCATCGGCTCGGGCTCCGTCCCGCTGCCGCCGCCGATGGTGCGCGGCTGGCAGGACCGGCACGGCATCGCGATCATCAACTTCTTCGGCTCCAACGAAGGCATCGCCCTGCTGTCGGACCCCGCGCACATGCCCGACCCGGAGGTACGCGCCCGCTTCTTCCCCCGTCCCGGAGCGCCGGGGGCACCGGAGTTACTCGACCGCGTACGCACCAAGCTGGTCACTCCGGACGGGAAGGACATCACCGAGCCGGGGATCCCCGGCGAGCTGCGGCTGATCGGCCCCACGGTCTTCGCGGGCTACCTGCCCGGCACGGCCGAGGCGGACCCGTTCGACGAGGACGGCTACCTCAGGACCGGCGACCTGTTCGAGATCGCCGGCGACCAGGGCCAGTACCTGCGCTACATCGACCGCGCCAGGGACATCATCATCCGCGGCGGCATGAACATCGCCCCCGCCGAGCTGGAAGCCCTGCTCGCCGGGCACCCGTCGATCGCCGAGGCGGCGGTCGCCGGCTACCCCGACGACGTGCTCGGCGAGAAGGTCTGCGCGGTCGTGGTCCCCAACGGGGAGATCGACCTGGAGTCGGTCGTCGCCTTCCTCAGGGACAAGGGCATCGCCTCGTACAAGCTCCCGGAGCGGCTGGAGATCGTCGAGGCGCTGCCCCGGAACCCCGTCGGCAAGGTGCTCAAGAGGGAGTTGAAGCTGTGATCCGCTCGGGGATGACGAAGTGCACCTCGGTCCGGCTGAGCGCCTGCCCGCACGACCGGCACCGTAGACAGGGACGGAACGGCTGCCCGCACGCGCGATGGGTGACGCGCAGGTCGGTGTCCGGCGGGCCGGTGTACCAGGTCTGCGCCCAGTCGACGATGAACGCGAAGACCCCGAAGAAGTCCATGCCCTTGTCGGTCAGCCGGTACCGGGGCCGCGTCCCGGGCTCTTCCACGGCGAGCACGCCCAGCTCCGTGAACAGACGCAGCCGGTTGGCCAGCACCGACGGGGCCACGCCGAGCTCCGCCTGGAAGTCGGCGAAGCGCCGTATGCCGAGGAAGGCGGCCGCGAGGATCACCGTGCTCCAGCGGTCGCCCAGCAGCTCGAACGTCTCGGGGAAATAGGACAGCGGGTCGCGCTCGGCCGCGCCGCGGACGGTCCTGCGGTGATGGCGCGGCACCGTCACCTGGGCGAAGGTGGCCGCGCCCCGCACGGTCTCGGTGTCACGGGCGGCGACCGGCGCCCGGCCGCAGCTCGCACAGCCCAGCTCCACGTCGGTACGGTTGCCGCAGACGTCGTGCGTCAACTCCGGCAGCCCCTGGCGTCGCGGCACCCACCTGCGTTCCCAGGACCAGATCTCCACCAGCATCGGCCACAGCTCGACCGCGCGCGCGGTCAGGAGGTACTCGGTGCGGGTACGGCCCTGCTCCCGGTAGGGGACCGGCCGCAGCAGCTCCCCCGCGACCAGCTCCTTGAGCCGGTTGGCCAGCACCGACTCGGACATGCCCAGCTCGTCCCGCCAGTCGGCGAAGCGCCGGACGTGCAGGAGGAAGGCCCGCTGCAGGATCAGCAAGGTCCACTGGTCACTGATCGCCAGCAGCGCCTGCCCGATCGCGCTGGGCCGCTCCGCTCCCGCCACCCGTTCCTCGCCTTCCTGCTCCTTCGACGATAAAGCTATCTCGGCCCGGCGCACGCCCGGCGCTTCGTTCTCCTCAACGACCACCTCCGTTCACAACCGCCCCATAGATTCCGAGACCATGGGATTCAATGACCTGTCCCGGCGGTCCCTGCTCGCCGGCGCGCTGTCCGGGGTCGGGCTCACTGTGCTGGGCGGTACCGCCGCACGGGCGGCGGCTCAGGCACCCCGCCGGGTACTGATCGCCACGAACGAGCCGTGGGGCACCTATCACGCGGCGCCGTTGCTGCCCGTCGAGGCGCCACGCGCGAAGGAGTTCCGCGAGCGGCTACGGGCGATCACCGCCTCGTCGCCCGCCGAGGCGAAGGTGTTCGACGACTACCTGGGCACGCGCCGCCCGATCACGGTCGTGGGCACGCCGCAGACCGACGACCTGCCCAGGCACGTCCCGGAAGAGGGCACCGTCCTGGTGCTCACCAGCGTGACCAAGTCCAGTGGCACCGGCGGTTCCGCCCCCGGCACGGACCTGCTGCTCGCCGCGGCGGAACGCCTCGCGGCGGCCGGCAAGCACATCCTGGTCGGGCTGCACCCGCGCGAGGACCGCTCGCTGTGGGAACGGTACGAGATCAGCGCGGTCCCGTCGGTCCAGGCGGCGGCACGGGCCGAAGCCGCCATCGGCATTCCCGGGACCGTTTTCCCGGTCGTCGCCGCGGTGGGCGTCCCGCTGGTCGGCTGTACGGACCCGCGCCTGCAGATCCCCGACTATCTGCTGAGCGTCTGCACGCACACGATCAGCAGCGCGGACGACGCGGTGACCGCCGTGAAAACGGCCGAGCCCGTCTCGCGGCAAGTGCTCTACGAGGCGGTCGGCCCGGTGGGTGGCTCCGCCAGGCGCCTGTTCAAGGTGTGGCGAAAGGCCGGCTTCCGGGCCCACGCTGCCCCGGTCACCGCCTTCCCGTGAACGTTCGGCGGAGCAGGCGTTCCAGGCTGTTGACCGCCTCGTCCGTGTCGGTGTCCGCGCGACGGGAGATCGCGACGTCGACCATCGGCACCGGCGGCAGCCCCTGCTGCTCGGACGGCCGGACGGCGCCGGGCGGGACGTTGCCGATCAACAGCGCCCCCACGCCGATCCCGGCCGAGACCGCCGCCTGGACGGCGTGCACGCTGGTGCTCTGGAACGCGATCCGCCACCGGCGCCCGTGGCGGCCCAGCGCGTCGAGCACAGGCTGCCGCCACTGGCAGGGCTGGGTGAACAGCACCAGGGGCAGCGGGTCGGTGAACGGGTCGAAGGCCGGAGCGCACGCCCATGTCAACGGCACCTGGCGCTGCCACCGCACCGAAGCGTCCGGCATCACCGACGGGTCGCCGAACACCAGGTCCAGCCGCCCCCGCTCGGCCGGCCTGCGCAGCGCCGCGGCGGGGCCGACGATCACCTCCAGGTCCACCTGCGGATGCAGCGTGGCGAAGTCGGCGAGCGCGGCGGGCAGCGTGGTGATCGCCAGGTCCTCCAGCAGCCCGATCGCCCGCCGTCCCGACGGGGCCGCGCCGCGGCCGTTGATCGAGGTGCGCGCCTCGTCATGCAGGGCCAGCATCCGCTCGGCGTAGGCGAGCAGCGTCTCACCCGCGGGGGTGAGCTTGGCCCCGTGGGGGTCCCGGATCAGGATCCGTTCACCGACGGCCTGCTCCAGGCGCTGGATCCGCTGGCTCACGGCGGGCTGGCTCACCTTCAACGCGGTGGCCGCGCGGGTGATGCTGCCCGCGCGCACGGTCGTCGTGAAGGAGCGCAGGTCGGCGATCTGGAAATCCTTCTCCATAAGCAACCATTATGCCTCCCACGGAATTATCGGCATTCTCAATGAAGAGACGGATCCTTACGCTGACCGCATGACCGGTTACCACCACGTCGACGTCTTCGCCGACCGGCCCTACACGGGCAACAGCCTCGCCGTCTTCGTCGATCCGCCGCCGCTCGACGCGGAGCGGATGCTCCGGGTGACGCAGGAGCTCCGGCACTTCGAGACGATCTTCGTGCGCACGCAGGACGCTCCCGGCGTCGTGCGGGCCCGCGTGTTCGACCTGCTGGAGCAGCTCGACTTCGCCGGGCACCCGGTGCTGGGGGCAGCGGCCGTGCTCCACGAGCTGGCGGGCGCCGAGCCGGGCGAGGAGCGGGCATGGACGTTCGAGCTGAAGGCAGGGACCGTGCGCGTCACCACGTCCGGCGAGCGGCCTGGCCAGGTGTCGGCGCTGCTGGACCAGGGGCGGCCCGTGTTCGCGGCGGAGAAGGCCCCGCTGGAGCGAGCGGCCGCCGCCGAGGCACTCGGCCTGGCCGAGGACGATCTCGACGACGAGCTGCCGCTGGAGATCGTCTCCACGGGCCTGCGCTATCTCGTCGTCGCGGTGCGCGACGGTGACGCGCTGGCCAGGGCCCGCATCCGCCACCCGGACTTCGGCGGATTCCTGGAACGGCTGGGCGCCCAGTTCGCCTATGTCCTCGACGCGGTGGCGGTCGAGGGCAGGCACTGGAACAACGACGGCGTCCTGGAGGACGTCGCCACCGGCAGTGCCGCCGGGTGCGTGGCGGCCTACCTCCTGCGGCACGGGAGGGCCCGCGACGGCCAGGAGCTGTCGCTGGCACAGGGACGCTTCACCGGACGGCCCAGCAGGATCGCCATCACCGCCCACGGGACGGCCGACGACGTGCGTCGCGTCACCGTCGGCGGCGGCGTGGCCGCCGTCGGCACCGGCTCGTTGCGGGTCCTGCCGTGAAGGTGTACGGCGCGGACGCCATCAGGGCCGCCATCGGCCTGGACGAACTCGTCGAACCCGTGGCGCGGGCCTTCGCCGACTTCAGCGAAGGGCTGGGCGAGGCACCGATCACGGTGTTCGCGCCGGCCGGCGACCAGGGCGACGTGCACGTCAAGTCGGCGTGGATGCCAGGCCGGTCCGTGTTCACCGTCAAGGTCGCGGCCTGGTTCGCCGCCCGCGCGGCCGGCGGTCTTTCGCCGTCCAGCGGGTTCGTCGCCGTCCACGACGCGACCACCGGAGACCTGCGCGCCCTGCTCGTGGACGAGCACCACCTCACCGACGTCCGCACCGCCGCGGCGGGAGCGGTGGCGACCCGGCTGCTGGCCCGGCCGGACGCCGCCACCGTGGCGGTCCTCGGCACAGGGGCCCAGGCGCGACTGCAGGTCCTGGCCGCGCGAGCCGTACGCCCGATCGAGCACGTGGTCGTCTGGGGCCGGCGGCCCGACGCGGCGCGGGCCCTGCGCGAGGCGCTACTGGCGGCCGGTCCGCCGCTCACGGTGTCGGTGGCCGACCATCCCAGCGACGCTGTACGGCGGGCCGACGTGATCGTCACCGCGACCGGCAGCCGCCGGCCCATCCTGGAGGGCGCCTGGCTGCGGCCAGGTCAGCACGTCACCGCCGTCGGCGCGGACGACGACACCAAGGCCGAACTCGACCCGGCCTGCTTCCACCGCGCCGACGTGCTGGCCGTCGACAGCCGGGAGAGCACCCCGCTGCACGCGGGAGACCTGCGGGCCTCGGGCAGGGCGCCGGACGTCGAACTCGGCGACCTGCTGCTCGGCCGCCACCCCGGCAGGACGTCCACCTCGCAGATCACCGTCGCCAAGCTCGTCGGCCTGGGCATCCAGGACCTCGCCGCCGCCGAGACCGCGCTCCGCCTGCTCGAACGGGAGACAACCCCGTGATCGCCCGCACCTGGATCGGCCGCGTCCCCGCCCGCCACGTCGAGCTCGTCCCCTCCTTCGTCGTCGAACACCACCACGTCACACACCGGAGCGGAGAACAGTGAACGTCGCCATCACCGGTGGACACGTCGTCCCCGTTGACGGTGCCCCCATCGACGGGGGCACCGTGCTCATCGCCGGCGGCCGCATCACCGCCGTCGGCCCTGCCGCCGACATTCCCGTGCCGGCAGGGACGCCCGTGCTCGAGGCGCGCGGGCAGTGGGTGCTGCCCGGCTTCGTCGAGGCGCACGCGCACATGGGCATCGGCGAGGAAGGAGAGGGTGACCTCGGCGAGGACCTCAACGAGAAGGGCGAGCGCAACGGTGCCCGCCTGCGCGCCCTCGACGGCGTCAACCCCGCTGACCTCGGCTTCCTCGACGCCCTGTCGGGAGGCGTCACCACGGCCGTGATCCTGCCCGGCTCCGCCAACCCCATCGGCGGCCAGGCCGTGGCCGTGAAGACCTGGGGTCGCACCGCCGACGACATGGTCCTGCGCGACCCGGTCGGGGTGAAGAGTGCGCTCGGTGAGAACCCCAAACGTTCGTACGAGGGCTCGACCAGGATGGGCACCGCGGCGGCGATCCGCGACGCCTTCCTGCGGGCGCGTGAGTACCTGGTCAGGCGCGATCCCTTCGACCCGGGGCTGGAGGTGCTGGTCAGGGTGCTCGATCGCGAGTTGCCCTGGCTGCAGCACGTCCACCGGGCCGACGACATCGCCACCGCCGTACGGCTGGCCGACGAGTTCGGCTACCGCCTGGTCGTCAACCACGGCACCGAAGCCCACCTCATGGCGGACCTGCTCGCCGAGCGGGACATCCCCGTGGTCAGCGGGCCGCTGATCGGTACCAGGAGCAAGGTCGAGCTGCGGCAGCGCACCCTGCGCAACCCGGGCGTGCTGGCCGCCGCCGGCGTGCGGGTGGCGATCACCACCGACCACTCCGTCGTCCCGATCCACTTCCTCGTCCACCAGGCGACCTTCGCCGTCAAGGAGGGGCTCGACCGCGACACCGCACTACGCGCCATCACCACCACCCCCGCCATGATCATGGGACTGGACGACCGGGTGGGCGCGTTGCGCCCTGGTCTCGACGGCGACGTGGTGCTGTGGTCGGGCGACCCACTCGACGTGATGAGCCGCGCACTGCGGGTGCTGATCAGCGGGCGCGAGGTCTACCGCTACGACCCGGGTACGGCGAGCGGGATCAGGACCGATCCGTCGACCGTTCAGGAGTCATACCGGCGCCTGGCCTCCTCCACCGCCGGCAGGTGATCGTCCCACCTGCCGTGGACTAACTCGGGCGGAATTCTCGACAACGTGCCACTTACGTGATCTGACGGAGTAAGAGCGCCGACGATCACGAACAGGAGCACCTGGAAATGAGCGATGCGCCACGACTGCACACCGCCGGCACCACACCGCTGAACCGAGCCCGCGACCTGCGCCCGCTGATCGAGCGCGAGGCGGCGGCCCGGCTGGGTGGTCATGGCCACCACCCTGGAGAACGGTACGGCCGGCGCCTACCTGGGCGACGAGGCCGTCGAACGGATCTTCCAGGGCCCGCGGATGCCAGTCTTCGCGGGCCAGGGCACCCGGCCGGGCACCGCCGTACGCGAGAACGGCGGTTTCCGCCTCACCGGTCAATGGGGCTTCGCCTCGGGCATGCCGCACGCACAGTACGTCCACAGCCTGGGCGTCATCGAAGGCACCGGCGAGGCCCGGATCTTCATCACCCCGCTCGAAGACGTCAAGCCGCTCGGCAACTGGGACGTCCTGGGCCTGCGCGCGACAGGCAGCATCGACTACGCCATCGACGGCGCCTTCGTACCGGAATCGCAGACGCACCTCTTCACCCAGGACGAGCCGCTGCGCGGCGGCGCGATCTACCGGCTCGGCGTGCTCGACCAGGCGCTGATCTGCCACTCCGGCTGGGCGCTTGGGGTCGGCCGCCGGCTGCTCGACGAGCTGATCCGCTACACCGGGGCGCGGTCCGGGCGGCCCGGCCAGCTCGCCGGCAGTGACGCCTTCCACGCCGACTTCGCCCGCGCCGAGGCGGCGTTCCGCGCGGCGAAGGCCCTGGTGCACGAGACATGGGACGACACGGAACGCACTCTGGACTCGGGCCGGCGACTCGACGTACGTCAGGAGACGATGGTGCGGCTCGCCCTGAACCACGTCACGTCGACGGTCTCCGAGGTGGCCCGGTTCGTCTACGCCTCGGGCGGCACCTCGGCGCTGCGGGATGGGCTGATCCAGCGGCTGTTCAGGGACGTCCACGCCGGCACCGCGCACATCACCTCGGGCCCGCAGGTGCTGCGGGAGTGCGGCCGTGAACTGGCCGGCCTGGCCCCGGATCAGTCGTGGCTGCTCTTCGCTCTCGAATAACGCGAGACCACCAGCACGACGCCCATGGCCAGCGCCGCCAGCAGGTGCAGGCCGTACCAGTGCAGTTGCCGCAGGAGCACACCGCCGCGCACCTGGTAACTGGTCGTCAGGCCAACTGCCGCGCTCGCTCCATTCGGCATATTTCACCATAAAACGACCAAGGCGGGGATGCGGCAACGGCATCCCCGCCTTGGTCGTTCAGTTCACGCGTCGGCGTTCTGGGCGTTCAGCTCGGCGTCCCGCTTGACCCGCTGGATCTGCGCGTCCGTGACGACGAGGTCACCGAACTGCTTGACCGCCTGGTAGTACGTCCAGGCGAGGCCGTCACAGGTGGACTTGGACAGTCCCGAGTATCCGGCGCACACCTGCTTCATATCGAAATAGAATGCGCTGTCGATGCGATCCTTGTTCGCCGGGAATTGGCTCACGGCCTTGTAGTTTCGATAACCGAAATCGTGTCGCCTGCAGGGCATCCGGAAATCGAAGCCGAGTGGCTGGTCCGGGCTGCTGGAGCACAGGTCGGTGGACCAGTCGAAGGCGTAGTCCGCCCACGCCGCCTGGTTCTGCCAGGCGGCCCGCCAGGAGGCGGCGCTTGCGGCGGTGGGCTGGGAGAATCCGGAGAGTGCGGCGAGTTTCTGCTCCAGAGTCACCGCGTAGGCTGGTAGTGCGAATCCGAGGACGGCGATCAGGGAGAGGGCGACGGAGGCTAACGGCACGAGGGATCGTCTGACCATGAGGACCTGCTTCTCTTGCCAAGGTGCACCTGACGGTCCAACGATGAAGCGAAATGCCGCCTGACGCAGAAGCAGATCCTGCTTAATTTACTCGGAAAAGTTCGCCGACAACGGACCTTTACATCGAGTCGACATTCTGCAAAGGCTCGATCAGGTCCACCGGCGGGGGCCGTTCACAGGTGCTGGTGATGTTCACCGCCGCGCCGGAGTGCGCCGAGGTCAGCAGCGACTCCATGACGTCGAGCACGTGGTACGCCAGTGATCCACTCGTACGAGGTTCCTCGCCCGCGGGGGTAGCCGCGAAGTCGGCCAGGCCCACTCCGCGCCCGGCCCCGACGTAGCCGGCCGCCGCCGGAAGAGTCTGCCAACCGTCCCGCGCCTCCGAGAACAGGACGGACCCATCGAAGTAGTTGGGGTCGGGGACGACGAGCGAGCCCGCCTCTCCGTGTACTTCGATGTTGGGCGCCTTGGTCGCCGTCCCGTCGAAGCTCATCACCAGCGTGGACAGCGCTCCCGAGGTGTGCACGAGCACTCCGGTGACGTGCGTGTCCACCGTCACCGGGATCTCCTCGCCCTGGCGGGGGCCCGAGCCGATGGTGCGCTTGGCCCGCGTGCGGCTGGCCGCGCCGATGACCGACGCTACCGGCCCGAGCAGCGTCACCAGGCTGGTGATGTAGTAGGGGCCCATGTCCAGGAGCGGGCCGCCGCCGGGGGCGTAGTAGAAGTCGGGGTTCGGATGCCAGCGCTCATGGCCGGGTGTCATCATCGTCGCGGTCGCCGCGACGGGTCTGCCGATCAGGCCGTCGTCGATCGCCTTGCGCGCCGTCTGCGTACCGGTGCCCAGAACGGTGTCGGGCGCGCAACCCACGCGGACCTGGGCGACTTCGGCCGCCCGCAGCATCCGCGCGGCGTCCTCGCCGGTCGCGGCAAGGGGCTTCTCGCAATAGACGTCCTTGCCGGCCGCGATGGCCTGGAGCGCGATCTCGGCGTGGGCGGCGGGAATGGTGAGGTTGAGCACGACGCCGACGCGCGGGTCCGCCATCAGCTCCGCCACGCTCAGCACGTCGACCCCCGCATAGGGCCGCACCGCCTCCCTCGCCCGGTCAAGGTCCAGATCGGCCACGGCGACGAGCCGCAACTGCGGCAATCGGTCGATGGTCTGGAGATACTGCGCCGAGATGGCACCGCACCCCACGATGCCCACGTTCACCGGCTGGCCCACAGCATGCCCCTTTCGATGATGGTGCGCACGTTCTCGTCCTGCAGGACGTCAAGGCTGTGCCCCGGGGTCGCGACGAAGATCCGCCCGCTCCCCCACCGCCGGGTCCAGATGGCCGGCGAGGTGACCTCCCGATGCCAGGGGTCCCATGGGCGGACCTTCTGCGTCGTGGTCGCCAGCACGTCGATGTAGTCGTCCGTCAGCACCCAGTACTGCTCGGTCACCAGGCCGAAGTCCGTGATACCCGCCGTGATGGGGTGATCCCCCGCCTCGGGCGGCAGGTTCACGGTGTACGGCACGTAGTTGTCGGCCTGCGAGCCTTCCCGCTCGGCCGGATCCTTGCCCGGATGGCAGGCGAACTGCCCGCCGATGAGATGCAGATAGTCGGAGGAGTTGCGGAAGGAGTCGGCGATGCCACCGTGCCAGCCCGCCATCCCGGTGCCCGACTCGATCGCGGCCCGCAGGCCGTTGAACTCCGCGGGCTCGATCGTGCCCATCGTGTAGCACTGCACGATGAGATCGACATCGGCCATGAACCCGGGATCCGCGTACGGCGCGGGCGACTCCGCCCGGTGCACCTCGAACCCCTGCTTTTCGAGGAAGGGGATGAACAGCTCGGTAGCCGCGACCGGAGCGTGCCCTTCCCAGCCGCCTCGCACCACCAGAGCCTTCCGGCCGTGATCGTCCGTCATGCTTCCACCCATCCGCTCGGCAATGGACGACTCTGATCATCGCATTCCATCCCAAAACGGCCTAAAGGGAGGTCACGGACACCCGGCCATCGGTCCGAAAGTTTCAAGCTTCTTGCCCTCGCTAGCTGAGCCTTCCCAGGTCACTTGCTCGCCAGATTCTACGGTCCACGTGGACTCTTGTCTCTCGAAATATTTTTGCGAATACTCCGAATATTTCGGGCCGCATCGAGAGAACGGGAAGCGGATGAGGATAACCACCAGAGTGCTCGGCGCCGCGATCGCCGCCGCGATATTCGTCGTCGCCTGGCTGACCATGGCCTCGCCGGCGTCGCCGGCCTCACTCACCGAGGTGACCAACTTCGGCACCAACCCCAGCGGCCTGCGCATGCACCTGTACGTACCGAACAACGTCGCGGCCCGGCCGCCGATCCTGGTGGCCGTGCACTACTGCACCGGCTCCGGGCCCGCCTTCTACTCCGGCACCGAGTTCGCCTCGCTGGCCGACAGGTACGGATTCATCGTCATCTACCCCTCCGCCACCAGGAGCGGAAACTGCTTCGACGTCTCCTCGCCGCAGGCGCTCAAGCACGACGGCGGCAGCGACCCGGTGGGGATCGTGTCCATGGTCAAGTACGTCGAGCAGCACAACAACGGCGACCCCGCCCAGGTCTACGTGACCGGCGCGTCCTCGGGCGGCATGATGACGAACGTGCTGCTGGGCGACTACCCCGACATCTTCAAGGCCGGGGCGGCGTTCATGGGAGTGCCGTTCGGCTGCTTCGCCACCACCGACGGCTCCGGCTGGAACAGCGCCTGCGCCAACGGCACCATCATCAAGACCCCGCAGGAGTGGGGTGACCTGGTACGCGGAGCCTTCCCCGGCTACACCGGGGCGCGGCCGCGCATGCAACTGTGGCACGGCACCGAAGACGCCACGCTCCGCTACCCGAACTTCCAAGAAGAGATCAAGCAGTGGACCAACGTCCACGGGCTCAGCCAGACCCCCGCCTTCACCGACCACCCGCAGTCGACCTGGACCCGGACCCGTTACGGCGGCACCGGCACCAACGTCGCCGTCGAGGGCGTCAGCCTCCAGGGCGTCGGGCACAGCCTTCCGCAGGGCGGCATGGCCGCGTCGGTCATCCAGTTCTTCGGTCTGGACGGCGGATCCCCCGGCACCCCGACCCCGACTCCGACGCCCACCCCGACGCCGGGCGGGGCCTGCCGCGTCACCTACACCATGAACACCTGGAACACCGGATTCACCGCGTCCGTCACCATCACCAACACCAGCGCGTCCCCGATCAACACCTGGGCCCTGGCCTTCACCCTCCCCGGCGGGCAGACGGTCACCTCCGCCTGGAGCGCCACCATCTCCCCCTCCAGCGGCCAGGTCACCGCCAGGAACGTCAGCTACAACGGCACCATCGCGGCCGGGGCATCCACCAACTTCGGCTTCCAGGCCACCCACAGCGGTAACACCGGCAAACCCATCTCGTTCGCCCTCAACGGCACAACCTGCGGCATCGCCTGACGTGGTGCGGAGCCGACGGCGTACCTCAGGGAAGCTTGACGAACTTGCCGAGGAACTGCCGGGCCGTGACGGTGTCCAGACGGTAGTCGAAGTTGGTCGCCTTGCAGAAGTCGTCGGCTCCGCTGACGGTGGTGGCGATGAGGAGGTGCGAGGTGGGACCGCCCAGGAAGTTCGGGCCACCCGAGTCGCCGAAGCAGGTGCTTCCGTCGCCCTTGGTGCGGTTCACCGACAGGTCGAGCCACTTGCGGGACAGAGCCTCGAAGGAGATGGAGGTCTGCTGGCGGACATCGGAGTAGGCGAAATGGCGCGCTTTCCGACCCACCGCGCCGTACCCGACGGGGGTGAACTGCGCCGTCTTCAGCTTGTTCTCCGCCTTGAGACGGCTGAGCAGCCCCGCCGCCGGCAAGGAAGCCGGCTTGATGCCCGGGATGGCCGTCTTGAAGATGACGACGGCCATGTCATGAAGCTCAGAGCTGTCCTTGAAGCGCGCGTCCTGCACATAGCGACCGGTGTACGTCTTGTCCCCACGCTGGTACTGGCCGTCGAAGGAGACCCGGGCGGTCTTCTGGCCGCGCTCTCCGCAGTGGGCCGCGGTGAGGAAGACGGTGGGCGAGATGAGCGTTCCGGTGCAGTAGCTCCACGTGCCGTCGGAGTGCGGCTTGCCGGCGATGAGGGCGCCCACCTCCGGATGGACGTTCCCGTCGGCGGAGCCGTGGGTGATGGCCGACGCGGGAGCGGCGATACCCACCATGAATGCCAGAGGAATTAGGACAAAGGGGACAAAACGCATGCGGGAACTGTAAGTTGTGTCCGGCCTCCGCGCCAAAGAATGTGGGAGAAGATTTACCTACGGACTGTCACACACGACGCGCTGCGAGCGGCGCTGCACACCGCTCGCAGTGGAAACCCTGTCGCTAGGACGACCTGGCGAGCATGCCGTGCGGGTCGAGCACGTACTTGCGCGCGGCCCCCTCGTCGAACTCGTGGTAGCCCCGCGGCGCGTCGTCCAGCGGGATCGCCGTGGCGTTGACGTTCTTCGCGATCTGCACCCGGTCGTTCAGGATGGCCATCATGAGCTGACGGTTGTACCTCATGACCGGGCACTGGCCGGTGACGAAGGAGTGCGACTTCGCCCAGCCGAGGCCGATCCGGATGGACAGCGAACCGTGCTTGGCCGACTCCTCGCGCGCACCGGGGTCGCCGGTGACGTACAAGCCCGGGATGCCGAGCGCGCCACCCGCCCGGGTGACGTCCATCAGTGTGTTGAGCACGGTGGCGGGGTGCTCCTCCTCCGATTCGTGTCCGTGACCGCGCGCCTCGAACCCGACGGCGTCGACGGCGCAGTCCACCACCGGCTCGCCGAGAATGTGCTCGATCTGGTCCTTCGGCTCGCCCAGGGCCACGTTGATGGTCTCGCAGCCGAAGGTGTGCGCCTGGTCCAGCCGCTCCTTGTTCAGGTCGGCGACGATGACCACGGCGGCACCGAGCAGGAACGCCGAGGTCGCGGCGGCGAGCCCGACCGGGCCGGCGCCGGCGATGTAGACGGTCGATCCCGGTTTCACCCCCGCGCTCACGCAGCCGTGGAACCCCGTCGGGAAGATGTCCGCGAGCATGGCCAGGTCGAGGATCTTCTCCATGGCCCGGTCCTTGTCCGGGAACTTGAGCAGGTTCCAGTCGGCGTACGGCACCAGGACGTAGTCCGCCTGCCCGCCTACCCAGCCGCCCATGTCGACGTAGCCGTACGCCGAGCCGGGCCGGTCGGGGTTGACGTTCTCGCAGACGCCGGTCTTACCCTCCTTACAGTTGCGGCAACGGCCGCAGGCGATGTTGAACGGCACCGACACGAGGTCACCGATCTTGATGAACTCCACGTCGGGACCGGTGTCGACTACTTCGCCGGTGATCTCGTGGCCGAGGATGAGGCCCTGCGGAGCCGTGGTGCGGCCGCGGACCATGTGCTGGTCACTGCCGCAGATGTTCGTCGCCACCGTTTTGAGGATGGCGGCGTGCGGTAGTTTGCGCCCTACGTTGGCCGGGTTGACACCCGGGCCGTCCATGAGCTCGAATTCGGGATAGTCGGTCTCGCGTACCTCGACCTTGCCTGGACCGTCGTACGACACGCCCCTGTTGCCGGGCATGACGATCCCTCCCTTGTACGAAATGACGGATATTCGTTCGCTCACTTGGTCACGAATCACCTCCTATGTCCGAGGTGCCAGCGGCGGCGGCCTCCGTGCCCCACCCGGTCACGGATCTCTTCGTCGTGCGGCTGCCGGGCCGCCGGGATGTCACCCGCGACACCCTGCGCGGCCTCGGCCATCTCGCTCCGCGGCTCCCGCGCGCCGACGATCTCTCCGGCCGTGCCCTGTTCGGCCGTCTCCGGCAGCTCCCGGAGCGGGCGCGCGACCACGTCGTACACCACGACGGCCAGCACCGCGCCGATGATCGGGCCGGCGACGTAAACGCCGTACAGCGCCCATGGCGCGCTACCGCCGAACAGAGTGGTCGTCAGGTACGGCCCGAACGTACGGGCCGGGTTGACGGAGCCGCCCGTCAGCGGGCCGAGCACGAAGATCTCGCACGCCACGGCCAGTCCGATCATCCAACCGGCCCAGCCGGACGGCGCCCGCCGGTCGACCGCCATCGCCATGATCGTGAGCAGCAGCAGGAACGTCCCCAGTGCCTCCAGCAGAATGCCCTGCCCGTAGCTCACGCCCGGGCCGAGTGCGGTCAACCCGACGCCCTGGGTGACGGCCCGCCGGCCGAACCCGCCCACGATCAGCAGGCCGCCGGCGAACGCGCCGACGAGCTGGGCGACGATGTAGAACGGCACCTCGGCCCACGGGAACCTGCGTCCCGCGGCCAGGGCGATGGTGACCGCCGGGTTGATGTGCGCGCCTGACGTGCTGCCGAACGCGTAGATGACGAGCGCGACCACGATGGCGAACGACAGCGAGATGATGCCCAGCGCGGCATAGTCCAACCGGCCGTTCCCCATGACCAGCGCGGCCACTACGGAGCCGGCACCGAAGAGCACCAGCAACATCGTTCCGATGGCTTCCGCGACGAGACGTCGCGGCAGGTCTCCAACCATCGCAACCCCCCGATGACGATGGTTTATCCCCAAATTCGAATATATACCTGACATCCTGAAAAGGAGCCGTGTCAGAGACAGCGGCGATGGACCTCGTCCACGCGCCGGGTGAGCCCGCTCCGGTCGAGGTGTTCGAGCAGCGGCACCGCGACCCGCCGGCTGGTGTCGAGGGCGCGCCGGGCCTGGCTCACGGTGAAGGGCTGCGGCAGATGGCTCAGCACCTCCGCCGCCCGGGCGTCCGCGCCGGGCAGCAGCACGATCCCGTCGGTGACGCGCAGCAGCCGCCCGGCCCGTACGGCCGCCGCCACCTCCCGCGAGCCCAGCCCCAGTTCGGCCAGCCGCCCGGCCTCCGGCGCCTGGAACGGGTGCGCCGACAGCTCCACCCTCAGCCGCTCGACCGCCCGGGCGACCGGCGCGGGCAGGCCGGAGGGCCCGGTCATGATCCGGCCCTCGGCGAGGGTGAGGGGTGGCCGCACCAGCGCGGCGACCAGTTGCCGGTCGGGCAGGCCGAGCTCGTGGCGGGCGGCTTCGAGGGGCATGCCGGTCTCCAGCGGGTGTTCCACGGCGTACCGCCGCGCCGTAGCCGTGAGCCGCTCGGCCAACTCGGCCCAGTGCTCGGGATCGGCGTACCAGTCCCCGCAGACCGGTCCCGCGCCGGACGTGCCGGTCATCGCGATCAGGTCGGCCGCGCGTAGAAGCCCGTGGATGTGCAGGGCAGAGGCGGCGTTCGGTGCGGCCGACTCCAGCAGCGCGGCGTGCTCCCGCGCCGCACCCCGGCGGTCGAGCGCCGGCGGGCGTACGTCGAGCACGCTCGCCCCCGCCAGCACCCGTACCTCCGCCCGGTCCCGGCCGGGGTCGCGCAGCAGCAGCACGTCTCCGAGGTGCAGCGGGAGCGGACGGGCCAGGCGCAGCCGTACGAGGCGCCCACCGAGCATCCGCACCTCACACCCCACCGCCGCCGACCCGATGTGCGCGATCAGCCGCCGAGGCAGCCGCCGCACGTCCCGAAAATCCCCGACGGGAGAGATCCGGACGTCGACCAGGTCCGTGTACGTCCACCGGCCGGGCGTGACCAGCGCCCGGCCTCGCTCAGGCAGCCCGTGACCACGCAGGTTGACCGCCACCCTGGCGACGCCGGCCACCGAGGACAGGGGCTCCTTCAGAGCCTCCAGCGCCCGCACCCGTACCGACTCCCCACCAAGCGCCAGCTCGTCACCCACCGAGATGGTGCCCGCAGACAGGGTCCCGGTCACCACCGTCCCACTGCCGGTCACGCTGAACGCCCGATCGATCCACAGCCGCACCGGCGCCTCCGGATCAGGCGCGGGAAGCCCGGCGACCAGCCGGTCCAGCGCCTCCCGCAGCTCCCCGAGCCCCTGCCCGGTCCGCCCGCTCACCACCACAGCCTCAAGCACACCAACGGTCAGCCGAGTACGCGCCTGTTCGAGAGCCGTCCCCGGATCGGCGAGGTCCGCTCGGGTGACCACGAGCAGGCAGTGCCGCACGCCGAGCGCCTCCAGCGCCACCACATGCTCCTCGGACTGCGGCATCCACCCCTCATCCGCGGCCACCACGAACATCACCGCCGGCACCGGTCCAACCCCGGCCAGCATCGTCCCGAGAAACCGCTCATGCCCCGGAACATCCACAAAGGCAAGGCGCCGCCCCGAGGGCAGCGTCGTCCACGCGTACCCCAGCTCGATCGTCAGCCCGCGCCGCCGCTCCTCCGCCAGCCGGTCGGGCTCCATCCCGGTGAGCGCCCGCACCAGCGTGGACTTGCCATGGTCGACGTGCCCCGCCGTGGCCACGACGTACATCAGCCGCCCACCCCGAGGATCGCCCGCACCACGTCTTCGTCGCGCTCACCGGGAACAGTACGGAGATCGAGCAGCAACCGCCCGCCCTCGATCCGGCCGACCACCGGCGGCTCACCGGTCCGCAGCGGCGCGGCGAGCCGTTCGGGCAGGCTCACGGCGGCGCTCGGCAGCGTCACGCCGGGCGCCCCGCCACCCCCGACGGCGGCCTGGCTCGGCACCGCCCGCGCGTCGACACCCGCGTCGGCGAGCCGCCCAGCCAGCACCGCGGCCCGGCCACCGAGCGCGGCCGGGTCGGCATTCAACGCCCGCCGAACGGGCACGGCGGGACCGCGGAGCGTGGCCTCCAGCGCGGCCAGCGTCAGCTTGTCGACCCGCAGGGCGCGGGCGAGGGGATGCCGCCTGCACCGTTCGACCAGGTCACGGCGGCCGAGGAGGAGACCCGCCTGCGGTCCGCCGAGCAGCTTGTCGCCACTCGCCGTCACCAGATCCGCCCCGGCCGCCAGTACGGTCGCCGCGTCCGGCTCGGCGGGCAGCAACGGCTCGCGAACGAGCAGGCCGGAACCGATGTCGGCGACAACCGGCACGCCAAGCCCGGTCAGCTCCCCCACCTCGACGGAGCCGGTGAACCCCTCGATTCGGAAGTTCGACGGATGGACCTTGAGCACGCATCCGGTCTCGGGCCCCACGGCCGCCGCGTAGTCCCGGTAGGAGGTGCAGTTGGTGGTACCCACCTCGCGCAGCCGCGCCCCGGTGGAGCCGAGCAGGTCGGGGATGCGGAACCCGTCACCGATCTCCACGAGCTCGCCCCGGCTGATCACGATCTCCCGCCCGGCGGCCAGTACGGTCGCCACCAGAACGAGCGCGGCCGCGTTGTTGTTGACGACGAGCACGTCCTCGGCGGCCGGCACGGCCCGGGCGAGCGCGTCCAGCGCACCCCGCCCGCGACGGGCCCGCGCGCCGCTCTCCAGATCGAACTCCACGTCGGCCGCACCGGCCGCGGCGACCATCGCCTCGATCGCGGCAGACGACAGGGGCGCCCGGCCTAGGTTCGTGTGGACCAGCACGCCGGTCGCGTTGATCACCGCCCGCAGGCTCGCGGCCTGCGGCGGAAGCGCCGCCACCGCCGCGTCGGCGACCTCCTCAGGCCCGATCTCGCCACTCCGCGCCCGCTGCTGCGCCCACGCCACCGCGTCCTTGACGACCGACCGCCCCAGCCGCCCGCCCGCCGCGACCAGCCGAGGATCGGCGAGTACGACATCGGTACGCGGTACGTGCCTTCGTGGGTCCACCATTCGAAAATAAGACGGAGGCGGACGGGAATCGAACCCGCCAGGCCGAGGACCTCGACCTCGTCGGTTTTGAAGACCGCGGGGGCCACCAGGCCCCAGACGCCTCCAAGGGGAAACCTACTCGTTCAGCGGGGTATGAGCTGAAGCGCCACACCCGTACCTGTGAGGACGCCATGACACGATCCACCGAGACGGTCCGGCTGACGCAGTACGCGCACGGTGGCGGCTGCGCCTGCAAGATCCCGCCGGGCGAGCTGGAAGCTGTGGTGGCGGAGCTTCACGCACATGACCCCGGCGCCGCAGGGGAGCTGATCATCGGGCTCGACGACGGGGACGACGCAGCCGTGGTCCGCATCGACGGCGACCGGGCGATCGTGGCCACCGCCGACTTCTTCACCCCCGTCGTGGACGACCCCTACGACTGGGGACGCATCGCGGCGACCAACGCCCTGTCAGACGTCTACGCGGTCGGCGGAGAGCCGCTGGTGGCGGTCAACCTGCTCGGCTGGCCCCGGGAGAAACTCCCCTTGGACCTGGCGAAGGAGGTCCTGCGCGGCGGCTTGGACGTGGCCCGGGCCGCGGCCTGCCACGTCGCGGGCGGCCACAGCGTCGACGACCCGGAACCGAAGTACGGCATGGCCGTCACCGGCCTGGCCGATCCCGCGCGCCTACTGCGCATCAACGGCGGCCGCCCCGGCCTGCCGCTCTCCCTCACCAAACCGCTCGGCATCGGAGTGCTCAACACCCGGCACAAGGCGACAGGCGAGGTGTTCCCGCAGGCGGTCGCGGCGATGACCACCCTGAACCGCGACGCTTCAAGAGCCGCACTGGCCGCCGGAGCGGGATGCGCCACGGACGTGACCGGGTTCGGCCTGCTGGGCCACCTGTACAAGCTGGCGCGGGCGAGCGGCGTCACGGCCGTCGTCGACGTGGCGGCCGTACCGTACCTGGAAGGGGCCCGTGAGGCGGTACGCGACGGCTACATCAGCGGCGGCACCCGCCGCAACCTCGACTGGGTCCGTCCGTGGCTCGACCCCGGCAGCCTTGGCGAGAACGACCTGCTCCTCCTCGCCGACGCCCAGACCTCCGGCGGCCTGCTGGTGGCCGGAGAGATCCCCGGCGCGCCGATCATCGGCGAACTGATCCCCCTGAACGGCCCCCACCTGCAACTCCGCTGACCTTATCCCGCGGTACTCGTGGTTGAGAGAATCTTGGGCAAGGAAGCCTGCACCTGGCCGCCGCCCAAGGCGATCCACGAAAAGCCGACACGTGTGATCAATCTGACATTCCTCTCAATAGCCACGCATTTCATACTGATCTTGCACGTAAACGATCTTTATCCCCCTGGAGACGAAAAGTGCATAAATCGGTATTCACCCTGGTCTCGGCCACCGTCCTGGCCCTGGCCGCCACCGGGATCGCCGTCATAGCGCAACCGACCCCCGCCGAGGCCGCCCGCAAGGAGGTGCAATGCACCGGGACGGACGACGCCACGACCATCAACAACGCCATCAAGGCCTCGAAGGCCGGCGACGAGATCGTGATCTTAGGCCGCTCGGTGACCGCGGACGAGCCGGCCGTGTGCGTCATCAACAAAACCATCGTGCTGCGCGGAGATCGCACGTACCGCGGTGACTCGCGCACCGGCCTGAGGATCAAGCAGGCCGACAGCGTAAACCTGCCCGCCCTGCTGGCTTCGGACACGTGGGACGCGGATCAGGCGTACTCCGGCAACCCCATTCGCGTCGAGCGGCTCACCCTGGACGGCAACCGCGCCAAGAACGCCACCGGGACCGTCGGCCTGATGCTGCGCTCCTGGGGCAGCAGGATCTCGGACATCCAGATCGAGCAGACCTCCTCGGACGCCATCCGTCTGAGCAACCCGTCGAAGAACGGGACGACCATCGACTCCGCCACCAACACGATGGTGAACGGGGTGATCAGCGACGTCTACATCACCGGCTCCGGCGGCGCGGGCGTCAAGGTCCTCGACCCGGACGGCGGCGTGATCACCGACTGGACGTTCACCCGCTCATGGGTACGCGACAGCGGCACCAGCGCCGTCGAATCGGACAACGCCGCCGGCTGGCTCCTCAGCGACCTGCACCTGTACGGCAACGCGAGCAGCGCCCTCGACCTCAACCGCTGCTTCGGCACGTCGATCCAGGGCAACTACATCGAGGACTTCGGCTACAAGGCCACCACTGCGGAGGCGTGGTTGTACGGCATCCGCTGCGTCGTACAGGAGGGGGCGACCACGACGATCTCCAACAACAAGATCCACAACTTCCGCGACGCGGGCAAGACGCCGCCGACGGGCCCCCATTACTACTACATCGCCGTGGATGGGGTGGAGTCGGGCGCCGGGAACGTGGTGGTCACCGGCAACGCCATCCTGGGCAACGGCACCGCCGATCAGACAGGGCTGCAGTACGAGAAGAAGAGCGGCGCGTCGCTGACCGTCGCCTCCACCGGGAACCTCGTCAAGAACGTGACCAAGCCCCTGGTCAAGGCGCCGAACGACGCGACGGTCACGGTGACCGCGGGCCTCTGACCCATCTGCTCTTCACGGCCTCCCGCCACGTGGCCAGCGCGCATGCGGCCGCACACGGCCACCCGCCGCATGCGCGCGGCCCCTGCCGGAGCATGACCCCATCGCGCTGTTCTAGGCGTCGAGGCGCTGCCGCTGCGGAATGACGGTGTATTTCGGGTCGGCGGCCGACGCTCTGCCCGCCTCCAGGATGCCGAACCGAGTACACAGCGCACCCGCCGTCAGGGCGAGACCGGAAAGCGCGGTGAGGGCACGGCCGCGCCCGGCGACCGCCGCGAGCAGCCCGCCACCGGCCGTCAGCACCCGGGCCGAGAGCATCATGCGCCCCGCCTTCCCCACCCGGTACGGCTCGCCGGCCAGCCCGAGCCGACGTTCCATCAGCATGCCCGCGACACTCTCCACGACGGCCCCGACCACCGCCACCACCCGAGCCGGCCCCGCCTCCGCCCGAGGGGTCGCCAGCATGCCCACCGCCCCGGCGCTGGCCAGCGCGCTCCCGGCGAACAAAAACGGCAGCTCCCGATAGGCCTCGTGCCAAGCGGGTACGGCGGTGTCGGCGACCACGACGGCGGTGTAGGTGGCGGTCAGCGGGCCGGTCAGGCCGGTGGCGAGGGCCGCCGCGTCGCCCACGACGGGCAGGATCCCGGTCAGCTCGGTCGAGGCCGCGACCGCCGACAGCCCGCCCTGGGCGGCCAGGAGCCAGGAGCCCAGGCTCATCGGCGAGGTGGGCTTGAACACGCGGAACATGTTGAGGAACCGTGAAGGCCTGCCCAGTTCGGCGATGAGGAACCCGGTTCCGGCGGCGGCGCCGATCGCCGCCGCGACCCGGGCGGTGCGCGCCAGCCGATCGTGCCCGGTGAACCCGGCCATGACCGCCATCACCGACGAAGCCCCCGACAAACCCCCCGCATAGAGATATGTCGGCATATGGGGCTCGTGCCAGACGGGGGCTTTGAGCACCGGCCGCCCGTAGTAAGACCGGAACTCCGCCTCCGGCACCATCGACCGCTCCCGCGTCACCGCCGCACCCCTTTGACCGAACCCACGAAGGCCACCGCCACCGCCCCGGCCAGGGACAGCGCCGCTGCCCCCGCCCAGCGCCACATGTCCGGCAGGTCGCGGGTGGTCACCACGGGATCCGGCGGCAGCCCGTACACCTCAGGCTCGTCCAGCAGGAGGAAGAACGCGCCCGCGCCGCCCACCCCGTCGTCCGGGCTCTCGCCGTACAGCCGGGCCTCGGTGTGCCCGTCGGCGCGCAGCCGTTCCACCCGCTCCTCCGCCCGGTCGCGGAGCTCGTCGAGCGGGCCGAACTGGATCGAGTCGGTCGGGCACGCCTTGGCGCACGCCGGTTCGAGGCCGCCGCGTTGCCGGTCGTAGCACATGGTGCACTTCCACGCCCGTCCGTCACCCTCCCTGCGGTCGATCACGCCGTACGGGCAGGCCGAGACGCAGTAGCCGCAGCCGTTGCAGATGTCCTCCTGGATCACCACCGTGCCGAACTCGGTGCGGAACAACGCGCCGGTCGGGCAGACGTCCAGGCAGGCGGCGTGCGTACAGTGCTTGCACACGTCCGACGACATCAGCCACCGCTCCACGCCGTCATCAGCGCTGTCGCCGGGCGCCCGGACCGACTGCTCGATGAAGGCCACGTGCCGCCAGGTGCTCGCCCCGAGCGCCCCGGTGTTGTCGTACGACGTCGCCTCGAACACGAACCCGTCGTCGGGCAGCTGGTTCCACTCCTTGCAGGCCACCTCGCAGGCCTTGCAGCCGATGCAGACGCTCGTGTCGGTGAAGAAGCCCATCCGCTCAGCCATGGCGGTAACCCTCCAGCAGATCGAGCATCGCCCGGCCCCTCGGCCGCCTGCCGGGCCGTACGTCGCAGGTCATGGCCTTGCCCTCCTGAATGTGGACGTTCGGGTCGAGCACCAGCGGCAGCAGGTCGTTGGCGACGTCGCCGGTCACCAGGCCGCCACCGCCCCAGCCCCAGTGGTACGGCAGGCCGATCTGATGGATCACCCGGCCCTGGATGCGCAGCGGCCGGACCCGGCCGGTGACCAGCACTCTGGCCTCGATCACGGTGCGGGTGGTCACGATCGTCGCCCAGCCGCCGTTGACCAGCCCCACCTCGGCGGCGAGCCGCGGGGACACCTCGCAGAACAGCTCCGGCTGCAGCTCGGCCAGGTAGGCCAGCGGCCGGCTCATGCCGCCCGCCGTGTGGTGCTCGGTGAGCCGGTAGGTGGTCAGCACGTAGGGGAAGCGCGGCGACTCCGGCGGGTTGTAGGGGCTCTCCGGCCGCGAGTAGATCTCGCGGGCGGGGTTGGCCTGCTGGGCGTACAACGGGTTGCCGACCGGCGACTCGTGCGGCTCGTAGTGCGCGGGCAGCGGTCCGTCGGCCAGCCCCGCCGGCGCGTACAGCCAGCCCTTCCCGTCGGACTGCATGATGAACGGGTCGATCCCGGCCAGCGCGGCCTCGGCCTTGGCGCCTTCGGGCGGCACGTAGTCCGGCGGCTTGCCCTTCTCGAAGTCGGGCACGTCGTGGCCGGTCCACTCACCGCGTTCGGTGTCCCACCAGACGTAGGCCTTGCGCTCGCTCCACGGGCGGCCCTCCGGGTCGGCGGAGGCCCGGTTGTAGAGGATCCGCCGGTTGGCCGGCCAGGCCCAGCCCCATTCGGGCGCCACGGGGGACTGCTCCCGCCCCGGCCGGCGCCGGGCCGCCTGGTTGACCTCGTCGGCATAGACCCCGCAGTAGATCCAGCAGCCGCAACTGGTCGACCCGTCCGGCTTGAGCTGGGTGTTGGCCGACAGAGCCCGCCCGTCCGGGCCGACCCCGTTGATCTCGCGGAGCACCGCCGACGCCGAAGGATCCCGGTGCACACCCTCCTCGGGATAGTCCCAGGTCAGCTCGCGCAGCGGCCGGTCGATCTCGTCGCCGGTCAGCCGCTGCCTGACCAGCCTGCCGAGGTGGTAGTAGAACCATAGGTCGCTGCGGCAGTCGCCCGGCGGGTCGAGCGCCTTCTCCCGCCACTGCAGCAGCCGCTGGGTGTTGGTGAACGTGCCTTCCTTCTCCACGTGGCTCGCGGCGGGCAGGAAGAACACCTCGGTGGCGATGTCCTCGGTCCGCATCTCCCCGGTCTCCAGCTCCGGGCCGTCCTGCCAGAAGGTGGCCGTCTCCACCAGCGTCAGGTCGCGTACCACCAGCCAGTCGAGGTTGGCCAGGCCGAGGCGCTGCGCCCGGCCGCCGGAGGAACCTACGGCGGGGTTCTCCCCGATCACGAAGTAGCCCTTCACCGTCCCGTCGATCTGGGCCATCACGGTGGCGTAGTGGCCGTGGTCGCCGGTGAGGCGTGGCAGGTGGTCGAAGCAGAAGTCGTTCTCCTCGGTGGCCGCCTCCCCCCACCACGCCTTGAGCAGGCTCACCAGGTAGGAGCGCCGGTGGCCCCAGAAGCCCTTCTCGCCGCCCTCGCGGGCCAGGTAGTCGGCCAGGCCCTCGTGCCGGTGGGCGTGGGGCATGGACAGGTACCCGGGCAGGAGGTTGAACAGCGTCGGGATGTCGGTCGAGCCCTGGATGCTCGCGTGCCCGCGCAGCGCCAGGATGCCGCCACCGGGCCGGCCCATGTTGCCCAGCAGCAACTGGAGGATCGAGGCGGCGCGGATGTACTGCGCGCCCACCGTGTGCTGGGTCCAGCCGACCGAGTACACCCAGGCGGTGGTGCGCTCCCGGCCGGAGTTCGCGGTGATCGCGTCGGCGAGCTCGGCGAAGTCCGCGCGCGAGATGCCGCACAGCCGCTCGACCAGCTCTGGGGTGTAGCGGGCGAAGTGCCGCCGGAGGATCTGGTAGACGCAGCGCGGATGACGCAGCGTCGGATCCGTCGCCGCGCTGGGATGCGCGGCGGCACCGCCGGAGCCGTAGGTGTCCGCCCCGGCGGCCGCGGCGTGGTGCCGGCCGCCCTCCAGGTGCTCGCCCGGCGCCTGCTCGCCCGTCCCCTCGTACGCCCAGCTGCTCGGGTCGTACGTACGCGTCTCCGGATCGAAGCCGGAGAACAGCCCGTCGAGGTCCTCGGTGTCCCGGAAGTCCTCGGACACGATCGTGGCCGCGTTGGTGTAGGCCAGCACGTACTCACGGAAGTCCAGCTCATTGCGCAACACGTGGCTGATCAGCGCCCCGAGCAGCACGATGTCGCTACCCGCGCGGATCGGCAGGTGGCGGTCGGCCAGCGCGCTGGTCCGGGTGAAGCGCGGATCCACGTGGAACACCTTCGCCCCCCGAGCCCTGGCCTCCACCACCCACTGGAACCCCACCGGATGGCATTCGGCCATGTTGGAGCCCTGGATGACGATGCAGTCCGCACCCGCCAGGTCCTGCTGGAAGGTGGTCGCGCCACCACGCCCGAAGCTGATCCCCAGACCGGGGACGGTGGAGGAGTGTCAAATGCGCGCCTGGTTCTCCACCTGGATCGCGCCGAGGGCGGTGTAGAGCTTCTTCATCAGGTAGTTCTCTTCGTCGTCGAGCGTCGCCCCGCCCAACCCGGCGATGCCCATCGTGCGGCGCACGACCTTGCCCTCATGGGTCTGCTGCCAGGTCTCGCGCCGGGTCCGCACCACCCGGTCGGCGATCATCTCCATCGCGGCGTCGAGGTCGAGCCGCTCCCAACCGGTGCCGTGCGGCCTCCGGTACAGCACCTGGGTCTGGCGCCCGGGATGGGTGACCAACTGCTTGCTCGCCGACCCCTTGGGACACAGCCGCCCGCGCGAGATGGGCGAGTCGGGGTCCCCCTCGATCTGCGTGACGCGGCCGTCCTTGACGTACACGAGCTGACCGCAACCGACCGCGCAGTAGGGGCAGACCGACCGCGCGACCTTGTCGGCCTCTTGAACGCGGGGAGTCAGCGCGTCGGTACGGGCGGAGCGCGCGGCGTCGCCCCTGCCGTCCTCTCCCTTGAGCTGCCGAACCACCGGCCACCGGGAGAACCATCCCCCACCGGACACAATGCGAGCCATGCCCCGATATGTCCGGCCTAACCTCAGGCATGGGTGTTGAATCCAGCGTGCCGCAACCACGATGCTGAGCGCATGCGCGCCAGGGGCAGGGGTCGTCGTAAGGTGCCGCCGGTCACGATCGCGGCGGCGAGCGTCGCGATCAGCCTGGTGGGGAACATGGCGACCAGCACCGTCGAAGTGGACGCGTGGTGGTGGAGCCCGCTCAACTGGCTGCTGACCGGCCTGTTCGGCCTGGTCATCGTGCTACCCGCGCTACGCGAGCGGGACACCGGCCAGGTCGCGCCACTGGAGCCCGCGCTCACAGCTCTCCGGACCATGGTGAAAGACCAGTGGCACAACGAGGCGGTCCGAGTGCTGGCGCTGGAGACGGACCCGATGCCCGTCCAGTGGAACATGATCGACGAGCCGCGCTTCCTCGACGGTCCTGATGGCATCGCCGTCGGCGGGGAGGTGACCTGGTCGGGATCGAGCGACCAGATCGAGGGTCTGGCCGACCGGTTCCGGGGGTCGGGCCGCCGCCTGGTGGTGCTGGGCGGCGCGGGAGCGGGCAAGACGACACTCGCGATCCAGCTCGTCCGCGAACTGGTACGGGACTCCGCCGGCCAGGAGCCGGTGCCGGTGCTGCTGTCGATGAACAGCTGGGACGTCAAGGAGTTCCCGCACTTCGACGACTGGCTGACCGATCGGCTGGAGCAGGGCTATCCGGCGCTGCGCGCGTTCGGCACCGACACGGTGCGCCTGCTCTTCCGCGACGGCAGGATCGTACCGGTCCTGGACGGGCTCGACGAGATGCCCGCCGCCTCGTTGCCGGCGGTGCTGACCGAGCTCAACCAGGCGCTGCCCGCGGAGACACGGCTCGTCATCACCAGCCGCACCACCGAGTACGCCGATGCGGCGCAGGCGCTGGACCGCGCGGCAGTGGTCGAGGCCGAGCCCCTGTCGGCCACGGCCGCCGCCGGCTATCTGAACAAGATCCTCGACCGGACCAAGCCGCATCCCGGCTGGCAACGCGTTCTGGAGCGGCTGCGGGACGGGCCCGTGACGCCGCTGTCGGAGACGGTCTCCAGCCCTCTGGGATTGTGGCTGCTGCGTACCGTCTACGCCGCCGCTCCGGCCACCGACCCGTCCCCGCTGCTGGATCCCGCCCGCTTCGCCACCGCGGCCGCGCTGCGCGCCCACCTGTTCAACCGGCTCATCCCCGCCCTCATCGAGGCCCGGCCGCCCGCGCGGGGGTCCGACGCCGACCTGTTCCGGCCGCACCGCCTCTACCGGCCAGAACAGGTCACCCAATGGCTCAGCCACCTGGCCGAACTCCTCGATCGCACCCCCGCCGAGGCCGACAGCGTGCAGGTGGGCGGCAAGAGCATAGGGGTCAGAGACTTCGCCTGGTGGCGGCTCGCGGCCACCACCCTCCGCCGGCCGCCCCCAGGACCTGGAGTCTTGCTCGCGCTGCTGCTGGCGAGCGCGGCGTGGGGCCTGATCCTGACGACGTTCCTGCTCAAGGACTTCACCTGGTGGTTCGCCGTCGGCGGCATGGGGATCGTGATCGCCTATCGGGAGGGGCCCAGCCACAGCGACCGCGGGACGTGGGCGCACGACCAGCCGGGTTATGTCGACCTCCGTCTCAGACGGCGAACCTTCTCACTGCTCAGCCAACTGCTGTCGGCACTCTCCCTCACCCTCGGAATAGTGATCTGGACGGCGCTGGTGATCGCCGCCGGGTACACGGTGTTCGACCTCGTCACCGGGAAGCCGCTCACGGACGCGCTGGCCGCCACGGTCGCCATGGTGGCGCTGTTCGGGCCCGCGTTGCTGCTCACCTCTCTGACCGACGCCGTGGTGGGCTGGGCCGAGGCGCCGGCCGTGGACGGGCGGGCCAGCACGCCGCTCACGAGCTGGCGTGCGGACCGGAGGCTCAACCTCGTGCGGCTGCTCGTCGGGGGGTTCCTCGGCGCGCTCATCGGCGCGGCCGCGATCGGGGCGGCGGGCGCGTCCCCGATCGAGGTGGCATGGGGAAGCCTGGTCCTGGCCACGGCCGGAGCGGCCTACGGAGCCGTGTCGGGCAAGCAGCACGCGTGGCCGGTCTACGTTCTGGCCACCATTCGCCTGGCACACGGGCGGCAACTGCCACGCCGGCTGATGGCGTTCCTGGACGACGCTCACCGCCTCGGGCTGCTGCGCGCTGTCGGCCCGCTCTACCAGTTCCGGCACGCCGAGTTCCACGACCACCTCGCCGGCCGCCACGAGCCGTCGCCCACCGGCGTGGCCCGGCCTGCCTTCGGCCCCCACCGCCCCGTGCCCCGCCGCGCGGGCCTGGAGCTCACCCCAGTGCTCTCGCGAACGATCGAGACCGCCCGGAAGGTCTCGAGCGTCACGTTCGGTCCGGACGGCGCCGGCCTGGCGTGGACCGGCGAGGGTACGACCACGCTGACGGACCTGACCGGCCGGCCCCAGCGCGTCTTCCGCCACGGCAGTGGCCTGACCGCCGCCCTCGGCCGCCTGTCCAGCGTGGGCTGGACGGCCGCGATCAGCCCCGACGGCCGGCGGCTCGCCGTCACCGGCGAACGCCTCGACCTCAGGACCAGGGATCTCACCGCCGGAAAGATCTGGATCGTCGACTTCGCCACCGGCGCCGAACTCCTGGAGATCACCCACGGCGGCGGCGTGTGGGCGGTGGCCTTCAGCCCTGACGGCGCCCGCATGGCGTCGAGCGGCACCGGAAACACCACCCGGATCTGGGACGCGACCAACGGCGCCGAACTCCTGCGCATCGCCCACCTGGTCGCCCCGACCGGCATCGCGTTCAGCCCCGACGGGACCCGCCTGGCCACCGCCACCTCCGGCGGATGGTCACAGGACCGGCGCTGGGAGGCCGAGATCTGGGACGCCCAGACCGGCGTGGCGCTTCAGCGGCTGTACGAACCGGCCCCCGGCCCCCAGTGGGCCTTCGGGACGCGCGACGTCGCGTTCAGCTCCGACGGCGCCCGTCTGGCCACCGCGGGCCATCACATCACCCGCGTCTGGGACACCGGCTCCGGCGCCGCTCTCGTGACGCTGCCCGAGGAGTCCAGGCACGTCGCGCTCAGCCCTGACGGCACCCTGCTCGCCGCCGCCGGTCCCGGGCCCGACGTCGTGCTCTGGGACGTAGACGCCGACACCGAGGTCCTACGGACAACGCACGGCCAGCGGGCCACCACCGCGGCCTTCAGTCCCGACGGATCCCTGCTCGCGACGGCCGGCGAGGACAAGACCGTCCGTTTATGGGAACTGCGGCAGGGCGTCTGATATATAGATGATCAGTATATATTGATCGCATGAGGCAAATGCAGGAACCCAGCTTCCTGATCTTGACCGCGCTCGCCGCCGGTCCCCAGCATGGGTACGGCGTCATCACCGACGTGGAGCGCATCTCCGACGGCCAGGTCCGCCTGCGCGCCGGCACCCTGTACGCCGCTTTCGACCGTCTCCAGGCGGAAGGACTCATCGCCGAGGACCGGGAGGAGATCGTGGACGGCAGAGTGCGGCGCTACTACCGGCTGACCGGCGACGGCGCGGCCAGGCTGGCGGCGGAGGCCGAGCGGATGCGCCGGCACGCGCGAGCGGCCACCACGCGCCTGCGCGCCGCCGGCGCGGGGGGCACGGTATGAGCCCGTTGGAAGCCCGCTACCGCCGCCTCCTGGCCTGCTACCCACGCGACCACCGAGCCCGGCACGAGGAAGAGATGATCAGCGTGCTGCTGGCCGGGGCGCGGCCGGGCCAAACCCGCCCGGATCCGGCCGACATGGCCGACCTGCTGTGGGGCGCGCTGCGCGTACACGGGCGGCGGGCCTTCGGCCCGGTCTCCGCGCCCGCCTGGCGGGACGGGCTGGCCCTAGCCCTGGCGCTGTGGCCGTTCCTGATGCTGGCCAGCGTGCTGGCGACCGAGTTCGTGGTGGCTGCCGAGGCCCTGCACAACCGCGGCCTCGCCGGCGTGCTGCGACAGCCGACCTGGATCCCGTTCGTCCCCGAGACGGCCGTCGTCGCGGCGCTGCCCGTGCTGGCCGTGCTGTTCGGTCGCCGGTGGATCGCCATGTTGGGCGCAGTCGCGTTCGCGCTTTATCTCTATAAGGCCGGTCACCCGTACCTGCTGGAGCAGGACGCACTGATGTTCCCGAGCCCCGGCCCCGTCTTGCTGGCCGAGGTGTCCGCGGTCGTCATCGCCTTCATCCCCGCGGCGCACCGTGCGATCACGTTCATCCCCTGGCGCGCCTTCCTGCTGTGGGGGCCGCTCGCGCTGGCAGGGCTGACCGCCGGCAAGGCCGTCATGCGCTGGGTGAACGTGATGATCTACCACGACATCATGACCTGGAAGCCCGTGCCCTGGCTCGTCGTGGTGGCGCTGGCGGCCGGATACGCGTGCCGATCGGTCGTGGGGCGACGGGCGGCGCTGCTGCTGTTCCTACCGGTGGCCGTCCTCGGCAACCTCGGCGACCTTCCGTACGTATCCACCCCGACAGCCTTCGCCCAGATCGGCTGCGCGGCCCTGGCCTTCGCCGCCGCGGCGGCCCTGACCTGGCGCCGGAGCGGTCCAGCTACTCCCGTCAGGAGCCGACCTTAGGGGCTTTCACGATCTTTGCGACATGAGTGCAATCGATTTCGACGCCTCCCGATTTTCCTGCTTCGCAGACAAAACCCCAATCTCTTACTATTTCGCCAACGACGCCGGTCAGCAGCCAAAGGAAAACCAGCCCCGATAGGGTGAACGCCGTTGTCAGCATGCCGGGCGTCCCGTCCGTCGCGCCCCGCATCTGCGCGAAGAACACTATGACTCCCATGATCGAGAGCAACAGGCCGCTCGAAAAACCGGCGACCCAATACTTCTTCGCCGCGAGGCGCGAACGCTTGGAAGGAGTACGCCGCTTCTTTACTGTGACCAGGACGCCACAACGGCCGCACTGTGACACGCCCTGATGCGTGAATTCAGGATCCTGCGCCAGCGGTGCGAGGAGCATCGGCATCGCGGTCGGCGTTTCGATGGCATCCGGGCCATAGCCGCCCCTGGACACATACCTGACGTAGCCGAGCTGCCCCCATATCGGTTCCGGCTCCAGGGGAGAGTTCGCCTTGTGTGCCGCCGGACGCGCCATGTCACCCGCCAACCAGTCACGCCCCCTCTAGAACCTCATGGTGGAGTCTGCGGTAAGTGGGACGGCCCGTAAACACCCGCAGGTAGAAGGCCGTCGCCATGGGCAGGTACGTATGACGATGGACATCAGCGGAGGCGGCTTGTCGAATCCGATTGCATACGAGCAAGGCGGCACTCAATATGGACCCGGAATCCCAATGAGAGCCGGTGCTCAGATGGAAAACCATTCGAAATACCCACGAATCAGACATCCTGTTAAGCGGCGGCGTTGGTGGAATCGGCCCGCCGTGAAATGGGCCGGAACCGCCATTGCCACCCCGGTGCTTGTCGGCGTGCTGATCTGGGCGATACAACAGCCGTTCACCCCGTCGCCCCGCCCGAGCGCCACACCGGAGCCTCGCACGCCCTCACCGACCCCTACACGCCCCGCGGGGCCGCCACTGTCAGTCGATCTCGTCCAAGTGGAACATTCGGACCTGCATAACACCTGGATCTTTCCCGAGGCAGTGACCCTCTCAGGTGATCAACTTGCCCAGATCAATGCCCTGCCGGAATATTCAGATGCACAGCACAGATGGTTTCGGCAACAAGGTGGCGTCGACCCGTACAGCACCGACTTCAAGATCGTCGTTCACGGAAACGCAGATCGGCCCGTGCGCATCGTCGGAATGAAGGCGGTCCCGCGCTGCGGCCCACCGCTCACCGGCACATTGTTCGAGAGCCCGAGCGCGGGCAGCGAGGACAGCATAAAAATCGGCCTCGACCTCGATGAAACCGACCCCCGAGGCAAGACACTGGTCAACGACACAGAATGGGGTGGAGATTACTTCCGCGAGAAGACGATCTCCCTCAAACGCGATGAAGAGATCACTTTTCAAGTGACCGCGGCAACACAGAAGCATTACTGCGAGTTCTCGATCGCGCTCGATGTGCTCAGCAACGGCAAACTGATCAATCAGCGCATCGACGACCACGGCAAGCCGTTCAAAGTCAGCGCCCGCAACACCGACTATGCCTCCTACCAGAAGATGTATATCGGCGGAGTAGCCAACGCCGACGGCGACGGCAAGTGGCGCAGCGTGGATCCGCAGACCTACCAGTAGATCGCGTTGACGTTTGACGTCGCCCTCCACACTGGGGCAGGATCTCTCTCCACCGAGATCATCCAGAGGATCCGAGGGGCCTGGCCCGATGACGGTCCGGCAACCTGCCCGAGGGCAAGGTGCCAACGCCAGGAACGATGAGGAGAGTCCCATGAGCCTCCGGCTCGATGTTCCTGTGCTCCACGGATCGTCCGTTCGGCTGGAGCCGCTGGCGATGAGGCACGCGCCGGATCTGGCGCGGGCGGCAGAGGAGGATCGTTCCTCCTACGGTTTCACCTTGGTTCCCCGGGCCACCGAGATCGAGGATTATCTGGCGGCCCAGTTCGCTCGGGTGGCCGACGGGTTGACGCCGTTCGCGCAGGTTCGGGTGCGGGACGGGATGGCGGTGGGATGCACCGCGTTCTGGGATCCCCGGACCTGGCCGGACCGGCAAGACCTGTGCGCCATCGAGGTCGGTTGGACCTGGCTCGCGGCATCGGCGCAGGGCGCCGGGATCAACCTGGAGGCGAAGCTCCTCCTCTTCACCCATGCGTTCGAGACGCTGGGCGTCACGCGCGTCGACCTCAAGACCGACGCGCGCAACGAGAGGTCACGTCGGGCCATCGAGCGCCTCGGCGCGCGCTTCGAGGGGGTGTTGCGTAGCTGGTCGCCGTCCTGGGCGCCCGGCGAAGCGGGGAAGCTGCGAGACTCGGCCATGTTCTCCGTGGTCGCCGCCGAATGGCCGGCCGTCAAGTCGGCGCTGCACACTCGCCTCACCACCGTGAGCGCCGGGTAGTCCCCGTGCATCACGCGATGATCATCGCTACCAGAACGAGGGCCGACCCACCCATCACCACGGCGTGCCGAATGTTCTGGAGGATGGGCATGACCCAGGTGGGAAACCCGCCCTCGGCAGCCTTGAGCAGGGCCCGCACGTCGATGCGCTGAAGCATCGGGTCACCCTTACGGTCGAAGGCGGCCTTCACCGACTTGGCGGCGGTCAGGTTGCTGTACAGGATGAGGAAGTTGCCGGCGAGAACGATCGGCTGGAAGACCCAGGAAAGGGTCTGCCCCCAGTCGCTCCCGGACAGGTTGAGCACGGCCAGCACCGTCATGACCAGGGCGACCGTCACGGGGACGACCGTTTCGTGGCCACTGGCGTCGAAGCTGAGCTTGTTCTCCTCCAGGACGGAGCTGGGCACTCCCTGACGGGTCAGTTCCGCCTCCGCGTTCGCTTTCGCACTGCCCCCGTAGCGGTGGCGCACCAGCGGGATGCTCAGGAAGGCAAGCGCGATGAGCAGTTGCAGTGCCGCGGCGAATGTGATCATGGTGGGTGTTCTCCTCGTCCCGGTGTTCCGTTCTCGATGAAGACGACGATGCCCACCACCACTGAGACCGGGCTGACCGCGCGCTGTCACGAGCCGGCAGCGACTGTCAGCCTGGACGGGTGACAACCGTCAGGGCCGACTTCGGGCAGATCTCCCGGTACGCGACGTCGCCCAGGTAGTGGCTCCACTCCGCTTCGGTGAGCCGGCGGCCCGCGCGCCCGCACACCAGCGCGGCGACCCGTTCGGCTCCGACGGGGATCTCCAGGATGTCGCCGTCGGCCGAGTAGTACAGCGTGCCGCCGTCGGCACTGAAGGTCAGCGAGTCGACATTCTGGATCGTCGCGGGGTCGAAGTCGCCGCCGAGCCGCCGCCTGTTGACGGGGTCCCAGAGCTGGAGTACGCCACCGCTGGCCGCCGCGAGCACGTCCCCGCTCGGTGAGAAGGCCAGGACGCTCGCGGGACCCGCCGCTTTCGGCAGCATGGGACGCAATGCCGTCGGCCCGGAGGGATCCCAGAGCGAGACGCGTCCCGTCTCGTCGTAGGCGATGGCCATGAGACCACGGCTGCTCAGGGCGACACCGTCCCCGCCGGAGGTGGACGTGTCATAGCCCTCCCCGACCAGCTTGCCGGTAGCCACGTCCATGAACCTGCCGGAGCCGGTGGCGAGCCTCTTGCCGTCGGGCAGGTACGGGCCGCCGTCGCTGGTGGTGGGGCTGTCGTGCAGAACCCGGCCGGTGGCCGCGTCGAGCACGGTGAGCCAGTACTTCAGGGTCTGCCCGTCCGGGCCGAGGACGAGCGCGATCGTCCTGCCGTCGGGGCTGAAGACGGCCCGCAACGGTGGGAATCCGTCGACGGCGTGCCGAGAGCGGATCGACCAGATCCGTTTGCGGGTACCGACGTCGACCAGCTCGATCCGGCCGGACTCCGGCGCGATGAGCAGCCGTCTGCCCAGCTCGTCGAACTGCAGCACGGCCAGCATGTCCGGGTCGGCTGGAAAGCGGGCGACCTCCTTGCGCTCGCGCATGTTCCAGAGCCGGACGTACTTGCTGTCAAGGCCGCGGATCGCGGCCCACCTGCCGCCGGGACTGACGATGGCGTCGTCGCCCCCCGTCCTGATCGAGGCGGCGCGCGTGGACAGGTCGACGCTGATCACCGCGTCGTCCATCAGATAGCGCAGGGTCGAGCCGTCGAAACCGACATCGGACAGGTCGCCCTCGGACTGGTACGTGAGCAGCTCAAGGTCGTGGTCGGCGACCTTCCACACCTGGAGCTTGCGTACGTTGAACGCGGCGAGGTAGCGACCGTCGGGGCTGAAACGGAGCCGCGGGAAGTGGCCGACGCAGACGTCACAGGTCCAGACGTCCTTGTTACGACGGCGTCCGGTGGAGGTGTCCAAGAGCACCACCTCGCTGCCCGCGCAGGCCAGGGTGGCGCCGTCGGACGAGAACGCGGCGACCGAGTGCGTCCGGTGGCTGCAGCCCGCGTAGCGATGCTCGGGGGTCCAGCCGGGCAGAGCGTGTTCGGCGAAGCTCTCGCCGGTGAGCAGCAGGTGCTTGCCCGTCGGGTCGATCAGCGGACCCCACCCGTGCAAGGCGGCGATCCTGCCGAACTTCCTGCCGGTGCGCAGGTCCACCAGGTGGTCGAGGTCGTTGTCGTAACTGACCGCGAGGGTTGCCTCGTCCTCGCCGATCGTGACGCCGATCAGCATGCCGCCGGCCGGAAAGAGCTCCTTGAGCAGCCGCTTGCCGGTGGCGAGGTCCCAGACGCCGAGCTCTTCGTGAGTGTAGATCGCCACCAGCCGTCCGGTCCTGCTCAGCACCGGAGCATTGAGCTCCGAGCTGTCTCTCAGCCCCAGCCCCCGCCAGCCGCCCGTCCGCTTGTGCGTGCGGACGTCGTACACGTTGACGCCGCTGTCGCTGACGCTGACCAGCGTCCGGCCATCGCCGCTGAGCGTCCGCCTGGCCACCCCCTTGACCTGGGGGTCGTGGAATGCGGCCGTTTCCTGCTGCTGTAGCGAGGCCATCACCGCTGAGCGGGCCTCGACCTGCGGGGAGACGCGCCAGGCCGCCACGCTGAGCAGCATCGCCAGAACCGGGTCAGTGGTACGCAGCCGGTCCGCCTCAGCCGCCACCTGCTTGGCGGTGACCACGTCGCGCTGACCGGCCGCCTGCTGTCGCTGCCACAGCGCCAGCCCGCTCGCCACCAGCGACACCGCCAGCAAGGCCGCCAGCGCCGTGGTGGTCAGGGCCCGGCGCCTGGCGCGCTTCCTGGTCAGCGCGGTGCCCGCCTGGAGGAAGTCGCGCTCGCGGGGAGTGAGCGTCACGTGGCGGCGGCCGGTGGCCGCCCAGCTCAGTGCCTGTTCCAGGCGGCTGCCCTGGAGCAGGTCGCCGTCGCGCCTGCCGTTGTCGGTCCAGTGCCGGGCCGCGCTGGTGATCTGGCTCAGGACGGCGAGGCCCGTACGGTCGGCGTCCACCCACATGCGCAGCCTGGGCCAGGCTCGCAACAGCGCGGGACGCGACAGCGCGACGGAGTCCTCTTCGGCGGCCACGACGTACGAGAACGTCCGAAGGATGCGCCGGATGGCAGCGACCTCGGGCTCGGGACGCCCGCCGAACAGCTCGTCCTGGGAGACGGTCCTGCCGCTCTCGCGGCCTTCCTCGTCCACGGCGACCAGGCGCAGGAACACCTCGGCGGCCAGCTCACGCTCCTGCGGCCCGAGCGCGCCATAGGCGTCCTCGGCGATGGTGCCGAGCGCCGGGTCGGCCTCGCCCTCCCCGCGCACCCCCTGGGCGGCGCGGCTGCCTTCGGTCAGGAGCCCTCTGGTGTCGCTGCCGTTGCCGCTGACCAGCGCGAGCAGCAGGTCGCGGGAGGCCGGCCTGGTCGCGGGGTCCTTGCGCATCGCGACCGCGACCAGCTCGGCCAGCCGGGGCGGCAGCGCGCTCAGGTCGGGCTGGTGCGACAGCACCCGGTGCATCACGCCGCCGAGGTTGTCGGCGTCGAACGGTTCCTGCCCGGTGGCGGCGTACACCATGATCACGCCCCACGCGAACACGTCAGCCGAAGCGCCCGCCCGCTGCCCGGTGAACACCTCGGGCGCCATGTAGCTGGGCGTACCCGACACCTCTCCGGTCCTGGTGAGCGACATGTCCAGGGTCCGCGCGATGCCGAAGTCGATCACCCGCGGCCCGTCGGGACCGAGCAGCACATTGTCGGGTTTCAGATCACGGTGGATGACGCCCGCCTCATGGATCGCCGTCAGCGCCGTCGCGACCGCCGTCGCCAGCCGGTGCAGATCGTCACCGGTGAACCTACGCCCCTCGCGCACGGCCTGCCGCAGACTCGGCCCCGCCACGTACTCCGAGACGATGTACGGCCTGGGCCCGTCCAGCTCCACGTCCAGCACCCTGGCCGTGCAGAACGAGGCCACCCGGCCCGCGGCGGTCGCCTCCTTGGCGAACCGGTCGCGGCTGTCGTCGCCGCCGGCCGCGTGCAGCATCTTGAGCGCCACCCGGCGCCCGTCCCCGTCGTACGCCTCGTAGACGACCCCCTGCCCGCCCGACCCGATCCGCCCGGCCAGCCAGTAACCCCCGATGTGCTGCGGATCTCCCCCGCTCAGCAATCCCACGGCGGATTAGACGCGCATCGTCACGCGTGAGTTGTCCCACTATCTAGCGCTCCGGAGGAAGCGGGCGCCCCACTCCCGGACATGCGCGGCGAACTCCGGCGGCCCCAGCACCTCGAACTCGGCGCCCACGTTGCCCAGCGCCTGGGTCGGCCAATCGAGGGAGGTCGACGTCATGGTGAGCCGGCAGGTGTCGTGGTCGAGCGGTTCGACGGTGCCCCACTGACCGACCGCCTGCCGTACCCGGGTCGCGGGGGCGTGGACGAGCGCCTCGACCTGGTACGGGGCCGGGACGTTGCTCGCTGTCCGGACGAAGGCCGCGGCGTCCTCGGCCGGGAGCGGACGCGGCCGGAAGCGCGTGCCGGTCGCGGTCGGCTCGGTCAGCCGGTCGAGGCGGAAACTGCGCCAGTCGTGCCGGGACAGGTCGTAGGCGACCAGGTACCAGCGGCCGCCGAGTGCGACGACACGGTGCGGCTCGACCTCGCGGTCGGTGGGGGCGGAGCCTCTGGCCGTGTAGGCGAACCGCAACCGCTCCTGGTCCCGGCAAGCCTGGGCGACCGCGGTGAGCACCCCCGCCGCGACGACCGGCCCGGACGCAGCGACGGAGAGCGTCATCGCCCGCAGGGCGTCCACCCTGGCCCGCAACCGGGGCGGCAGGACTCGTACCACCTTGGTGAGCGCGCGCAGCGACGCCTCCTGCATCCCGGCGATCCCGCTCTGTGCCGCGTCGCCGATGCCCACCGCGAGGGCCACCGCCTCCTCGTCGTCCAGCAGCAGCGGCGGCAGGACGGCACCGGGCGCGAGCTGGTAGCCGCCGTCGGTGCCCCGGGCCGCGCCGACCGGGTAGCCGAGCTCGCGCAGCCGGTCGACGTCGCGGCGCAGCGTCCGCTCGGAGACCCCGAGCCGCTCGGCCAATTCCATGCCGGGCCAGTGGCGGTGGGTCTGCAGCAGCGAGAGCAGTCGGAGGGTCCGTGAGCTGGTGTTCGCCATGTCGCCATCCTCGCTCGACTTCCGGTCAAAAAGTGACCGGAAGCCTCTTTAGTGTCGATCTCGAAGGCCGTACCGACCTAAGGACCAAGAAATGATCAGCCGTGAGATCCAGCTGGCCGCGCAGATCGCCGGCGCACCGGCACTCGACAACTTCACCGTCGCCACGACCGAGGTGGACGGCGAGGTTCTGGTGCGCACCGACCAGGTAGGGCTCGCCGCGACCTACCTGGAGTTGATGCGCGCGGACTGCACCATCCCGGTGCCGGCCTGGCAGCCGGGCCAGCGGGTGGGTGTGGCCGCCATCGGCACCGTCATCCGATCCGACAGCGCCGAGCTCGCGGCCGGCGACCTGGTCCAGTCGATGACCGGCTGGAGCGAGTACTCGGCGGGCCCAGCCGCCCAGTACATCAAGCTTGATCCCATCGCTGACCCCGGCTACTACCTCGGTCAGGGGCCGACCGCCTACTACGGGATGGCCGACGTGGCGGGCGTCGGCGAGGGCGACGTGGTGTTCGTCTCCGGCGCGGCGGGCGGGATCGGCTCGCTGGCCGGGCAGATCGCCAAGTGCCTGGGCGCGGAGCGGGTGATCGGCAGCGCCGGCAGCCCGGCCAAGGTCGACTATCTGGTGAACGAGCTCGGCTACGATGCCGCGTTCGACTATCACGACGGCTCGGCGGTCGACCGGCTCCGCGAGCTCGCGCCCGAGGGCATTTCGGTGTTCTTCGACGTCGTGGGCGGCGAGCAGTATCAGGCCGCGCTGCGGACGGCCAGGCCCGGCGCCCGCTTCGCACTGCGCGGCTCGCTGTCCAGCCAGCTCGGCGACGCGGCCGAGCGCTTTCCCAAGCCCGATCATGCCGCGGCCCAGGCCCGGAGCGTCGAGCTGCTGCCGTTCTCCTGCTACCACACCCCCGACCAGATCGCCGCCTGGCGGGAACACTTCAGCACCTGGCTGGGCGAGGGCCGCTTCGTCTACCCGCAGACGGCCATCAAGGGCGGGATCGAGGACGTGCCGCAGGCGTTCTTGTCCCTGCTCCAGGGGTCCTACCGGGGCAACGTATCGGTGCGGCTGTCGTGACGGCCCTCTCGAGCAGGGCCCTGAACCGGGCCCTGCTGGACCGCCAGTTCCTGCTGGCCCGCACCGATCACACCCCGTTGGAGGTGATCGGGCGCCTGGTCGCACTGCAGGCGCAAGAGCCCAACTGGCCCTACGTCGGGCTGTGGAGCAGGATCCACGGCTTCACCCACTCCCATGCTCACCACGCTGCTGCAGGATCGGAAGGTGGTCCGCTCCGGCCTGCTCCGCAGTACCCAGCACCTCACCGCGGCCGACGACTTCCGGCGGCTGCGGCCGCTGTTGCAGCCCGTGCTCGACCGCACCGCCCGCTCGGCGTACTTCGCCCGCAACAGCGCGGGCCTGGACACCGCCTCGCTGGTCGCCACCGGGCTTGAGCTGCTGGCGGGCGAAGCGACACCGCGAAAGGAGCTGGCCCGACGGCTGGCCGAACGCCACCCAGGCCGCGACGGGCGCATCCTCGCCGGAGAGGTCGAGCTCAGAGCCCCCCTCATCCACAACCCGGCCACCGGCACATGGGGCTCCTGGGGCACCCGGTCGGCCGTCTCCGTCACGCCTGCCGAGACCTGGCTCGGCCGGCCCATGTCCCCGGCGACCGCCAAGCACCTGATCCGCCGCTATCTGGCAGCCTTCGGCCCAGCCGCGACCATGGACGTACAGGCCTGGTCCGGGCTGACCCGCCTCGGCGAGATCGTCTCCGACATGCGCGCCGAACTACGCCACTACCGCGACCCCGACGGCAGGGAACTGATCGACCTGGCCGACGCCGAACTGCCCGATCCCGACACGCCCGCGCCCGTGCGACTGCTGCCCGCCTTCGACAACGCCCTGCTCGGCCACGCCGACCGCACCCGCATCATCAGCCACGAGGACCGAAAGCGCGTCATGCCCGGCCAGGCACAGGTACGGCCCACCTTCCTCGTGGACGGCCACATGCACGGAAGCTGGTCCCTCGAAGGCGACACCCTGCGCCTGACTCCGTTCCGCCCGCTGTCCGCGATCGATCGGACGGCCTTGGAGCAGGAGACGGAGCGTCTGCTGCCGTTCGTGAGAGGCGAGACTGACCGAAAAGCATTTCGGGAAGCAGTACGCGGCAAGTCAGCGCCGACGATGTAACGTTCATAAAATCTTGCCGAAAACCTTTTCGTGAGTCATGGTGTGCGCAAGGCCTATCCAGGGCGTCACTCAGACCCTGCCTGCGCTCATTCCCACGACACGGAGGACGCGTATCGATGAGACGATTACCCGCTGCCATTGCGCCGCTCACCGCCGTCGTAGTCTTTCTGATCATGACGCTGGCCGCCCTGCCGGCCAATGCCGCGACGACCTTCACCTCGACGGCCGTCAACCAGAACGGCGGCAACTGTCTGACCTTGCCCAACAGCTCCACCACCAACGGTGTCCAGCTCACGCAGGCAGCCTGTAACGGCGGCGCCAACCAGAACCTCACCTTCACCCCGGTGAGCGGCACCACCGACCAGTACACCATCGCCACGTCGACCGCCGGCAGGTGCGTGGACGTCTACGGCGCGTCCACCGCCGACAACGCCACGGTCATCCAGTGGACCTGCTCCAGCGCCAACAATCAGAAGTTCCGCCTGGTCCCGGTGACGGTCAGCGGGACCGACAAGACCTTCAGGCTCCAGGCGGTGCACTCCAGCAAGTGCGTCGTGCCCACAGGCGGCTCCTCGGCCGGCAACGCCGCCCTCGTGCAGTTGCCCTGCGACGCGGTGTCCTCGCGGACCTGGCGGTTGCCGAACTACAGCAGCGGTGGGGGCACCACCACACCCCCGGAAAAGACCGTCCGGGTGTACTGGCTGAAGCCGTCCGACGTGGCGTACGACCAGCGGTGGCCGGACGGCATCGCCAACGTCATGCGCGAGGCGCAGCGCTACTACAAGCAGGAGCTGGGCAAGACCTTCACCCTCAACACCACCGTGGTCGAGGTCGTCAACGGCGACCACGTGAAGAGCTGGTACGAGACCACCCCCAACGGGAGCGACCCGTACTGGTGGACCGTGTTCAACATGCAGCAGGAACTGATCAGGAAGCTGAGCCTGAGAGCACCCGACTCGCGCTGGATCAACGTGGGTGAGATCAGCGCGGAAGGCAACGGTGCGGGCGGCGGTGGCGGAGGTGGCTGGGTGATCCTGAACCAGCACGACGCCGACGGCGCCGCGGGCGTGAACGGCCCGATGAACCGCTGGTACGGCGGCATGGTCCACGAACTGGGCCACGCCTTCGGCCTGCCCGACTCGACGTCCACCGACGGGACCCCGATGTCGGCGTCGTTCTACGACTACCCGAACACGCATTTCAGCCAGAGCCAGAAGAATGGGATCTTGAACGGTCCGTACGGCAGCTTCCTGAGCTGACCTCGGACAGACGTATACCGGCCCGACCTCGATCCACGAGGACGGGCCGGTGTCACGGGCAGACCTCCCGGTACGGCACCCCGGGCAGATACCGCTGCCAGTCGGCCCGCGTCAGCCCCGCCCCGCGCGGGCGCAGATCGTGGCGGCCGTCGCCTCGGGGCCGACGGACATGTCGCGCAGCACGCCTTCGCCGTCGAGGGCGTGCAGTCTCGGGCAATCGGAAGGCCGGGCCGGTGATGGCCGGGCAGGGCGCCCCCCGACGCGCACCAGGTCACCACGGCTTCGCCCTCACACCACGACGGTGCCCCCGGCAGACGAGCCGGGAGCACCTCAAGGGACAGGACTACTGGCGTGCGGTGTAGTTGAGCTGGAATCTCGCGGACGTCCACACGGCGCCGGTGACGCGATCGAAGCAGAGGAAGCGAATCCTGCGTGCCGGGGTGCCGGTGGAGGGCTCCGTCGTGTTGAAGTCGTCGGCCAGGTTACAGACCTTGTTGACGGTGCTGCTGCCTGTCGGGATCACCGAGACGGCGCCGAGATTTCCCTGCTGGCGGTCCTGGTTCTGCAGGTAGACCTGGAAGTGGCCCAGGCCGATCTTCTCGAACCACACCCTGCCGGGGACGCCGCCGAAGTCGTTGCGCTGATGGTCGGCGAAGAGCTCCTTGCTCGGCTCGGGCGTGTTGTTGGTGTTGTAGGTGGGGGTGGTGACGTTGGCGTACGACAACGTCAGCTTGCCGAGGGTGTTGACGTCCTCCGCGAAGGTGAGGTTCATGGGGTTGTCGGTGGCAGTGCCGTTCATGTTGTGGCAGCCGACCCGAACCAGCTCGATCTTGTCGTTGCTCGGCTCGGGCGCGTCGCTGGTCACATTGCACACCACTCTGGACAGCCCGGCGTTGACGTCCATGGCACTGACGTTCACCGCGTGCACGCGGGCGGCCCCGGGGTTACGCGGGATGGCGAAGGTGTAGAAGCCTGGCGTCTGCGGAGTAGGCGACAGGTCACGGCGCACGGTGATGGGCCCGGGCAGGCTGCTGAACTGCACGGCTGGAGCAACCGTCGCACCCGGGGAGGTGAGCTGAGCGATGTCGTCTTTGCTCAGCCGCACCGTGTTGAGCCGGCCGCCCTCGCTCCCGTCGCGGTTGTAGGTCACCACCATGGAGAACGGGTCGACCGAGGCGCCGCTGGGGTTGAAGCACTTGATGGTGACCTGCATGACGCCGCTGGAGGCGAGGAACGGGGCGCTCGCAGGCTGGCACACGTCCGTGCCGGACAGGGTGGACTGGGCGTGAACGACGCCGGGCAGGGCGGTGCCGGGGTTGCCCGTCACGCCCAGGCCAGGGAACTGGACCGAGTAGCTTCCCTGCCCGTTGTGCATGACCAGGGCTCCCTGCCCACTGCTGTTGTAGATGTCGCCGGCAGGCAGGGTCCTCCACTGCCCGACCGTGCCGGGGCCGCTGATGTTGGCGTAGCCGGCGGCGACGGGCGGCGCGGCCTGGGCCGTCGCCGGGGCGAATAACGCACCCGCCGTACCGATCAAGGCCAAGGCGGTGGCGGCCAGCTGATGTTTGATCGACATGGGCTTCTCCTGTGAAGTAGTCGTGTTAGTGACGACACCCAGGTTCGCCCGGCCGAGGTTGCCCCCACCTCAGGGCCGAGCCCCAACCCAGACCCAAAGATTTGCGCCTCCACCCCCAAGACGCGGCGCCGGCTTGCCGCGCGGAGCCCGCTACGGACGCTCCCCGTCACGCAGCTCTCGGATCGCGGCCAGCACCTCGGCCCGGTTCCCGGCTGCCTTCATCCATGCAGGCAGCCGCTCCAGCAGCGTCTGCGACCCCGCGGGCGTGGGCCGCTCCCGCTGCGCCGCGGCCACGTACGCCTCCAGCAGCTCCAGATGCGGAACGTTGTACGCCCACAACACCCGCCCACAACACGGCCGCCGTAACCACAACGGCAGCCCGAAGTAGGGGTCGTCCGGCCCGCCGAGCTCCGGCACCACGAGCGGGCCGCCACGGGTGAAGTACGCATCCCCGGCACCGCTTTGCCACCGCCGCGGCCCCCATTCGGCGACGTGGGCGCACCCAGGACAGGTCAGCCGGTGCGGCGCCGTCAGCCAGCCGACGGCGTAGGTATGGCCGTCGCGGTGATCAGGATGTACCGCCACCAGCGCACGTCCGTCGCACCGCGGACACCGGACCAGGATCTCCGTGGCGAAATGCCACAGACGCACACCGGGATCCCGAAACCGACTCCCTTTGGCCCGCTCGACTTCCACAGCACGCATCCTGCCCCGCCCGGCACCCGTGTGTGGGTCGGCCTCCAGGAACACGAATCATGTAATTGATCTGTGACGGATAGTCAATCCTTGTCCCTTCTCCGCCGTGCCGATCTGCGTTCGTCCTATTGCGGTGCGTAATCATCACAGTGATCCGGCAAGGCGGCCGGACCACCTGAGCACACTGGAGAGGGGAATGGGATGAGCGAAGAGCAGGCAGTACGGGCAGCGCAGGCCATCGGGCCGATCAAGCTGATCGCGCCACTGGAGGTCTCCGCACCGGCACCCACACCGGACAGGATGTGGGAACTTCCCGGTGGCACCGCTTGGGTGTACTACGGAGAAGGCCACCAGAACCTGGTCAATCCGGTCATCCTGGCCGACGGCTTCAACACAGGTCCGTCCAACCTGCACGAGTCCTGGCATTTCCTGGAACGGGGTGACTACCCCCTCATCAGCGAGCTGCGCCGCCGTGGCCACGACCTCGTCATCCTCGGCTTCGCCGAGCGCAGCGCGTCGATCCTGGACAACGCGCAGACCGCGATCGCCGCCATCACCCAGACGATCGCCGAACGGTACGGGGACACGCCGCTCACCGTCGGCGGTTTCAGTATGGGTGGCCTGGTCACCCGCTACGCCCTGGCCAAGATGGAGCACGACGGCCTCGACCACCAGACGGCCCTCTACGTCTCCTACGACAGTCCGCATCGGGGCGCGTGGATCCCGATCTCCCTGCAGGCATTCGCACACTTCCTCAGGCTGGGCAACCCCGTCTTCTCCCGCCAGATCAACAGCCCGGCCGCGCGCCAGCTGCTGTTCCGTCACATCTCCGAAGTCGACAGCGAACCCCAGCAGGACAGGCTGCGTAACGAATTCCTCGACCGGTTGAGCGAGGTCGGCTCGTGGCCCAGCATCCCGAGAAAGATAGGGGTCGCCAACGGTTCGGGGAACGGCATCGGCAACGGGGTTCCGGCCGGCGTCGAAGCGCTCAAATGCACCGGCCTGATATTCAACGGCACCGTGCTCTACACCCAGTCCGCCGGGGATGACCAGCAAGTGGCCGCGCTCAGAAGCATCTTCGGCGCCGCCGAGGACATCTATACCAGCGGGCTGCCCGAGCTGGACGGCGCACCAGGCGGGACACTGGAGTCCTTCGGCATTCTGGCCGACGCCCTGAACCAGCACGACCCGGCCGAGGTGTACTACCGCTCCATCTGCTTCGTCCCCGCGGTCAGCGCCGTGGCGATCCGCGACATCGACGACCAGGACGACGTGTACGCCAACATCGGCAGCCTGCCTCCGTCGGAAAGCGAGCTGGACGAGTTCCTCTGCGCGTCCGAGAACGAGGCGCACACCCAGATCACCGAAGAACTCTGCACCTGGATCCTCAGTCGGCTCCCCGAGCCGACGTCACTGTGAGGGCTCCAGCCCACATGAACGGTGTTTCTGCTGACTGAGGGTGTACTTGGTCCCGTGGTTCAACCCTTTGCCGACGCCGGCACCGCGGCGATCGTCTCGTCGTCCTGCGCAGCATGCGCAGGACGACCGTCGCGTATAAGCCAGTAAGGGGTGATCATTGTAGTTATGGCGTTTTCGACGGCATTCACGAAGTTGTTCGGTGTGCAGCACCCCATCGCCCTGGCGCCGATGGGCGGATCGGCCGGTGGTGCGCTGACGGCCGCCGTATCTCGCGGTGGCGGGCTCGGGCTGCTGGGCAGCGCCAACGGGGATCCGGAGTGGTTGGCCCGCGAAGTGCCGATCGTCGCCGAGGGCGCCGCCGGAAAGCCGTGGGGGATCGGTTTCCTGACCTGGCAGATCGATGTCGGGGCGGTCGAGCGGGCGCTGGAGTACTCTCCCCGGGCGGTGATGCTCTCCTTCGGAGACCCGAGCCCGTACACCGAACGCATCCGCCAGGCGGGTACGACACTGATCATTCAGGTCACCGATCTGGAGGAGGCCAGGCGGGCGGTGGACCTGGGCGCCGATGTCATCGTGGCGCAGGGGGTCGAGAGCGGCGGGCATGGCGCTCGGCAGGGGCGCTCCACGCTGCCGTTCGTACCGGTCGTGGTGGACCTGGCGGCACCGGTGCCGGTGCTGGCGGCGGGCGGGATCGCCGACGGCCGCGGCCTGGCCGCCGTACTGGCTCTGGGAGCCGCCGGAGCACTCATCGGCACCCGCTTCCAGGCCACGACCGAGGCGCTGGTGGCCCCCTCGACCGCCAAGGCGATCGTCGAGGGACGCGGGGAGGACACCGAGCGCAACAGCGTGCTCGATATCGCCCGGGGCTCCCGGTGGCCGTCGAAGTACACGGCCCGCACCCTCGGCCACCCCTTCCTTGATCAATGGCGGGGCCGGGAAGCGGAGCTCGCCAACAATGTTCAGGCCAAGCAGGCGTACCAGGACGGCGTGGCACGAGGCGAACTACCCGCACTGCCGATGTGGGCCGGCGAGGCCATCGACCTCATCAACGACCTGCCCTCCGCAGCCGACCTTGTCGGGGCCCTCGCCGCGCAGGCTGAGGACGCACTGGCGCGAGCGGGAAGGCACTGACCGCACAAATTCGGCCTCAAAGAGACGTCGAGCGGGAAATCATCGGCGAGTGAGCCCGGCTGCGTCACAGGACATTAAAGTACCGCTCTTCCGTCTTTCTCCGGTCCGCTCGACCTCACCGCACAGGCTGGCCGCACTTGATCGCTAAGGTGATCGCCGTTATGTCCGGGATGCCATTGCCTGACCAGAGAGAAATGAAGATGGCCATCGAGGAACACCTGATCACGACGACCGCGCGCCTGCTGGAGCAGTGGCTACCGCCCGACTCACGTACTGGCGTTCCCGCATGGCGTGTGCAGATCATCAGCGGCAGTGCTCCCCGCGTGTTCGACGAGGACTGGGAATCGTCGCCGCCACTGACAGAGGTCAGCGAGTACGGCCGGTTCCCGGAGACGTTCGGCGCGGCCGGGGACCGTTTCCCCGTCGAGGCCGAGCTGCTGGAGTTCGAGGAAGGCCTGGACTACTTCTGCGGCCAGCGGGCTTCAGCCGGTCGGCCCGACGAGGCGGCCGCGTACGTCATCGAGGCCCTGACCGAGACCTTGGAGGCGGGTCCCGGACCGCTCGACCGACGCGTCCGGCCGCTGGTGGGTTTCCTGGCCGGTGTGCTGACCCAGTGGGCCTGCGAGCACCTGCTGAGAATCCACGTCGCCGCCGAGCCGGGTGGCGATCGGCTTGACGACGAACTGCACCTCCTCGTACGCGATCACGACGGAAAAGCCTGCCGGCTGTCCGTGGCCCCGGGCACCACAGTGCCGGCCAGCGGACCGGACATGCGGATCACCTGGGACACGACGCTGCTCAGCGAGTTCCTCTGGATGAACAACAACAACGCGGTCGGCTTCGAGGTCACCGTCGAACCGCACGGCCTCGTCCTGGACACCAGTGCCGATGCCACCTTCCGCACCTGGAAGCGGTTCAAAGATGACGACTTTCGACTTCTGGACGGTGCGGCCCTGGCCACCGTACTTGCCGAGACCGAGCAAGCCGCCGCCGACATGGCCCTGGCCGTGTGCTTGAGCGAGGACGACAGCTGGGACGACCCTCAGCCACCCGCGGACCAGCTCGTCATCCCGGTCCTTCGCGATCTCATCGACACGCTCACCAAAAGGGTCGCCGGCGACGACGGGACACCGCTGCTCGCCTACAGCAGCGGCTGGCCGCTGGAGTTTCGCGGTGAAGGCGCCCAACTGGTTCTCGTCGGTCCCGAACTGGTCGCTGTCATCGACGTCGATGACTCATGCTGACCACCGTGTACCGAGCTGCCGATTCCTTTCCGCGGTGGCCGCGGTCTACATGGTCGACGGTCCGGCCCGCCGAAGAGGCCGGTCGAGAGTAGAGAGCTGATCGCCGTGACCATTCCCGCCACCATGCGTGCCCTGCAGCAGACCTCGCTGAAGGGCACGCAGGACGTACGTTTGCTCACCGACGCGCCGGTACCGAGCCCTGGCCAGGGCGAGGTCCTGATCCGGGTCGCCGCCGCCGGCGTCAACTTCGCCGACATCTCGAAGGCCCACGGCACGTTCCTGGACGGCCCGCGGCCACCGTATCTGGCGGGTTTCGAGGCCGCCGGCGAGGTCGTAGCGGTGGGCGAGGCGGTGACCGGCCCACGACCGGGGACTCGCGTCATCGGCATCGGATACGGGGCTTTCGCCGAGTACATGGTCCTGCCCGCGGCCGCGGCGATGCCGGTGCCGGCCGGCTGGACAGCCGAGCAGTCGCTGGGCCTGGCCGTGAACTGGCCCACCGCACTCGCCGCGCTCAAGCCCCTGGGTCACATCACCGCCGGCGAGACCGTGCTGGTCCACGCCGCGGCGGGCGCGACCGGCCAGGCCGCGGTGACCATGGCCAAGCACTACGGCGCGACGGTCATCGCCACCGCCTCGCCGAGCAAGCACGAGACGGTGCTGGCACTCGGTGCCGACCACGTCCTGGACTCCGTCGATGGCGACCTCACCGCCGAGGTGTTGCGGCTGACCGGCGGCGTCGGCGCCGACCTTGTGCTGGAGTCGGCAGGCGGCACCACCTTCGACGCCGGCCTGGCCGCCGCCAAGCGGGTCACCGGCCGTGTCGTCGTCTACGGCGTCGCGGGCGGCGAAGCCGCGATCACCAACTGGGAGCTGGTGTACAAGCACCAGGTTCACATCATCGGCCTCAACGTCGGCGTGCTGATCCAGGCCGCACCCCAGATCTTCGGCGAGCTCATGGCTGAGCTGTCCGCCCTCATCGCCGCCGGCGTCCTCACCCCCGCTCGCCCCACCACGTACGACTTGGCCGACGGCCCAAAGGCCCTCGCCGAACTGGAAACCCGCGCCACAATCGGCAAACTGGCCCTGCTACCGTGACAGCCCGGATGCCCGCTGACCTGGGTTTCGATTCCTTCGCAACCGCGCCCCGGTCGTAATGAGCGACGGTCCCGACCGGCGGGACCGGTCCGGACAAGGAACAGCGCATGCCAAGCAAGGCGCACCTGCAGGAGGCGGCGAACCAGGACCAGTTCGCCGCCGAGACCGAGCGGTTCCGCCGGGAGCTGTTGGCGCACTGTTACCGCATGGTCGGCTCGGCGCATGACGCCGAGGACCTGGTACAGGAGACGTATCTTCGAGCATGGCGTTCCTACGCGGGCTTCGAGGGCCGTGCGTCGATTCGGTCCTGGCTCTACAAGATCGCCACCAACGTCTGCCTGACCGCGTTGGAGCCGCGCCGGATCCGGGTGCTGCCCTCGGGCCTGACAGGCCCGTACGACGGACCCGATCGCCCGCCGAGTCAGGTCGCGCCGGGCGAGGTCTCGTGGCTGGAACCGCTGCCGGACCGATGGATCGCCCCGGCCGCCGACGATCCGGCCGCGGCGGTGGTCGCGCGCGAATCGCTACGGCTGGCGCTCATCGCCGGCCTTCAGTACCTGCCCGCCCGCCAGCGCGCGATCCTCATCCTGCGCGAGGTGCTGGCGTTCTCCGCGGCCGAAACCGCGAAGATCCTCGGCACCACTACCGCGGCGGTGAAGAGTGGTCTGCAGCGCGCCCGGGCACGGCTGGCCGAACTGGCGCCAGAACCCGAGAAACTGCTCGAACCGACCGACCAGCGGGCGCGTGCGCTGCTCGACGGCTACATCGCGGCCTTCGAGCGCTCCGACGCCGGCCTGCTGGAACAAGTGCTGCGGATGGACGCCACGCTGGAGGCGACACCATTCCGCGAATGGCAGGCCGGCCGGGTGAGGTGTATCCACATGCTCGACGCGTACGTGCTGGGCGCGCCGGGCGACTGGCGAATGATCGCCACAACAGCTAACGGCCAGCCCGCCGCCGTCGAGTACTACCGGGACGCGGACGGCGCGTTCCGGGCAAACGGCATTGTGGTGCTGGCCGCAACCGCCACCGGTGTCTCCCGCGTGATCGCGTTCCACGATCCGGCGCTGGTCGTGATGTTCGGCTTCCCAGACGTGCTCACGGACTGAGGTCCTGGGCCCGCATGAGAAGACCGCCGGACCGCGGCGTGTGCCGTGGTCCGGCGGCTGTGGTCACCAGTGCTGCTTGTCCGTTGGCCACGTCCTCTGCGACTGCTGCTGCTTGAGCAGGCTCTCCTCAGGCGTGCCCACGGCGCAGCGGGTGCCGGGCGGAGGCACGGTCAGAGCGATCAGGTACTGGTCGATGATGTCCGTCTGGCACTTGTCCTTGCCGTAGATGCGGTGCCCCCAGCCCTCGTAGGTGAGCAGCACAGCCTTCGGACCGAGTTGCCGCGCCGCGTTGGCGGACCACATGTACGGCGTGGCGGGATCATGCAGCGAGTTTCCGAGCAGGATCGGCGCGCTGCCCGTGTACTTCAACTGGTGCGGCGGGTTGGTCGTCGTGGAGTTGAGGCAGATGGGCAGGTCGTCGATCGGGTACGGGTGGTATCGCACGTCGGGCGCGAGGCGCTTGGAAATCTTCATGTAGAGGGCATACTCGGCGTAGTTCCGCACCCGGAGGTTGTAGTCCTGGCAGAGGATCCGGGTGGGCAGCTCGGCGGTGTCGCCCTCCACGGGCCCCCGGCCCGGCAGCGGCGGGACCCACGACGGCTCGGGCCCGCCGCTCAGCCAGTTGATGACCTCGCTCAGCAGGCGCCAGTCGGGCCCCTCGGTGCCGAGCGCCGCGTTGTAGATGACCTGCAGCTCGGTCATCGGGCGGTCCGGGGCGGTCGGGTAGTACAGCTTGCCGCTCCGGGCCTTGGCCAGCAGATCCCGCCACATCTGACGGACGTCACGCCCGTGCAGGACGCAGCTGGTGTCGGCCTCGCACCATCCCACGAACTGGTCGAAGGCGTCCTCGATGGCGATCGCCTCGGTGCTGAGGAAGCCCGCGACGCCGAGACTGTGGTCCATGTTGCTGTCGAGCGCGAGAGCCCGGATCCGGTTCGGGAACATCTCCGCGTACATCTGGCCCATCAGCGTCCCGTACGAGATGCCGTAGTAGGTCAGCTTCTCCTCGCCGAGGGCGGCGCGGAGGGCGTCCATGTCGCGCGCGACGTTGCGCGAGTCGACGTGGTCGTACAGGGGGCCGGTACGTGCCCGGCAGTCGCGGTGCAGCTTCTTGGTGAAGGCGTCCCAGGCGTTGTACTCGGCCTGGCTCGAGATGACGGTGTGCGGCATCTGGTTGTACACCGAGGCCGAGCAGATCACCGGGTGGCTGCGGCCCACGCCCCGGGGGTCGAAGCCGACGATGTCGAAGCGCTTCTGCAGCTCCTCGGTGTACGAGTCAGGCGCGCCGTACACGGCCTCGACACCCGACCCGCCCGGGCCCCCAGGGTTGATCACCAGGGAGCCGACCCGAGCCGTCGGGTCGGTGGCCTTGCGCCGGGCGATGGCCAGGTCGATGGTCTCGCCGTTCGGCTTGGACCAGTCGATGGGGACGGTCAGCTTGCCGCACTCGGCACTGGGTTCCTCTTCACAGGCCGCCCAGGTGATGCTGCTCTGTCGCGTGGCCGCGGTGGTGCTGCTGGCTTCCGGCTCGGTCGCCGCGGACGCCACAGGAACAGGTAAGACCGCCGCCAATGCCAGAAATGCGGTAGCGAGCAGATTTGTCCTTCTTCGCACGTTGCTCCAATCTTGGTCGGCCTACACGCCCCCCGTTTTACGAGCGTGCGGCCAGCCTCGATCATGGCTTGTGCGGGACGTTGATGTGACTTGCACCCATAAATTGGCACAAAGTACGGCAGGCCCTAGGTACCCGCGGCGGGCCCTTGTCGCGGCCAGTCGGGGGCGAGGTCCTCGGCGAACAGCGGTCGGAGAGCACCGAGAACCGCACCGACGCAGACATCGCGCAGCTGGGTGCGGGTGCAGGTCGCGTGAGTGAGCCAGTCGACGCAGAGCACCTGGACGAAGACCAGCCAGCTCTTCAGGACGCCGGACACAGCCTCGCGGGCGCTCTCGTCCGCGAGTGGGAGTACGGTCAGCAGCCGCGAACGGAGCGCGTCCAGCTCGTTCGTCATGATCGTCTGGATCACCGGGTCGCCCGCGAGGACCCGGTTCGCGGCGAGGACGGCGTTGCGGTTCGCCACGAAGTAGTCGAGATGGACGTCCATGCCCTGGATGAGCTGCTCAACTAGGGAGTCGGCGGAGTCGAGGCGCGTCTCGGCAAGCAGCTGGTCCGCCGCCTGCTGGTAGATGGCTGCGAAGAGAGCGTGCTTGCTGGGGAAGTGACGGTAGAGCAGGGCCCGGGAGACACCGGCCTCTTCGGCGACCTCCTCCATCAGCACGTCGGCGTACGGGTGCGCGGCGAAGAGCCGTGCGCCGACGGCGAGGAGTTGTGCGCGGCGATCGGCGGGGGTGAGTCGCTGGCGAGGAGGCACGCAAGAAGCTTAGTTGACATGGGTCTACTAGTACGTCCACTGTAGTAGACACATGTCAACTAAGCTCCGCCACGACGACTTGGAGGGACTGTGGCCAGGGTTCTGCGCGTACTCACACAGCTGATGGGCTGGGCCTGCGTCGCGATCGGCCTGTTCCACGTGGCACTCGGCAACGCGGCGATCCCCGGCGCCGGTTCCGCCGGCACGACGGTCGACAGCTGGGGCCGGTTCATGGGGGCCAGCTTCGTCGGCTACGGGCTGGCCTGGCTATGGGCCGCGCGGCAGCGTCCGATCCCGGCTCGGGTGGTGCGGTGGCTGGCCGGCGTTTTCCTGCTGGGCGGCGTGGGCCGGCTGCTCTCGCTCGCCGTGCACGGCTGGCCGCAGTGGTTCCAGATCGCGCTGGCGGTGATCGAGCTCAGCCTGCCGCCGGTCTTCTTCTGGCTGGCCGACGCAGAGGAGCGCACCCTGCGCGGCGACGTGGCGTCCGTGCCCGCCGAGCGATGATCTCCGAGCAGCGCAGAGGAAATCAGTTACGTGAAATCGTGACAAGCGTGTGCGGCATGCTGGAACCTGGATAGGTGGCCACCTTCATTGCCATTGCGGGTCTTATATTTGCCGCAGGCAGCTTTGTGTACGCTGCATTGACCTACCACCGCAAAGATCAAAAAGGCTCGACGACCACGGCGCCACAATCGCCTCATTTCGCAGCGCCCCCGGTGCACGATCATGCACAACCGCCAACACAAGGCATCTCTTGGCCCAAACGTGCATATCCGTCGCGGCCGTCTCGCTCCACTAAACGACAGCCACAGTGGGTGTTTGTCAGCGCCTGGATCATGGCCGGGTTGATCATACTTGGAGAGTTGGTGGGCTTCTTAAATCCGGGTCGAGATCTCGGTTGGCTCGGCCTCTCGGCCGCTGGAACTGGCCTTGCTGTCGCCGTCCCCTTGGTCATTCGTCTCGGCAGGACTTCCGACGACGACTACATCGGCACGCTCATCGGGATTTTGTTCTGGGGACTTGTCGTGATCGTCATCAGAAGTTTCTTCCCAGACTTGATGCTCCTGGAGATCACCTGGCCGGGCGGAGTCCTCCGACTGTAGAAGGTCCTTGTCAGCGGAGGCCTCGTTGGCGGGAAGGTTGCCTGCCGCAGTCGCCGTAACCGCTCCAACCGCCCGAGGCCTGGAAGCCGGATCCGGGAGAGCTGATCGTTCCCCTGAAGGAGACGCACTTGCCCCTGGCGTTCGTCTTCACCGGACCCGCGTAGTACTTGAAGTTTCCCGGGTCCTCTTCTTTGTGCGGGGCGGTGAAGATGCCGCTCCGCACGAGGAGGGTCGCCGTGGTCATGGTGGGTGTGCCCACGAAATCCGACTTGATGGTGACGACGCAGTGCTCTCCCGTGTACGGGCTGTAGAGCAAGTAGACATGGCCACGAAGGGTGTTCGTCTGGTCGGTGACCGACATGCGGCCCAGCGCCACCGTGTTGAAACCGCTGCCACACAGTTGCTCGGGGGTGTACCCGCTTGCGGCGTCGGCGGGTGCCGCCAACCCGGCGGTGGCGAGCAGGGTCACTGCGGCGAGTCGCGTGAAGGCGTTTCTGGTCACGAAATCTCCTCTCGCGCCAGATACCCGTGATCTGGCGAAACGTGTCTATCCGGCGTTTTCGAGGCTGGCGGGTCCGCCGGTTGTCCGGAAGCGGCCCTGATCAAATCCGGACAATGAGTTGTCCACGGACAATCGAGTCTGTTGACTTGATCACCGGCGGAGGGAGCGATGGCGGCGATGAACCGCAAGGTGGGCAGGCCCCAGGGCGGCCCTCGTGGCAGCACGCAGCAGGCGAACGCGCTGGCGGAGTTCCTGCTGACGCTCACCGCCGGGATGACCGTCCGCGAGCTCGCCGCGCGGTATCACGTGAGCAAGACGCTCTGGAGCGAGTACCGCTCAGGCCTGAAGATCATCCCGTTGGAGCTGCTGACGCGACTGGTCCAGGACCACCACGCACCGGACGAACGCACCCGCCACGGTCACATGGAGACCGCCGCCCAGCTGCACGCGGCGGCCCTCGAAGCAGCACACCGCGACCCCGTCCCAGTGGCTCCGCCGTCGCGACCCTCGCCGACGATGGCGGCGGTCGAAGATGCGGCGGTCATGGAACCGGCCGCGAGCCCCGAGCCGCCTGAGAGGCGACGCCGTCCACGCCCCCTGTACCTCGTCGGTGGCGGCGCCGCGATCGCGGTTCTCACGGTGCTCGCCCTGCTGCTCGGATGGGGATCTCCGAGTGGGGACGCCGTGTTCGCCGTGGGGCCGGGCGGGGATGGCGTCTTCCGCTGGGATGGTACGGACGCAGCGGGGTGGACCAGAATCGGCGACGGAGCCAAGCGCTTGCACTCCGGGCCCGCCGGTCTGTTCGCGACCGGCACGGACGACCGCCTCTACCGGTATGAGGGCCGGCCCGGCCACTGGTCGCTGATCAGTGAGCCCGGCGGCGACTTCGCGGTCAGCGGCGTTCACGTCTTCCGGCTGGCCGCCGACCACCAGTCCGTCGCCGTGTGGAACGGGCACGGCACGTCATGGACCACGATCGGCGGCCCAGCAGCGCGGCTGTACGGCGGCGAGCCAGGCCTGTTCGCGACCAATCCGGTGGAGGGGTGGATCTTCCGGTATTCGGGCCGCCCCTTCGCCTGGGACCGCGTCGGCACGGCGGGGGCCTCGTTCGCCCTCACTGACCGGCACCTGTACGGCCTGACCCCCGAACGCGCTCTGGTCAACCGCTGGCTCTCAGACGTTCCGTCGGCACCCTGGCCGCCCTGGACGTACGCGGCAGGTCCGGCGGCAGAGCTGTACGGAGGCCCCGCCGGCCTCTTCTCCACCGATCCCTCGCGCACCCGGCTGCGCGTCCTCACTGACGTGACGACCGGCCTCGCGGACCAGAGCTGGCAGGACATCGGCCCGGCCGGCGCGGAGGTGGCGGTCGGCCGGGAGGCGGTGTTCGTGCTGACCGAGGACCGCTCGCGGATCCTGCGCTGGTCCGCCGGCTCCGGAACCTGGCAGCACATCGGCGGACCCGCCCAGACTCTGGCGGCGGGCTAAGTTCGCTGGCTTTACTCCCACTTGTCACGTGTGGTGCAAGTGGGGCGTAAGTGGCGATCAAGCGTTGATCCATATGTTCCTCTCGTTAGGAAAAACCACGACGCATCCGGAGGATCGCTGTGAAGAGCATCAAGAAAATCGCGCTCGTCTCTGCCATCTCTGCCTCCCTGATCACCATCATGGGCGGTGCCGCCAACGCCTCGACGTCCGCGGCCCCCGACTCGATGTACGTGGCCTACGAAGGGCCGGGCTTCACAGGCAGGACACAGGTCATCACCGAGTGCGGCCTGACCAACCTCCGCTACCGCGGGTCATACAAGTGGTACGGCGCCGGCCAGTCCGGCCGAATGCACAACCAGATCAACGCCAGAGGGTCGGTGCACTTCACGCTGCCCACCAACAGCAACGCGCAGCAGAAGACGGGCATCGGCTGGAAGAGCATCTTCAAGGTGTGCTGACGCCGGTTTCACACGATCTGAACTCCGTACAGGCCCAAGGACGTTCTAAGGTGCAGGCGATCCAAGGAGATCCTCGTTGGAAGATCTGTTCCAGTACTTCCCGCTGCTGTTCGTGGCGTTTGGTGCACTGATCATTCTTCGTTCGATCAAGGGAATCATCGACGCCAAGCAGTTCGTCCGGCGGGCGCAGCGGGTGCCAGGCGTGGTCAGCGACGTCCGGACCACGTTCGTGGGGCAGGGTGAGCACCTAAGGGCGAGACAGCGGCCGGTTCTCACCTTCACCACCGTGGAGGGACGGGAAATCACCACCGAGGCGGCGACCACCTCCAACCTCGACATAGGCAACGAGACCGAAGTGCTCTACGACCCGCAGAACCCGACCAGCGCCATGCCCGCGGACGACGCCGGCGGCGGCTACAGCGGAATCGTCATCGGGCTCATCGCGGCCGTCATCGGCCTGGCCTTCTTCTCTGCTTTCTCTAGTTTCTCCGGCTTCTGAGAGGGCGCCTGAGTTCTGCCCCCAGCGGCGATGAGTTTCGCGGTGGTCCCAGGTCTACACGTCACACCGCTCCATCGCACTCGCATCAGGAGGCATCTTGAAGCTTCTTCTCACGTCCGGGGGCGTCACGAACACGAGTATCCGTGATGCGCTGGTCGACCTGCTGGGCAAGCCGATCGCCGACTCCAGTGCCCTCTGCATCCCTACGGCGGAGTATGGCCACCCCATGTGCACGCCGGCCTCAGCCTGGCGTTTCATCGCCGGACAGACCCCGGCACCCATGTGCGACCTGGGCTGGAAGTCTTTGGGCGTCCTCGAGCTCACCGCACTGCCCAGCATCGGCAAGGACCGCTGGGTCCCCTGGGTCCGGGAGGCCGACGTCCTGCTGGTGGACGGCGGCGATGCGACGTACCTGTGCCACTGGATGCGGCAGTCCGGACTGGCGGATCTCCTGCCGTCGCTGCCCGAGACGGTCTGGGTGGGGGTGAGCGCCGGAAGCATGGTGATGACCCCCCGGATCGGTGACTACTTCGTCGAATGGACGCCGCCCACCGGAAGCGACCGCGCCCTAGGGGTCGTCGACTTCTCGATCTTCCCGCACCTGGGACACGAGCTCATGCCGGGAAACACCATGGCCGAGGCCGAGAGATGGGCCGCCGACATCGCGGGTCCGGCGTACGCCATCGATGACCAGACGGCCATCAAGGTGACCGACGGCACCGTCGAGGTCGTCTCCGAGGGCCGCTGGAGGTCCTTTTCCTCGCGGATCCAGACGATCGACGATGACGCGGGGACGGGCACGGTCTTCTCTGGTGATCATTAGGCGTCGAGAACGTCTCGATCTCGACGGTCGTGCCTTGGCCCTGGCGTGTCGGTCACTTTCTCGCTATTCGGAAGCCTCTCGTTCGAGTTCGTACGTCGGGCGCGAAACAGGCATTGAGCCACCTTTCCCTGACTTTTCCCCAAAAACCCGGACCCAGCGAATCCACGCCATCGCAACCCCTAAATCTGAGGATCCTTGCGCAAGCCACTGCGGTGCACGGTTAGAGAAATCCTTTAGCCATGGAGGAATCCGTTGAGCAGCACGAACAAGATCACCCCAGTGGCGTCTCGCACAGCACGGCTGGCAATGACGCTGGGAGCCTCTGCCGTCATCGCTAGTGGCGTCCTCGCCACCCCAGGAGCTACAGCGGAAACCGGCTCCGCAGGGCAACCTGTCGTCGCCGCTCCGCTCCTCGCGAACGCTCTTCCCTCGACCGTTCTACGCAGCAAGGCCGGCAGCGGCAAGTGCATCGGCCTGGGGAACGGCGGCAGCACCGCCAACGGCACCCCGCTGGTGATCTGGGACTGCCACTTCCACCCCGACCAGATCTGGCAGGGCAACAACGACCGCTCCATCCGCACACTCGCCGGCAGCGGCAAATGTGTCGGTCTGGCGAACCGCGGCAGCACCGAGAACGGCACGCCGCTGGTGATCTGGGACTGCCACCTCAACCCCGACCAGCAATGGAGGTTCGCGGCCTTGGGCGGCGACACCTACTCCATCCGCAGCTTCGCCGGCAACAACAAGTGTGTCGGTCTGGCGAACCGCGGCAGCACCGCCAACGGCACCCAGTTGGTGATCTGGGACTGCCACCTCAACCCTGACCAGCGATGGGGTCTGCCCGAGTCTCCTGCGGCCTTCGGATTCGCTTCCTGATCGAGGTTTCGCTATCACGCTCGCCATGAAGGACGAGCGTGACCACAGCGTCGCAGGCAAGGTCGTGTCCCGCTGCCAGCCATCTCCACAGGCCGGCAGCTTCCGAGAAGCCATGTTCTCGGAAGCTCTCCACCCGAGGACTTCCGAGAACGTGGCTGCGAGTAGGAAGCGAGAACGGCATCCGGGCCACGCTCGAATCACGGCCGGCCGCGCTGGAGAAGTCAGTCCAGCGCGGCCGCCTTGCGCAGCAGCACTGAGCGTTCGCGTTGGTTGGCGCACAGCCGGGCCGCCAGCTCCAGCTCGGCGCGCGCCTCCGGTCGCCGGCCGAGGCGGGCCAGCAGCTCCCCGCGTACGGTAGGAACCAGATGCGAACCGGGAAGCCGGTCCAAGGCGATCAGCTCGTCCACGATGGCCAGGGCCTGCGCCGGGCCCGAGGCCATGGCCACGGCGACGGCCCGGTTGAGCTCGACCACCGGCGAGGGCGCGACCCGGCCGAGCGCCTCGTAGAGCACCACGATCCGGTCCCAGTCGGTCGCCTCGACCGAAGGCGCCGACGCGTGGGTGGCGGCGATCGCGGCTTGCAGGCCGTAGGGGCCGAGGCCGCGAGCCGATGCCTTGGCCAGCGCGCCCAGCCCACGGCGGATCGCCGAGAAGTCCCACCGTCGCCGGTCCTGGTCCTCGAGCAGGATCGGCGAACCGTCCGGGCCGGTCCGGGCCGGGAAGCGCGCGGCCGTCAGCTCGCACAGCGCGAGCAGGCCGTGCACCTCCGGCTCGTCCGGCTGCAGCGCGGCCAGCGTGCGGGCCAGCCGGATCGCCTCGTACGCGACGTCGGGGCGCAGCAGCCGGTCGCCCGACGTGGCCGTCGACCCCTCGGTGAAGATCACATAGAGAACGCTGAGCACGCCGCCCAGCCGCTCCCGGCGCTCACCGGCCGGCGGCAGCTCGAACGGCACCCCGGCCGCCGCGATCGTCTTCTTGGCCCGGGTGATGCGGGCCTGCACGGTCGGCACGGGTACGAGGAACGCGCGGGCGATCTCCTCGCTGGACAGGCCGCCGACCACGCGCAGGGTCAGCGCCACCCGGGCCTCCGGAGAGAGCACCGGGTGGCAGCTGATGAACATCAGCGCCAGGATGTCGTCGTCGATCCGGTCGGGATCGATGACCTCGTCAACCATCGAGTCAACTGCCGAGTCGAACGCCGGGTCGGTCGCCAGCAGGGCGTATCGGTCCTGTAGGGCGGTCCGGCGGCGGAGCGCGTCGATCGCCCGCCGCCGGGCCGTGGCCATCAGCCAGCCGACCGGATTGGCCGGAGCGGCGAGCGGCCACGACACCAGCGCCTCGGCCACCGCCTCCTGGGCCGCGTCCTCGGCCAGCCCGAAGTCGCCGGTGAACCGGGTCAGCGCGGCGACGATCCGCGCCGACTCGATCCGCCAGACGGCCTCGACGTCGGCCGTACCCATCAGCGTTGAACCGTGCTGTCCTGCGGGACCTCGTCCTCCCCGGGCACCCGCCGGATCTCGATCTTGGACCCGGGAGCCGCCGGGACCCGCTTGGCCCACTCAACCGCCTCCTGCTTCGAGGCGACGTCGAGCAGGAAGAAGCCCCCGAACAGTTCCTTGGTCTCGCCGTACGGCCCGTCCGTGACCACCGGGACCTCGCCGCTGAAGTCGACCACGACGCCCTGGCCCGGATCGTCCAGCCCTTCGGCCCCGAGGAGAACACCGGCCTTCATCATCTCCTCGATGAACAGGCGGGTCCTGGCAATCCCCTCCTCGATCGAGGCCATCATGGCGGCGTTCGACTCATCGGTGCCCCGCATGATCAGCATGTACTTCGACATCGCGTTCTCCTCGTCCGGCGGGGCCGCCTTTCGGCCCTCACACTCACATGTCGAACGAACGGCCGGCGGATCGACACGGCCCCGGAGAAATCTCTCGCCACAACGCAGCCGATCCTCCGACCCGCGTTACGCCCGTCAGACCGGCCCCTGAGCGATGGCTGACGCGGAAGCCCTGCTGATCAGAAAGCTTAACGTCGCCGCTTTGGGAAGGCGGCGACGCTCACACGGATCTGGGTCACCCAGCTAGGCGACGAACCCGCCTTGAGCGGCTGAACGCGAACAAGGCCTCATCTACCTGAGAATATGATCGGCGGCATGGCATTGAGATTTGTTCAGGTGAACTTCAAGGCTCGGGATGACGCGGCGCTCGGCCGGTTCTGGGCGGAGGCGCTCGGTTGGGGCATGTCCAGCGAGGGACCCGGCGTGACCAACCTCGAGCCCGAGGGCTTCGCCTGGCCGGACCCCGCCGGCTTCTACATCGATTTCGTGACCGTCCCGGACCCCGAAACGGTGAAGTACCGCGCGCACCTCGAACTCGCCACCACCTCCGCGGCCCATCACGCCGAGTTGGTCGCGCGCCTGAAGGACCTCGGCGCTACGCCCGCCGATGTGAGTCAGGACGACGTTCCGTGGACGGTTCTGGCCGACCCGGAAGGAAACGTGTTCCGCGTGCTGGAGCCTCGGGAGATCTACCGGGACACCGGCGCGATCGCCGCCGTGGTGATCGACTGCGCGGACCCGCGGGCCCTGGCCCGGTTCTGGGGCGAGGCGGTGGACCTGACCCTGCACGAAGTGACCGACGATCACGCGATGCTGCGCTCCACCGAAGGCGTCGGGCCGTATCTGGAGCTACGCCGCACATCCGATGTGACGACCGTCCGGAACCGCGTCCATCTCGACCTGCTGCCGTACCCCATTGACGACAAGGACGCGGAGGTGGCCCGGCTGCGGACTCTGGGCGCCACCAACGCCGACGTCGGCCAGGGCAAGGTGTCGTGGACGGTCCTCGCCGACCCGGAGGGCAACGACTTCTGCGTCCTCGGTAAGGGCTGACGCACAGCTACTTCACCTGCGGGTCCTTCAACGGCCTGGAGCCGGCGCAGCTCGCCGAGCGGGCGGTGGGTCGATCGGCGTTGTCGCTCCTGGGCCTTGTACGGCACGCGGCCGAGTCCGAGGGCCGACTACCGGAAGGCGCTGTTTAGCTGGGTCATGGTGTGCTCGACGCGGCTCTTGTCGCCGACGACCACGTAGGTCTCGTAGGTGACCTTGTCTCCCTTGTCCATGGCGCCGCCGGGGCTGGTGACCTGGATGGTGTTCTCGCCGAAGTAGCCGTTGTAGTCCATGGGCGGGCGGGTCATCGTGTAGTAGTAGGCCTTGTCGCCGAGGACTTCGGGCTTGACGTACATGCCGAGGCAGTATGCGTCGTCGTCCGTGCAACGGACCATGGGGTCCTTGCTCGTGTGAGAATCCACGGGCTCGGGCGACAGGCGACCGGTGGCGGGGCTGTAGGAGAAGACCTTCGTGAAGTCCGGCTGCAGGTAGGCGACGAGGACGCCGCTGAAGTGGTCGTGTCGTTCGTCGTCGGAGGTGATCGTGGCGGCGGCGCGGAAGACGTTCTCCAGCGCGGGCGCGTCGTGATCGGGGGCGAGCTCGATCTCGGTCTGCAGCCAGTACGGCGACAGGCCTATGGTGAACGGGACGCGCTCGTCCTGGTGGTCGGCGCTGCGGCAGTTGCCCCAGCCCGGTTTCGGGTCCGCGAGGGTCACGAACATCGCGGGCCTCCCCGCCGTGCGGATGGAGCTGCCGGAGCCGGCCATGGTGTAGAGCGCGCTCGTGCTGGGACCGTGGTAGGGAGGTGGCTGGCCCACGTCGTCCAGGCGACTGCCGGCCTGCGTGGGGTTGTAGCACTCGGTCGCCGCCTCACCCTCCTGCCAGGCGTGGAAGGCGTACTGGAAAGCGGCACCGTGGCCACCGCTGGAGATGAACTCCTTGTCGTTCACCTTGACCGACGCGATCGCACCGGCCAGCGCCGTCGACGTCGTGACCGCCAGCCTGTTGCGCTCGTCGACCAGGACGGACGCCGTGACGTCCTGGAACGTCCGGTCGTAGTTCTTCTTCGTGGCGCATTCGGACTTGTACGTGAGCACGAAGTCGTTGTACGTCGGACTGCTCTGTGGCGGCGCCTCGCACGGGCTCTGCCCGGCGGTCGCTGCCACTGGAGTGACCACCGCCGTCATGACCGTGACCGCGGCCATGGTGAACAACCATCGGCGGGCGGGGCGATGGCTGCGGTAAGAGGAAATGTCAGCTGACACGGAGAGCCCTTCTTGGCAGGGACATGGGGTTCGGGCGCGTGACGATCGGCCCGGCTGGAGTAGATCAGGAGTCGGCCGCTGATCCAGTGGCGAGGAAACCGCGGAGTGCTTCCGCCTCGATCTCCACAGCGTCACGCTCCGCGGCCGACAGACTCGTGAACGCCTCGACCTGCACCTGTCCGTCCCGGAGAGTCCAGACACCACGCCAGAGCCCGTCCACGAGCAAGGTGCCTGTCCTGGCGCCGTTGCCGGGTGGCAGCGGCACTTTCCTCCCGTCCGGGATCACCCGGGATCGGTCTTCGTGTGACAGCAGCAGATTGTCGTATTCGGGCAGGAAGCGTGGCGGCGCGGGCGTGTCCGGGTCAGGCCGCGGCGCATGTGGCAGATCGAACAGCTCGCGCCCGGCCTCGTCACGGAATGTGATCAACTCGATCCGCCTGACGATCTCGCGCAGATGGGTCAGTCCGGACCAACGTTGTACGTCCGCGACGCTCACCGGGCCATATCCGGCGAGATAGCGACGTACCAGTTCCTCCGCTGACGGGCCGGGATCGGGAGACCGGCCGAGGAAACTCTCTGTCGTGCTCCACTTCGACGGCCCCGATCGGCCCCACAGGCCGCGCGGCGGTACCTGCACCAGCGCGAGGTGGTGCGTTGCCGCATATGCGAGGACGGCCGGCTCCACATCCGGCCACCGTTTCGCGAGCGCACGCCCGAGCTCGGCGCGGGTGTGTGGTTTCTCGTCCAGAATCATCCTGGCCAAGCTCAGTAGCTCCGTCTGATCCACCCCGGTGGCGCGGCCGCCGAAGTGGGCGACGAAGTCTCGCGCGTGTACCGACGTGAACAGGTGATACCAGGACAGGCCATCACGGGCGCTGACCAGGTGCACGGTGTTGCGCATCAACTGGGCACGCACGGCTGCCCGATCCGCGATCAGCGTCGTCAGGTCAGCGGCGCGAAACCCGGCCAGCCGGGACCACAGGCCGACGTAAGGAGCGAGCGGCGCCTGCGCCTGCATCCCCGCCAACTGCTCGATCGCATCCAGCGCCGGCAACTCGGCTCGCCGCAGCAGGAACTGGCGAGCCAGCGTGGCCCTGTTCAGGGCACGCTGACTGAGCACGTCGGTCATCGGAGCCCGTCGAAGAAGGCGGACAGGTCTTCGGCCAGCTGCGCCGGCGCCTCCATGGCGGGGAAGTGCCGACCATGCTCGTGCTCCACCCAGTGCACGTCCTCAGCGGGACCGATGAGGCGGCGAGCTGTCGGGTCCGCCCCGAAGACCGAATATCCCTGCGGCACCGTGGGCGGCGTTCCCCAGTCCTGGGAGTGGGCCTGCTCGTACAGGAAGCGCGCCGCGGACACACCCGAGCCGGTGAACCAGTACACACTGATGTTGGTGAGCAGTTGATCCCGGTCGATCGGCAGGTCAGTCCACCGTTCGAAGCATTCCGCGATCCATGCGAGCTGCATGACGGGCGAGTCGGTCAGACCGTACCCCATGGTCTGCGGACGGGTGTTCTGGATGGCCAGGTAGCCGGAGTCGTTCTGGCGGAACTGCTCGATGCGGTCGAGAGCCAGCTTGTCGACCGGGTCGTCCGGGTTCAGTTGGTTCGCGATCCAGGGCATGAAAGTCGCAGTGGCCGCGGCGGTGTAAGGGTCGGTGACCACGTGGATGCCGATGACGTGCTCGCCGTCCAGCCCGCCGACAGCGCCGGAGATGCCGGCACCGACGTCGCCGCCGTGTACGCCATATCGGTTGTAGCCGAGCCGCGCCATCAGCTCCACCCAGGCTCTAGCGGTACGGCCCATCGCCCATCCGGGTTCCCGTAACGGCGTGGAGAATCCAAAGCCCGGCAGCGAGGGGATCACGACGTGGAAGCCCCGGTCCACGAGCTCCGGGATCACCTTTTCGAACTCGACGAACGAGCTGGGGTAGCCATGCGTGATCAACAGGGGGATCGCATCGTCGCGTTCGGACCTGACGTGCAGGAAGTGAATGCGCTGGTCGTCGATCTCTGTGATGAACTGGGGGAAGCGATTCAACCGCGCCTCAGCCGCCCGCCAGTCATACCCGGTGCACCAGTACTCGGCCAGCTCTCTGACCACCTTCAGTGGGATGCCCTGGCTCCACTCGGCCCCCGGCATCTCGTCGGGCCATCGGGTATGGCGCAGCCGGTCGACGAGGCCTTCCAGATCGGCCTGCGGAATGTTAATGCTGAACGATTGGACTCCGGCGTTCATCGTCCTCTTCCTTGCGTTGTTCGCTAAGGGGCAGCGACACGACCATTGTTCCAAATATCACAACACGCGCAATAAGAAAGAGGCCATTTCCAAAATGTCGAAAACGTTCATACGCCAGGTTGGGGTGGTCTGGCTAGGAAGGGCTGGACAGCTCAGAGATGGACAAGCGCAGCCACGCCCAGAGTCTTGAGTTCGGATCGTCCAGATCCAGTTCGAAGTCTTCTGCCAGTCGCGTCATCCGGTAGCGCACGGTGTTGTTGTGCACTTGCAGGCTCGCGGCCATCGCGGAGATGTTGGTGTTGTGGACGAAGTACGCGAGCAGCGTCGGCACGTAGTCGGTGCCGTGCTCCTGGTCATGTCGTCTGAGCCGGTCGATTCCATCGTCGAAGTGCAGGCCGGCGTCGGCGACGAAGTGGCCGATCTTCAACAGGCTGAGCGGGACCCGATGATCTTCGTACATCCCGAAGATGCGTTGGGCATCAGGCCATGCGCCATTCCTGTGCAGCTTGCCCAAGTAGTGCAGCGTCTCCAATGCCTCGTCCTTGGACTGTGCCACCTGCTCGATCTTCGGCGCGATGCTGCCGACGGAGGCGATGAGGGGACCCGTTGTGATGGTGTTCGCGTAGGTGCAGATCTCCTCGATCACCCGCCGTTGCGTTGCTCTGGGGTTCGCGCCGTCGGCGGGCAGTAGGGCGTAGACCACCGAGTCGATGACCGCGCTGTGGCTTGTTCCGAACTGGACGTTGCAGATGGTCGTGATCAGATGCAGCAGCCGTCGGACCTCCCGAACCGCGTCGAGGTTTCCGCGCTCGGGCCGAACGATGCTGAATGCGGCGACCGCGATCTCGTGGGCGACATCCAGCCCCAGTTGGGCGGCTGCGAAGGGAGCGCTGGGCGGATCGTCCACGAGTGTGCGGATCAGATCGCTGCTACGCCGTTGACCAAAGTCAGATTCGGCACGCGCATTGAGCATATGCAGACCCGCCAGGTCTCCCATCCTGTCCAAGGCCTGCAGCGCGGCTGCCCGCTTCTCATCGCCGGGGTCGATGACCCAGATGGACCCGAGCAGTTCTCCGCCTGCCCGCACTGCCAACGCGAGTCGGTCCATCCCCGCGTAGGGGGAGGGCATGAACAATGCGTTGTCAGAGGCGTAGACCTTTTTGAAGCCCGGGTCGAATGCGGGGGGCTCGGGCTCCTGCAGGGTCAGGGTAGTAAGGCGCCGGATCTCGTCGATCGGCTGTCCGGGCAACGTCGAGTAGCCGACGACATTGCCGAACGTGTCCACGATGCTGGCAGCGCCGTCGGTGATCGATGCGATGGCGTTGGCGAATGCGTACAGGTCACCGAGCCGAACCCCTGACACGGTGTCGACCGCGGCTCCTACGACGGCGGATCTCGCGAGGGCGGCCAGACGGGCCCAGTCGGCGTCGTGGGGGGCGACCAGCATCGCCACGCTGTGCCTGTCGGCGGTTGAGCCCAGAAGTGCGAGGTTCGCGCCATACGCCTTCACCACGACGGCCGCGGCGTTTCCCGCGGCAGTTCGCTGCAGGAGTGTGTCGAACTCAGGCGAGCCGTAGGTGCAGCCGACCGCGAGGATGATGCGCCCGTCCAGGCTCGTCCAGTCGTCGACGGGGTCGTAGAGCATGACGTCAGTGACGGGCCGCTCGGTGGTGTCCGAGCGGGGGTTGGCGTGTACGAGGTCGGACTGCATGAGTCTCACACAGTCGGCCAGGCGAACGATCGATGTCGCTTCGTCAGAGTCGTGCGTCACGCTGACCGCCGTCGACTGTCGCGGATGCAGCCCACCGCCAGCCATAGGTTTGGACGCTAGCACAACCAAGGTGCGCAGGCTCTGGACGTTTTCACATTTACCTTGCATGTGGCGAAAGTCATTGTTGTGGCGTGCCAGCCCCACACTCACCAGAGAGGTGCCACGTGAAGTTCAAGGACTTGCGGACCCTGGCCTCGGTACAGGCCCCCGCCAGGTCCGTCTCCGAGCGGCTCGAGAGGAGCTGCTTCAGTGTCGAAGACGTCCGCCGCATCGCGGCCCGCCGGCTCCCCAAGAGCATCTTCGACTACATGGAAGGTGGAGGAGAGGACGAGGCCTCGCTGCGACGCAACCAGGAGGCCTACTCCGACTGGTCGTTCGTCCCGAGGTGGGGCTCTGTCGCGAACCTCGACGTCAGCAGCTCGTTGCTCGGCGGACCGGCTTCCATGCCCCTGTACCTCGCACCCACCGGTGGTACTCGCCTGTTCCACCCCGAAGGCGAGATCGCAGTGGCCCTGGCAGCACAGAAGGCAGGCCTGCCCTTCGGACTCGCGGGCCTGAGCAATACGCCCATGGAGGCCGTCAGCGCTGCCGCACCCTCGTTGCGCCGGTTCTTCAACTTCTCCCTCATGACCGACAAGGGCCTGCTCCAGACACTCGTCGACCGGGTAGGAAGCGCCGGCTACGAAGGTCTGATCATCAACGTGGACTGCCGGGCGATCGGGCACCGCGAGCGCGACCACCGCAATGGATTCACGGCTCCGCCGTCGATCCGCGGCAAGACCTTCATCGAAGGGGCGCTGCACCCTCGATGGGCCCTGCGCTTCCTGGCCAATGACGCGATCGCCTTCCCCAATCTGAGCGGCGAGGTCTCGACCGGCCCGCTCACGAGCACGCCGGACATGTGGCGCTCACTCCTCGCCGGCAGTTACGAGCCAACCGGCTGGAGGGACATCGAGGACCTGCGCGAGCGGTGGCGCGGTCCCATCATCGTCAAGGGCTGTGTCAGCGCCGATGACGCCCTGGTCGCCGCTGGAATCGGCATCGACGCCGTCCAGGTGAGCAACCATGGCGGCCGCCAGCTCGACCACATGGCCGCACCGCTGGACGTCTTGCCGGAGATCGTCGACAAGGCCGCGGGCCGCATGGAAATCATCGTCGACGGTGGCATTCGTCGCGGCACCGATGTGGTGAAGGCCCTCGCGCTCGGGGCCGATGCCTGCGCCATCGGCCGGCCCTACCTCTACGGCGTGGCGGCCGCCGGGCAGCCCGGCGTGGAGCACGTCCTCAACCTGTTTCGCGCCGAAATCACCAGAACGATGATGCTCCTCGGCGTCACAAGCATCAAGGAACTGCGGACCCGAGGCAGGGAGCTGCTGCGACACCGTAGCGACGCGCTCCGCCCCCACGCACGCTCCACAAGCACCCACATTTAGGTCCGCCCTGCAGCACCAAGCACAATGGAAGTCCCAGATGAACAACCTCTTCACCATCAAGCGCCCCAGTCGCCTCCGGGCCGTCGTGGCCACGGCCGCCGTGCTGCCCCTCCTCGCCTCGCTCGCAGCCTGCGGTTCAGGTACCGACAACAAATCGTCGGCGCCGGCGCCGTCCATGGCTGCCGACTCGAAGGCCGCGGGGCTGCTGCCCGACTCGATCAAGTCCAGCAAGGTCCTTCGGGTCGCCATCCCCACCAACGAACCTCCCACGCAGTACTACAAGGAGGGTACGAAGGAGATGACGGGGATCAACCCCGACATCGCTCGCCTCATCGGTGACGCGCTGGGCGTGAAGGTACAGATCGAGGTGGCCAACTTCGACTCCATCATTCCGGGGCTCGCGGCGGGCCGATTCGACATGACGGTCTCGTCGATGACCCCCACCGCGGAGCGGATGAAGGTCCTCGAGTTCGTCGACTACCTCTCCATCGGCAACTCCATCGCTGTCGCGAAGGGCAATCCGGTCGGCATCAAGGACGAGCACGGCTTGTGCGGGAAGCGGGTCGGTTTCCTTACCGCCTCCTACCAGCTGACGACCCACGTTCCCAAGTACAACAAGGAGTGCGCCGGCAAGGGCGAGAAGGACATCGCCACGTTCCAGTACCAGGACACTCGTCAGGCCATCTCCGCCCTCACGAGCGGACGACTCGATGCGGTGCTGGCCGACTCGCCGATCATGGGCTACGCGGCGACGCAGAACCCGCAGATCGAGGTGGTCGCCAACTACGGCGTGGACCCCGTCGGTGTGGGCATGCCGAAGTCCTCGGGCCTGATCAAGGCAGTCGGTCCTGCCGTGGCCGCCGTGATCAAGAGCGCGGGATACACAAAGGTGCTCAGCACGTACGGCATCGAAAGCGCGGCAATCACCGACGCTCGCGTCAACTTTGCTCAGTAGTGGTGCCTGACATGCGGACGAGTGGTGCCACGGACGAGGCGACCACGGTGGTGCCGCTCAAGCACAACGTCCGGCTGGCCGTGGCGATCGTGCTGCTTGTCGTGGCAGCGGCTGTCGCCTTCAGCGTGGCGACCAACGAGAACTACCGATGGGGGGTAGTTCGCTCCTACCTGTTCAACGATCAGATTCTGGCCGGAGCCGGCCTTACGCTCCTGCTGACCTTGGTCTCCATGACAGCCGGCATCCTCCTGGGTACGGTCCTGGCGGTCATGCGTCTCTCAGCCAACCCCATCGTCAGCACGCTGAGTCGCGGCTACATCTGGTTCTTCCGCGGTACGCCGCTGTTGGTGCAACTGATCTTCTGGTACAACATCGCCGCGCTGTACCCCACGATCAGCATGGGAGTCCCCTTCGGAGGGCCTTCCATCGAGATCGCCTCAGCCAACCAGCTCATCACCCCGCTCGGGGCGGCCCTCCTAGGCCTCTCACTCAACGAGGCCGCGTACATGGCGGAGATCATCCGAGGTGGAATCGGATCGGTCGACCGCGGTCAGACCGAAGCCGCACGAGCTCTGGGGATGAGCAGGGGCACACTGATGCGGCGCATCGTGCTCCCCCAGGCGATGCGGGTCGTGCTACCCCCGACGGGCAATCAGGTCATCTCGATGCTCAAGGGCACCTCGCTGGTCAGCGTGCTCGCGATCTCCGACCTGCTCTACTCCGCGCAGATCATCTACGCGGCGAACTATCAGACGATCCCGCTGCTCATCGTCGCCAGCCTCTGGTACCTGCTCATGACGACGATCTTGTCCTTCTTCCAGAACAAGATCGAGCGCCGCTACGGCCGCGGATTCGACACACCACCGCGGCGGGTCCGCCACAAGACGAGGACGGCATCATGAGCACCGCGATGGTGGCGGCTCAGAACGTTCGAAAGAGCCTGGGCTCCACGGAGATCCTCAAGGGCATCAACCTCGAAGTGGCCAAAGGTTCGGTCACCTGTCTGATCGGGCCGTCGGGTTCCGGCAAGACGACCTTCCTGCGGTGCATCAATCACCTGGAGAAGGTCGATGCCGGGCGGCTCTACGTCGACGGGCAGCTCGTCGGCTACACCGAGCGCAACGGGAAGCTCTACGAGAAGAGGGAGCGCGAGACCGCGAAGGCGAGACTCAGCGTCGGCATGGTCTTCCAGCGCTTCAACCTGTTCCCGCACATGACTGTGCTCGCGAACGTCATAGAGGCGCCGATTCAGGTGCAGCGTCGTCCCCGCCAGGAGATCACCGCCGAGGCTCAGACGCTTTTGGACAGGGTCGGGCTCAGGCACCGCGGCGACGCGTACCCCCAAGAACTCTCCGGTGGCCAGCAGCAACGGATCGCCATCGCCCGGGCACTGGCCATGAAGCCGAATCTCATGCTGTTCGACGAGCCCACCTCGGCTCTGGACCCCGAGCTGGTAGGGGAGGTCCTCGACGTGATGCGCGACCTCGCCGAGGGCGGTATGACCATGGTCGTGGTCACCCACGAGCTGGGCTTCGCCAAGCAGGTCTGTGACCAGGTGGTGTTCATGGACGACGGCGTCGTCGTCGAGAGCGGCCCACCCAGCCAAGTGCTCGACCGCCCCCAGCACGAACGGACTCAGGCCTTCTTGTCCAAGGTGCTCTAGCCAGCTCAACGGACACCCCACCCATGGGATCGAGGAACAGACCCGGCAGACCATCGAGAACCTGAAGGCCGTCCTGGCCGCCGGCGGACTCGCTTTGACCGACGTCGTGAATGCAACGCCCCAGGGGTAGTCCGGCCAATCGCCGCCTTGGCAGCACCGGCTCGAACGCCGCACTCACCGAGACCGCGCCCGATGCGGCCTTCCCCTGATCTGAAACGTTCGGAACTGGTGATCTTCAGGGGCATTGTGCTGCTTTCATGGTCGGGTGAGGTATGAAGAGGTGCTGTCCGGCGTACGTGAGCTGTGCGTTGAACATCTGGGGGAACACGTGGGGGGCCAGCTGGCGGCGTTGGCGCGGCCCGGGTTCGATCTGAAGCCTGCGGATGAGGATGCCGCGGCGACTGGGTTGTGCCGGTGGGGCGGCCCGGCGCTGCTGGAGCCAGGCACACCGTGGCCTGTGTACGCGGATGTGCCGCTCAGCCTGTACGCCGTGCTCGATGTCGGTGCGCTCGGCCCATCGCTCGGTGATCAGATCCCGTCGACCGGGTCCGCGCTGCTCAATTTCTTCTTCTTGGATCCAGAGACCGGATCCAGGGAGGTTCCGAAAGATGCCGGCAGCTTCAGCTTTGACGATCCGCGGGTATGCCGGGTCGTGCCTGCTGACCCGCGACGCGCGGTCGAGGTCCCGGCACCGGATCCGGCCCCGAGGTTCGACCCGGTTCGGATACACGCCAACCCTGCCGTCACTTTGCCCTCGATGTCGTCCTATGACTGCGATCCGGTGCTCAGCACCATCGACTACGGAAATGAGATCGAGCAGTCATCGCTTTACCGCGTGGATCCCGGCTGGCTGGTGGTCGACAAGCTCGGCGAGGATGCCTGGCCGCGGTACTGCATGGACGAGCAAGGCATCGAGTGGGGTGGCATCAGCAATCAGGCGTTCGGCTGGCCGCCGATCCGCAGCTACGGCGTTGACCTGTTGAAGGAGCTGTCGCAGGAGGAGCCTTATGCTCACCTGCTCACTCTCGCCGGCACCGACATGTGGGAGTGGGGCGACGGGGGCATCTTGCGGTTTGTCGCCCCGGCCAAAGCACTCCGGGCAGGCGACATGAGCCAGGTGCGAGCCAACCCCGACGGCTGGTAGAACCGCGATCTCGTGACCCGTTGGTGAGCACAGCCGTCTCATTCGGTGAGCTCTGAGAGCGCCGGCCACACCTCCACGGCCGCGAAGGCGCCGGGGAAGGAGCACACCAGCCGGCCGTCCGGGGTGAAGGTCATGGTGCTCACCGGTATCCACCCCGGCCCCGGTTCCGGTCCCAGCGCTGCGAGCGGTTGCCCGCCTGGGTCCAGGAGGTATACGCATCCGCCGTAGTCGACGGCCACGGTCCCGTCCGCCGGATTCAGCGCCGCCACGCAGGTGTGCACCATGTCCTTTCCTGGGATCATGTTCACCCTGTCGTGTCGGGGTATCGTCCCCCAGTTCCCCAGGGGACGCCGACCGTCCAGGCCGCCCACGCACAGTTGACCGTCGGCCGCCAGCACGCGACCGCGTACCGAGTCCGCCAGGACGGTCCGGATCCAGACCCCGTTGTCACTCGCGGGCGAGCTCAAGGCTGGAAATCGGGAGTCGGCGTCCCGCAGCGTCCGGATCGGTACGCCTGTCCGCAGGTCCCAGAGCACGATCGAACGATCCCAGCTCATCGTGATCACATGGCGCTCGTCGTGGGTTACCGCGACCCACATCACCTCTTCTGTGCCCGGCAGCGTGAATCTGCAGGATCCCTGGCGCAAATCCCAGACCCGCGTACCGTCCCGGGCCGCCGTGACCACGATCAGACCCACCGCCGACACCGCCAGGATCGGGTGGCGGTGTCCGGGCAACACCGTGGTTACCGTCCAGCTCGCCACGTCCCAGATCCGGATGCCGTACTCGCCGAAGGCGTGCATGCTCGTGGCCATCAGCCGACCATCTGGGGTCACCGAAAGCGCGGAGACCCCCAGCGAGCCCGACTCCACTCGGACCACTTCACTGGTGGACAGCGAGACGGTGAACAACCGCCCGTAGGCATCGACGACCACACAGGTGTCCCCGTCAGGGAGGACCGCTCGCGCCTCAGGGATGTACGCCTGCTTGATCCTTATCTTGCGAATCGGTGTCAGAACTTCGATCAACGGCTTGCTCCAGGGTCGGTGACAACGCGCCGACCGCTGAGACCCGGACCTCGAAGCGATCTGGCGATCAAGTCCGGCCAACCATAGCGGTCAAGATCGACAGCTGCCTCGGTCTTGTCTCCCTGACGCGTGCCGTTCGCGGAGGCCACCGAGTATCGGCGCCGGGAGCAAAACGCACGAGAACCACCTCCCTGCACGGCGCCTTGCCCGAGCCCGGCCCGCTCCTGGCGGCCTCGGCGACATAGCCGGCGATGTTGTCGGTGAGCTTGCGTCACACACGCAGAACGGTGACCTGTCGACCGGACGGCGTGGTCGCCTGCTCGAAAGCGCCTCGTTCCTTCCAGGCCGCCGCTTCGGGGCGGCGGTCGAAGATCACCAGTACGCCGGTGGTCAGGGTGAGGCGGTCCAGGTATTGGTCGAGCTGGGCGAGCCCGCTGGGTGTCGGGTCGTTCTCGCTTGTTCGCCAGACCTTCAATTCCATGGCCTCCCGTTGCATGAGCCGGTCGCCGTCGGGGCCGGTGTAGGGCCAGCGGACCAGTACGTCCAGGCGTTTGGTGCCGGCGGCGTACTCGCGGTCGAGCTGGCCGCCGCCGTTGACCAGCCGGTGCAGGAAGGCCATGAGGATGATCTGGCAGGCGGCCTCGTGGTAGCCCTCTTGCTGGATGAGCACCTCGCCGTGCTCGCGCCAGAACACGACGAACTCCTCCAGCAGCCGCGGCAGGTCGAAACGGCCGTCCGGGAGCACGAAGCTGTGCGGGTCGGCCATCACGCGCTGTTCCGATGGGTCTCCCAGTACACGCAGGATGACCTCCCGGTAGATCGGGTTGGCCACCTTCAGCGGGGGTTTCTGCTCAACCAGGCCCAGATCCCGGACGTAGGACAGGTCGTCGGAGAAGGTGGGGTCGGCGTCGGGGTGGTTTCCGGCGACGATCGGTTCGATCACCCGCTTGACTCTGGGCTCGTGCAGTCGGGCCACGAGGGAGTCCAGGTGGGTGGCGCGGGCCCGGATGAGCCGCTCTTTGGCCTCATCCACCTGTGTGGTGGTGATGGTGCCGGTCACCCCCATCTTGAAGGTGATCTCGTTGGCGAGGGCGTTGACCAGCCATGGCTGTCCCTGGGTCAGCTCGAAGACCCGGTCCACCGCGTCCTTGGTGAACTCCTGGCCGGTGGCCTGGGCGTGCTGGTCGTAGAGTTCGGTGATCTGGTCGGCGGTGAAGTCGCCCAGACGCAGCGACTCGGCGATGATGTTGAAGGGGCTGGCGGGGTTGGACCGGTCGGGGTCACCGCCCGAGGCGACCTTGTAATCACGCACGTCGCGCAACCCGCACAACACCGCCGACGTCGGAAACGGATGGCCTTCCGGCCGTACGTTGTGACTGTCGCGGAGCTGGCTGAGGATATTGACCATGCTGTTGCCTTGCAGGGCGTCGATCTCATCAAGGAACAGCACCACCCGGCGCGGGCAGCGGCGGCACCACTCGCTCAGTGCCTTACCGAACCGTCTGCCCAGTGTGGCCTGCGGCCAGGAAGCCGGAGGGAGCAGCGCGTCCGGCCATCCCGATCTTTCGGTGGCCTCGCGGAGGGAGTCCAGCAGAATCTGCTCCGTGAGGGCGAGGTCGTCACCGACCCCCTTGGTAGTCTCGCAAGAGAACGTCAGGGCAGCGATGTCGCCTTCGGCGGTCAGCTCGGAGGCCAGGGTGCGCAGCGTGGTCGTCTTGCCGGTCTGCCGGGGCGCGTGCAGCACGAAGTAGCGGTCCATCTCGATGAGCGCCCGTGCTTCGGGGAGCCGTGGTGCGGGGGGCAGCATGTAGTGCCGCTGCGGGTCGCACGGACCGGTGGTGTTGAAGAATTTCGCTCGGAGTGGCCGCATGGTCACATTCTGCCATTACTCGCTCTGTCGATGACGAGATTCCATGTCGGCTGCGCGAGGTGGTAGAGCAGGTGGCGGTGAGCGGGGGCGTCATGTGCAATTCTCGTGTAACGGCACCGATGATCTGGACGCCCCTCATAGAGGATGAGGCTATCTTGTACGGTCGAGTCATGATCGGTGGGATATGTTCTGATTTCTGATCATGTCTGAAGGGATTCGGCTTGATGTCTGTCGAGGAGTCCGAGTGGATCTCGCCAAGTACCCATTGACCGGATTCGAGCACCGCCTGGTCAACGCCGCGTTCTGGTCTACTCGAGGGCCTCGTTGATCTCGCCCGGCGCGCATTAGAACACCGTCCGCGGCGCCAGGCTCATCGCGCCTCGCCGCGCAGGATCCGTTCGTAGAGACTTCTCGCGGCCGCGGTTAACATCCATGCGGTTTCGTGGGCCCGGCGCTCATCGGCTGACAGCGGGAACCTACGGTCCTCTGGGACGTTCTACGATGCAGGCGACCCAAGGAGATCCGCGTTGAGAGATCTGTTCCCGTACCTTCCGCTGCTGTTCGTGGCGTTCGGAGGACTGATCGTTCTCCGTTCGATCAAGGGAATCATCGACGGCAAGCAGTTCGTCCGGCGGGCGCAGCGGGTGCCAGGCGTGGTCAGCGATGTCCGGACCACGTTCGTGGGGCAGGGGGAGCGCTTAAGAGCGACACAGTGGCCGGTTCTGACCTTCACGACCGTGGAGGGGCGGGAAATCACCACCGAGGCAGCGACCCCCTCCGGCCTTGGCATCGGCAACGAGACCGAGGTGCTCTACGACCCGCAGGACCCGACCAGCGCCATGCCCGCGGACGACGCCGACGGCGGCGGCTACAGCGGAATCGTCTTCGGGCTCATCGCGGTCGTCATCGGCCTGTTCTTCTTCGCTGCCTTCTCTCGTATCCCTGGTTCCTCTAGTTTCTCCGGCTTCTGACGGCTGCCCAGATCAAAGCCGTGGCGCGGACCAATGCCGAGACCACCTTCAAGTGACCCAGCCGGCCAGGTGAGTTCGAGGCCCGGGGCCGCGGCGACGAAACGACCTGCGAACGCGATCTCCGCCGGGGATGGGACCGGTGCGACAGAGGCGTCTGTTCAAGCCCCGGGCGCCGACACCACCTCGGCTGACAGGCGGGCCGAAAGTCAGATGAGCACGCGGCGCGCGTCGAACCGGTCGATCAACACCCCCGCCACCGGATTGGCGGCCAGCTTCGCCTGGCCGGACCCCGCCGGCTTCTACATCGATGTCGTGACCGTCCCGGACCCCGAAACGGTGAAGTACCGCGCACACCTCGAACTCGCCACCACCTCTGCGGCCCATCACGCCGAGTTGGTCGCGCGCCTGAAGGATCTCGGCGCTGCACCCGCCGATGTGGGCCAGGGCGACGTCCCGTGGACGGTTCTGGCCGACCCGGAGGGCAACATGTTCCGCGTACGGGAGCCCCGGGAGACCTACCGAGACACCGGGCCAATCGCCGCAGTGGTGGTCAACTGCGCGGACCCGCGGGCCATGGCCCGGTTCTGGGGCGAGGCTGCGGAGTTGACCCTGCACGAGGTGACCAACGATCACGCGATGCTGCGCTCCGCAGAGGGTCGGACCGTATCTGGAGCTACGCCGCACGTCCGACGTGACGACCGTGCGGAATCGCGTCCATCTCGACCTCCTGCCGTACCCCATTGACGACAAGGACGCGGAGGTGACCCGGCTGCGGGCCCTGGGCGCCACCAACGCCGACGTCGGCCAGGGCAATGCAGTCATGGACAGTCCTCGCCGACCCGGAAGGCAACGAGTTCTGCGTCCTCGGCAAGGGCTGACGCAGAGCTTCTTCACCTGCGGGTCGGCCCTGGTCAACGTCAGACTGTGGGTTCGAGTACGGCTTGGATGTCGAGCTGGACGGTGACCTTGTCGCCGACGACGACCTTCTGGCCATCCCCGGCAGCGCCTACGCCGAACTCAGACCGGCGGATCGTCGTCGTTGCCGAGAACCCGATCCGCTGCTCGCCCTGCAGTCCGGTCTCGTCAAGGCCGAGGAACTCGACTTCCATGGCGATGTCGCGCGTGATGTCGCGGATCGTTAGCTTGCCGCAGAGTTCGGGCAGTCCGTCGTTCACGGTCAGGCCGGTACTTTCGAAGATCATATCGGGATACCGGTCGATGTCGAAGAAGTTGGCGGAACGAAGGTCGTCGTCACGCATCCGGACTCCGGTGTTCACCGAGCTCATCGCGATCGTGGCGGTCGCGGAGCAGCCGCTTGACCGTTCGGCGGTCGTCACGAAACCGGTGAACTCCTCGAAGGTCCCGCGCACCTTGCCCATCAGATGGCGAACCGAGAACCCGATGGTGCTGTGTGCCGGATCGATGGTCCAGGTCCCAGCGGGAACCTCATCGAGAGCATCTATCGCCAGCAATGCGGCAGTCATGATTGTTCTCCTCCTCAATGGACTATGCGGTATCGCAAATGTGTGGCGTTGCGACCTTCGAGCCGACGGACCGGCTCCAGCTCGATGTGGCCTCGGCGGCGCACATGTTGACGTCGGTGTAGAACTTCGCGCTGCCAGGTGGCACGTCACCCGCGTCGACGTGGTGGGTCAGCACATGGATCGGTACGCCGTCGTGATGATCGCCTTGCCACCTTCCCGCCAGCTCGAACGTGCGGCGTCCCGAGATCACGGCGCCGGTGGCCAAGGCCTCGCGGTACACCTGCCCGTTGATCCCGGTGGACATCCGCTCGTCAAGCCAGTTGAACAGCCGCCCACCGTCGCGTCCGAGTTCCTGGCCCTTACGGTCGTCCGGTCCGGCGATGAAGCCGTCGACGGACATGGACATGTACAGACGGATCGGCGCGTCACCCATCGGAGTCGCCCCCGTCGTCCGGCCAATCGGCCGCGGTCATGCCGTCGGCGTGGCCGGGAGGCCACTGGACGAGTTCGATCCGGCGGCCGTCCGGGTCGGCGGCAAACGCCGTCTTCAGGCCGTCCTCACTTTCCTGACCTGGGCCGGCGGGCTCGATCCCACGTGAGGCAAGGGCATCCAGAATGTCCGCCATCGACTCGACCTTCACGACGAGGTGGCTCAGATCGGTGCCGCGTTCGACCGGCTTGCCGTCGTGAACGAGCTCGAGGGTGACGAACTCGTCGTCCGGCAGCTTGAGCATCGTGAGATGCCCGATCGGCGTCTCGGGCACGCTCCCGACAACCCCGTAGCCGATGGCCTCATAGAACGCCAGCGACCGTGCGAGGTCGGCCACCCGCAGCCCGACGTGCAATGTCCTCATTGTGACTCCTCCGTCGTGTGCGATCAGCGTCCCGCGACTGCGGTTCTCACGGGTATCCCATATTTCTGGGGTCCGGCTACGCTTGACCATGGTCTACGCCCAGGCGATGCGCGAACGGGTCCGCGACGACCTCGTGCGACTGGTTCACCGCGGGATGCCGGTGGAGCACTACTGGCGCGCGGTGAGCGATGCCCTCAATGCCGCGGTGCCGTCGGAGGGTTCCTGCCTGATGACCATGGACCCGGCCACCATGCTGCCGACCGCGGAGTTCGTCGAGAACGGGCTGCCCGCGGATTCGATCAGTCGGCTCGTCGAGATCGAGTTGTGCGAACCGGACTACACCAAATGGGTCGACATGGCGCGCGCGGGCACAGCGGCGGCGAGCCTGAGCGACGCTACCGCCGGCGATCTCGACCTCAGCCGCCGTCAGCGAGAGGTCCGACGCCCCGGGGGCTATTCCGACGAACTTCGGGTCGTCCTCTCCAGCAGCACCGGCACGTGGGGCGCTCTGACCATGTTCCGCGAGACGGACAGCCCGTACTTCTCGTTGTCCGAGGTTCGGCTCCTTTCATCGCTCACCGGGTTGATCTCGGACGGACTGCGCCGGACGCTCCTGCTGGATGATGCGTGTGCCGACCGCCCTGACGCCGGAATGCTCGTACTGGATCCCCAGGACGGTGTCGACCTCGCTAACCGAGAGGCCGAGCAGTGGGTCGACGAACTCGGAATCGGCGAACGAGTCGGCACCAGGCTGCCGCTCGTGATCCGCTCCGTCGCCGGCCGGGCTCGTGCTATCGCCGACAGGGGGGAGCGGGTTGCCGACGTCGGGCTGGCCCGAGCGCGCGTCCGAACTCGGACGGGCCGTTGGGTGATCGTCCGTGCGTCCCTGTTGGGCGAGGGCCCGCTGGCGCCAGTCGCAGTGCTTCTCGAAGCGGCCCGGCCGGCCGAGATGGCCCCTTTGCTGGCAGACATGTACGGGCTGACCCAGCGAGAGAGGCGGGTCACCGAACTCGTCGCGCAAGGGCTGCCGACCAGACAGATCGCCAACCAGCTTCACATGGCGACTTACACCGTTCAGGACCATTTGAAGTCGATCTTCGCCAAGTCCGGCACCGGTTCCCGGGGTGACTTGGTCGCCCGCCTGTTCTTCGACCAGCGCGCCACGTCCCTGACCGCTCCGTCGGCGACTCCGGACGACGACGCTAGATCGTTGGCCAACCCCCGTAACGACCATGGCGTGATGGGGGCGTGAACCTTCGCGAAACGCGCAGGAGGCAGCACCCAGACGCGCCCGATATCGGAGAGCGGAACAGGGATCTGCTGGTGCCCTGGACTGGTAGGGGAGGTCCTCGACGTGATGCGCGACCTCGCCGAGGGCGGTATGACCATGGTCGTGGTCACCCACGAGCTGGGCTTCGCCAAGCAGGTCTGTGACCAGGTGGTGTTCATGGACAACGGCGTCGTCGTCGAGAGCGGCCCACCCAGCCAAGTGCTCGACCGCCCCCAGCACGAACGGACTCAGGCCTTCTTGTCCAAAGTGCTCTAGCCAGTTCAACGGACACCCCACCCACGACGAGGAGCATGGCCCGTGACCACGCGCCTGATCGGTGCGGCGTGATCAGTAGGGCACAGGCCGGTTGTCCCGCGCCCAGAGCTGCTCCGCCTCCGAGCCCGTCGGGGGCGGGCGCAACCCGTCGATCATCCACAGATCCCGCGGGGTCTCGTCGACGTGGAACTCACAGTGCAGCCCGCGGTCGCCGGTATGCGCGGCCAGCAGGCGACCCAGGGCCTCGCTCATCCGCTCGCGCAGGCCGGAATCCTCAGCATGGCGGGCGATGTGCTCGATCACGACGCGCACGGTGTCGTCCGAAGGTACTCCCCCGACCAGAAACGATGCCCGCGGGACCTCGTGGAAGAGCGTGACGACGTAGAACTTCGGCAGCCCGAAACGGGCATAGAACTGCGTGACATCCTCGGCGAAGCCACGCTTCTGCTCCTCGGAATACGCGCCGACGGGATGATAGACCTGCCACAACGGCATCTGCCCTGCCTCCTTCAGGTTCGACGGCTCAACGCCCGATGGCTACGGTGAGCCCTCCTACCGGGCCGGACAGCACTGCCTTCATCTGCCTGGTGACCTCGTCCACGAGCACCTCGTCGGCACCGCCTTCGATGCCGTCCAGCACCGCGATGGCGACCTCGGCGGGCGATACCTTCGGAACCGGGATCCCCGCCGTCATGTCGGTGTCGGCGAAGCCGAGGTGCACGCCGACGACCTGGGTGCCCTGCGGGGCCAGTTCGACGCGCAGGGAGTTCGTGATCGACCACAGCGCGGCCTTCGAGGCACCGTAGGCCGCCGCGCCGGCACCCCAGGACAACACGGAGTGGATGTCGACCAGCGCCCCACCGCCGTTGGCCGCCAGGACGGGAGCGAAGGTCCGCGCCACGCGCAGCGCGCCGAACACGTTGGTGTCGAACGTGGCGACCACGTCGGCCATGTCCGCCTTCAGCAGCGGCGACGGGATGAGCACGCCGGCGTTGTTGATCACGATGGTCACCTCCCGGGCCTGGGCGGCGAGGGCCGATACCGCGTCCTGATCGGTGACATCGAGGGCAACGGGCAGGATGCGCGGATCATCGCTGGTAGCGGGTTTGCGCGCGGTCACGTAGACCTTCGCCGCTCCGCGCTCCACCAGTGCCTCGGCGAACGCCTTGCCGAGACCGCGCTGGCCACCGGTCACCAGCGCCACGGAATTCTCGATCGCGACCATGGACGGACCTCCTTCTGAATAGAATAGATTATTAGCATCATCTATACCGTGAGGGAAGTGTACCCACCATGCCCCGAGCATCCAAGGCCGAAGCCGCGCGGCACCGTGAGCAGGTGATCGAGGCCACGGCGAAGCTGCTGCGCGCGCACGGCGTCGACAAGGTGAGCGTTCCGCAGGCGATGGCCGCGGCGGGGCTGACCCACGGCGGCTTCTACCGCCACTTCAGCTCCAAGGACGACCTGGTCGCCCAGGCCTGCTCGGCAGCGTTCGCCGAACGAGCCACCGCCCTGGACGACGTCACACAGCACACCACCCCCGGCCGCGCCCGCACCGAATTCCTGGCGGGCTATGTGTCGGCCCTGCACCGCGACAACCCCGCCCTCGGCTGCCCCGGCCCGGCCCTCGCGGTGGACGCCGCCCGCGCCGAACCCGGCGACCCCCTGCGTCAGGCGTTCACCACCGGTTTGCGCGGCATGGTCGACGGGATGCGGCAGCTCGACGACGGGAACGAGGAGGAGGTGCTCGTGGAGTTGTCCACCATCGTGGGAGCCTTGCTGTTGTCACGGGCCTGCGCCGACGACGACCTGTCCGACCGCATCCTCACCGCGGTCCGCGAACATCTCGTGGGTGACGCGAACGGGGAGACAAGCCCCGCCGAGTAACCCGGAACGCCGCGCCCAGCGGCTTGGGTGGCGGTAGGCGGGACGATGTCGCGTGCCCGAGAGGGAGTCAGCGCGGCGCGTAGGCCTTCGGCAGTCGCATGCCGCGGCCGGCCATGATCTGCCGGACGTGGTTCGGGTAGTTCGTGATGATGCCGTCAACGCCCATGTCCATGAGGGCCTCTAGGGTGGCGGGATCGTCGCAGGTCCACGGGATGACCTTCAGGCCCCGGGCGTGCGCCTCCGACACCATCGCCTGATCGGGGTAGAAGCGGAAGCCCGGGTCACCGACCTTCCCACTCTGCGGGAAACCGTAGTTAGGAGAGAGCGCCGTGACGCCAGGGATGGCGGCGGCCGCCTTCACGAAATCGCCTTCGTAGTTGTCGACGTCAATGCCACCGAGCCACGGGGAGGCGCCGGGCTTGCCGATCTGAAGAAAGTCGTAGTTCGTCAGCGCCACCAGCGGCCACGTCGGCGCAAGCCGATGCATTTCCATCAATGCACCCCAGTCAAAGGACTGGATGGTGACCTGGCGCTCGATCCCCGAGGTGTGGATCTCTTCGAAGACCCGGCGGACGAACAGCTCGCGAGGCGCGGTCTGCTCGGGCGCGCCCGCCTCGACCTTGGTCTCGATGTTGAGCGTGACCTGCTTGGCGCGGTAGCTCTTGACGAGGTTCAGGACGTCCTTGAGCTCGACCATCCGGAAGCCCTTGATCTGCTCCTGCTCGGGGAAACCGGGCAACTGCTGATACCCGCAGTCCATGGTCTTGATCTGAGCCAGGGTCAGGTCCTTGATGTACTTTCCGACGTACGGGTACAGCGGATCGCCGGGCGTGACCGGTGCGGTGTCGCGGCACTTCTGAGCGCTGATCTGCCGGTCGTGGTTGACGACGACCTTCTCGTCCGCTGCATTAGGTCTATCTGGCCTCACGACGCTAGATCGCTGGCCAACCCCCGTAACGACCACGGCGTGATGGGGCCGTGAACCTTCGCGGAACGCGTGTTGCCGGTCACTCAAGATGGCGATGAACGCGACATTCACGGTGGTGCTGTTCCCGCATAAGAAGACCCCGCCGGACGCTCCGGGCGGGGTCCTGATGTGCGGGCTGACGGCTTGATGTGCATCTTGCCTGTCGAGGTTCGGGTCTTCATCGGCTCCGGGCGGCGCGGTCAGAGGAGTCCTTGAACCCGGTAAGGGTCTTGGGGCGCGTTGCGTCAATTCCCGTACTGCTTGGTGTCCGGGTGCTCGATGAGCAGGACATGGGCGACCTTGTCGGCAACGGGGCGGTGCCGCATCCCCTTGGGAACGACGAACAGTTCGCCCGCATTCAGCACCGCCGGGTCCCGCCCCTCCAACTGGATCTCGAAGCTGCCGTCCCAGCACAGGAACAGCTCGTCCTCATCGTGGTAGTGCCAGGGGAATTCGCCTTCCAATCGAGCCAGGCGAACGACGGTGGTGTCATTCACCATCGCCAGATTGCGCTGCTGGAAGGGGCCAGGGAGCTGGGTGATGGCGTCAGAAACCGAGACCGCAGCAAGATCACGCAATGCTTCGTGTTGAGTGGTCATGTCACGATCCTTGCCCTCATAGTGGCTCGACAACAGAGCCAATACGCGATAATTGGTCCGCTAAGCGGGCCAATTGTTTGGACACCGCACTCGTGTTCCGAGGCGATGGAGCGGGTGATGTGCGCGAGCCGACCGCTGCGCCGGACGCCCTGCCGCTACCGCGCTGTGGCGGGCTGGGGCGATCGGCGCCGCAGGGCCTCCTTCGTCGGCCCCGTTGGCTCTTCCTTTCAGGCGATCAAGAGCGGGCGTGACGAGCGGATCATCACACGCTGCCGTCCTCGCGCCTGTCCGGTGGGCGGATGGACCCACCCTGGTGGCGGGCGAAGGCGAACGCCGCGGCCGCGAAGCCCACCGCGGTCAGCCCCCAGGCCAGCCCGTCGAGCGCGGCGTTCGGCACGACGGCGGCGAACACGGCGTGCAAGGGCTGGGAGACGATCAAAGCCATCCCGGCCCAGGCGGGAACAGTTCCGCCTCGCCACAGCGCGGCCCCGAGCAGAGCCACGCCGAGGATGTGGCCGAGGACGAACAGCATGGTGGCCGCCGAGACGGCGGGCAGACCTTGCACGTCGTCGAGGAGCCGTGCGGCCGAACCGAGGTCGAGGCCATCGCGGGCCGCTGACAGCGCGACGTGGTCGCTGACCCCTACGGCGTACAGCGAGGAGAAGCCGGCGACGGACAGCACCATCCCGGCCGTCCCCAGCCGGGGGGCGCGCCGGACCGCGAGCAGGCCGATCGCGATCGTCCCCGGCACCAGCGTCAGGGTGGCGGCGAAGGCGAGCCACAGCACCACGCTCTGGGCGTCCTGGTGGACGGCGACCTTGCCGACGAGCCCGGCTGAGTCGTCGGTCGTAGAGTACGGCAAGATGGCCCGCAAGATCGCGACGGCCAGCGGGCCGATCGGGATGAGCAGCGCGAGCGCGGCACGCAGCGGCGGGACGGCCTCGCGCGTGGTCGTGGGCATGGCGGTGGTCATGCAAGAGTCTCCGAGATCGTAGGGGTGGAGGTCAGATGCCAGAAGCGTCCGCCTTCGCCGTTCCCAGGCGCATGGGCCAGGGCCGCCGAGAGGCCCGAAGGATTTCCCGGCCGTCCCAGGAGCGCACACCCACGACAGACGGGCCTGTGCACCTCATCATGTGCTCATGACACCGGGTGATTCCGCCACCTCGCCGGCGCAGGCACGGTGGCCGGTCGTGCTAGCCGCCGGGCTCTTCGGCATCGCCGTTGCCGAGGTCGCCGTCGCCGCGATCGGCAGTGCGGTGGCCGGGATGACCTGGATCGAGGCGTGGGACCACTTCGTCGTGACCAACGCGGCGATGGGCCTGTCGTTTCCGATCGGCGGTGTCCTGGTGGCCTGGCACCGGCCTCGCAACCCGGTCGGCTGGCTGTTGCTGGCCGCCGGGATCGGGCACGCGACGACGGCCGCGATCGTCCCTTTGGCCGAGGCCGGTGTGCGCGACGGTTGGCCCGGCGGACTGATTCGCACGCTCGTCACCGTCGCGGCGTGGGCGTGGCCGTGGTCGATCGGGTTGTGCCTGCCGCTGATCCTGCAGCTCTTCCCCGATGGTCGTCCCGTCTTTCGGCGGCTGATGTGGGCCACCGTGGTGACCTCACCGCTGTTCGCGCTGGAGATGGGCACCAGCCCGGATCCCGTCGTCGACGGATTTTCTGGTTACCTGATCATCCACGCCGACCTTGACCCGCTGTGGACGGCGGTCGAGGTGCGCGGCCTGGCCGCCATGACGGTAGGCCTGGTGGCGCTGGTGGTGCGCTTCCAGCGCGGAGACGAGCGGCGGCGCCGTCAGCTGCTGTGGCTGATGCAGGCGGTGCTGCTCGTCCTGATCGTGCTGGTGCCGTGGGGGGTCCTGCAGAACGCGCCGGTCTACGTCCTGCTCGCGATCCCGCTCATTCCCGCCGCGATGACCGTGGCGATCCTGCGCCACCAGCTGCTCGACATCCGGCTGGTGCTCTCGAGAACGGTGCTGTACGCGCTGCTCACGGCCGTCGTCGTCGCCTCGTACGTCGGCCTGGTGGCTCTGCTCGACAGCGTGATGCGGCGTGAGGCCGGGCTGGGCAGCTCGGCGGCGGTCACCGTGCTGATCGCCGTGGGGTTCAACCCGGTGCGCGTACGCCTCCAGCGCATCGTGGACCGGATCGTGTATGGGGACCGCGCCGATCCCGTACGGGCGGTGTCACGGGTCGGGGCGCGGCTGGACACCGGTCTTCCCGGAGTGCTGGAGGCCGTACAGGAGGCGCTGCGCCTGCCGTTCGCCGCCCTCCGCACCGATGACACCGAGGTGGCGGCCTGCGGCGCACCGCCTGAACTGCTGCACACGATCCCGCTCACCTACGGCGGGGTACGGGTGGGTGAGGTGGTCATCGGTCTGCGTGCCGGTGAGAAACGCCTCGGCGGCCCGGACCGGGCGGTCCTGGAACTGCTGGCGGCGCCGCTGTCGGTGGCGGTGCACGCGGTCGCCCTCTCCGAGCAGTTGCAGCGTTCCCGCGAGGCCCTGGTGGTGACCCGCGAGGAGGAACGGCGGCGCCTGCGCCGCGATCTGCACGACGGCCTGGGCCCTGTGCTGACCGGCGTGACGTTCAAGGCCGATGCCGCAGGCAACCTCCTGGTCACCGACCCCGGCCGCGCCCGGGCGCTCCTAACCGAACTTCGCGCCGAAACCGCTCAGGCCATTGACGACATCCGGCGGCTCGTCTACGACCTTCGGCCGCCGGCCCTGGACGACCTCGGCCTGGCCGGCGCGATCCGGCAACGCGCCGCCCAGCTCGAACGCCCCGGCTTGACGGTACTCGTCGAGGCCGCCGGCCTTCCCGCCCTGCCCGCGGCTGTGGAGGCAGCGGCGTACCGTATCGCGGTGGAGGCCCTCACCAACGCGGTCCGGCACTCCAGCGCTGGCCGAGTGCGTATACGGATCCACGCTGACGGACATCCGGCCGCGGCCGAGCCGGCCGCCCACCACCTGCACGTTGAGGTGGCCGACGACGGAGGTGGGTCCGGCGCGTGGCAGCCGGGAGTCGGCATGCGATCGATGCGCGAGCGCGCCGCCGAACTGGGCGGCACCTGCATCGCGGGCCCCGAGCCCACCGGCGGCCGGGTGACGGCCACGCTACCCTTGGGGGCAACATGATCAGAATTGTGCTGGCCGACGACCACCCAGTGGTGCGCAGCGGCCTGCGCGCGCTACTGGACTCCATCAGCGGCCTGACCGTCGTGGCGGAGGCGGCCGACGGCCACGCCGCCGTACGCGAGGCGGTGACGCACAAGCCCGACGTCCTGGTCATGGACATCCAGATGCCGCATCTGGACGGCATCGAGGCCACCCGCCGGATCGCCCACGCGGCGCCCGAGGTCGCGGTGCTCATGCTCACCATGTACGAGGACGACGACTCGGTGTTCTCCGCGATGCGTGCCGGTGCCCGCGGCTATCTGCTCAAGGGCGCCCAGCAGGACGAGATCGCCCGCGCCATCCACGCCGTCGCCGCCGGCCAGGCCATCTTCGGCCCCGGCGTGGCCCGCCGGGTACTGGGCTTCTTCGCCGCCCCGCCGGCCGTCCAGGACCCCTTTCCCGAGCTCACCGGCCGCGAGCGGGAGGTCCTCGATCTCATCGCCGCCGGCCGTCCCAATGGCGAGATCGCCCGCCACCTGGTCATCGCTCCGAAAACGGTCGCCAACCACATCTCCAGCATCTTCACCAAGCTCCAGGTGGCCGGCCGCGCCGAAGCCATCATCCGCGCCCGCGACGCCGGCCTCGGCCGCCCCTGACGGACGTCTTTCAGCTTCATATGAAGGGCGCGTAGGTGTCGTTGGTCAACACCCTGGAACCAGCCTGTGGGTTGAGCAGATACCGCCTGCTATAGCCGGCGGCAGGGCCGACCCTTGCTCCCCCGGCTTGGACGAACCCCCTTACGCTCCGTCACGCAGCGCTCGGATCGCGGCGAGCACCTCGGCCCGGTTACCGGCCGCCTTCATCCACACTGGCAACCGCTCCAGCAACGTCTGCGACCCCGCTGGCCTGGGCCGCTCCCGCTGCGTCGCAGCCACATACGCCTCCAGCAACTCCAGATGCGGCACGTTGTACGCCCACAACACCCCGGGGCCGACCGTACGGGAACTCCACCAGCGAATCCTCACGACCGATCCCACCCTCGACCCTGCGGCCTGAGGAGCCTTTACGCGATGCCCTGGGCCAGGTCGGGTACTTGAAGTTTCCCGAGTCCTCTTCTCCGTGCGGGTGGTGAAGGCGACGCTCTGCACGAGGAGGGTCAGGTGGCGGGCCTATAGGGACAGGTCGCGGGTCACGTTCACGACTCATCAGGCTGCCGCATGCCACCGACAGATTTCCGCTGGTCCAACGACGTCACAGCGCATTCCTGAAACAGGAATTCCTCGTCTATTCTCTTACTCCGCATACTTCGAAAAACCTTCAAGTATTCAAAAACGCATCAATCGCGGGCTAGGGTAGCGGGAAATCTCTCCCGTGAACGTGGTGGTGATAAATGATGTCTTCACTGCCGGTGGACGCCGACGGGCTGCGCGCATACACCCAAGAGCTGCGCGACAACTTCGTACGCCTGCAGAACGAGTCGCGGGCATTGCACGACGGGGCCCGGGCAGTGCGGGTAACCGGGCGTTCGCCCGACGGGCTGGTCACGGTGACGGTGGGCGCGCGCGGCGACCTCGTACGCCTCGATCTCGATCCGCGGGTGTTCCGGCGGCCGGACTCGGGGGCGCTGGCCGCGGTCATCACGGAGACCATGCACCGGGCGGCGGCCCAAGCTCAGGAGGAGGTCATCGCGATCTTCGAGCCGCTCATCCCTCCAGCTCAGATGCGGGCGCAACTCCAGGGCGACCTCGACGCCGGGCTCTGGCCGCTGAGCGAGAGCCAGGACAGCCCGTGAGGGAGAGGCTGCGGATAGAGCGCGGGCCGGTCGAGGCGGGCCTGGCACGCTGGGACGCCATGGCCGCCGATCTGGACGGCGCGGTCCGGGACGCCGTGGCCCGCATCGAACGACTGCACGTCGCCGCCCCATGGGGCGGCGACTCGGCGGGCAGGGAGTTCCGGCGGGCGTACATGGAGGACGACGGCCCCGACCTGGTGCTCTCCTGGGCAAGGAATATGGTCGGCGAGATCGTCGACACGGGTACGGCAGTACGGCAGAGCGTCGACGGCTCTGTGGAGGCGGAGGCCATGTCGTTCGACAGGAGGAGGGTCTAGCAGCTTGACCACAGCCCATCGGCGCGAGGGCGGGCCGGGGCGGACATGGCCATAGACACCGGTCCAGGGCGCAACATCAGCTCCCCGGTCACCGGCACCCACGGGAGCCCGGACGACACGATCGGCAGCAGCGGGTTCGCCACCGACGTGGAGAAGGCGTGGGGCGAGAGCCTGCCGCCGCTGGCCGACATCCTGCTCGCGTTGATCTCTTCCGGGCAGCTGTGGCCGGAGGGCAGTGAGAGCGAGCAGGCGGCGCTGGCAGTGGCGTGGGCGGACCTGGCGAAATGCTCGGCGACCGCCGCCGAAGCTTGCGGCATCGCGGGCGGCAAGATCCTCGAAGGCTGGCGAGGCCCTGCCGCCGACGCCTTCCGTGGTCAGGTCGAACGCCTCGGCTCCGAGGAGTCGGGGCTGAGTGCGCACGCGCAGGTGGCGTACGCCTTCGCGGTGCAGCACGACGGCTTCGCGCGCGAGACGCAGTACGCCAAGTTGTCGATCAACGCCGGGTTCTGGGTGACCTTGTCGGCCGCCACAGTGGCCGCGCTTGCCACGTTCTTCAGCGCTGGCGCCACCACGCCCCTGCTCGGTCCATACGCCAGGGAGCTGCGCAGGTTCCTTGACCAGGTGTTCAAACGGCTGGACGAGGCCGCGGGCGCCCGCTTCGCCGGGAGAGCCGCCCCCAAGGCCGCAGTGGTGAACGCCACCCGCCTGAGCGGGCTTGGACACGGAAAGGCCCTGCTTGCCAGGGCGATCGGTAGCCACGCGGTGCGGGAGGTGCCGGAGGAGCTCGCAGAAGGCTTGGTGATCGATGGCTACGCCCAGCAACGACAGCGCGACCTGGGCACACGCATGAGGTGGGACGGCCAGCGGACCATGGCCACCATGCTCGGCGACGCCGGCGGCGCCGTGCTCGCCTCCCGGCTCGCCCGGCCGATCTCCAGGTTCGTGAACGGACTTCCGGGGGTCAGAGCCCTGAACGACGTCGCCGGGGACGCTGCGGGCATCCTCAACGCATTCCGCCGCTACCCCGGCCGCGCACTCCAGACCGCGCTCACCAACGGGGCCGTGTCGGTGCCCGCCGGGTTCGTGGCCAGTGGTGTCGTGTACGGCAAATGGCAGCTGCCCTCGGCCGAAGGGGTGCTGGGGAGCATGGCGGCCGGTGCCGGGCGTACGAACACGATCAGCCCGTTCAGCGTCGACGTCGCCGGCGCGATCGCCAATCCCCGCGCCGCCCTGGACGCCGCCCACGCGACGGCCGCCGCCGCTGACGCCTCGCGTTCGGGTACCGCCCCGCCCGCGACGCCGGGCACGTCGAGCACGTCGAGCACGGTCAGCAGTACGGCGAGTGTGACGGCGAGCTCGCAGGCGAGCACGGGCGCGACCGCCACCACCACCACGAACGGCGTCGCATCCGTCACGGCCCCCAGCCCGGTGGCCCCCGCAGTCAGCGGGGCGTCCTCCCCCGCCACCGGCGGAGCGCCGCGTACAGCCGTCGCCGCCGGACACCTTCAGCTGCCCGTCACCGCCGGAGCGCCCAGCGCGCCCGTTCCCAGCGGAACCTCTCAGCCGCCCGTCGCGGGTGGGACGCCCCAACCGCCCGTCTCCTCGACGCCGACCGGCCCCGCCCATACCCCCGCCACACCCACGGCCGCGCCACCTAATACCGCGCCGCCCACCCCAGCCACACCTACCGCCGCGCCACCCTCCACCGCCGCGCCACCCTCCACCGCCGCGCCACTCGCCACCGCTGCTCCCACTGCGGCTCCGAGCGATGAAGGGACCCGGGCTGCGGCACCGCCCGCCCCTCACCAGGGCGCACCACCGACGGGGCCCGCGCGCCGTGAGCTGGTGCCCACTCGCAGCGATCTCGTCCAGGCCCTCAACGGCACGCCCCTCGCACCCAAGTCCTCCGCCGCTTCGCCCGTCTCCGGCGAACCGACAGGCCGTTCACCGTCCGGCCCCAAACAGCCGACCGAGCCGCCGCGGGGCCTGCAGGACGCCCCCGTCAGGCACGCGCTCACCGATGAGGAGATGCGTGACATCTTCGACGGTCGCATCGTCCCCGAGCTGCTCTCCGGCGCCAAGCGTTCCCAGGAGCCGACGATGATCGTCGTCGGCGGCCAGCCGGGCGCGGGCAAGTCGACCACGATCCGCCGGCTCCATGACGAGTTCCAGGGCAAGGGCGGGGCCATCCAGATCATCGTCGACGACTTCAAGGTCTTCCATCCCACCTACGCCCAGTTGCTGGCCTGGGACGAGGTCGCGACCAACAACATCATCCAGCCAATCGCCAAGGCGTGGCAGGCGATGGCGTTCGAGCACGTCATCCAGCAGGGCTACAACGTGGTCGTGGAGGCCACGCTGGGCGACCCACGCGAGGCCGGCGCGTTCGTCCGGCAGTTCAAGGATCACGGCTACCGGGTCGAGACCGAGTTCGTGGCGGTGGCCGGAGCGCAGAGCCGGTTGTCGATCCTGACCCGTTATCTGAGCGAGAAGGTCAGCGAGGGCGCCGGCCGTTTCGTGCCCGTGAGCGCGCACGACAGCCGGTTCCACGGATCGGCGCAGACGGTGGGCCACCTGGAGTCCGACGACCCGCCCGCGATCGTCAACGCGGTGCGCATCCGGCTGCGCAACGGCGAGGCGATCTTCTCCAACCGCCGTGGCCCCAATGGCGCCTGGATCGGACGGCCAGGCGCGCGGGAGGCCCTGCTCACCGAGCGGGAGCGCCCCTGGTCGGCGGCCGAGCGCCGAGATTTCACCCGCCGCCTCAACGATCTGCGCGCCACCCTCGACCGGCAACGCCTGGAGCACCCCGAGAACGCCGCGACGTACGACCAGCTCGGCCACGAAGCCGACGCGGTCGAGGCCATGGCACGGCCGTGGCTGGCCCCCGACGAACCCGCCGCGTACCAACCCCAGCCGCACGAACCTCACCCGCCCGATCCCACGCCCGCCGAGCGGCAGCTGGACTTCGAGCGCAGGCTCGGGGACGCGCTGTTCCACGACCCCGCCGCCCGGGCGGCGGCCGAGCGGACGGTGGCCAGGCTGTTCGACGTCCTCACCATCCTCCATCAGGAGCTTTACCCCGGGACCCCGGCACCGCGCATCGAGCAGGCGTTCTTCAAGCACGACCCCAGCAGCCCCGGCCAGGTGGGACGCGACGTGATCCCGCTCGCGGACCTGCGCCGCGAGGGCAATCTGCGCATGCTGATGACGGCGCTGTACAACGCGGCGTTCTTCAGCAAGGACGACCTGACGCTCAAGGAGACTCTGTACGAGCTGCGCGCCCGGCCGGATTGGCGGCAGATCGCGGCCCGAGCCGGTCTGGACGTTCCCCGGCTGGAACCCATCCTGGAGCGCCCGCTCGCCAACTCCAGGGAGATCTTCAAGATCGCCACCCTGGGCGCGCATTCGCCGGACGCCGCCGTCGTCGTGGCCGAGTACAAAGAGAGCCAGGCTGCCAGGTGGTCGCGTACGCTCGAGGAGACGCAGGCCTTCCGGCGAACGCCAAAGGAGTTCCAGGACCGCCGGATGCCCCTGCACGCGCTCGAACTGGCGGCCCAGCGGCAACCCCTGCCCGCACAGCCCGCGGTCTCGATCAAGGAGCCGCCCGCCTCGGCCGACGCCGGAAACGTGATGGACGACCCGGCCGCCGAAGAGAACTGGTCGGACCTCCTGGCAAGGCCGGACGCCGAGGACCCCGATCCGCTGGAGCCGATGAGCTGGGTGCTGGGAACGGCCCAATTCGGGATGCGCGCCGATCACCCGTGGTTCGAGAAGGTCTCCACCCGGGCGGGTTTCCCCGTCATCGCCGGAATATCGGGCACCGCCGCCCGCCTCCACTCGATATTCCACTGGATACGGCCGGCCGGCGTCAGTGAAGAGCATTTTGTCCGCGCGCTGCTGGGCTGGATGCTGCCGACGGAGGATCATTCGATATACGAGGTCATCCGCGGTGTGGAGGTGGCGTCGCCGCGCGCGTTCGAGGGATATGAGAATGCGAAGGACCTGTACCGCCACCTCTCTCCTCAGGAAATCAGCATGAACGTCACTGCGGACCGTCAGCGAAGGAACGAGACAGGATGACCCCCTACCGGTTCCCGAGCCTGGTCGCGGACTGTCACGCGATGCTGCTGCGCCTGTCCGGGCGGGTGCCCGACGGCCTGATCGCCGAGGCCAGGGACCGGCTGGTCGCCGAGGATCTGGAGAGCCTCGCCAAGGCCGTCGCCGTCGCGGTCGTCGAACGCGGCGTGCCGCTGGCCGATCGCGACGCCGGCCTCCTCACCGGCCTGCTGGCGAGCGCGGGCGTTGACGCCACGCTCGCCGCCGAACCGGACGCGGCGGGCCCGGCATGGGAGTTCGCCCCGGCGCCGCTGGCTGTGCTCCGCGCGCACAGGGAACGGATCGGCCGCTGCCTCGATCTCACCGACACGAGGGACCTGGCACTCGCGGACACCCTGCTGGACGACCGGGACACGACCATGATCGAACTGGTCGCTGCCCGGTCGGGAGCCCTCGGCCTGTGGCGGGCGTGGCGCTTCCCTCCCGACGGCCCTCCCGGGCCTCGCGGGAAACGGGTGTACCTCGCCGAGGTCGCCCCGGACACTGATCCCTGCCTGCTCGCGCTGCGCGCGCAGGTCGCCCTGAGTGAGCGGGGCGAGGCGGATCCGCAGGTCGAGGTCTACACGGACGCGTCGGCCCTGCCGCCGTACCAGCGAACCGCCCAGGCGCGCTCGTCACTGCTGTGGGCGCCCACCCGGCCGTACGCCTTCCACAGGGCGCGGGTGTACGACGCCATGGACGGCGGAACGGGCCCCCGCTTCCACGCCGACCATCCGCTCATGACCGATTCGGCCCAGCGCGAGCGGATCATCGGTTACCTCACGTCCGCGATGGTGATCCGCGACAATCCGGTCCTCCGGGACGACGCCATGAACCCCTCGCGACACCGCGTGGTCCCCTGGAGCTTCCGTACGGACGGCGCCTGGATCTGGTCCGACGCCGTGGCGTACTACCTGCGCGAGCACGCCCTCGCACCCGAGGCGGACTTCCTCGCCCACCTCGGCGGCGCTGGCGCCCGCCCGCCGTCCCTGGACACGGTGACCTGGTTCCGCGCCCGGGCCGCGCTCTTCCGGCGGGCCACGTCCGCGACCTGAGTCACCGGTCCGGCAGCACTTCCCAGTTCCCGTGGCGGCAGTGGTAGCGGATCATGAGCTGCAACCTGGCGACCGCCTCCGGCACGGCCGTCATCTCGACCTCGACCCGATATCCGGCGTCCCGGAAGAGCGCCGCGTAGCCACTCACGTCCTCGGCGTGGTTCGCGCCGACCTCGAGCGCCACGTCCACCCGGCGGGCGATCGCCCGTTCGACGGCTAGGGCGCACCAGCCGAGCGCGTCCGTCATCACCCGGTCACCGGCGACCGGGTCGTCATGGAGCACGAGGTCCCAGCTATAGGGGTGGTGGGCGAGGAACGCCTCCGGGTCGATCACCTCCCACGCGTTGGGCGCGACCCGGGCCCGCGTCGCCCGGCGTACCAGCGTCGTCTTCCCGGAGCCCGGCTCCCCCGCGACGAGCAGCGCGGTCGGCTCCGGACTGGGCGTCGCGGCGTCCAGCATCTCGGGCACGATCCGCTCGGTGAACAGGCGGGTGTGCTCCGCCCGGGTGAGCCGGTACTCGTCCGGCACCGTGCGGGAAACCACTTCGAGCGAGCCGCCCAGCTCGGCGACCCGCGCGCCGTGCGCCTTGACGGCCCGCCCCACGGCGACCCGGTCGGCCGGGTCGAGGCCGGTGAACTCCCTCAGATACCTGCCGCGCAACGCCCGCCATGACTCTCGCGCCAAGAGATCGCCTTCCGCGGCCTGCTCCTGGGCGGTGCACCAGGCCATGAGGCTGCCGATGACGTCCAGGGCGGCCTCGAAACACACCGCCTCGTCCCAACCGCCTGTCCCACCCACCGGCCCGGCCTCCGTCAGGAAAGGCTCCACCTCGCGATCTTCCGGCCAGCCTACCCCGTCCGCTGAAAACGCCGTGCGGGCCGGCCAGTGCTCGAGCCAAGCCTGACGGCGACGGAGGCAGCCACCACCTCCGGCCTTGGCATCGGCAACGAGACCGAGGTGCTCTACGACCCGCAGAACCCGACCAACGCCGTGCCCGCGGACAACACCGGCGGCAGCTACAGCGGAATCATCATCGGGCTCATCGCGGTCGTCATCGGCCTGGCCTTCTTCTCTGCTTTCTCTGGCTTCTCTAGTTTCTCTGGCTTCTGAGAGAGCGACCGCTGCGGCTGCACACCGGGCTGGAGGGGCTAAGACGAATCCTCGACGCGGAAGCGACCCGATAGCTCCCGCCCAGTCCGCACCCACCGTAACCTGCACCTTTCACGGCGACTCGAAGCCGTATCAGGACCATGTCAGCTCCGTGTTGGGTCGCGGGGCGACGATTCTCGGCATGGACACAGCAATGCGGCCCCCGGCCGACACCTCAGGCGCCCAGCCGAAAGGCTTCGTCGCGAAGCTCCTCGCCGACCGTCACTCCGTCCCGTTCTCCATCGCACTCCACCTAGTGCCCGGCGCGGTCATCGTCGCCGTGTACACGTTCATCGCCGCCCCTCTGGTCCGGGCGATGAACTTCCCGATCTTCCTGGCCTGGGCCATCGCCCTCGCGGTTGTGCTCTTCCCGCTCCAGCTATTCCTGCTGTGGCTGGGCAAGAAGCAGACCGGCCGCTTCACGATGAAGGGCGTCGTCCACTACCGCGACAAGCCGCTCTCGCGGCGCAAGGTCTTCTGGCTCGGGGCCGCGTGCCTCGTGTGGATGACCGTGGTCTCGCTCTCGCTGACCCCGCTGGACAACATCGTCTACGACTGGTTCTTCACCTGGGTGAACTACCAGGGCGCCGGCCCCGACGGCACCGCCTACCTCCAGGGCTACTCGCAGGAGCTCGTGCTCACCACGCTGCTCATCTGCGCGCCGTTCACCGGCTTCACCCTGCCCCTGCTCGAGGAGTACTACTTCCGCGGCTTCCTGCTGCCCCGCCTCCCGCAGCTCGGCAAGTGGGCCCCGCTCTTCAACACCTTCTTCTTCTCGGTGTACCACTTCTGGGCCCCCTGGACGGTCCTGTCCAAGCTCGTCTTCCTCTACCCGGGCGTCTGGCTCGCCTGGAAGAAGAAGGACATCCGCATCTCGATCGCCATGCACCCCGGCTCGGCGCTGCTGATGACCGTGGTCGGCGTCATCGCCCTCGCCTCCGGCGCCTACTCGATGTAAGACCACCCGAAACGAGGGGTGCCATCCCCGGCGGTCTTTTCGAGGTCCCCCTAGGGATCCTGCTCATCGTGAAGGGGCTCCCCGCCAGACCGGAGACCGACCACGCAAAAGCTGCGTAGTCCACGCCGACAGACGCTGCCTAAAGACCGCCCCGCTGCAGCTACATCAGCTGTTCCAGTGCCTTGGGATCGAGTAGGTCCTGGGTCGGCTTCCAGTATTCGGCTTAGACATGCTGTCCGAGCGTGGGGAGGCACATGAACACGTAGTTGCGGATCAGGGTGGGCGACCAAAAGGCCCGGTGCGAGATTCAGCATGCCGATGGCTCCTTCGGGCCCGTCGAACGGAGTGCCGGCGGGGGCCGAGGGCTTGCAGCTATGGCGGCGGCCATCGTTGCGGCTGAGTGTTGTGGTGGTCCGCCGGTCACTTCAGATCGGTGAGGAGGTCATCGAGGGCCTTCTTGAGGGCTTCGGAGTTGGCCGAGTCGAACCAGGTGGTTCGGATGCGTTCGTTGCTTCCGTTCGGGGTCTCATGGTCGGCTGCGAGTTGGTGCAGGGAGCGCGTCTCGTCACTCAAGGAGCGGCCGACGCCCTGGAAGAGGCCGCGGACGTAGTGCTCGGCGTCGTCGGAGGCGATGCCCTGGCCGACGGCCCACGACGTGAGCGTGGCGAGATACCAGTAGTGAGCGGTCAGCGTCCCCGTCACCGCGGAGAAGACGTTGAAGGCCGCCTCATCCGCGACGGGGAGCGCTCCACCCATCTGCTCAAAGAAGGAGTTCACCTCCGGGTGCGATGGGCACACCACCGTGACGGAGCGGCGTTCGCGTATGGCCGGCAGGGGGATGGCCCGGACCAGCGGGACATCGGTGGCGAGTGTCTGCCGCAGGTCGTCGTTGCCGACGCCGGCCATCACGTTGACCACCACCTTGTCGCCGTCCACCCGCACGCCGTCCAGGGCATCGTGCCGGTCTGGGCGACGTACGGCGATGATCACCAGCTCGGAGCGTTCCACCACCTCCTGATTGTCGGCACAGACCTGTACACCCTCGTAGCGCTCGGACAGTTCCGCGGCGGTGCGGGCTCCCCGGGGAGAGAGGAACACCTCTGGCGACTCGCCGCCTCCGTCACACAGGCCCATCACGATGGCCCGGCCGATCTCGCCCACTCCGATGATGCCGATGCGCTTCACAGTGTCTACCTCCATGGTGCGTGGTGGTCGTGGCCCATTTTGGACCTACAACTCCCCGTATGTTTGGCGCTACTGGCGACGTGCCGCATCGCGCGTCCGCTCAGCATGATCACCATGCACCGCAGTCGTGTCTACGCCCTCCTGATCGACACCCCCACGCAGGAGGCCGAGGCGGCGGCCGCCTTCTGGCCCGCGGTGCTGGGAGCCACGGCCCGCCCGCTGCCTTCCGAGGAGCGAGTCGACGGTGGCTCGGCGTCTTTCCCGCGCCAGCCGGCGCCGCTATCTACTGAGGACACTCTTGAGGCTCGTGTTACGAGTTCTCAGCACACATGCCCGGTCATGGTCGTATCCCAGCGCATACCTGCGACCAAGTGCTCCAGGTAGCCCGCGTCGCTGACCGTCACCACGATCTCCGCGTAAGGATAGTCAGCGAAGGAGCAGTCCCCCAGAAGCTCCCATGCGCCAAAATCGTCCAGATCGGCGGGGCCGTCCGGCTCCTCCGAATCCCAGGGCTCGTTCGGGTCCTTCAGCGCTGCGACTTCACTCAGTAGCGGGACGTTCTGGTACGGGCTGATGTCGTAGGAGGTCACGATGTCGGCGGCGCGTTGTGAGAACTCCTCGGCGTCGCCGGAAGTAAACACGGAATAGCCGGGGCGGCTGCCCCCGCTCAGCTCGTACACGTCTTCCGCTTTGCGCCTGGGTTCGAGGACGGTCTTGCCGTCGTCCGCGAGTAGGTATCCATCTTTGGTGACCCTTATCTCCTTACCGAGGATGAGTTCGAAGAGATCCGGGAACTCATCTGTCAGCCGCATGCCTGCCACGATGTCCTTGCCCTGCTCCTCGGTGAAGGGGTACCGCTCTCCGTCTTCATCGTCTTCGTCGTGCAGAAACCCGTTGTCCAGCTTCCACCAGGCATCGGCCAGGAGAGACAGGGGAAAGACGGTCTCCTGTGGCACGGATGGGACGTCGGGGTTGACGATGTGCACCCTCCCACGGAGGGTCAAGCCCTCGACGGAGTCGACGGACACGGTAAAGATGGTGGTCATGCTGGGGGCGCCCTTCAGACGGAATCGGTGGTCACACTTGATCACCAGTCAGCCCGGATAGTAGACGTCTGTACTGACACTCGCTCCTGGCGTCAGACACATCCCCACGCATCCGATGCCTACTGGCGGACGCTCCTACACTTCTCGCCCACAGGCTGTTCCGCCGCTGGCAGCGCCTGGGAGTGTGGGCAGGGCTGCTCGCCAAGCTCCAGGCGCGGGCCGACGCGCGCGGTCGCATCGGGTGGACGGTGAACGTCGACTGCACGATCTGCCGGACTCACCAGCACGCCACCAGGGCGCGCTGGGACGGCCAGGCCCCAGAAGGAACCGCCTTGGCCGCTCGGTAAAGCGCATGCTGCAAGGCACGAACCGGATACGGACCGCACCACCGCTCCCCCTGTTACAGGGCCTTTGACTCTGGGCTTCGACCCCGCCCGTTTCCAGACGAAACAGCCAGCCTGCTACCTGGCCTCCTGGCAGCTACCCGGACCGGACTTCCACCGGCAAGCGACGTACGAGCTTACGAACAACAAGATCCACCGCTACGTCACGGCTTCACCTCCTGCTCTGCTGAGCGCACGGAACCGGCTCGCTGTGACGTTTAGTCAAGAGTCAACTGCGGGTATCCGTCATGGACGTGCCAAAGCGCAGAACAAAGCGTACTAACTACCCGCAATCGAGAAAGAGGAGACGTCCGTCGGAGCCCGCGCGTCGCTTCAAAGGTGTACGCACCGGTGAGCTATTTGGCTCGAATTATCAGGAAAAATTCCGAGTTTGTTTGATACCAGGGCAATCGGCCCGGAGAGAGCTATCGTCTCTAGGGGGCTTGGGAGTCGTACGAGGAGAGATCGGCATGCCTGATCTTGATCGCGAGGCGATGCGAGCGGCGGCGCAACGCATCCAGAAGCTGTCCGACGACCACTGGTGGGCCCTTCATCCTTCCTGCGAGCTGATGGATGCCGGAGCGTGGGTGGGACCGACCGGCGGCCGCTTCGGCCAGACCGTACACGGCCGCGAGCGCGAGCTACGCGCGATGCTCGCCCGGGCCGTCGCCGACGCCAGCGACAAACTGGCAGGTACGAGGTGAGCTTCACCGGGATCAAGCAACCCGAGTTCGACAGTCTGGTCTCCAGACACAGCACGGCGGCCCAGCAACTCGAGGGACTGGCCGCAGCACTGCACGGCGAACTCACGGCCGCGGGGCTGGACACCGGACCGGCGCTGCGCATCCGCGACATGGCCAGGGAGGTGGGGGCGGAGGTCGAGGACCTGCGGCGGCGGCAAAACCTGATCAGGGAGATGGAACGGCTGAAGGTCACTTTCGGCACGCACACGCCGGCCGGGACCATGGTTCCCGTCCCCGACTCGCTGACAGCCGCCGAGGGATTGCTGAACGGAACGCTGGCCGCGAACGCCGCAGTGGCCGCAGGGCGCGGGGACGCCAATGCCATGGCGCAACTGCGAGGATTCGCAGGCAAGGCCTCTGACCCGGAATTCGTCAAGGCCTTCCTGGCCAAACTGGGGGCCAAGGGCATCACCGAGCTTCCGGCATCGCTGGCCCTTCAGATGCGGGCCAACGTAATGATGCGGACCGCCAAGGGCGACCAGGTGTCGCAGCAGGTCAAGGAGGGCATGAAGCTGCTCGCCATGGCCCTGGCCAAGGGCACCGATCCCAAAGACCCGGCCTTCATGGGCGAGGCGTTCCTCTCCCAGTTGGTGAAGGAAGGGCGGGCGCAGCACAGGGCCAACGAGGTGGCTTACGTCGGGTATCAGGCGCAGGCACTGATCTGGCGGGCGAGCGACGGCAAGCCGCCGTTCTCCAAGCGATTCATGGAGGTGGTGGGCCGGGACGCGATCGTCCATCAAAAGGAGCTGTCGGATTCCGGCCCGCCCTACGCCAACGCCATGGACCTGGCTACCGTGCTCGGGCTCAGCGATTCGATGCAGCCCGGTGGGCCGTACATGGGGGAACCGGGGAAGCCGATAAAGGCCAGCGTCATCGACGATCTGTCCCAGGCGGCGAGACATACGCCGGAGGCAGCGCAGGCCCTGCTCTTCCACACCCCGCAGGGCTGGAACAAGAGCATTATGGAGTACCTGCTCACGGATCGGCTGGACGGCTTCAACCACACGAAGAACTACGCTCCTTTCGCCGGCCTTCTGCAGACGGCGTTGAGCGGCAAGGACAAGGAATCGCTCAAGTTCACCAACGACGCGCTCGTCATTCTCAAGAACGAACTCGACGGTGTCTTCTCAGAAGGGGACGACGGAAAGCTGATAATCGCCGACCAGAAGAAGCTGGACCGGTTGTCCTTCCTGGATGGACCGATGGGGACAATCATGGCCGCGCACATCGACGAGATCTTCGGAGTCTTCGAGAAAAGTGCCCATGACCTGAAGAACATCAACCAGCTCGAGATGGATCGGGTGCTGACCTTCGTGGGCCGCAACGAGGGCGCGGTGAAGGCTCTGGTGGGTGCGGAAGCCCAGCGCATGTTCAAGGCGATCCAGGAGTCCTACAAGCTGGGCAACGGGGAAAACATGCAGCAATTGCTTCTCCCTGAGGCTCGCTTCATGGGACACCTGCTCGAACCTCGGAGGCTGGTCCTCATGGCTCAGGCCAAGAGCGATGAACAGGCCAGGGCAGAGCTGAAGGGCCTGATCAATGATGTGCTGGGCGAGCTGACCGGGCCTGCGGGCAAGCTTGCCGGGCGGCTCGGGGGCTGGGGGGACAAAGCCCACGAGAAGCTCACACCGATCGTGTTCGAAAATGTCTCGGCCTTCCTAGCCGAGCGGCTGATAAAGGAGGGCCTGACCAGGAACTCGGCGTTGCAGCAGGCGAACGACGACCGCGAGATGACCATGTGGATGGTTCGCCAGATGATCCTCGGTGCCAGGATCGCGCAGGGCAAGTGGGACCCGAAGGCGGTGGAGAGTCTCAAAGGGAGCGCGTTCGCCACCGACGACAACCCACCGCGTCTCAAGCCGCTAGACGAAATCACGTCGAACCCCGAGACCTTCGACAAGTTCATCGAATGGGCACGAAGATATTCGACCGATGAGGCTACGATGCAAAGCGTGCGGGAAGCAATGGACAACAGTGCCGGCGTGGATGTTCACGGAAACCTTGGCCTTGATCGAAACTACTGATATGTCAACACGTAAGGCGATATCAAGCGCACTTCTCGTGCTTGCACTGGCCTCCGGCTGCACTAGGGACAACGTCGACAAGCCGCCGGCCATTACCGCCAGCAGCGCCCCCATCGTGGACTCACAACCCTATTGGTGTGACTTCATGCCCCAACAGGCGGTGCGTGCGATCACCGGTATCACCGTCCCACTGACGGAGAGCAAGGAGGGCGTTCCCTCCAGCCACGGGCAATGCTCGCTCCGGAACGAGTACAACCGGCTTTCCCTGCTATGGTCCGCTGGAATGGGTGATGAGGTCCTGGAAATCGCACGCAAGAATTTTGGCAGGAAGCAGCTATCGGCGCTACCGGCAGATCTCGGAGTTGGGCTGATCGCATACACAGGCGACGTACCACGCACTAAGCCCTACTACACGATGATGCTGTTCCGATGCGACGGAAAACGGCCTTGGATTAGCGTTGATCTTTCTGAGGTAGCGAAAGGACGTGACCCGGTCAGGGATTTGACCGAGCTGCTCCGAATCACTCGCAAACGCTACGGCGAAATACATCACTGTACCCCCAGAGCGACGTGAATCGCCGCTCTCTGGCTGCCCCTCATGTTCAGTCAAGCAGCGATGGCACGGCGAGGCGCAGAGGGTCTTGGAGGGAACTCCGTCCAGGTCAGGGCTCTTAATTTAGTCGTGAAAGGTTATCCGGCAAACCCCTGGAGGAGGAGCTTCCAAAGCCGCACCGTACGGGCAGTCGTGAGCCACGCTGTCTCATGCGTCTCATCCGCATCTGGCGATCGGACGGTCCTGCGGATGAACATGAGCCCACCGGCCTGGCACAGCTCAAAGACCACGGACGCGCACTCGCATGAATGGCTGCGCACCCGCACGCGGTGGGCCCGAGGCGACGGGGACTGCCAGTCGATTGGCTCATAACCGGCTTGAAGTGGCGCAGCGTGCAGACCATGCCAAGTGTGGTCGATCACAATACGCCTCTCACGTTCCCGAGAAGACAGCGGACGTCACCGCTGGGGACGGCCAGGCCTGCGAGCCCCAGAAGCAATCACATGCCAGCTCCGGCAGCGGCATCTCGTCCCGCGGCACCAGGTCACCGGCGCCACCGTCGCAGGCGAGGTCAGCCCAGACGACGCGTCCGGTTTCGTCGCCCATGACACTCAGCCGGGTGCAGAGCGCGGCCACTATGCCGAGCCCTCGCCCGCCTTCTGACATGTCTCCCCCACGACATGCACGCAGGATGGGCTTGCTCGACCCGCCAGCGTCCTTCACTGCGATCCGGGCGGTGGTCCTGGACGACCAGATGCCGACCGTGAACACACCGCCCGCCGACTTCGTGTGCAAGATCGCATTGCTGGCCAACTCGACGACGCACGAGATCGCATCATCGCGTGCGGGACAGTCCATCAGCAGCGCGGCAGCGAACCGACGTACGGTACGCAACTGAACTCGTTCACCAGGGAAATCACAGCGCCACGCCATGCTGTTCATCGCCCCCACCTTTCCTTCCGCCGACGGCGTCAGACTCCATCACGCAAGCGACTTACTCCGTCACGCTCCGCAGCTATACTGATGCTTACATGCACCATGCAAGCTTGCACAGCGAATCGATGAAGATCTCTCAACTGCAATACGCAGCGGAACCTGCCAACAGCCGACAAGGTGGTGACCATGAGCGGGAAGCGTGGCGTGACGCTCCGAGCCCAATGGCTCGGCAAGCACCTACGGGAGCTGCGCGAAAGCGCGGGCCTCACGCTGAAGGAGGCCGGCGATTACCTCCAGCGCGACGCTTCCACAGTGAGTCGATTCGAGGCGGGGCTCTATCCGGCCCGCACCCCTGACGTCATCGCCCTGCTCGACCTGTACGGCGTCACGATCCTGAACGAGCGCGAAACCCTCACCCGCCTGAGCCGCGAAGTGTGGCAGAACGGCTGGTGGGACGCCTACTCCGGCGACGTGTCGCACGGCATCGTGGACTATGCCTGGTTGGAGAACCGCGCCGAGAAGATCAGCTCCTTCGACGCCTTCGTAGTCCCCGGCCTGCTCCAGACACGAAACTACATGGAAGCCGTCATCCGCGCCGAGGACCCGGACGCCTCGAGCGAGCAGCTCGAGCGCTGGGTCGAGTTTCGCCTGACCAGGCAGAAGATCCTGACCGACGATGGCCCCGTCTTCTCCACGATTCTGGAGGAGTACGCACTACGCCGCATGGTCGGCGGCCCCAAGGTCATGCGCAGTCAACTGTCCCACCTCGCTAGTCACGCCTCCTGCCCCAACGTCGAGGTCCGGGTCCTCCCAGTCTCCGCAGGAGCACATGCCAGCCCAGACGGCGCCTTTCGCATCTTCGAACTCCCCGAGCCCTACCCTGCCGTCGCCTACGTCCCCACGCCGGCGGGTTCCATCTACGTGGAAGGTCAGGCAGCTGACAGGCTTAAGCTGAAATATGACCGCATTCGCCGCGATTCGCTCAATGCCAAGGACTCGATGGAACTGATCGCGGCAGTTGCGGACAGCATCTCCGACACCTAGGGACGGAGCCGCCCGATCATGACCACCCCCGAGATCTCCTGGCACATCAGCAGCTTCAGCGCCGACGGCGGCGGCAACTGCGTCGAGGCCGGCCCCCTGAATGACGAAACGGGCCGGGTGGCGGTCCGGCACAGCAAGCTTCAAGGCGACGCGATCATCTACACCAAGGCGGAGTGGCAGGCGTTCCTGGCCGGGGTTCGGGCGGGAGAGTTCGACTTCTTCGATTAGCAGTCCTCCAACTCGAACATCTCAGACTGCTGCTGAAACCTTTGGCCTACAGGTCGAGAGCGTCGTTGATCTCGCCCGGAACGGGCATTGGAACACCGTCCGCGCAGTCTCATCACACCTCGCCACGCAGGATCCGTTCGTAGAGACTTCTCACCGCCGCGGTTAACATCCACGCGGTTGCGTGGATGGATGGTGCGCTCGGCGCGATCTGTCCGGCGTACGAACCCTTGGTCATGTCAACAACGGCGCACAGCTCGTACAACGTCCTGTTGCACTCGCAAGAGTGTGAGACTTACACGGAATGAGCACGTCAGCGCCAGGATCCGGCGGACGGTCGAGGCGGAAATCCTGTCGGTGATGCCCCTGCCTAGCCGCTTCGGAGGCCAGGTTGGTGCATCGTAGGCATGTCACAGCGATCCAAGCACGTCATGCTCTACACCACCAACAGCGAAACCCGACAATCAAAGTCGAGGCGATTCAGCGAGACGGTCAGGCTCTGGTTGGCCAGGCCAACCACTTCCTTGATCGCCGATGCTCCTCCAGAATGACGTCATGGCTAAGATCAAGGAGTTCTTTCAGGCAACCAAGGCCGCAAGCCCACATCCTACGGAGGTGGAGTGTGGGTACCAGGTGATCCTCACCGAGGAGGGGCCGCTGCTGCAACTAAGCACATATGGCTCGGACGGACGACAGTCCGAAAAGAAAGTGAGTCAAACCATCCAGCTTGATCGCAAAGGTGCAGCGGAATTTCTTAGCATCATCGCGAAGGCTTTTCCAGATCTGGCCTGATCAAACAAGTTGAAACGCCCCGGCTTCGGTGAAGACTTGACCTCTTGAGGGGGTCGAGTCCCTGCCAGGTAAGTCCCTCTACCCCGCCGAGCTGCGTAGGCGAGCGGTTCGGATGATCGCCGAGGTGCGGCCGAACTACACGACTGAGTGAGCCACGATCTACGCGGTGGCCACCAAGCTCGGCATCGGCGCCGCGGGAGACGCTGCGCACCTGAATCCGCCAGGCCCAGATCTACGAAGACAGCCGGCCCGGTCGCACCACCAATGAATCAGCCGAGCCGCAGCGGCTGCGCAGGGAGAACGCCGAGCTCCGGCGCGCGAACTTCGGATGATCCAAAAGATGGCCTTGTCTACCGCGGCACCGAGCACCTGAAGCATCCGCGAGTCTCGCGCCTAACACACATCGCATGGGTATGCAAGTTTGGGGCCATCAAAGCCCGTTCCTGACTTAGCCTGAGCTATTAACTGATCAATACGTGCGTTGGAGCATGTCGTCGCACTGCGACGAGACGCCCCCTCGCCCTATTCGGCGTGCCCGAAATACTGAAACAAGCACGGAGGAAAATTGAAGATCGCTCCATCATCTCGCGATTTGAAGACGCTAAGCGAGTTCGATGACTGGCAGTGTGACGCCGAGCTCGTGGACAACGCCTTCGACGGCTTCGCGGAAATCGTGAAGTCCGGAATTCCGCGGGCAGGCGGCTTCAAAGTGAGCGTGAGCTTGCCGTCACATGACGCGAAGTCCCACGAGGCGAGTGTCATCATCCAGGACGCCGGGCGCGGAATGAGCTACGAGGAGCTGGCCGTTAGAGCTGACTGGTCGAACAACGATCGCTTCGACAAGCTGGGCCCCTTCGCGATCGTCACACAGAAGACCGAGCGTGGGATGAGCTACCGGGAGTTGCTGGCCGTTCTTCGAGCTCGCCGGTCGAATAGGGACCGGTTCGACAAGCTTGGCCTGTTCGGCATGGGCTTCAAGGTCGGCACCGCGCTCCTAAACCGACGGATACGGACTCTCACAACTTCGGCGCTTCCGGCGTCCAATTAGGGTAGGGAGGAACATTGAAAATCACTCCATCGTCTCGCATTTTGAAAATGCTAGGCGAGATCGAGTTCGATGAGTGGCAGTGCATCGCCGAGCTCGTGGACAACGCCTTCGACGACTTCGCGGAGATCGTGAAGTCCGGCGTTCCGTGGGCAGGCGGCTTCAAGGTGAGCGTGAGCTTGCCGTCACATGGAGCGAGGTCCAACGAGGCGACGGTCGTCATCCAGGACACCGGGCGCGGGATGGGCTACGAGGAACTGGAGCTCGCGGTCCGAGCTGGCTGGTCGAACAACGATCGTTTCGACAAGCTTGGCCTGTTCGGCATGGGCTTCAACGTCAGCACCGCGCGCTTGGGCCGGCGCACCCGTGTTCTCACGACCCGCGCGGGCGACACACATTGGATCGGCGTCGAGATCGACCTCGACAAGATCGGGGACGACTTCGAGGCCGAGGACATCAGCGAGCCGAAGGCCGACCCGAACGAGCACGGAACGAAGATCGAAATATCCCGGCTTCATCCAGATCGCGCGGACTGGCTAACTAGAAACGCAGCCAATCTACGGTCCACACTCGGTCGCGCATACTCGTACATTCTGGATGAAAAGGGCTATGAGCTTTGGGTTGGCGGACAGCGGGTCAAGCCCAAGCGGCACTGCCGCTGGGGCGACGATCGGTACGTGATCTTCGGGAGCGGGGCTTCCTCCGAGAGAATCCCGGCGTACATCGAGATCGACGAGCGATTCGAGCCTGCCGACGCCTGCGCCGACTGCGGAAACTGGCAACTCCCCAACAAGGGGAAGTGCGAACAGTGTGAAGGTGAACGGCTGACGCTGCGCGAGCGCCGTATCCACGGATGGCTGGGGATTCAGCGGCATCTTCACAAGCGCGAGTACGGCATCGACTTCCTGCGGAACGGCCGAAAGATCCTTCAGTGGGATAAGCGGTTGTTCGAGTGGTCCAACCCCAATGATCCTCAGGGGTTGGTCGACATCGAGTACCCGGTAGAGATGGCGCACCAAGGCGGCCGGATCATCGGTGAAATCCACCTCGACCATGTCCCGGTCACGTATCAGAAGAACGCGTTCGAGTATGGGGACCGCAGTTGGCGGGCCGCCATCGACTACCTCAGAGGTCCCGGCCCCCTGCAGCCCGAGAAGGCCAAGCGCCTGGCGTACCTGGAGAACCCGAGCCCGCTGGCCAAGCTGTTCAAGGGCTACCGGCGAAACGACGCGGGGATCCGTTATCTGGTCCCCGGCGATGGCACCCGTCCGATCCATGACACCACTCGGCGCTGGGCGGACCTGTTCCACCGCGGCGACATCGAGTATCAGACGGACCAACTCTGGTGGGACGCCGTTGTCGCCCACGACTCCCAGGGGAAGAAGGCCAAGCTCGACATCGCGCAGAACAATTCCCCTGTCCGGCCCGACGAGGCCGCTGTACTCGACGCGCTCGGCATCGACGTCAACGGCTCGCGACCTACCCCCTCCCAACCTGATGACGACGCGAACGATTCCTCCACCACGAAAGCTCCAGCGATCAGGAAAGAGACCACACAAGATCGCCTGGCCCGATACCGGACGAACTCCCGAGCCATGCCCGAGTTGTCTCGCGACTTCGGGTCCCCCAAGGTCGGTTTCCTCCAAGTCGAGACCAGACTTCTGGAGAGTGCCCAGCTCGTTGACGACCAGGGCTTCGTTACTCCGGTCCTTGTCGTCCAGAGCGGGGGCGGCAGAGCGACCGCATTTGTCGACGGGAACCATGAGGTGTTCTCCAAACTTGGGGTCGACCCAGTCGACCTGCTACTCGTCGAACTGGCCACAGTTCTGAAGGTGAAGGCGGAGACCGGGCTGACCCACGCCCAGTTGATCGCCGATCTTCGGGAGAGATGCCTCCCTGATCACGCGCTAAAAGCCGACGTCGTCGCCGGAGAGGCGAGGGAGTTGCTGACCGACCTCCGGGTGCGGATGGCCAGCAGAGTCGATATCGACCCAGCTCGCGCCTACCAGTACCTGTCCCCAGATGAACTCACCGCGACGGAGAACGCGATGATCGCGAACGGTCAGGTCACTCTTACGGGGAGGCTTGGCGAAACCAGTGAGTTCCTGATGTATGTCCCCCCGTTGTTCACGGTGAGATTGCTGGAGTCGTGGCCGGAGGTGTTCATGGACGGCAACGTGTTCGTCGGCCCCTATACGTCGGTGTCATCAATGTCGGCGCGCCGAATAAGCCTCGCGAGGGTGGTCGGATATTTGACGGACATCGCCACCTTGGTCAGCTTCGACGGTTCCGCTCTCAGCCCGCAGCAGCTTCTCCGGACCCGCCTGAGCATCAAATTGCTCTCCGACGAGATCGCTAGCGAGTCATGAGCGGCGGTTTCCTGTCGGCGGGGGCGCTCCTCGATGGCGGTCCCTTCGGGCTTCCTCACGCGGTCGAGAGGGCGCTTTGGCATCTGGGATTCGTGGACGTCCGCGTAGTGGACGGCGCGAATGACCAAGGCGCGGACATCCTGGCCGTACGAGAGCGCGAGCAGTGGGTATTCCAGTGCAAGTGGTCGAGCCGGAGAGCGATCGACCGCTCAGGAATCGACGAGATCGAAAGGGCACGCACCCGCTACGCGGCCGATCGCGCGGTGCTCGTGACGAATCTCGGACTGAACCGCTCGGCGGAGGAGCGTCGCCGCGCGCTCGAATCAGTCGGCATCAAGATCGCCGTCTGGGACGGTCCGACTCTGGCCGCGATCTGGGAACGGATGCCGGATCGGGTCCCGACGGAACACACCCTTCGTGATTATCAGCTCTCGGCCGCTAACGCCGTGTGGGGGGATCTGTCACACACAGGGCGCGGGTTGCTCGTGCTGGCTACCGGGCTCGGCAAGACGGTTGTGGGCGGGGAAGTGATCCGCCGCTTCCTAGAAGCCAGACCTGGCGCGCGCGTACTGGTCACCGCGCACATGAAGGAATTGGTCGAGCAATTGGAGCGAGCGCTGTGGCGCCACCTCGACAAGAGAACTCCTACGCGTCTGCTGACGGGCGACACGAAACCGACGTCGCTCGACGGCGTGCTGGTCGGCACCGTGGAATCGGTCCTCGGCGCGGTCCGCGCGGGGTGGCCGCCCGAGCTCGTGATGATCGATGAGACCCATCATGTGGGCGAGAACGGACGTTTCGCCGAACTGCTCGATCTGTGCGTCGAGTCTGGGCAGTTCGGTGTCACCGCGACACCTTGGAGAGGCGACAAGTTCGACATCACCGCGAGGTTCGGCCGGCCAAGTTACACGATGGGCATCGCGGAAGGGATGGCCGCTGGCTACCTGTCAGCGGTCGATTACCGCTTGTTCGTGGACAACCTCGACTGGGAAACCATCCGCAAGAACAGTAGACATGGATACTCGATCAAGGAGCTGAACAAGAGCCTGTTCCTACCTCAGCGGGATGAGGAGATCATCGAGCAGTTGCGCGAGGCGTGGCGGGCGACTGCGGATCCACGGGCGGTCCTATTCTGCCAGACGATCGAGCACGCCGAGCGGATGGCCACCATGCTGGCGACGTCCGACAACGCCTGGCGACGAGCGTCGTACCTGCACAGTGGCCTGGGCCGTCAGCGTCGCCAGATCCTCCTCAACGAGTTCCGGCTCGGGCGGGTCCCGATCATCACGTGCGTTGACGTGTTCAACGAGGGCGTCGATGTTCCAGACGTGAACCTGATCGCCTTCCTCAGGGTGACACACAGCCGACGCATCTTCGTCCAGCAACTCGGCCGTGGCCTGCGGCTCAGCCCAGGCAAAAAAGCGCTGAAGGTCTTGGATTTCGTCACGGACATCCGCCGTGTCGCAGCGACCTTGGACCTGCGTCGCGCCCTGGAAGCCTGTGGACACGAAGACCTTCGCGTGCACCTACCCCACGGCTCTCGGATCGAGTTCAGCGACGAAACCGCCGGAACACTGCTCGACCACTGGATTCAGGACGCGGCCAGCCTCGAAAGCGCCGCCGACGAAGTGCGCCTTCAATTCCCCGAATGAACAGGAGCCACGCCATGCCCTCTCCCCTCACCCTGAGCCCCGAGCTCAAGGACAAGATCGTCAAAAAGATGTTCGCCGACGCCGAAGAGGTCGGCTGGCCATACCTGACCGGTGATCAGCGCAGCGCCATCTACAGCCGGTGGATGGACGACCCGGAGGTTGGTGGCCGGCTCCGAGACTTCTTGGGTGATGCGAAAGCCCGCGTCTGGATCAAGGAAAGTCCCATGAAGGAGTACGCTCGCGCTCGGTACGGAGTCGGCGGATACGCCAAGTACGTGGCGAACCCGCTCTCGGGAGCTGAGGACCTGGTGGAACGGGCTTTGGGACCAGACTGGGAGGTCATGACCAGCAAGCGAGCGATCAAACCTCTCCGCGTACGTGTCCGCCACGGAGAGGAGGAGCGCCATTTTGCGTGGGCGCCATCCGAGCAGCTCAAGCACCTCGTCTGGGCCGCGATCAAGGCCGAGGCGTTCGGCGATGCCACACCATGGGTGCTGTGCGTGGTGAGCTCTTTCGAGAAGCCCATCCCCGCTGACGAACAGGCAACGAACCTCAAGATCGGCGCCCGCTGTCAGCTGGAGATCGTGCACGTGGACGCGCTCTGATGGATGAGGCAGGCGAGGAGGTAGAGGGAGACGACTGGCTGGTCAAGGCGTGGCAAGCGCTCGACCCACGCTCACGAAACATGCTCATCATGCGCACGGAGAACCGTACGTACCGCTGCATCGGTCGGGCATATGAAGTCACGCACCAAAGGGCCCAGCAGATCGTCTCGGCGGCCAGGCGCTGGCTGGTCGAGGCGGCGTGTCGGGCCGACCCGGAATGGTCTACGAAGATCCGCGCATTCCTGGAGACACGAGGCGTCATATCTGATGAGCAGCTGTCGCTGACCCTCCGCGACGCTAGCGGCGTCGCTCGAGCCTCTCTCTTGATCGCTGAGGGCATCTGTCACCCCAGGGCGTGGACGAAGGAACTTAGCGACCACTGGGCGCTCGAAGCCAACGCTCTGGACGCGCTCCTACGGGAATTGGCCAATGAAGCCCCGTACAGGAAGGACGAGTTGCGGGAACACGCAGCGACCATCGGGATCCCCGATTCCCTCGACATCGACTCGATCATGTCCGCCGCCAAGAGCTCATTGATACTGGACGATTCGGGCCTGTGGGTTCGCAGGAGTGCCAAGAAACGAGACGCCGCCTACCTCTGGCTAGTCGACCAGGGTGAACCTAGGCGTGCGGAAGCGATCTCCGAAGCGATCGGGCAGACGGCTCAAGCGACGACCGAAGCACTTCGGCGAGACAACCGATTTCGTCAGGTCCGCCCGGAGGGCACGTGGGCGCTCACTGAGTGGCCTCGCGACGGCGAGTACGACTACTCCGACGCTTTGGAAGCGATGATCGAGATCTTGACGGAGTTAGGGCCGCTCTCGCGCCGTGACCTAACAGCCGAACTGCGCCGCCGCTACCCCGTGAGCGACTCCCGTATCCACCAGTGCCTGATCAGCGCCCGTATCGGATCTACCCATGACGGGCGGATCGGTCTCATCGAACAGGGCGCGATCAGCGTTGACGAGAAGGAGCCACGACAACCGGGCAACGCGGTCCACAACGAGGAATCGGACCTGCTCGCTTTCCGTCTCAAGGTGGACAAAGACATCGCACGAGGAAGTGGCGTGGTCATCAGTCCATGGATCACGTGGCGATTGGGACTACGACAAGCGCCGATGGAGAGGATCTTCACAGTCGAGGGCAGCGGCCGTCAGATCGCGTTCCGAAGGGGCACCGCGGCGGCGCAGATGTCGAGCATACGTCTCGAAGCGGCCGAGCAGGGCATGGCCCTCGGCTGCGAACTCGCGGCCATCCTCCGGCTCGAACACGACACCATGACCATCCACCATGTCTGCGAACCGGACAAATGCGGCTCCCGGACGCCCGACATGTGATTGGAGTCCGTACCACAACAATTCGAACCTTCTTACGATTTTCTTAAGGAGGAAGTAGTCTCGATCATCAACTCCGCGGTACACTTTCCCGATGTCAGAGCTGGGCACCTTCGCCAATCAAGGCAGAACGAGCGTTGAGCTGTTCGCGGGCGGAGGAGGGCTGGTGATGGCAGTCGGGCGAGCCGGTTTTCGGCCCTTGCTCCTGAACGAGCTCGGCACGCACGCGTGCGAAACGCTCATCGCCAACGGCGCGCGAGCCTATAAAGTCGGGGAAGACCGTCCCCCGATCCCCGATCTCGGGGAAGATCCGCCACTTCTGCGTGGCGACGTCGCCAAGGTCGAATTCGAACACCTCGCCGGCCTGGTCGACGTGCTGGCGGGTGGACCACCCTGTCAGCCATTCAGCCTGGGGGGGAACGGCCGCGGGGACGAGGATGAGCGCAACGGCTTCCCGCACATGTTCCGCGCCGTCAGGGAAATGCGGCCCAAGGCCGTCATTTGCGAGAACGTGCGAGGACTCCTCCGCCCGTCGTTCGCTCCGTACTTCGAGTACATTAAGAGAGAGTTCACGCTGCCATTCAAGCAGCGCCGTGAAGGCAGCGCCTGGCACGAGCACGACGCGAGACTACGCGAACTGATCGACGATGACAGCGAACCAGCGCATAAGCGATACGACGTCGCGCATTTCGCGGTGAACGCGGCTGACTACGGAGTCCCTCAGATCAGAAATCGCGTCATCGTCATCGCCTTCCGACGGGACTTGGGTGTGGACATGGCGAGATTCCAAGAACTGGTGAGGCCGCGATTCTCCGAATCGAGTCTATATGAGTCCATGACCGACGGAACATACTGGGATAGGCATCCGGAAGTCCCCCGACACGTCCGGGAGATGGTCATGGCGAGGATTCCGCAACAAACATCACTAGGGGATACTGGCGACCGAGCACCCGCCTGGCGAACGCTCAGGGACGCCATCGAAGGGATCGGCGGGCAGAGAAAGCTTCCCCCTATCCCTGTCGATCATCTGGACCGCAAGGAAAGAGGACTCGGCGGCTTCATCGATCACGTCGGCTGGCCCGATGCGCGGATCTACAAAGGCCACACCCCCAACGAGTTGGACCGTCCCGCGAAGACGGTGAAGGCCGGCGTTCACGGCGTGCCGGGCGGAGAATCGGTAGTCGCGCTCGACGACGGTTCCCATCGTTACATGTCCGTACGTGAGGCCGCTCGGGTGATGACCTTCCCCGATAAGTGGGCCATGGTTGGATCTCGCGGAGAGAAGATGCGGCAACTCGGCAACGCCGTTCCCGTACTACTCGGACAGTCCTTCGCCGAAGCCGTCGCGGTCGTCCTCGACGAAGCGGAGAAACCCACGTGAGCCCGACCGAACTCCAAGACGCGGGGTGCTGGAAGAAGGCCCTCCCTCCCGATAGCGCTTGGCGCCCCAAACCGAACCTTCCTAGATCCGCGCGTACCGCAGAACAAGACCGCGCTGCAGGTGGATCAAACCGACGCAGGGTCGATCTCGGGAACGGCCGATTCGCCCAGGCGTCGATCGAGTTGAAGCTCCGCGCACGCCGCATTCGCGCTCACCTTCGATGGTCGAACGCAGGCAGGACCGAGTTCGAGTACTTGGGCGAGGTCGACGAGCCCACCAGGGCACTGAACCTCGCCGCAGCTTGGAAGATCGCCATGTCCCAGGGGCTCGTCCTTCCCCACGATGCGCTGGGGGACAAATCCTGGGCGAGTTCACAAGCGGTACGTGCTTCAATGCGAGGGAATCGCAGGAAAGACACCAAACCAGAAGTCGCCCTACGCAAGGCCGTCCACGGCCTCGGCCTCCGCTACCGCGTTGATGCCGAGCCGATCAAAGGGTTCAGGCGGCGCGCTGACATGGTCTTCACTGTTACCAAAGTTGCGGTGTTTTCCGATGGTTGCTTCTGGCACGGATGCCCCGACCACTACAGAGCCTCCCGCCGGAACGATCAGTATTGGAACGACAAGTTCGCCAGCAATCAAGCCCGGGACCGAGACACTGATCGCGTCCTCACCGATGCCGGTTGGCTCGTCATCCGCGTCTGGGAGCACGAGTCACCGCATGAAGCGGCCGAGCGGATCGCCGAGGCCGTGACCAGGAGGAGAGACACTTAACCCAGTTCATCTGCGGACTGGTCTCAGTCGGAGTAGCACAAGTGGTCCGGCTGGGCACCGACAGCTCGTCAGCGACGCCGCGTGGATCTGGACGCGGAGATCGAGGCGAAGTTTGCCGCCTCGGCCGGCACCTACGACAGCCCATGCATCACCTGTGACCTGAACGAATAGAGATTTCGGGTATCAAGAACACCGTCGCCAGGCGCATGATCAAACTTGGTTTAGTCGGCAGAGCGTCGAGGAAAAGCCGGTCGCTCACTCGGCAGGGCAAACGGCCAGCAGCCACCGAAATGGTGCGGCGGCTGTTCACTGCGGTCGCGCCGGATGGGCCGGGTCGGCCACGCGCTCGAGGACGCCGATGGATTCAACGCCACCCTCAGGGTCGTATACGTCCACCGGCACCGATTCCACACCTGAGCCGAAGCACGCTTAAAGATCGTCACCTGGATCGCCGACTTCTCCAATGACCGCCTCCGGCATAGCACCGCTGACGGACTACCGCTGGTCGTCTACGCCGACATAAATCATGACCGCCCGAATACAGTAGCGGCCAGGAGCAGGCTCCAAGAGACCGTCGCCGCATAACCGAGTCTCCACAGTTTCAGGGGAGACACTCAGGTCGATAGCCCAATCCACCGGAGCCCTTGCATACTGTGATGGCAATAGCTAGCTCGCGTCAACGATGGCTTGAGCTGGCCGGCTTCCGTCTCGCGTCACAAAGGTAACGAGCTTGCCATCTGCTGGAACCGCCGATGGAGGCAGCATGAGGCGGAACGCCATCACAACCTTCCCCGGATCAATTGGCGCCCCCGTTTCTGGAAGGGCCGCGTCTCGAGGCACCATTGGATAAAGCAACAGCCCTCCCAGCTTCGATCCAGGCTGCCTAACGATGTGCTCAACCGCTTCGCGATCTTCCACTGTAGTTTTAACCTCGAGATGATCGTTTGCTATGCCACGGGTATGCAGGCTGAAGGGGCCAAGGTCCGCGATGGTTGCGACTCTGGCGAGGTTCTTAAGCTGCGGGACCACTACAAGCCACCCCTCAAGCTGCTGAGTGTCGAGGGATCGCAGCCAAGCGAGATCCGCTCTGAAGCACTCCTCGTTGTCCCACACGAGACGGCCCAACGCGTCTAGCACCTCATCATGGGTAAGATTGCACGTCCACGCGTTGAACGACCGGCCCGCATGCCTAAAGTCCTTCAACGACTCGGCCGTGGCCGACGTAAGAAGAGGAATAAACGCGTCCGTATTGGCCGCCAGACTCGTCCTATCATTGATGCTGGGGTAGCCCGTCGGCTCCTTGTTCGGAGTTCGCCGCTCGGCAAGGACAGCGTTATAGCGCTTGTTGGCCGCAGTAGGCTTCATCTTTTCCAGATGGGAGGCGACAAGAGGTGGAACTTGCGCGGGTGTCACCTGAGGCTTTCCGTTTACAAATGCTGCATACTGCCGCAATTCATCACGAAAGTACTCTTCGTCCCGGCAAATCGCCTCGAAGCCTTCGTAAAGCTCCGGGGTTATGTAGAGGCGAACTAGGTCACGATAGCCGGCCCTGTAACCGAACCATCGCCCCATTTGCATAAGCGTATCCGCTTGCTTAGTCATTCGACGGTAGTAGGAAACAGTCAGCCCTTCCACCGTGAAGCCACGGGCAAGTTTGTTCCCGCCGAGCAATATGCGCCACACTGACTGCTGTTCAAAATCGATGTTCTCGCCTTCGATCTTGTCGGAGTTCACTACGAGAACAGGATTACCAGTCTGCCCAATACGAGCGATAGACTGAGCAACATGGGGTGCCAGTGTCGCGTAGTCTGCAGGAACTGGAAGGCCTTCCGCGCGTGCTCGTGAAACCGGAAGGATATTGACCTCGAAGAGTCGGCGAAGACGCTCGCTGGCAGTTCCTGAGAAGTATCCAGCACTCTGCCACATCGTGCGTACGCGTTCAGCCTGTTCCGCGTGGATTGATGTCTTCATCGCGTGGTGGATGAGCATGGTGTGGTGGCGATAGGGTACCGCACCATGGGCTTCGCGGTAGAGCTTCATGGCTCCTGTGAGAACAAAGGTGTCCATAGCCTCTAGCAGCTTTGAATCGTCCTCCTGATCGTCTGGCTTGAGCAGGTGCACATGGGCCATTTGATTGGAGTTGGCGACAGTCCGGTCCTCTTCAGGCACATCCAAATCGATGTCGTGAAAATTCTTCACGCCCATGTAATCCATTGCGCGAGGGAGTGAGATAAGGAAATCCTTAGGGAATATATCCTCAGCATCACTTGGGTCTACGAAGACATTGGCAAAAGGCGTCGCCGTATACCCCACATATTGAGCGCGCGGGAGCATCCCCAGCAACTGCGCGATCAATCGGTTAATCGCGGTGCGTTCTTTCCTGTCGGCTTTCCATTTCTTTGGGTTACTCGTGTTTACTGAAGCCTGGTCGGACTCGTCGTCTACGATAAGGACGGGCACATCTTCCATCCTCGCAGCGCTTTTCTTTAGGTCGCGGACCAGTTTCGTGAGCACTGAACCATTCTTCTTGACGACAGCCACTCTAGCGTCGACACTGAATAGATTAACCGGATCGTAGACCGGCTTAGTCTCGTCCTTCCGCGGAAAGTCGAGCGCAGTGATTCCCTGCTGGAGGCTTCTATAGTCGCCCCGCTGTGTCGTCAGCCGATGGATGTTGGGCCGTCCCGCCTCCCGTGGGCGGGAGCCGTGCTGGACGAACTTACCCGAAATCCAATCGGCCTCTCCCTGATAGTCAACTCCATCGAGCGCTTCGGCGTCATCCGGGTCGATGCCACCGAGGATATTCTCAACTCCGACCAGTTCCATGTCGAGCCGTCGCTGAGTTTGCGCACGTAGAAGATCAGTTGTTCCCGTGAGCACAATAATCAGCCGGTAACCGACATCAATCGCCTTAGCTAGTACGCCCGTGAAATTTGCGGTCTTGCCACTCTGCACGTAGCCAACCACGAGCCCTTTGGCCTGGTAGACTTCCCGCTGCGTTGGATCGGCAAGACGCTCGACAACTCGGTCGGTGGCGATATCGAGTGATGACAATGCTTCAGACGTCCAACCCTTTGCCACAAGGTAGTCGGCGTAGTGCTTCCAGTAATAGGCATGCTTATTGCGGATCTCATCTGTATACCAACGGCTCCACTCGGGCGCGATTACGGTCGGAAGGTCGATGCCCGCGACAGGGAAGAGCTCATCGAAGAGCGCGGCTGTCTGCTCATCAAGCTTCAGAAGCCGGACGATGACCTTACGGCGGGCCGCTGTATTGACAGGGCTGCCCTCGGCCCAAGCCGGACCAACGGCATTGTCCCACATTGCGGTCCGAGTGCGAAGTTCCATACGAAGCGGATCGTTTGGCCCAGCATTGCGAAGATAGGTCTGAAGCGTCCCGTCGTTAGCCGATAGTCCGGTATCCGCAGCGAGAAACTTCGCGGCTGAGTGCAGATCGCGTGGTCCACTACGATGCATCGCGTCTAGTGCGGCTAGGTAGGCGTCAGTCAGCGAAGATGTCAATGGAAGCCTCCGAGTACGGTTCTGAGAATTCGCAAGTAGAGCATCCACCCGTGGAACCGAAATGGTCAAGCCGATTGCGGATCTCGGAGAGCTCCGCAGGTGGAATCCTCTTTGCTAGAGACATTCGGGCGAGACCAGGAGACATATCCCGTCCGGCGAAGACCCGGACTTGCCGGCCAGACTCTGCGATCACGACTGCCCACTTCGTGCCGCGGCAGTCAGGATCTCCTGCCAGAGTTGGATATTGTCCTTATCGCTAGGCCCCATGCGTTCGCCATGAAAGAGGTTCTCCATCAGCAGGTAGAGCAGCGCTTTAAGTAGCGGAGCATCATTGACGCTTCGCCGTTCGCCTGCGGGATCTGGACGGTATGCCTGATTGAGCCAGAGCGTCCGGGCCTGTTTATCGACCTCAAACACTGAGTCGTCGTCGAAGCGCCGCCACTTGATATTGAGGGGCTCTTCCCGCTCTAGGATGGGGACTTCATCTTCGATCGCACCTCGAAGGATCGGGGTGAAACCCTTACCAGGCGGAAACATCGGAGTCCGTCTGCGGTCTCGCTGCCGCGATCTTCGATATGCATGCTCGGCGTCGGTGAAGTATTGAGTGAAACCGCTGCCATCCTCGGCCCTGGCCTGGTCGGCCAAGGCACCGAACTCAGGCCCGACCAAGACTCGAGACTTCTCTGGGTTCATACGGAATAGTCCAACGATGTCATCGTCGATGTCGATAGCGACCCGGGCCAGCTGAAGCGCCTTGTCTGGCATGTGGATGCCATCCCAACCCCCGCCCGCCTGCAGCAGGCGATCATTCCTGTAGAAGTACAGGCCCTGGCGGTCAGCAGGGTCACTGCTCAATCTGAATTGCGGCAGCTTGGAACGTCCGGGCCAGAGATGGCACGCAAATCTGATCTCGACGCCGGTCGATGTCACCGCGACCAGTTCCTTGGGGTAGGCGCTATTGCCTGACCTGAGGTAGCCGAAGGGATTCAACGATTCAACATCGAAACGCGGTCCCGGCACGTTGATGTCGACATCCTCCACGTCGATGGACACGTGGACTCGGTCTGCTTCCAGAATGCGGTGGAAGACCAAGCCGAGGTGATTGCGGATTTCACTTACCGTCTGGCTGATGAATTTCTCTACACGTACTGGATCATCGGTCGAGGGGAAGCCAGTGATGTTGTCCCACCGAATCACGGTTCCCGTGTCCGCATCAGGAATGTCCCATGACCTGTCGAACTCATCCGCGCAGAAGCCGGACGAAACAAGATCGCAATGGAACCCCTTGCGATCGCCATCGAGTTCCCATCGGCGGCCCACGGGCACAGTGCGGCTCGTCTTGGAGATCACAGTCAGGCTGCGAGCCTGACTGAACGAGGCAGCCTTCATGCCAATGCCGAATCGGCCCAGATCATTGGCCCTGTACTCGCGTCGACCTCCCACCGTCATTGCTGTGTCGAGCGCAGAGGCGCCCATTCCGTCGCCGTTGTCCACCACGTATAGGCCATGCAATCGACCGCCTCGCCGAATGAAGCGGATCAAGACATGCGAAGCGGTTGCGTCGATCGAGTTGTCCACGATGTCGGCAAGCGCGGTTGCTAGGGAGTGGTTACGGCCGAGGCCGTCGAGCGCCCGCGGATCCGGAGGCAGCTCAATAGAACCGCTTGTCGGCACCTGCTCATGCCACGTCGACATGCTGCAATCTCCTATACATCCGGACGGAATCCTGGAGTGAGAAGCGCCTATAATATGATCAGACCGCTGGAACGCCCCTTACACAAGGACTGATTGCGCCTTTTAGCCGGATATGCTGCTGGCTCCATTGGTTCATCGGCTAGAGAGAGCTCTAATGAAATTAGTTCAGTCGGACATGCGACCAGTGTCATCCGATCCAAACATCTCATTTAGAGCGCCCGCCTCAACGGGGCCAAGTTCTGTTGGGTCGTATAGCCAATAGTTATTTCCCTCCTTCTCCAAAGTGCCAGTGATTCGCAGCAGATCGCCTTCTTTGTGGGCAGAAATCGCGTGCTCATAATCTGCCCTGGAAAGCCGAACTCGAACTCGCGACACGTCAACGCCGTATATTACGTTGAGAATGATCGTCCCATGCTGTTTAAGTCTGGGACGGCTGAGATTGGTGACCGTTCCAACGATTACGACCATACGGCGCGGTTCGGTTGTGGCGAGCCGAGAGCTAGCCCTCTCTAGCGCAGGTAGATCATCTGGAATGAAGTCCATTTGCCAGGTGCTGCCGGACGAAACCAGTGGCCGGCCTGCAGGAGACCAGTTCACGGACACTCGCGCACCGTCGGAGTCTTTGACGAGGGCAGACAGAGCACGTGTGAGCTCGCAAGAAACTCCTTTGACTATCCCCGCGTCAAACCCCGACAGGGACCCAGTGCTCGTGAAGTGATCAACGCCCTCCCTGATGGCAATTAGAGACGAAGTCAGTCGCTCCATTACGTCTCGGCCGGTCGTCGTCCCTCCAGGGTTTGATTCGACCTCTCTATTTACCCCGCCAGTTTCTCGAATCTGCCCGACCGGTGTATAGGCGGTGACTACATAACTCCCTACCTGAGTTTGCCCCATTAGCACCTTTTCGAGATACTCACGGGCGAACTTCCATTCCCTTTGGCCGTGGTATGCCGAAGGATGCCGGGCCGCCTTCGCTGCCGCAACGAGTATTTGCTTCGCGGAAGCAATCATGGCCTCTCCGTGAAGCCATGGAATCAAACCGCGAACTGCGTGTGGTTCTGTTTGCCACTGAACCTCATCACCAGGAGCACGGAGTCTGGAGAGCACTCTATGCGCACTGGCAAGTCGTGATCGCTCAAGGGATGACACTGCCTCTTCGAGAAGATCGGTGTAATCGTCACGCGTGCGATCAAGAGGGACGAGAACCGACAAGATCTCGTTGTCCTCCCGTACCGCCCATCGCTCGTAGACGTTGGACCGCCCCCCCTGCTTGTCCCAGCCCGCCACAGCGAGAAGACTGATCAAGTTCGAGGGGTCAAGCGATACCGGGCTGCTTTGAGAGTCTTCGGCCTGAGTCACGGTGTCCCTCCTGCCCCAACGCGAATCATGATCTCACACAGGGAAACATCGTCGAAGATCTGCTCCGTGGGGATTCGAATAGTAGTGCGATCCCTCCCACTCAGCTGAACTCCAGCGAGGTTCACCCAATAACAGCAACGACGCAGCTCGGTCCAGTCGTGATCCACCTTGACCCACTGTTCCATGTCCGCGGGGGTAAGCATGGCGACCAGCAACCTGGGGATCGAGGGGTTCTGGTAGTTGAGCTTCCCCAAATGTCGGTTGCTCAGCGTCAATGCGAAGTCCTCTCCGTCAGGCGGAAGCGGATACTGGGTGGTTGCCTTTAGCTGAACCTTGATCGTGGCCTCTTTCTCCTCGGAGATGTGCGAGGAGGCACCATGTGTCACATCCCAGTCAATTCCGCGATAGTCCTGGTGGTGAGGCTGGAGAGAGCATCCAGCTGCGGCTGCGACCGCATGGAGATAGCCGATCTGCAGCGTCTGCATACATTCCGTCTTGGGGATGTCTCCTCGCACCACGAGCGAGCCATCGTCGGCTGCGTTGCGTTCAAGGGTCATACATGCGGCTCCCAAGACGGCGCAAGGACAGCCAAATCTAACCCGCACCAGCGCCGAGACGCCACCAATGCCAAGCTTGTGACATTATGGGCGATTCAAACTATTTGGTCGAAAAGCACCGAGAGGCTCTCATAACCAGACAAATAGGGACTAATTCGAGATAATCCAACGGCTCAGGTGAGCTTGCCGTGCTCGAGATGGGTGAGAACGGGCGTCGTTTTGGGGATATTTCCGACTCGGCTTGGGCTGAGGAAGCGCGCTACACAGGTTGAATTCGTAGAGTCGGTCATGGGTTCGCCGGGGTTTCGAGAGTGAGTCCGTCTGGGCCAGGCAGCCGGTGAGCAGATAAGGCTGGCACTGGATCTTCTTCAGTTTGTGTTTGACGATCCGGACGAGTCCGGTCAGGTCGGCGGCGGCGAAGTTGGCCAAGGCCCGCCGGAGCAGCGACCAGACTCCCTGAGGCTTTTCCAACCTGATTGTGCACGTCGATAGGGGTGCACCCTGGGGAGGGTTGGCATGAGAGGAGGCTCCCGGTAAGACAGCAGTCGACCAAGATCCGATGCCCCAACCGGGAGCCTCGTTGCTGTCTTACCGTGCCGCGATTCCACTGTCCAACCACACCTTGATCCGCCTGGCCGAACTCATCCGCATCCGGCGCGCCGAACGCCGCTCCCGGTGGCGGAAGCTAGACCCGGCCCGGCAAGCGCTGCTGGTCCTGGCCCATCTGCGCAACGGCGATACCTACGCGCGCCTGGCCAGCGGCTTCGCCATCGGCACCACCACCGCCTGGCGCTACATCTGCGAAGCCGTCGATCTGCTGGCCGCCCTGGCCGACGACGTGCACGCCGCCGCTACGCGCGCATCCCGGCTGGCCTACACCATCCTGGATGGCACCCTCGTCCCGGTCGACCGCCTGGCCGACGAACGGCCGTACTACAGCGGCAAACACAAGCAGCACGGGGTGAATGTGCAGTTGCTGGCCGACCCGGCCGGCCGGCTGGTGTGGGCCTCACCTGCGCTGCCCGGCGCCACCCACGACGTGACCGCCGCTCGAACAATCGGCCTGATCGACGCCTTAACCAGCGCCGGCGTGAAGACCTTCGCGGACAAGGGCTATCAAGGCGCGGGCGGCACGATCCGCACACCCTTCAAGCGGCATCGCCATCGTCCCTGGCTGTCACGCGGCCAGCGCGACGTCAACCGCGCCCACGCCCGCATCCGAGCCATCGGCGAGCGCGCCGTCGCGACCTGAAGCCCTGGAAGGTACTGACCAAGCTGCGCTGCTGCCCGCACCGCGCGACCGCGCTCGTGCAAGCGATCCTTGTCCTGCAGCTCGTGGAAGAAGGGCGCTACTCAGGATGAAAAGAGCTCGCTCTATGGGGTTCAGCTCGGGTGCATGGGTCGGTAACCGGATGATGCCTAACCAGTCGGCGAGTTGAGGGCCAGATGCACGTTCAAGTTGTCCCAACACCAGATGAACGGCGCGTCCAGGTGCTGGAGGTGGCCGTGATCAGGTCCCGGTAGTCGATCCAGGAGAAGGATTTGGGCTCGCCCTTGCGGCCACGGTAGATGCGCAGGCGGTAGAACAGGTGCGGCCGTTCGCCGATGCGGCAGGCCACGACTGCGGCCATGTTGACGCGGCCGGAGCCTTTGCCGCGCACCGTTACTACCGGGCGGGAGCCGACTGGTGCCCAGGTGCATCCTTTCAGCGGCCTCAACCCTTGCCCAGCCTCGTCCTCGAAGAACAGGCAGGCGCCCAGGTCCGCCGCAGTGGTTTTACCCTGCAGGCGCGGTGCTACGCCCGGATGACTCACCGCCCGTCGACGCTGCGCGCGAGCACTGCCGACCAGAGGGAGAGCCTTGACCAGCATGCGGTGAGTGAGAGGTGTCCACCGACGGGCTCGAGTTCTCTCGGCTGCCCACGGCGAAAGCACAAGTTTCGGCGCACAGCCTCGGCCCTCTTCTGCTCTGGGTCTGCTGTCCGATGCCAGCAGACGACACGTGATCAAAATGTCGCATTTGAGTCGCTATCTTCACTGGAGACGTCCAGTCGAAGGAGCCAGCGGTGGATCTTCGTCAACTGATCGCTCGGATTGCCTCTACGTATGACCCCGAGCTCGATGCCCAGAGCGAGGCTCAAAGGCTCCTGAGGAGTGCCCATCGAGAGATGGCGGCGCGGCTGCCGGCCGATCGCGGCGGCTATGTCGCCAAGGGCAGCGGCGGCATGGGCAGTACCGCCTTCGTCCCGTGGATCGCAGTATTCAACCGAAGGGAGACCGAGAGCGCCAAGCACGGCGTCTACATCGTCTATCTGTTCGCCATTGAGTTCGGCACCGTCATCTTGAGCCTGAATCAAGGGTCGGAGCATCTGGTGAAGGAGCTCGGCGCACGCGCCGGCCGAGCGAAGATGGAGACCTTCGCCAAGGACATCCGCAGCGCGCTACCCGCTAAAGCCTGGGAGGACCTAGAAGAGGCAATCCTGCTCCCCGACAGCGCACAACGACCGAAGCGCTACCAATATGGCAATATCCTTGCCCGCACTTACAAAGCCGACGACCTCCCCTCGCTCCAAGTCATGGAAGCCGATCTCGACCGCTTTCTCGTGCTGTACGACCTCGCATTGGACGCCAAACGCCACCTGTCTGCCGCCGGCCGGGAGATGCCGATCGCGCCCAACGTGCCAACCACCCCCAGCGAGCCGGACGACTTCCTGCCACTCTTCAAACCGAAGAACGACGCCGATTATGAGCAATACATCCGAGGCGGGTTGATTACAAAGAGCCGCACCCACGAGACGCTCGTCAAGCAATACGGCGACTACTTGACCCGCTGCGGCTTCATCCCCACGACGAAAGTGCACCCCCGAGACATGCTCGCCCTGAGGGACGGAGCCAAGTGGCTCATCGAGATCAAGATTGTTAGAGACGGCAAGGGCATGGATGCCGCGCGGGAAGCCCTGGGACAGCTACTCGCCTACCGCTACCTGCACCACAACAACAATGCGGCTGTTCCTCTTGTAGCAGTGTTCAACGAAACTGTTGGTGATCTCAGCGTCGGGCTGCTCGACGCCCACAACATCGCCGTCGTCTGGAGGCAAGGCGACCAATGGGTGGGCACTCGGCGCGCCTTCTCCGACCAGCTGTGTCAGGCGGTTAGTAACTCCGGGTAGCTAAGCGGCACTCGCCGCTTGGGACGGAGGACCTCAGAGCGCAGGGTCGCCGACATACTCCACAGCACTCGCGCTTGGAGAGCGCGGGGGTTACCTCGCCCTACGGCTGCGCGAGGACGGCCTGCGAGCCACCCCCCTGAGTGACCGGATCCGCTTCGGCTTCCACTACTTCAACAAAGAGCCGGACGTCGTCGCGACCGTGCGAGTCCTACTTGGAGTCGGAAGGACACCACTTGGCGGCCGCGCTGCCAGACGGCGGAGATGAGCGGGACGCCCGGTCGATAAGCCAGGTGGACGTGGGCGGGGGCGTCCAGCAGCATCAGGTCGGCATTCGGAAGACGATGACGCGCCGTGAGACCCCTGCCCTGTTGGGTTGCACCCGCTCCGCGCACGGCTCTTCAGTGTCCAACTCGAACGGCCCTACGTACCTCTAGGCCTTCATCCCGGAGCCACGGGCGACTTCAGGTGCTTGAAAGTCCCTCCTCTGTGGGCATCAGGACGGCTCAGGTCAGTTCTCCCGGGGCGCCACGAAGGTTCCGCGGCCCTGGATCGCGATGACGAAGCCCTCTTCGCGCAAGATGCCGATGGCCTTTCTGACGGTGTCGCGGCCCACTTCGTGCTCGTGCATCAACCTCTGCTCGGTCGGGATCGGCCGGTTGGGCGGGAGTGTGCCGTCCGCGATCTGTGTCCGCAGCAGGTCTGCGAGCTGGCGATAGAGCGGTACCGGCCCCTCATGGTCGATCGTCATGAACATAGACCGTAAATGTCCGCATCCGTGGCCCATCACTCGCCCACGTTCGCAATCAGAGGCGGACGTTTGCAGACGTTTGCTTTAGCCTGAGCACTGCAAGTCCTTCAAGGGAGTCGGGCCCGTCCTCGCGACCCAAACGCCAAGACGGGCCCTTGATCGGACACGGGAGGTCCGACCCATGGGTAACCCAATCACAGACCTACGATTCGGGTCCTGCCTGACAGCCGAGATCCAAGCCGTACTCGAGAAGCACGGCTACCGGCTGCCTCCAGGCGGCGATCACATCCGCGAACTCGTCATGGCTCGCGTCGACATCGCACTCAAGAACCTCGTCGAAATCTTCGAGGGGCGGACTTGGTGACATGGCGGGATGAGATCATCCCCGACTTCCATGGTCCGCACGTCGCGTCTCCCCAGCCGGGCCATGTCAAGCTGACCTGGTACGAACCGACCCAGCGGGCTCAGCGTATCCGCGTGGTCTCACACACCTGCGAGTGCCGCCGAATGACGTACGAATTGTGCGCCACCGCCGGCCAGGGCTTCGTCCGCCGTACGGACCGAGAGAAGGGCACCGTCCGCGAAACCGCGTGGACGTTGAACGCAGTCGCCAAACGTACCTTCGATCAGATCCTCCAAGGCGAGGCCCGGTGAGCGGAGCGCGGCGGACGCCTCCCTGGGCTCGTCCGCCGCGTCTGCGGAAACGAAGTGCGAGTCCTTGATCGGGACCAATCCGGAATTCGTGCTCAGGGGCGCAGCCTGGCTCGCGGGCTCGAAGATCGAGTCCCACTCCCCTGTAAAGAGTGCCCGCTGACCCGTCTTCGCCAAAGCGAGAGTCCGATCCACCTGGGCTCTCCGCCCGCATGGTGCTGCACGTCGAAGTACCGAAGGAGCCAGAAGAGATGAAGACCTTCACGGTGACCATCGCCGGCACGGAGCAATTCGACGGAGAGGCGCCCTACACCTGGGTCGTGGAGGCGACTGACGTGACGAGCGCCATGAACAAGGCCCTGGCCCACCACGCGCTTTCGCAAGAGCAGCGATTGTGCGACCTGGAAATTGATCCTCTGCACACGTTCGAGGGCCTTCCCGCGGAGAACTGCGGATATCACTGGAACGACCTGCGACCTGCTGCCGTGGTAGCGGACAGCGCCGTTGGACGAGATTGAGTACGTGATGAGGCCCTTACCTCAAAGGTGAGGATGCCCATGGATTCCAGCGCGACCGGTAGCAGCGGCCATTCGCGCCTGGGGTTCGTGGGTACAGGCCGACGAGAATGCCGCGCACAGTGTGATCATCAAGGCGTACTCGTCCCATGAGATCATGGGGCGGTGATATCGAAGCTGTGGAAAGACAGATTGGTGGTCACCGCCGTCATGCTGTCGATTTTCGCTGTCCTTGGCCTGACGGTACTCCTGTGCCTGTTTCTGGTCGACGTCAGCTTCCGCAATTTCGGGTGATCAAGGACATGACGCCGGCGTGAGCCTTCCGTGTCCACCCGAAGAGGACGTCCTTGACCGCTCACTCGATCGGCCGATCGACGGACGCGGGAGGGGACAGACTTGGCGCGCGTGCCGTTGGCCGATCGGGATCTTGCTCGGAGGGCCGACACCCCAGGCAAGGGCGTGGCCAGTGCCCAGCCAGACGGCAACTCTCATCGGTTGTAGAGCCTCCGTGCCCACAGGTATCCGCCCAGGGCGATGACCGCGCTCCAAACGGCCGCCTCCACAAAACTGGAGCCGGCCGGACGCCCCGCCAGCAAGGCACGCAGAGTCTCGATGACAGGGGTGAACGGCTGATTCTCGGCGAACCACCGCAACCCGGTCGGCATCGACTCGGTCGGTACGAAGCCGCTGCCGAGAAACGGCAGCATCATCAGCGGCATCGGCAGGTTGCTGGCCGTGGTGACGCTCTTGGAGACCATGGCGAGCGCGACCGACAGCCACGTGATGGCGAAGGTGAACATGGCCAGCACCCCGACCACACCGAGCCAGTCCAACGCCGAGGCGGACGGGCGGAACCCGATCAGCAGGGCCACCAGCGTCGCCACCGAGATCGCGATGAACGTCTGCACCATCGCCCCGAGCACGTGCCCGGTGAGCACCGAGACGCGCGCGATGGCCATGGTCTTGAACCTGGCGACGATGCCCTCGGCCATGTCGGTGGCCACCGAGATCGCGGTCCCCTGCGCCGCGCCGGCGATCGTCGTGATCATGATGCCGGGGGTGAGATAGCCGACGTAGGCCGCGCGGTCGCCGCCGATGCCCGCGCCCATGGTGCCGCCGAAAACATAGACGAACAGCAGCAGGAACACCACCGGGACACCGGCGAACGTAAGGACCAACGACGGGTACCGCCAGATGTGTTTGACCTGGCGGCGCAGCATCGTCGCCGAGTCGGTGACCGCTCTCATCGGGAAGGCTCCTTGGTCAGGGTGAGGAAGACGTCGTCCAGGTCGGGGGTGTGCACCGTCAACTCGGCGACGTCGATGGCCTGGTCGTCCAGCCACTCCAGGAGCTTCTTCAGCGTCTTGACGCCGCCGGTGTTGGGGATCTGGACGGTGAGCGCCGCGTCGTTGCGCGAGGTGGCGCCGACGTGGGGCGCCGCCCTGCGGTAGCCGTCGGCGTCGGCGAAGCGCACGACGACGTGGCCGCCGGGGACCAGCCGCTTGAGCTCCTCCGCGGTGCCCTCGGCCACCAGCTCGCCCTGGCTGAGCAGGGCGATGCGGTCGGCGAGCTCGTCGGCCTCCTCCAGGTACTGCGTGGTCAGGAAGATGGTCACGCCGTCCTGCTGGACCAGGTCCCTGACGATCTGCCACATGGTACGGCGGCTGCGTGGGTCCAGGCCCGTGGTCGGCTCGTCGAGGAAGATGAGCTTGGGCGTGCCGACCATGGTCATGGCGAGGTCGAGCCGGCGGCGCATGCCGCCCGAGTAGGTGGCCGCCGGCTTGTCTGCGGCGTCGATGAGGTCGAAGCGCTCCAGGAGTTCGCGAGCGCGCGTGCGGCCTCTGGAACGGCCGAGGTGGAGTAGGTCGGCCATGAGCCGCAGGTTCTCCTCGCCGGTGAGCAGGCTGTCCACGGCGGAGAACTGGCCGGTGACGCCGATCGCGGCGCGCACTTTGTCGGGTTCTCTGGCCAGGTCGTGCCCGGCCACCCAGAGCTCGCCGGCGTCGGCCTTGATCAGGGTGGACAGGATCTGCACGGCCGTGGTCTTGCCCGCGCCGTTGGGGCCGAGCAGGGAGAAGATCGTGCCCTGCGGGATGGTGAAGTCGATACCGTCCAAGACGCGGTGCGAGCCGTACGACTTGCGCAGTCCCGCCACTGAGACAGCAGGGACAGCGCTCATGCCCGGTCCCAGGTGACGGGCAGGCTGCGTACGCCGTAGATCTGCGCGGGGTCGGTGCGCAACGGCACCTCTTCGTCCGGTACGGCGAGCCGTAGCGTCGGGAATCGGGTGAGCAGCGCGGGGAAGGCGACGCGCATCTCGACGCGGGCGAGCTGCTGGCCGAGGCACTGGTGGATGCCATGGCCGAACGCGAGGTGCCCGGCAGCCGAGCGGCGCAGGTCGAGCATGTCGGGGTCGGCGAACTTGTCCGGATCCCTGTTGGCGGCGTTGAGCGCGATGAAGACCGTGTCGCCGGCCTTGAGCCGCGTACCGCCGAGCTCGACGTCCTCCAGGACGCCGCGCATGCCGGTGGCGGCGATGGACAGGTAGCGCAGTAGCTCCTCCACCGAACTGTCGGCCAGGCCGGGGTCGTCGCGCAGGGCGGCGAGCTGCGCCGGGTTGCGTAGCAGGGCGAAGGTGCCGAGCGCGAGCATGTTGGTGGTGGTGTCGAGGCCGGCGCCGAGCAGGAAGGCGGCCACGCCGCCGAGCTCCTCGTCGGTCAGGTCGCTGCCGGTGGCCAGGTCGCTGAGCAGGTCGTCGGTCGGCTTCGCGCGCTTGGCGAGCGCCAGGTCCTGCAGATACTTGCCGAGCTCGATGAAGGCGGCGTACTGCGCCTCGGGCTCTGGGTCGTCCGAGAGGGTCCGCGTTTCAGTCTGGAACTGGTCGCGCTCCTCATACGGCACGCCTAACAGCTCGCAGATCATCAGGGCGGGAACCGGCCGGGCGAAGACCTCGATGAGGTCGGCGGGCGGCCCCTGTCGCTCCATCGCGTCGAGCCGCTCACGGGTGATCTCGGTGACTCGCTCGGTGAGCAGGTTCATCCTGCGGACGGTGAACTTGCCTGCCAAGATCTTGCGGAAGCGGGTGTGCTGGGGCGCGTCCATGCCGGTCAGGTCGCCGACGGGGGCGGGCGGCAGGTGCCCGCCGGCCATCGGGAAGTACTGGGTCTCGTAGCGGGAGCTGAAGCGCGGGTCGGCGAGGATCTGGCGGACCAGCCCGTAGCCGGTGACCAGCCAGACGCCGGGGGCGCCTTCGGGCGCGGCCAGCCGGGCGATCGGCTGCTCGGCGCGCAGGGCGGTGACCTCGGGGGCGGGGTCGAAGGGGCAGGCGGGCGCGCGGTCGAAGGACGGGGCGACCGGCTCATCACGATAGTACGTGTTCGACATGCCTTGAAAGCTACGTTGCATTCAGAATAGATGTCAATCTGGAGAAGTGCATTAGTGCAGGTAAACGCCAGAAAATCAATGCAATGACGCTGGGGCCGAACGCAATGATTCGTTGCAATCGATGGCCGCGAAGGCAACAATGGCGTCATGCCAGGAGGAAGGTTGACCCAACGGGACCGTCAGCGCATCGCGGCCGGTCTCACAGAAGGACTCGCCTATGCCGAGATCGCCAGGCGGCTCGACCGGCCGACCTCGACGATCACCCGGGAGGTCGGCCGCAACGGCGGCCCCGGCGGCTACCGGCCCGAGCAAGCGCACCGGGCGGCTGAGCGCCGGGCGCGGCGCGGCACACCGACCCCCCTATCCACAGCCGGGCCGTCGGACGGCAACGCGGGCGAGGTGGGAGACGAGATGATCGAGATGGTGGTCCGGATGGGGCTGCCGAAGATGATGGCGCGTGTGCTCCTCAGCCTGTGGCTGAGCGAGGACGGCAGGCTCACCGTGGCCGAGCTGACGCGCAGGCTGAAGGTCAGCCCGGCCTCGGTCTCCATGGCCGTGGGCTACCTGATCCAGCAGGGGGTGATCAGGCGCGAGCGCGATCCGCAGCGACGTCGCGACATCTACGTGGTCGACGACGACACCTGGTACCACTCGATGGTGATCAGCTCGCAGCAGTCGCTCGAGGCGGCGGCGGCCGCGAAGACGGCGGCGGAGACGATCGGGCTCGACACACCCGTGGGGCGCCGGCTGGCCAAGGGCGGGGCGTACCTGGAGCGGATCAGCCTGGACACGCTGGAGTCGGCCAAGCGTTGGCGCGGCTTGCTGTCGTGATCGGCCCAGCGGATTGATCGCAACTTGACGGCTTGGAGCGCAGGCGTCCGGCATCGGCCCGGTCACCAGCTCCACGTACGCATCGGGGTCGTGCGGGAACCCGGGTCCCGTCTAGATCGTCTCCCCTTGAGATCGGTAGTCTGCGGCCGAGGAGGCATAAATGGGACTCGCGCCACAGAGTCATTCGTGGCAGTGGGGCCAGGCGCAGGCCCGGCTGAAGAGCAAAGCGGTCACAGGTGCGGCCCCGCTCCTCGTTTTCGGCGTCGCAACCGCGATCTTGCTGGGATTCTCCTGGCCTGCGCTGTTATGGGGCCTGGGGTTGGCCGTCCTGGCCATACTGGCGCCGGCCTTGTTGGTCCTCCTGCCCGGGAGGCTGTCATCGGATCTGTCAGACCCCAGCCTTGCCGGCCCCGCGACCACGGTTTTGAACTCTCCGCTCGACCAGGAGCAGGCCAGGGCGGGCCGTTCGGAGCCACACTCTTACGAGCACGGCGTACTCGGGTTCGGCCGGAACACGCTGGTGCAGGTGGGACTATCGCTGCTACTGGCGTTGAGCCCGTGGTTGGCCCTTGTCACCGTACCCGTGGGCGCCTTCTGGGAGGCGCTGATAAGCAAAGATCGAACAAGCCCGAGCACGCGCGCCCGCTAACTGCGCAATTCCAGCGAAGGCACATCGGCTTCCGATCACCGCACTGGCCTCGGGCTTTCGCCTGGGCAATAGATGATCTGGCGTTTATAGAGGCTAGAAGCAGTCTTTCCGGGGGGTGCGTCCCGAGGCCTCGATCTCGACGGTCTTACTCTTGGAACTGCCGGGAGCCGTGAGGATCATCGCGATGTGCAGCTTCTTGCCGGTGCCGCTGCCGCTGCCGCAGACCGAGCGTGCCTGCTTGGTGAGGTGGTGGAAGCGATAGATGACCTTCTTCCAGTTTTTCTTCGGTGTCATCACCATCCACTCCTCACCGTCAGTCTTCTCGTTCTGGCAGTGGCTGACTCCCTGGCAGGGGTGGGAGTACTGCTTGACGGACGCCTCGGCGGGGTGGGTCAGCAGCGCTCCCGTGACTGCCGCGGCCACCAGGCCCAGAGCAAAGGTCTTCATCATGTGCATTTAGATGTTCGCTGCAACCTCAAGGTTCACAGCTCTCTAGGCTTAGAGCTCGCGCGGATTGGCGGCTTGGTCAGGGGAAGTGGCACAGAGGCTGGGGCCTTAAGATCATCGGGTTGCTGCTGGCTTCGCGACGGGCGGCGCCGATCCGGCATGGTGCCGCCCGTCCCCGCAGCTTGCCCGTGGTCAGACCAAGACGGTGCCACCGTCGACGATGACGACCGAGCCGGTGCTGAAGCCGCCGCGCATCAGGTAGAGGTAGGTCTCCGCGATGTCGTCGGGCTCGCCCACTCGTCCGGCAGGGAGCGTCTCTGCCATGGCCTTGTACATGGCGTCGCGGTCCGCTTCGGGCATGTCACTCCACAGGTCGGTGCGGACGACACCGGGTGAGACGACGTTCACCCGGATCGGTGCGAGCTCGACGGCGAGGGCTCTGGTGAGCGCCTCCATGGCGCCGCACAAGCTCGCCGCCGCGGTGAAGCCCTTGTGCGGCCGGCGGCCGGCGACTCCCGTGGTCAGCACGATCGAACCGCCCTCTCGGATCGCGGGGCTGCCGTACTTGACCGCCGTGTACGCCCCCCACAGGCGGATGTCTAGGAACCGGCGGGCCCGCTCGACGCTGGCCACAGCGAGTTCCTCGACCAAGAGCGTCTCACCGGCGGTGAAGACCAAGTGATCGAAGGCGCCGATCCGGTGGAAGACGTCACGGACCTGCTCCTCGCTGGTCACGTCGAGCACGTGGCCTTCGGCGTCTTCGGGCAGCCGAGCGAGCGCCCCGTCGACACTGGCCCGCCTGCGGGAGGCGACAACGACCTGCGCACCCTCGCGTGCGGCGGCCTCAGCAGTCGCCAGCCCGATACCCGACGTTCCGCCCACCAGCACGATCCGCTTTCCGATCAAGCTCATGTCAGCTCCCCTATGACTCGATTGCCCATGACCCGGATGAGGTCCGGCGCAATCAAGGGTGCGGCCCGACTGACCTGACTGTCCAAGACCTCTTCGCCCCGCGGCGATACCCTCAAGACATCGCCATCGAGTGACGGGAGGTCGACGATGGACGTGGATCTGCGGAAGATGCGTTATTTCGTGGCCGTCGCCGAGCGGCTGCACTTCAGCCGCGCGGCCGAGGATCTGCACATCGCCCAGCCAGTACTGAGCCGGCAGATCCGGTCCCTGGAGCACGACCTGGACGCGCAGTTGTTCGTCCGTGACAGCCACGGCGTCTCCCTGACCGAGGCGGGCCGACAGCTCCTCGACGACGCACGGAACCTGCTCACCGCCGCCGAGGCCACCCGCCGGCGGGTCCGCCGTGCCGCCCGCGGACCGCGTCGCCTCGCTGTCGGGTTCCGCACCGGGATCGTTGTCACGTCGGCGGTGCGGGCGTTCACCGCCGAGTACCCCGACGTCACCGTCGACGTACGGCACATCGAATGGGACGACCAGGCCGACGTGATCCTCGACGGAACGGTGGACATCGCCTACATACGGCCGCCCATCGCCCAGACAGGACTGAAGTTGTCCCCGTTGTACACCGAAGCCCGGCTGGCCACGCTCCGCGCGGACCATCCGCTGGCGGGGAAGGAGTCCCTGGCCGCCGCCGACCTCGCCGGTGAAACGCACATTCGCTACCTCGATATCGGCGCGTCCGGAACCCCAATCCGCACCGTGGAAGAGAAATTCGAGCACATCGCGGCCGGGCACGGAATCATGTTCCTTCCGGCGTCCATCGCCGCCTACTACACCCGCCCCGACATCGCCTACGTTCCCGTCACCGACATAGAACCCGACCAGGTCAACCTCGCCTGGGACGCGGCCCGCCGCTCACCACTGATAACTGCGTTTTCCCGCGCCGCCCGCGCCAACGCCCACTATCCGGGGCGGTTCACCGACACCTGACGCACCGGGCCGATCTATGTCCGCTCCTTCGCCAGTTCGCTGCGCGGGGCCGCTCGGGCACCGCTTTGTCCGAGGAGTTGTGTTCTCGTGCTGCTCACCTTATGTCCGGGCGCGGCCCGAGCACTAAAGCTTGCACTGGAATGCTGATCTTCAGCGGCGCCGGTGTGGGCGGTCGTCCCAGCGATGGGTGGTCCAGGACCGGCGAATCAAGCTACGCACGGTGATGATCGCGTCAGCGAGGTCGAAGAGTGCGTGGACTACGGTTTCGCGGCGTTCGTAGCAGCGGGCCAGCCGGTGGAAGGCGTTGTGCCAGGCGTTCGTTCGCTCGATATGCCAGCGCCGACCTGCTTGGATAGGCGCCTTGTCACCCTTGTGGGCAATCTCGCCGTGCATGCCGCGTGCTGTCAGTTCCTCGCGGGTCTTGGCGGAGTCGTAGCCGGCGTCCAGATGCACGGTGATGTCCTCCGGTAGCGGGCCGAGGCCTTCCAGCTTGTCCAGGGTGGGCGCCAGCAGAGGTGAGTCGTTGCGGTTGGCCGGGGCCAGCACTCGCCCTAGCGGAATGCCGTACCCTCGACCAGCAGCGAGCGTTTCATGCCCTGCTTGCCCCGATCGACCGGGGACCGTCCGGCCAGCTCGCCTCCGCCGGGCGCCTTGGTAATGCAGCCGTCCACCGCGATGTCTTCCAAGACCAGGCCGACGATCCGGTCGTAGGCATCCAACGTGATCTGCTTGAGCTGGGTGAACACCCCGAGTTTTATCCATTCGTCACGGCGGGTGCGGATGGTGGTCGCCGAGCAGGTGGTGTCGGCGATCGCATGATACGAGCACCCGAACCGCAGCACCTGGATCAGCTTGTCGAACACAAGCCGGTCGGCGATCCGCCGACGGTGACAGCCCAGCGGATGCGAGGCGGCGTAGGTCTGCCGGTCGGGCAGGAGGGCTTCGAACTGAACCCACAGCGGTTCGAGAAGCCAAGATGGCAGGACAGGCACGGACGACCTCGTTCTGATTACCGAGCGCATGCACCTCGATGATCTTGAGGCTCCGTGCTTCTGTTACTTCCCGCCCCACCCCAACGGCCTATCCGCGCGGCCTCTTACTCGCCATCGCTCGGCGCTCAGTTGACCACGTCGACTGGCGAGCAACCCGGTGAACCTTTCCGGTCGCCGCACTATCTGGAGGGCGCTCGTCTCCGCACTGTCAGCCGGACGTCGGCGCGACGTGCGAGTCCTGGGTGGAGCCGGTTAGGCCACCACTTGGCGGCCGCGCTGCCAGACGGCGGAGACGAGCGGGACGCCCGGTCGATAGGCCAGGTGAATGTGGGAGGGAGCGTCCAGCAGCATCAGGTCGGCGCGCGCACCCACCACAATCCGGCCCACGTCGTCGCGCCGCAGCGCCCGCGCTCCACCCAGTGTCGCCGCCCATACCGCCTCGTCGGGAGTCATGCCCATCTCCCGGACCGCCAGGGCGACACAGAACGGCATGCTGGTGGTGAAGCTGGACCCGGGGTTGCAGTCGGTCGACAGTGCCACCGTCACGCCCGCGTCCAGAAGGCGACGGGCGTCCGGGTAAGGGGCTCTGGTGGAGAACTCAGCCCCCGGCAGCAGAGTCGCGACCGTAGTCCCGGAGGCAAGGGCGTCCACATCCGCGTCGGTGAGGTGGGTGCAATGGTCGGCGGAGGCGGCGTTCAGTTCGACGGCGAGTTGGACGCCTGGTCCGTAGCTGAGCTGGTTGGCGTGGATCCTGGGCACGAGGCCACGCGTCATGCCACTCTCCAGTACGGCCCGCGCCTGGTCCCCGTCGAAGGCCCCTCGCTCGCAGAAGACGTCCACCCATCGAGCATGGGGAGCGCAAGCGTCCAGCATCCCGCCGGTCACCAGCTCCACGTACGCATCGGGGTCGTGCTCGGCCGGTACGACGTGCGCGCCGAGGTAGGTCACCTCGTCGGTGTGCTCTGCGGCGATGCGTAGCAGGCGGGCCTCGTCCTCGACGGTAAGGCCGTAGCCTGACTTGCACTCGATGACCGTGGTGCCCTGGCGCAGTGCCTCGCGCACCAGGCGGGCTACCCCGGCCGACAGCTCCTCATCGCTCGCCGCGCGGGTGGCCGCCACAGTCGTGCGGATCCCGCCTGCGGTGTAGGGCAGGCCGCGCATCCGCGCGTCGAACTCGGCTGTACGGTCACCCGCGAAGACCAGGTGGGCATGGGAGTCGACGAAGCCGGGGAGCAGGGCTCGGCCGTCGGCGTCGTACATCCGATCCGCCGCCGGAGCCCGCGAAGCCGGCCCCACCCAGGCGATCTCCTCACCGGAGACGCCCGAGCCGCCGGAGATGACGACGGCGGCGTCCGTGATGAGCCCGAGCGGGCCCTCACCCAGCAGGGGGTCGTTGGTGACCAGCGTGGAGATCCCGGTGATCAGGAGGCTTCCCATCGTGCCACCAACCGTGTGAGTCATGTCGCCAACCGCGCGAGAGCCTGCCGCAGCGCGCCTGCGACGTCGGGAACGAGCTGGTGGACGCCGCGCCGAACGATCACTCGGCCGCCCGCGACGACGTCGCTGACGTCAGCGGAGGTGGCCGCGAAGACGGCGGTCTCCAGACCGTGCGGCGGGCCCGCAGTCCGGACGGAGTCGAGGCCTGCAGTCCGGACGGAGCCGAGGGACGCGGTCCGGACCGAGTCGAGGGAGACCGTGACGAGGTCAGCAAGCGCGCCGACCTTCAGCGTGCCCGCCTCCGGCCAGCCCAGGGACGCGTGGCCGTCGGCGGTGGCGGCACGCAGGAGCGCGTCCGCCGTCCAGTGGCCGCGGCGACGGGTACGCAACCGCTCGTTCAGCTCCATGGCCCGAGCCTCCTCGAACAGGTCGATGACGGCCTGGCTGTCGCTGCCGAGTGACAGCGGCGATCCCGCGGCCTGCACCTCAAGAGCGGGTCCGATGCCGTCGGCGAGATCGCGTTCGGTCGTGGGGCACATGCACACCGTGGTGGCTGAGTCGCCGAGCAGCGCGATGTCCTGCGGGGTCAAGTGTGTGGCGTGTACGGCGGTGGTACGCGGCCCGAGCAGCCCGTGGTCGGCGAGCAGGCGCGTGGGCGTGACGCCGTATGCCGCCAGGCAGCCCTCGTTCTCGGCGGGCTGCTCTGACACGTGCGCGTGGATCGGGGCATGCCGCTGCGCCGCCCAAGCGCCGACCACCCCGAGCTGGTCGGCCGGAACGGCTCGGACCGAGTGGACGGCCGCGCCGAGGCGGGCGTGCTCGCGCTCCTTCAGCCCGCTAACCCGCTCGGCCCATGCCTCGCCTGAGCCGTCGCTGAACCTGAGCTGGGTCTCGTCCGGTGGAGCGCCGAACCCCGACGAGAGGTAGCAGGCGTCGAGCAGGGTGATCCGGATGCCGGCCTGGGCGGCGGCCTCGATGAGCGCCTCGCCCATCGCGTTCGGGTCGTCGTAGGCGACGCCTCCGGGCGCGTGGTGAAGGTAGTGGAACTCGCCGACGCAGGTGATCCCCGCGAGGGCCATCTCGGCGTAGACCGCCCGCGCCAGCTCCAGGTACTGGTCGGGGGTGAGGCTCGCCGCGACCCGGTACATGGTCTCGCGCCAGGTCCAGAAGGTGCCGCCGCCGAGCTGCGTGGCCCCACGCAACGCCCTATGGAAGGCGTGCGAATGGGCGTTGGCCAGCCCTGGGATGACCAGACCGTCCAGGACGACGGCGTCGCCGGGAGCGCTACCCGCTTGAAGGGAGACGATCCGGCCCGCCGCGACGTCGATGAGAACCCCGGACTCCAACGCGCCGGTCCACGCGTACCTCGCCCAGAACCGGCCGTTCACAGCAAATCCTCCAGGACAGCGGCCAGGGCGGCCACACCAGCGAGGCAGTCGGTCTCCTCGGCGTATTCCTCCGGAGAGTGCGAGACACCGGTCGGGTTCCGTACGAAGAGCATGGCAGTGGGAACGGCGGAGGCGAGAATGCCCGCATCGTGCCCCGCCCCGGTCGGCAGAACGGGAACCCCGCCAAGCCGAGCGGCCAAGCGGTCCCTGAGCGGCCGGTCGAATTCGACCACCGGGGTGAACGACTCTTGGGTGACCTCCGCCCCCGACTGGTGAATGATCTCTTTCACCAGCATGTCGAGAGTGGCGGAGTCAGCGGCCCGCGAGTCCAGCCAAGCAGTCACGCGGGAGGCGATGGCGTTGGTGCCGTTGGGCTCGACGGAGATCTTCCCGAAAGTAGCGAGCGCCCCGGCGAGCCTCGCCTGCTCGCGAGCGTTCAGGACCGTGGCGGCGTAGGCCAGCATCGGGTCGCGACGGTCCTCCAGACGGGTGGTGCCCGCGTGGTTGGCCTCCCCGTGGAAATCAAAGCGCCACCGGCCGTGCGGCCAGATCGCCGACGCGACGCCGACGGGGGCGTCGCCCAGGTTCCGACCCTGCTCGACGTGGAGTTCGACGTAAGCGCCGATACGCGCGAGCCGTTCGTCATCACGACCGATCGCGGCGGGGTCGTGCCCCGCACGCTCCATCGCGTCGCCGAGCAGGACGCCGTCCTGGTCCCTGAGAGACCGCGCGTGACCCGGCTCCAGAACCCCCGCCATCAGCCGGGACCCGACGCAGGCCACGCCGAACCTGGCACCCTCCTCGTCACCGAAGTTCACGATCGCGAGCGGGCGGCGGCGGCCGCCACCAGCCGTGCCCCGATCCCGGAGCGCGTCCAGGGCCGCGAACGCCGACACGACACCGAGCGGCCCGTCGTACGCTCCCCCGTCAGGCACCGAGTCCAAATGGGAGCCAGTGACGATGGCGTCCCCCGCCGAGGGGTCGCCGAACCAAGCCCACTGGTTGCCGTTCCGGTCGACCTCATAGGTCAGACCCCGCTTCAGCGCCTGCTCCCTGAACCAGGCCCGGCATTCGCCGTCGGCCGCGTTCCACGCATGGCGGCGATATCCGCCGGTCGCGTCATACCGACCGACGGGCAGGAGCTCGCGCCACATCCCCCGGAAATTGCCCTCAACCTGCGAAGGATCGATCACGCGTCGTCGCCTTCACGCATCGGGATCCGCACGCCGCGCTCCTGGGCGACCTCCGTGGCCCGGTCGTAGCCGGCGTCGACGTGCCGGATGACGCCCATGCCCGGGTCGTTGGTGAGCACCCGGCGGATCTTCTCGCCCGCGAGCGCGGTGCCGTCGGCGACCGTGACCTGCCCGGCGTGGATGGAACGGCCGATGCCGACGCCGCCGCCGTGGTGGATGGACACCCATGACGCGCCGGAGGCCACGTTCACCATGGCGTTCAGCAGCGGCCAGTCGGCGATGGCGTCGGAGCCGTCGAGCATGGCCTCGGTCTCCCGGTACGGCGAGGCGACGCTGCCGCAGTCGAGGTGGTCACGGCCGATGGCCAGCGGGGCGGAGATCTCGCCACGGGCCACCATGTCGTTGAACCGGTCGCCGGCCTTGTCCCGCTCGCCGTACCCGAGCCAGCAGATGCGCGCGGGCAGGCCCTGGAAGTGGACCCGCTCCCCCGCCAGCCGGATCCAGCGGGCCAGCGACTCGTTCTCCGGGAACAGGTCCAGGATCGCCTGGTCCGTCTTGGCGATGTCCTGGGGGTCGCCCGACAGCGCCGCCCAGCGGAACGGCCCCTTGCCCTCGCTGAACAGCGGCCTGATGTAGGCGGGCACGAAGCCGGGGAAGTCGAAGGCCCGCGCATAACCAGCCAGCTGGGCCTCACCCCGGATCGAGTTGCCGTAGTCGAACACCTCGGCCCCGGCGTCCTGGAAGCCGACCATCGCCTCGACGTGCTTGGCCATCGACTCCCGAGCCCTGACAGTGAAGCCCTCGGGGTCCTTGTCCGACTCGGCGGTCATGTCCTCGAACGCCACACCGATCGGGAGGTACATCAGCGGGTCGTGCGCCGACGTCTGGTCCGTGACGATGTCGATCTCCGCGCCACGCGCGAGCAGCTCCGGTACGGCCTGCGCCGCGTTGGCGACCACGCCGATGGACAGCGGCCGGCGCGCGTCACGGGCTTCGTAGGCCAGCCGCAGCGCCTCGTCCAGCGACGACGCCTTGACGTCGAGATAGCGGTGCTCGATGCGCCGGTCCACGGAACGCGGGTCGCAGTCGACGCAGATGGCCACCCCGCCGTTCATGGTGACGGCCAGCGGCTGGGCGCCGCCCATGCCGCCCAGGCCGGCGGTCAGGGTGATCGTCCCGGCCAGCGAGCCGCCGAACTTCTTGGCGGCCACGGCCGAGAAGGTCTCGTAGGTGCCCTGGAGGATCCCCTGGGTACCGATGTAGATCCAGGAGCCGGCCGTCATCTGCCCGTACATGGTCAGGCCGAGCTGCTCCAGCCGCCGGAACTCCGGCCACGTGGCCCAGTCTCCGACCAGGTTGGAGTTGGCGATGAGGACGCGCGGCGCCCATTCGTGTGTCTCCATCACGCCCACGGGGCGGCCCGACTGCACGAGCAGGGTCTCGTCGGCCTTCAGCGTGCCGAGTGTGCGGACGATCGCGTCGTAGGAGCGCCAGTCACGGGCCGCCTTGCCGGTGCCGCCGTACACGACGAGCTTGTCGGGATGCTCGGCGACCTCGGGGTCGAGGTTGTTCATGAGCATCCGCAGGGCGGCTTCCTGCTGCCATCCCTGGGTGTTGAGCGTCGTGCCACGTGGAGCCCGAACCGGGCGCGGACCGCTGCTCTGGTCCATGTTCCTGACCTCCCCAACTGCATAACTATTCATGCATGTCTATCTTGAATAAATACATTCAGTCAATAGCTAGTCCGTGAACAGGCCGCGCGAGGCCGCCGACTGCTCGAACGCCTCCAGGCGGGCCTGCGCGCCCGGGATCTCGTCGACCATGGTCTCCAGCAGGACCCGGCCGAGCATCATGGGCGCGCAGGCCGTGTCGAAGATCAGCTCCGTGCCGACCGGCGCGGGCAGAGCCACGTCGGACAGGTCCGCCGACGGCGCGAAGGCGTTGTCGGCGATGGTGACCACGCTCAGCCCCGCCTTCTTGGCGGCGGACAGGCCGTCCATCAGCTCGGCGGGGTAGCGGGGCAAGGCGAAGCAGAGCAGGGCGCTCGCCCCGGCGTCGGCCGCCTGCTCGATGCGGTCGGCGAGCATGGAACCGCCCTCGTTGAGCAGGCGTACATCGGGGTGGACCTTGGCGGCGAAGTAGGCCCAGCCCGCGGCCTGCGCCGCGGCCGCGCGCAGGCCGAGCACGAGCAGCGGCCGGGAGGGGGCCAGCAGCCGGGCGGCCTTGACGATCGCCGTCATGTCCGACAGCGAGCCGGCCAGGTGCTGCAGGTTGGCGATCTCGGTGCGTACCGCCCGCTGGGTCTCGCTCAGGACCGCGCCCTCGCTCGTCTCGCCCCGGCCCGCCGAGTCGGGCAGGCCGAGCTCGCGGATCTGCTTACGCAGCGCGGGGTAGCCGTCGTACCCGAGGGTCATCGCGAACCGGGTCACCGACGGCTGGCTCACCCCCGCGAGCTCGGCGATCTCCACGCTGGACAGGAAGGCCGCCTGCCCCGCGTGCTGCACCAGGCAATGCGCGATCCGCCGCTGGGCGGGGGTCAGCCGATGCCCTTCGAACAGGCGCAGCAAGCGAGCCTCCGGCGCGACATCGTCGGTGTTCATGACTCTCCAGGGGTTACAGATCGGCCAGTGCGTCGAGGAGACCGGCAGCCGCCGAGACGTCCGCTGTTAGCGGCCGGTCCTCCATCGATAGCTCAAGATTGTCGTCCACCAGCGCGTACGCGCGGCCTACCGGCAAGTCCCAGGCCGCCTTCACGCTGTTCGAGTCAAGCTGACGCAGGGCACGGACGGCGGCGACGAGCTCGCAGCCGAGCACCAGCCGGAACGCCTCGACGGTCCGCAGCACCTGGCGGGCGGCCTGCGAGGCGAAGCTCGCGGCCTCCTCCACGCTCCGCGACAGTACGGCATGGCCGGACGAGGCCGGAGTCGCCGCGTTCCGCAGCTCGGCGAGAGCGGCGTTCGCGCTGTATTCGAGGATGAGCACCCCGGATCCGGCCGACGCCCCATCGGCGAGGAACGGACGCAGCCCCGTGATGCCCGGCTCCGCCAGGGCCGCCAGCCGCGCCGCCGACAGCCGCGCGGTCGGCAGGAGCGCGAGAGACAGCTGGTCCAGCGCGAGGGCCACGTGAGCCGAGAAGAAACCCCCGTGATGGTACGACGCCGGCCCCCCGTTGGGGCCGTCCGCGCTGATCAGGGGGTTCTCCGCGCCCGCGTTGAGCTCGACGGCCAGCACCCGCTCCAGCGCGTCGGAAGCCTCCAAGGCCGGTCCATGGATCTGCGGAAAGCAGCGGAAGGCGTACGGGTCCTGGATGCGGCCGGTCGGGGGCGCGGGCCAATCCGGCGCGCCGACGAGCCGGCGGACCTCGGCGGCGGCACGGACGTTGCCCGGATGCGGGCGCGCGGCGTGCACCGGCTCGGCGAAGGCCTCCAGCGAGCCGTCGACGGCCAGCAGGGAGAGCGCGGCCACCACATGGGTGGCCCTGAGCAGGCGTTCCAGGCTGTGGCGGGCCAGCGACGCCTGTCCCAGGGTGAGGGCGTTGCTGCTGATCAGGGCCAGTGCGTCGCCGGTTTCGAGGCTGATCGGAGGTGGCGGGGTGGGACCGCCGTGCCAGGGGTGCTCTCCGGCGAGGGCCAGGCCGAGCTGGGACAGCGCGGCCAGATCGCCGGTGCCGACCGCGCCGTACTCGTTCACCGGCGGGTGCACTCCGGCCTGGAGCGCCACGGTGAGCCCGCGGACCACCTCGGGACGGAGCCCGGCGCTGCCCACCAGGAGCTGGTTGAGCCGGACGATCATCATCGCCCGGACCTGCCTGGCCGGCAGGAGTGCCCCTATCCCGCCCGCGTGGCTGCGCAGCAGGCGCAGACCGTGCAGGTCGAAGTCGGCGGGGTCGACGTCCAGGCTGCGGTTGGCGCCGACGCCGGTGCTGCGTCCGTAGACGCGCCCGGTGGCGACGAGGCCGGCGGCCCTGTGCCACGACCGTTCGACCTTGTCGTAGGCGAGCGGGGGCACCTCCACGCCGGCTCCGCCGTCGGCGATCAATGCGACCGTCTGGCTGTCGAGGCCATGTCCGTTGAGCTCGATCTGTGGGACGCCCACGCCTACGATTTGAGACGCCACGATCTTCAACTCCCCTTCACCTGCATAAAACCTACTATTGACACATCTTCATTCGTGCTTGAGTCTGCATGAATACATGCAGAGCGGCAAGGGTGGTGTCCATGATCCGATTCGAGTCAGTCACAAAGAGGTTCGCCAACGGCACGACAGCCGTGGACGACCTCTCCGTGGAGTTCCTCGAAGGAGGCATCACGGTGCTGGTCGGCTCCTCCGGTTGTGGCAAGACCACCACGCTCCGGATGATCAACCGGCTGGTCGATCCCACCTCCGGCACGGTCAGCCTGGGCGGGCGCGACGTACGAGAGCTGCCCGCGGCTCAGTTGCGGCGTGGCATCGGATACGTCATCCAGCAGGCGGGCCTGTTCCCGCACCGGACGATCCTGGACAACATCGCCACCGTGCCGACGCTGCTCGGCTGGGGCCGGCGCAAGGCCCGCGCCAGGGCCGCCGAGCTGCTCGAGGTCGTCGGCCTGACCGCCGAGTCCGGCAAACGCTATCCCCACCAGCTCTCCGGCGGCCAGCAACAGCGCGTGGGCGTCGCCCGCGCGCTGGCCGCCGACCCGCCCGTCCTGCTGATGGACGAGCCGTTCGGGGCGGTCGACCCGGTGGTCCGGACCCTGCTCCAGGACGAACTGATCCGGCTGCAGGCCGAACTGCACAAGACCATCGTCTTCGTCACCCACGACATCGACGAAGCCGTACGGCTCGGCGACCGCATCGCGGTCTTCCGCACCGGCGGGCACATGGTCCAGTTCGCCCCGCCCGAGGAACTGCTCGCCCGGCCGGCCGATGACTTCGTCGCCGGATTCCTCGGGGCGGAACGCGGGCTGAAGCTGCTCTCCCTCATCTCGCTGCAGAATGTGCCGTACGAGCCGATCGCAGCGGTGAAGACCACGGACACGGCCGCGCGGGCGCGCGCGGAGGCGACAGGGCGGTGGCTGCTCGCGGTCTCCCCCGACGGCAAGCCCGCGGGCTGGCTGGACGTCCAGGCGCTCGACGGGTCGGATTCGATCGGGCAGGCGGCTCTCACCCCGGTGCGCGGCCTGACCGATTCCGACTCACTGCTCTCGGCGCTCAACGAGACCGTCTCCTCGCCCACTGGGATGGCGGTGCGGGTGGACGCGGCGGGCGTGCTGGTCGGGGCGTCCAGAGACGACGTCGTGCACGCTCATCAGCGGAGCCTCGCATGATCATCGAGTGGGGCTGGCTCACCACGCACACCGACGACCTGCTGGCGCTCACGCTGGACCACCTGGCGACGGCGATCCCTGCCGTGCTGCTCGGCCTGCTGATCGCGCTGCCGCTCGCCGTGGTCGCCCAGCGGGTCCGTCCGCTGCGCGGACTCCTGCTCGGCATCTCCAACATCATGTTCACGGTGCCGTCGCTGGCCTTGTTCGTCCTGCTGCTGCCGATCACGGGGCTGACCAGGACGACCGCGATCGCCGGGCTGACCGTCTACACCCTGGTCGTCCTGCTCCGGAACACCGTCGAGGGGCTTGACAGCGTGCCCGCCAAGGTCCGGGAGGCCTCCCTCGCCATGGGTACGGGGCGGCTCGGCACCCTAGTTAAGGTCGAGTTCCCGCTCGCGCTACCGGTGATCATGGCTGGGGTACGGGTGGCCAGCGTCATGACCATCTCCCTGGTCAGCGTGGCCAGCTACATCGGGTACGGCGGCATCGGCCAGCTGTTCACCGACGGCTTCCAGCGCAGTTTCCCCACCCCCGTGCTCGCCGGAGTGGTCCTCACGCTGCTGCTCGCGCTGGCCGCCGACGCGGTGCTCGTCCTTGTGCAATGGCTCTGCACCCCCTGGATCCGCAAGGGAGCGCGCGCATGACGGATCTCTTGTCCCAGCTGGCCGCCTGGCTGACCTCCGCCGGTCAGTGGGCCGGGCCGGAGGGCATCGCCCAGCGGCTGCTTGAGCACGTGGAGTACTCCCTGCTCTCCACGCTCGTCGCCGCGCTGATCGCCCTGCCCATCGGGTTGTTCATCGGCCACACGGGCCGCGGCGCGTTCCTCGCCATCAACCTCGCGGGCTTCGGTCGTGCCCTCCCGACCGTGGGCATCGTCACCCTGGTCTTCCTGGTCAGCGGCCTGAGCATGACCCCGGTGTACATCTCCCTGGTCGCGCTGGCCATCCCGGCGATCGTGACCAACACCTACGCGGGCATGGCCGCGGTCGAGGCGGACATCAAGGACGCCGCCCGCGGCATGGGGATGACCGGGCTTCAGTCCCTGTGGCGGGTGGAGATCCCGCTCGCCGCTCCGCTGATCATGACGGGAGTGCGGTTGGCGACCGTACAGGTCATCGCTACCGCCACCATCGCGGCCTACGTCAGCTTCGGCGGTCTCGGCCGGTACATCTTCGACGGACTCGCCCAGCGCGACCTCACCCAGGTCATGGGCGGCGCCGTCCTCGTCGCGGCCCTCGCCGTACTCGTGGACCTCGTCCTCGCCGGAATCCACCGCATCATCTTCCGCCATCGCCTTACTTGATCTTGATGGAGCCTTCATGAATCGCCGGAACTTCGTCGCGGGCGCGCTCGCCCTCGCCGTACTCCCCGTGCTGGCCGCCTGCGGCGGCGGCACGACCAGCCTGAACACGCCGCCAGCCGCCACAGGGTCCGCCGCCGGGGCGGCGGACGCCACGATCGTGATCGGTACGGCCAACTTCTCCGAGAACCAGATCCTCGGCTACCTCTACGCTGACGTCCTCGAGGCCGCGGGCGTGAAGGCGACGGTCAAGCCCAACCTCGGCTCGCGGGAGATCGTCGTGCCCGCGCTGCAGAACGGCGACATCGACCTGCTGCCCGAATACCAGGGCAACCTCCTGCTGTACTTCGACCCCAAGGCCACCGCGAGCGACTCCGACGCCCTGCAGCAGGCGCTCACCGCCAAGCTGCCGAAGGGGCTGTCGGTCCTGCCGCCCGCGGTCGCCGAGGACGCGGACGTCTTCACCGTCACCAAGGAGACCGCGACCAAGTACGGCCTCAGCACCCTCGCCGACCTGGCCAAGCACAACGGCCAGCTGGTCTTCGGCGGCCCCCCGGAGGTCAAGACCCGCCAGGTCGGCGTGGTCGGACTCAAGGACGTCTACGGTGTCGAGTTCAAGGGGTTCAAGTCCCTCGACGCCAGCGGCCCGCTGGTCAAGGGAGCCCTGAAGAGCGGCGGCGTCCAGATGGCGAACCTCTTCAGCACCGACGTGGACATCGCGAAGAACGGCTGGGTCGTACTGGCCGACCCGAAGCACCTCATCCCGGCCCAGCGCGTCGTCCCGCTGATCCGCACCGACAAGGCCACCGACACGGTCAAAACCGCGCTGGCCAAGCTGAACACCGCGCTGACCACCGAGGAGCTGAGCAAGCTCGATTCGCTCGTGGACAACGACCACAAGGACCCCGACGAGGTCGCCGCCGAGTGGGTCAAGGCACACGGCCTGTAGAGCTGACCCTCAATGGCCGGAGACCAGGGTCTTGAGCGCGATGATGGCCAGGCCGAGGATGAGGTTGGCGATTCCGGAGACGATGATGACGTTTCTGGAAGCGCCGATCTGGACCGCGGCCGTGACGGCCCAGCCGACCTGACTCGCCACCGCGACACACAGCGCCGCCCAAGCCGCCACCGTGTTGGACATGCCCAGCCCTGAGGCCAGGGCGGCGGCTATGGAGGGCGGAAACGAAGCCTGTGCCAGCGGCCATTCGCTCCTGGCGACCGCCCGCAGGTTTCCCCAGGTGAAGGGCCGGGCGGGATACCCGGAACCCACGACCTGGACGTAGACATGGGTGATCCAGAACACCACCCCCGTACAGATCAGGAGAATCACTAGATCCGCCGGAGTCGGCGGTCCACCCTCCGCCGCAGAGCCGGCGACCACGGAAGCCGCCAGCAGCGACCCGTACACAGCACCCCCGGAGTGCACCCGCTCCGATGCCGCACCCGTTTCACGCCCGTTCATGAGTGCAGTGTCCTTTGCGCCCGTCCGATCAGCCGATCGACGGGCGCTGGCATGTACAGACTTGGCGCAGTACTTCCCAGGATCTGCCGACAAGTCGATCACGCCGGCCCGGGAGAGGTGGCACCACCGAACAAAGGCTGGACGGCATCTATCAGGCAGCAGCTCTATGTGATGTGATGACTACTGTCTGTAATCGCCATGCACCGTCCCTCCGCTCCCCCGAAGGAGAACAAGCATGCGCTTGAATCGTGCGGCCCTGATCGCCGGTGGCACCGCCCTGGCCACCGTCCTCCTGTCTGCCCACCCGGCAATGGCGGCTCCACCCGGTTCGCCGGGAGGTGGCTGCCTCGCCGAAGGGCAGATCGGCAGCTACCTCTCCAAAGAGGGCAGCGCGAAAGCCACCTTCTCCACCGGGTTCCTCAACGAGCTGAAGAGGGCCGGAATCAGGTTCGAAACGCTGGACCCGATCGAGCTGGTCGACGGCGGCACCGCCGCCTGGATGCCCATCGGCGAACGGTACGACAACATCGAGACGCCCAGCGGGCGGGTCTGCTACCCCGGCGGGTTCCGCTTCAGCAACGACGAGACGGGCGCGACGTACGAGATCGACACCTTCTGGGTGCTGTTCGCGGCCATGGGTGACAGCAAGTTCTTCGCCACACCCATCGTCAACGGGCACCCCCGGCCCGGTGGTGAGCTGACCATGGTGAACTTCAGCGTCCCGCAGGCGCTGGCCCCCGGCAATTTCGTCCCGCACAACGGAGGCGTCGGCCCGCTCAAGGTCATCCTGTCCATGGATCGGGGCTGGGCCTCGGACCTCAACAAGGAACTCGGCACCAAGTTCTCCGGCGGCATGCACTGGGCCGATCTGGACATCGCCTGGCAGGGCCCGCCCAGCCGGCCCGTCAAGTCCGGCTCCTCGCTCGGCATGCTCGGGCTCAAGGTCATCAGCGACGCCATCCGGGGCCAGGGCGGCTCCGGCCTGCCCCTGCCGAAGCCAGGAGGTTTGTTCTAAGCGCGTTCATGGATCGCCGCCGACAACAGTGACGAGCTTTTGAAGATTCCTTTACAGAGAGTAATATGACAACTACTTTAAGTGAGTCACTGCACGTCAGAGGCACTGCGATGCCTCTCCTCGACGAAAGGTCATGCTGTGCGTGCTCTTGTTCGTCTCGCTCAAACGATCGTGATCGGCGCCGTGGTTTTCGCCGCCGCGCCGGTCTCCGCCGCCCATGCCGGCGCACCGTCCATCCCACCGCCCAGCGCTTCTTGTTTCCGGTTTCCGTACTTCGGCCCCAAGGGACACGCGAACTTCGACTTCGGCTCCGACATCGTCAAACTCTTCAATGAGCGCGGCGTGCAGGTGGAGGGCATCGCGCCCATCGAGGCCAAGCCCGGTAACAAGGGCATCTATATGCCCATCGGCTGGAAACAGGACCACATCGACCCGTGCAACGGCGTCTACTACCCCGGCGGCTTCATCCTCAATGACGTCAAGAGCGGACACAAGATCGCCATCCACGACATCTACCTGCGTGCCGACGGGACACACACCCAGGTGGAGATCGACGGGAAGCCTCAGGGCGAGCAGCTCGTGGCCACGTACAAGCTGCACGAGTTCGCCTGGAACGTGCCCACGCCGCGCCCACTCGAGGGCGGTATCGGACCCAAGTACTGGCCTTTCTACGTCAGCGCGTACCTCAGCCGGACGGTCAAGGACCTGACCGGCATCTCGCTGAACGAGGGCGACTACCTGGCCAACCTCGACGCGGTCGTCCAGTACGTGCCGTAGGCGACGCCCCCTGACCTGAGCTCCACCGGGCCGTGCCCCGGGGCACGGCCCGGTACTCGCGAATCGAGAAACAGATGCAACTGACCAGCGCTCGGAGCCGGTGGACGTGGATCGCCGGCGCCTCCGTCGCCGTCCTGACGGCCACGGTGCTCCTCGGTCCCACGATGCGGCCGAGCACGGCGAGCAGCCACTGGGACGCCCCCGCCACCACCCTCAACAAGCAGATCGACGCCACCGATCTGTACGCCTTCACCAGCCCGGAACGGCAGGACACGGTCACGATCGTGGCCAACTACATCCCTTTCCAGGCTCCGTACAAGCCGTACCAGTTCGACACCGACGCCCGCTATGAGGTGCACGTCGACAACACCGGTACCGGCAAGGCCGCGATCACCTACCGATGGACCTTCACCAACAAGGGCCTGCCGGTGCCCTCCCTCATCCGCAAGCGCGAGCACAAGGCCGGCCCGCTGGACTCCCTGGTCGAGCAGAGCTACACACTGACCAGGCTGCGCGACGGCAAGTCGGAGACTCTGGTCCGCGACGGGTACGCCGCCCCCACCGACATGGGCGTCCTGGTCACTCCCAACTACCCGGCGCTGCGCCGCAAGGCAGTCGTCGACCTGCCCGGCGGGGGCAAGGTGTTCACCGGCACCACCGCCGACCCGTTCTACTCCGACAACCGCGCCGTCAACCTGCTCAGGTTCGGGCTCCCGTTCTTCCCCGTCAAGACCGGCGTGCCGCTGAACGTCAGCTCCCTGGCCCTGCAGCTCCCCAAGTCGGAGCTGGCCTTCGGCGGTGACCCGGCCCGCAACCCGGTCATCGGCGTCTGGACCACCGCCTCCCGTAAGTCGAGCGGCCTGCTCGGCTCGGGCTCGGCCGACTACAGGCAGGTCTCCCGGCTGGGTAACCCCAACTTCAACGAAGTGATCATCCCGCTCAAGCAGCGCGACCACTTCAACACCCTGCGGCCGGACGGTGACGAGAGCGGCAACCTCGTCGTGCCGGCCACGCTCGACCCCGACCAGGCCACGGTCGTCGCCAAGCAGGCGAATGTCACGGCACCTCCGGCACCGCGCAAGGACCTGGAGCAGATCTACCTCACCGGCCTCACCAAGCGGGCGGACGGGCCGATCAAGCAGGATCTCAACTCCCACCTGCTCAACCAGGACGCCTCGCGCGTCGTCAAGGCGGAGGAACTGCGGCTCAACATGAGTACGCCCGTCACCACCGCACCCGACAAGTACGGCATCCTCAAGGGCGACGCCGAGGGCTACCCCAACGGCCGCCGCCTCATAGACGACGTCGTGACCGTCAACCTGCGGATGCTCCTGGGCGAACCCGCGGGCCGGGGCGCGCCGGGCCTCATCGCCGAGGACAACCCGGCGTTCCTGCTCAAGCCCATCACCGGCAGCTTCCCCTACCTGGCGCTGCCCGTCACCGCCACCGGCTGAACCACGATGAGTAGCGTACGGCGATTGCTGCCCCTGCTGGGATGTGTGCTGCTGGGCTGCGTCCTGCTGACCCTGTACACCCCCGGCGGACTCCTGCGCCGGGACGAGCCCCCTCACGCACCAGCGGGCTGGTCACCGTACGACCTGGCCGGATCGATCGAGGCCGCCCAGACGCGCCTGCGCCGTCAGCCCGACGACGCGGCGGTCTGGGCGAGCCTCGGCGGCATGTACCTGGAGCAGGCCCGCCGCACCACGGACACCGCCTACTACGCCAAGGCCCAGGGCGCGTTCGAACGTTCACTGCGCCTGCCCACGGGCGACGGGCAGCCGTACATCGACGCCGTGATCGGCATGGGCGCGCTGGCCAACGCCCGGCACGACTTCGCCGGCGCGGTGCACTGGGCCGAGCGCGCCCGCGAGGAGGCGCCGTTCCGCTGGGCTCTGTACGGCGTGCTCACCGACGCCCACCTCGAACTCGGCCAGTACGAACAGGCCGAAACCGCGCTGCGCCGCATGCTCGACGGCCGCCCCGACCTCGCCTCCTTCACCAGGGCCGCCCGTCTGGAACACCTGCGCGGCAGGCCCGGCCCCGCCCGCGAGGTGCTGCGCCGCGCCTGCGCGATCCCCGGCGACGCCGCCGAGTATGCCTTCTGCCAATGGCAACTAGGCGAGCTCTCCTGGAACAACGGCGACCCTCGAACCGCACTCACCGCCTACGCCCAGGCGCTGGCCGCCGACCCCGAACACGTCGCGTCGCGGGCCGGCAAGGCGCGCGCGGAGGCCGCGCTCGGCCACACCGACCAGGCCCTGCGCGACTATGCCACCGCCGTCGCGCGCTCCCCGTCGTTCGTCGTCGAGTACGGGGAACTGCTCGAACACCTCGGCGACGGGGACGGGGCCAGGCGGCAGTACGCCGTCTTCACCGCCCAGCACAGGCTGCTGGCCGCGAACGGAACCGTCGACAACCTGGCCATGGGCATGTTCGAGGCGAACCACGGCGACGCGGAGGCCGCGGTCCGGCACCTGCGGGCGGAATGGAAACGACGCCGGAGCGTCGAGGTCGCAGACGCGCTCGGGTGGGCACTGCACCAGGCCGAGCGCCATGCCGAGGCCGCCACCTACGCCGCCCGGGCTGACGCGCTCGGCGGGCGCAACGCGCCTTTCGCCTATCACCGGGGCGAGATCGAGCACGCGCTCGGACACACCGCCGCCGCCCGCGCCCACCTGAGCAGAGCGCTGTCCATCAACCCGCACTTCTCCCCGGCCGGGGCGACGCGGGCGCGGGCACTGCTCGCGGAGATGCCATGATCACGGCACTCGTCGCCGCCGCGGTGCTGGCGGCGCATCCACTGGGGAACTTCAGCATCAACCACTACGACGGGCTGACGATCCACCGCGACAGGATCGAGCACCTCGCCATCGTGGACCTCGCCGAGATCCCCACCCTGCAACAGCCGCCGACCGGCCCCGCGGACACCCACGCCCGTCGCACCTGCGCCGAGTTGCGGGACGCCGTCCGCGCGCAGGCCGGAGGGCGGCTGCTGACCTGGCGCGTCACCGACGCCTCCTTCGCCTACCGGCCGGGCGTCGCGGGGCTGCGCACCAGCAGGCTCACGTGCCGCCTGACCGCGCCGCTCCGCGTTGACCGGCCGCTCGTCCTCACCTTCGCCAACGGCTACCGTGTCGACACCGTGGGCTGGCGGGAGATCACGGCCAAGGGGAACGGCGTGCGCCTGCGCGACTCCAACGTCCCTGCGCGAAGCGTGTCGGGCGAGCTACGCGACTACCCCGCCGACCTGCTCAGCTCACCGCTCGACGTACGCCAGGCGCGCCTGACGGCGGAACCGGGCGAGGGCGGTTCCGGCACGCCGGCGGAGGTGCCGGGTGTGGACGCCGTCACCCGCTACACCGGCCTGCTGGCCGGCCGGCTCAACACACTGATCGGCGCCGACCGGCTGACCGTGCCGCTCGGGCTGCTGGCCTTGCTGTTGTCGCTGACACTGGGCGCCGTGCACGCGGCGATGCCCGGCCATGGCAAAACCGTCATGGCCGCCTACCTCGCCGGACGGCGACGACGGTTGCGGGACGCCGTCACCGTCGCGGCCACGGTCACCGCCACCCACACAGCGGGCGTGCTGGCTCTGGGGATGCTGGTCACGGTCGCCAGCGCGATCGCCGGTGAGGTGGTGCTGAGCTGGCTCGGCGTGGCGAGCGGACTCCTCATCGCCATGATCGGCGCCGGTCTGCTCTGCTCCGCCTTCCGTAGCCGGACCCGCCACGGTCATGGGCACGGACACAATCATGGGCACGGGTACCGGAGGGGGGCGGGTGGGGTCGTGGCGCTGGCTGTGGCCGGTGGGCTGGTGCCCAGCCCGTCCGCCCTGGTGGTCCTGCTCGGTGCGATGGCACTGGGACGCACCGCGTTCGGCGTCCTGACCGTGGTGTGCTACGGACTCGGCATGGCGGTCACCCTACTGATTACCGCGCTCGCCCTGCGCGGGCTGGGCGACCTCACCCTCGGTGGGCGGATGCAGCGATTGCGCCCGTACAGCGCCGCCATGACGGCCACACTCGTCCTGCTCGTGGGCACGGGTGTCACTTTGCGCGCGGTGGCCGCTCTCGTATAAAACCTCCGGCGGTCAATAGTCGGTAGGAGGCGAGGTGAAGGAGGCCGGTGGCTTCCAGCGCTGGCTGCCGAATCGGGCCAGGGCCTCCACCAGCTCGGTCCGCTGCTTCTCGGTCATCGGGCCGAGGACGCAGACGGCGACCCTCTCACGAACGATGAATGAGCCGGGGTGCGGAGAGAACCATCCCGCCGGCCGCATCTGCTTCGAGTGGGGCGCGTCGTGCGTGAACCGTATGTGGACTCCGGCGTACCGGTACCACGATGACAAGCTCTTGATCTCCTCGATGTTGACGGTCTTCATCTGGTCCCAGCTGAACTCGCGCCTCCCCGTGTTGCCAGTGGTCGCGATGCACTCCGGCCCGATATGCAGTGACCACGCGGGTGCCCGCTGGCTCAGGGCCGCGTGCCTCAGCTCCCGGAACGTGTTCACGACTGCGCCAATAACGCATCCGAGGGCGCCCAAGGCGGCAAGGATCCCTGACACGAAGGGGATCATCCAGGGATTATCCGAGTTGGCCGGCCCCGGCGCGTGGACGTGTGGCAGCGAGAAGTAGATGCCCAGCGCTGCCCCCAGCAACAGGATCACCGCCCAGAAGAACCAGTAATAACCTGGCTTGCCGAGTCTGGCCGCATAGGCGGATGCCGGCTCCTCGCCTGTCCAGGACATCTCGAACGCACCATGTGGTTCGGGCAGCCGCCTCGTGGGGGCCGTGGTCTTCGTACCCGACGGTGGAGGCGGCACGACCGGGCCGGACGCGCCCACGTCCTGGGTCATCCGCAGGCGTCCGATGCGCTCGTGGACCTCAAGCGCTGACTTGGGACGGTGCTCGGGGTCGCGATCCAGCAGCTCGGCGACGAGAGCCGTCAGAGCCGGCGGCAGGTCCGGGCGGAGCGAGTCGACTCTTGGCGCCTCCTCGTCCAGCTTGCGTCGCATGATCGCCAGACTGTTGTGTCCGGTCAGCGGTGGTCGGCCGGTGAGCATGGCGAACAGCACAGCGCCGAGCGCGTACAGGTCCGAGCGCGCGTCCCCGCGTTCGGTGAGGAACTGTTCGGGCGCACCGTACTCCGGAGTGCCGGCCGGAGACAGCTGGGAGGATCCCGCCAAGGTGAACGCGGTCTGGACGAACCCTGCGATCCCGAAGTCGACGACCTTCACCTGTCCGTCAGGGGTGAGCATCACGTTGTGCGGCTTGATGTCGTAGTGGATGACGCCGGCGTGGTGCGCGGCAATCAGCGCTGTGCAGATCCCGTCGGCGATCTCCAGCGCCCGGGCGGCATCCATGGGGGCCTCGTCACGGATGTGCCGCGTGAGCGGAGCACCCTCGACCTTCTCCATCACGAGGAAGAGCACGTCCTCGTGGACGCCGCGGTCGTGGAGGGCGACCACGTTCGGGTGGTTGATCTGCGCGGCGGCCACCGCCTCGCGTTCGAAGCGTTCGGGCAGGTCCGGTAAGGCCGCGTCGGCGAGGACGAGCAGCTTGAGCGCGACGTCGCGGCGTAAGGTGCGGTCCCGCCCGGCCCATACCTCGCCCATGCCACCGCGGCCGAGGCGCTCGGCCAGCTCGTACCGGCCCGCGATCATCTCACCGCGTTGCATCCCACCTCCGATGACGCTGGCATGTCAGAAAGCAGGATACGGCCGGTAAGGGCCGCTGACACAAGGTGTGGATCTCCCGATGATGGGCCCGTCCGGCTCCCTCGCGACCCGCTCTCACTACCGTGCGTGACAGGCCTGTTGTCCGCCCGACCCCACTGAGGTGTACGGCGTCCGCGCGCACGGTTGAGGGTTTCCAGCAGCATGATGTGCTGGTTTGACTGGGTATCAGGCGTTCTGCCGAGAAATGGAGACGGCCATCGCGTCATCCTCGAGAACATGACCTGGACCGATGGAGGCGATGACCGCACACAGAGTGTGACGCCCTACGCGAAGGATCGGTCTCCTGACCGTCGATCGGCGATCCTGCGTACGCGCAGCCCGCGAAACAGGGAAAATAGAGCCCGCGAAACAGGGAAAACTTGGCCCGCGAAACAGGGAAAACCGGGCTCCGCACAGTCTATTTGCAGGTGGGGGCGATATGGATCTTCTTCCTCGGCTCGCGGCCGACTCTCTCAAGGAGCTTCTCGCGGAGCTCAGGGTCGTGATCATCAACGGGCCGCGCCAGTCCGGCAAGACAACGCTGCTCCAGTCCTGCCGACGGTTCGGCGAAGCCACGTTCACCACCCTCGACGATCCTTCAGGGCTCGCCATCGCCAAGGACGATCCGCGCACCTTCGTACGCAGACGGCCCAAACCGGTGATCATCGACGAGATTCAACGAGCCGGCGATCCGCTGATTCTGGCCATCAAGCAGGTAGTCGACGAGGACTGGTCTCCAGGCCAGTTCGTGCTATCGGGGTCGACCCGCTTTCTCAGCATCCCCACGTTGTCGGAGTCGCTCGCGGGCCGGGTGGCCTTCGTGGACCTGTGGCCCTTCGCGGTCAGCGAGCGAGTGGGTGACGCGGGCAGATTCTGCGATCAGGCGTTCATCGACCCGGGGGGCTTCACTGGTCGCCAGTCGGCATGGACGCGCGAAGACTACATCCACCTCATCAGCCAGGGCAGCTATCCGGAAGTCCTGCGCCTGAAGTCACCAGTGGCGATTCGGGCGTGGTTCCGCGGCTACCTGGACACCGTGATCTCGCGCGACATCCGCGAGTTCGCCCATGTCAACAAGGCCCAGGCGATGCCCGACCTGATCGCTCTGGTCGCGGCCCGAGCAGGCGGCCAGGTCGTCCTCGCCCATATCGCCGAAGGTCTGGGGCTGGACGTCGCAACCGTGCGTACGTATCTGGCCTACTTGGAAACCGTGTTCCTGGTCGCTCCGGCGCCCGCATGGTCCAACAACCTGAGCTCACGGGTGACTCACGCGCCCAAGAGCTATGTGACCGACAGCGGACTGGCCGCCCATCTCATGGATGTGGATGCGGAGTCGCTCCTTGCCCCTGGTCATCCCGCCCTCGGCGGACTACTGGAGACCTTCGTCTTCGCAGAGCTTCTCAAGCTGTCGACCTTCGCCCGCCGACATGTCACCGTGCGGCACTATCGGGACAGGGAGAAGCGCGAAATCGACTTCATCCTCGAACGCCGCGACGGCACTGTGATAGGCATCGAGGTCAAGGCGTCGGCCACGCCCAAGAGCGAGGACGCCAAGCACCTGCGCTGGCTGAGAGACAAGCTCGGCGACAGGTTCCGTGCCGGGTATGTCCTGCACCTCGGTGCGACCAACCTCCCCTCAGGGGATCGAATCTTCTTTTCGCCACTGTCGATCCTGTGGAATCACATCGGACCGGATACGGTCACGCCGAGTCTGCCGTCCCGCCGCTAGCCAAAAGCTAGGCAGGGGGTCAGTGCAACGCTGCCTCGACCGCACGCACCCTGGACATGACGCGCTGAACGATCTCCTGCTTCTCACCTACGGGTGCCGCATACTCGATCACGCCCCAGGCCGCGGCCTCGCCGACCGTGTGGAGCAGCGTCCACGCTGCCAGGTACACAGATGCCAGGCATCCGCCCGCGGTAGCGATCCCGCCCTCCGCATGGAACGGCGCGTCCAGTACCGTCACCCCGCACTCCTCGAGCCAAGGCCGCGTGATGGTGTCGGTGCAGGCAGGTCGCCCGGCTAGGAGACCGAGGTGCGCGAGTACCAGGGCTCCGGAGCACTGCGAGCCGATCAACTGTCGTGCGGGGTCAAGCGGCAGACGCGCCAGCAGCGTGTCATCAGCCACGACATCACGGGTCTTGATGCCACTGCCGAGGAGAACGACGTCAGCCTCGGCGACAAAGTCCAACGGCCGCTGACCGGTCACCTCGACGCCATTCATCGATGTCACAACGGGCGCGGGTGTCGTGATGTATGCAGTTACGCCGTGCGCGCGAGCACGATTGATCAGCGCGGACGCGATAAAGCTGTCGAGTTCGTTGAATCCGTCAAATGTGACGACCGCGACCTGCAAGACCACTCCTCCGTTGCAATCTCATACGGTTCAAGTCTCACACATGAGCCGACGCGTCCGTTTACCGCCGACGCCCCACCGGCAGAGCAGTTCGAGGCGCGCGCCCCTTCGCACCGCGGCTCTCAATCTCCGTTGAGCGGATCGCGCCGCAGTACGACCTTGGTGGTGCGGGCGCGGTAGGCCTCGGGTGCCTGATCCCACTCGGCGGTCAGCGTGGTGACGCGTTCGGCGGGGAAGCCGGTGCGGTGCACGAAGTCCAGCAGCTCGGGCAGGATCGCGCGGGTGTGGGAGACACCCAGGTGGAGGGTGGCGTCGGTGGCGTACATGCGCATCAGCGGCACCCGGGTGCCGGTCGCCAGGTAGTAGCCGACAGCGGTACAGATGCCGCCAGGTGCCAGCGCACGCATGGCCTGCCGTACCCCCGAAGCCGTGGAAGTGGCTTCGACGGCGACGTCGTAGTCGCCTTCGGGCCGGGTGGGGGTGCGGGCGCCGAAAGAGGCGGCGAGTTCCCGGCGGTGCGAGCTGCGGTCCACGTAGTCCACGACCGAAGCGCCGTGGGCGGCGGCGAGGCCGGCCGCGTACAGGCCGATGCTCTTGGCGCCGCCGCCGAGGATCAGGACCCGGCCGCCGGGCCGTGCCCGCAGCGGTTCGGCCACGGTTCGCCAGGCGTCGGCGAGGTTGTCGCCGGCGGCGGCCACGCGCAGGGCAGGCGCGCCGTCCGGCACGGGGACGGGCAGGTGGTTGGCGTACGGTACGCGCAACCGGTCGGCGATCATCCCGCCCCACGGGCCGCACGAAGGGCCGAAGCCGTAGGCGGCCAGGGTGCCGGTGGCGCGGGCGCACTTGGCGGTCAGGCCCCGGAGGCAGCGTGGGCAGGTGCCGCAGGAGATCGCCCACGGCACGATCACCCGCTGGCCGGTGGTCACGGCGGTTACGGCGGATCCGGTCTCGACGACCTCGGCGACGCATTCGTGGCCGATCGCGAAGGGGCCCTTGAAGGGGACGGGGCCGACGATGCTCGCCACGATCGGGTCGATCAGGCCGAGAGCCAGGCCGGCCTGCATGGGACGGGAGACGGGGCGGTGGATGGGGACGGTGTCGCCGTCGCAACGGCCGGCGACGAAGGGGCGGACGATGACGTCGTCCGGTTCGCGCAGGCGGGGCTCTTCGGTCTCGTGCCAGGCCAGTCTGCCGCTGCGCTCGAACCTCAGCTCATGCATGCCGCTCCCTGCTATTACGATCGTTATATGGCAAGTTCACGGGACCGGATCGTCATGGGGGCAGCCGATCTGATCCGGCGGCGGGGGTTGGCCGGCAGCACCGTTCGCGATCTGGCCGCGCATTCCGGGGCGCCTCTGGGCTCGACCTACCACTACTTCCCCCGTGGCAAGCAGCAGTTGGCGGCCGAGTCCGTACGGTATGCCGGTGATCTGGTCTCGGGCGTGTTGAACAGCGAGTTGAAGGCCGGGCCGGTGGCCGGGTTGCGGGCCTTTCTGGCGTTGTGGCGGCAGACGGTGATCGACAGCGACTTCCGTGCGGGCTGCCCGGTGCTGGCCGTCGCCGTGGAGGAGCCGCCCGCGCAGGGCGAGGCGGAGGCGATCGCCGCCGCCGCCGAGGTCTTCACCGCCTGGGAGCGGCTGCTGGCCGAGGCGCTGCGCGAGCACGGTGTCGCGGACGCGGGCCCGCTGGCCACCCTGGTCGTCGCCGCGGTGGAGGGTACGGTCGCCATGTGCCGGGCCAAGCGTGACATCCAGCCGCTGGATGACGTCGCAGCCCAGCTAGAGCAGCTTCTTACGGATCGCATCGGCGCGCTCGGCTGAGAAGACGCCGCTGTCGAGCAGGTTCAGGATCGACAGCACACCGCCCCGCGAGCCCCAGCTTCCCTCCTCGATCACCCGGAAGGTCACCCACCAGCCCGGCGGAGCCTCCTCCAGGCCGCAGGCTTCGGCCATGGCATCCAGCACGCGTGTGATCACCTCCGCGCGGAGGTCCTGGGTCCAGTCGGCCTCCATGACGGCCACGTCGATGGTCATGGCGTCGACTCCCGAGTCGCCGAGCAGCGCGCCGCCGATGGCCATCATGTCCGGCGCGGGCTCGATGAAGTGCACCTGGAAGCCCACCCGGGCGGCCTCGGCGAACTGGCCGATCTCGGGCACCAGGACGGCGTCGGTGAGCGTGCGGGCCAGCTTGCGACGCTGCTCGCCGGTGAGCCGTCCGGCGGGGGCGGTAACAGTGATGACAGTCATGATGGTGCGATTATAACGACCGTCATAGAAACTCCGCCGCTTCGCTTAATCACGTCGTGATTTGTGAGCATTTGGGCGGTATGCCACGCCTGCCGCCTAAGATCAGCGCGTGAGCCTTGAGAACGGCCGGCAAGAGCTGGCGGGGCTGCTCCGGCAGCTGCGTGACCTGACCGGACGGAGCCTGCGGGAGCTCGCCCGTGACGTCCACGTCAGCAGCTCCTCGCTGTCGCGCTACTTCTCCGGTCAGGCCGTTCCACCCTGGCCGACGGTGGTGGCGCTCTGCAAGGCAGCAGGTCGTGACCCCAGACCGATGCGTGAGGTGTGGGAGCGGGCCAAGGACGGGCCCCAGACGAGCACGGCCGCCACCGCGCCGGTGCGTAACGACCTGCCACACGACATCACCGCCTTCACCGGGCGCCGGGAGGAGCTGGCCGCTCTTCTCGGCGCCGCGCGGAAGACGTCGATGGTGGCGATCGACGGCATGGGCGGGGTGGGTAAGACCGCACTGGCCGTACACGCCGCGCATCTCCTGACCGCCGACTTCTCCGGTGGCCAGCTCTACCTGGACCTGCACGGGTTCACTCCGGGCCGGGAGCGGGTCGAGCCCGTGGAGGCGCTGCGCGTGCTGCTGGCCGCGCTCGGATTGCCGCTCGGCAGGATTCCCGACGGGGTCACCGAGCGGGCCGCGCTCTGGCGGTCGGAGCTGGCGACGCGGCGCGCGATCGTGCTGCTGGACAACGCCGCCGACGCCGATCACGTACGCGAGCTGCTCCCCGGCGCCGGCCAGAGCTTCGTCGTGATCACGAGCCGCCGGCGGCTGGTGGAGTTGGACGGCGTACTGCCGATCTCGCTGGACGTGCTGCCGACGGAGGAGGCGGCGGAGCTGTTCGTCGAATCCGCAGGCGGGACCCGGCCCGGTGACGTCGGCGAGGTGCTGCGCCGATGCGGGAACCTGCCGCTGGCCATCCGGGTGGCCGCCGCGCGGCTGCGGCACCGGCCCTCGTGGACGCTGGACACTCTGGTGGAAAGGCTGCGTGAGGGCGAGCTGGCGGTGTCGGAGGTGTTCGGGATGTCGCTGCGGCAGCTCGATCCCGCCCAGCGGCGGATGTTCCGGCTGCTCGGGCTCGTGCCGGGCGAGGACATCGACGCGTACGCCGCGGCCGCCCTGGCCGGGATCCCGCTGGGCAACGCCCGCTCCCTGCTGGAGGACCTGGTTGACGTCCATCTGCTCCAGGAGCCGGCGGCGGGTCGTTACCGGATGCACGACCTGCTGCGGCAGGCCGCCCGCGCCGACGATGCCGCGGCGGACCCCGGACCGGCGATCGCCCGGCTGGGCGACTACTACCTGAGCGGCATGCTGGCCGCGAAAAAACTGATCGAGCTGGTCCTCATCCCCCTGCCGGTCATCGTGTCGCAGCCGCCTCCCGCGGTTCCCGACCTTGCCGGCTACGACGGAGCCCTCGACTGGCTGGACACCGAGCGGGTCAACAGCACCGCGACGTTCTCGCTCGCCGTGGAGCTGCGCATCGACGCGGTGGCGGTCGGGCTCGGCCAGCTCGCCCTGGTCCCCGACGGGCGGCACGTCGGCACGGCGCAACTGATCCACGGACTCGAACTCAGCATGCCCGCCGCCGAAAGGCTCGGCGAGCGCCGCATGCTCGCCTCGCACCGGTACTTGCTGGGCGCCATGCTGATGCGGGTCGGCCGGCTGGCGGAGGCGGTGCGGGAGCTTGAGGCGGCCCGCGTACTGATGGTCGCGGAGGGCGACATCGTCGGCCAGGTCCTGACCATCGCACAGCTGGCGGAGGCCCGGCTGTACGCCGATGACGTCAAAGGCGCCGTCGAACTCCTGCGCCAGGCGACCGGCCTGCTGCCGGCCCGCGAGGTCGCCACCCGCGTGTACACGAACGCACGCCTTGGGCATGCTCTGGTGCTGCTCGGTGAGTACGGCGAGGCCCGCGAGGTCGTCTCGGACGTGATCGAGGCCGCGCGCGGACTGGACCGGCAGAAGGAGCGCATGTGCCTGGACGTGCTCGGCCGGGCGGCACTCGGCCTGGGTGACGCTCGGACCGCCCTCGACTGCGCTGAACAGGCCCTCACGCTCAATCGGGGGACCCGCCATCAGATCTTCGAGACGATCAGCCTCACGGACGCCGCCGTCGCCCTGCGCCACCTCGGTCGCGTCGAGGAGGCAACGGCCAGGCACGCCGAGGCCATGCGGATTCTCGAAGGGGGCGGTGAGAGGCACCGGATGGTGCAGAGCCTCCTCCCGTACGCGGAGGCCTGCCTGGCCATGGGCGATCGGGACGCCGCGGCGCGGCACTTCCAGGAGGCGCTGGAGATCGCCACCGCGGACGGCCTCAGCTATCTGGCGTCGGCGGCGCGTGCGGGTCTGACTCGGGTGTTCTGAGTCCGGCCCAGGTGTTCCGTCCCGTCCCGGGACACCCCGCAACAGCCGTCCGCCAGTGCGACAGCGCAGTTCAGCCGGGTATCGGTGGGTTTTCCCGTGTCCCCGGAGGCCCGGCATGGCTTGTCCCGGACGGGCCGCCGGATCGAGGCTCTCGGCCATGCACACGACGCCTTCCTTGCTCGCCGAGTTGGACGCGCTGCCCGTCCGGTGGGAAGTGGACGGAACACTCGCCGCGCCCGTCGCAGCGGTCGCCGCGCTCCTGCTCGCCGTCGCCGAGGGGCGGGTGGGCGATGACAACCTGCTGGTCCTGGCCAGGGCTTCGGCGGCTCGGCAGGGGGCGATGACCGTCGTGGCCGGGTCCGGCGCCTACCGCGCCGAGTTCGCCGGGGCGGTGGAGCCGGTGGAGATCCAGGTGGACCAGGCCCGGTCCATGGTGGCGGTGCGGAGCTGGTACGCCGGGGCGCATGCCGCCACCGCCTGCCCCGCGGGCACCCGGGTGATCCATCGCGTCCACCAGGTTTTTCCGGACCATCCGGGATTCGCCGCCGGGATCGCCGAGATCGGCCTGCGTACCCGCATGTCACGCGATCTGCGGCAGGTGCTGGGTGTGATCGCCGACCGGCTCGGCTGCTGACGATCCCGCGTATCAGCGGCGGCGTCAGGACGGCGACCCCCCGGTATCAGGGCGGTCGGCAATGGTGGACGGGTCTCGCAAGATCGAACACTGAAGGAGACAGATGATGGGAACTGGCAACAGCGGCTTCTCCGAAGCGGGGCTGCGCAGGCTGCGTGCGGTGCTGGGACGGCATGTCGATTCCGGCAAGATCCCCGGGCTCGTCGCCCTGGTCGGCCGGGGCGAGGAGACGCACGTCGAAGCGCTCGGGACGATGCGTCACGACGGTGGCGCGCCGATGCGCCGGGACACCATCTTCCGGATGGCCTCGACGTCCAAACCGCTCACGGTCGCACCGGTGATGATCCTGCTCGACGAGTGCCGGCTGCGGCTGGACGACCTGGTGGAGCAGTGGCTGCCCGAACTCGCCGACCGGCAGGTGCTCAAGCGGCCCGACAGTCCGCTGGACGACACCGTGCCCGCGCGGCGGCCGATCACCGTACGGGACCTGCTGACCTCCACGTTCGGGCTCGGCATGGATCTGACGGCGATGAGCTATCCGATCATGGGCAAGGTTTTCGAGCTGGAACTCACCGGCCATGGAGGCCCGGTGCCCGGACCGGACGAGTGGATGCGCCGCCTCGGCACACTCCCGCTGATGCACCAGCCTGGAGAGCACTGGCAGTACCACATCAGCATCGATGTGCTGGGCGTGCTCGTCGCCAGGGTCACCGGCCGGCCGTTCGAGGAGTTCCTGCGCGAACGCGTCCTCGATCCGCTGGGGATGAAGGACACCGGATTGCACGTGCCCGCCGACAAGATCGACCGGCTGCCGCCCAGCTACGCCCCCGATCCGGAGACAGGCGAGTTCACCGTCTGGGACGAGGCCGAAGGGGGACTCTACAGCCAGCCTCGGGAGTTCCAGTCGGCCGCCAATGACGTGGCCTCAACCGTCGACGACTACCACGCGTACTTCCGCATGCTGCTCAATGGCGGGATGCACGGTGGCGAACGGATCCTGTCCCGGCCGGCCGTCGAGCTGATGACCACCAACCGCCTCACGCCCGAGCAGAACGCCGCCCGCACCGCCATGGCCCGCGACAGCGTCCACGTGGGCTTCGGCCAAGGACAGCAGGGCGGCTGGGGCATCGGGATGGCGGTGCGCACCTACCGCGGCGACTACGCCCCCATCGGCCAGTTCGGCTGGGACGGCGGAACCGGCACCACGGCGTACGCCGACCCGCACAACCAGCTCACCGGAATCCTGCTCACCCAGGTCGGGCTGTCGGTCCCGGATCCGGCGCGGCTCATCCACGACTTCTGGACCACGCTCTACCAGGCAATTGACAACTGACTTCGTAACAGCTTCAAAGGAGCACATCACCATGTCCATCACCTTTAGCGACCAGGACAAGAGCACCCTGCGCACCGCCGCCTACGGCGCCGTCTCGCTGATGTCCGCCGCCGATGCCGCCGGCTCACCGCACAAGGCCGCCACCAACGGCTCCATCGCCCTGGCCTCGGCGACCGGCCCGATCGGGCACGTACTCGCCGCGAAGAGCAAGGACATCGATCTGTACGGCAAGTCCGTCGCCGAGCTGGCCGACCACGTGCTGCCTGCCCTGACGGCGGCCATGAGCCTGCTCAAGCAGCAGGATCCGGCCGAGGCCGACAACTTCCGCCGCACCGTCGTCGTCGCCATCGAAGCTGCCACCAGTGGCGAGCCCAGCCCGACCCTGGCCGAGATGGCCCGCAAGATCACCGAAGCCCTCGACGCCGCTTGATGCATGCCGCCCTGCTCGTCACGGGGTCCTCTCCGGACCCCGTGACATGGCGGCAGAGCACCGGTCAGACAGTCACCGCGCCGTCCGAGGCGGACCTGACGGTCGCCGCGTACTTGGCCAGCACCCCCCGCTCGACCGGCCGCTCCGGCCGCACCCAGGCGTCCCGCCGCCGCCCCAGCTCCTCCTCCGGCACGCTCAGATCGAGCGTCCCCGCCGCGCTGTCGATGACGACCACATCACCGTCGCGCACCAGCGCCAGCGGCCCGCCCACGTACGCCTCGGGCGCGACATGCCCGATGACCATCCCATGCGAGACCCCGCTGAACCGCCCGTCGGTGACCAGCGCCACAGAGTCCCCCAGGCCCTGTCCCACGAGCGCCCCAGTGATCGACAGCATCTCCCGCATCCCGGGCCCGCCGGCCGGGCCCTCATACCGAACGATGATCACATCGCCCGGCCGGATCCGCCCCTCCTGAATCGCCGCGAAACAGGCGTCCTCGCCGTCGAACACCCTGGCCGGCCCCTCACGCCGGAAATCCTCCTTGCCGCTGAGCTTCAGCACGCACCCGTCGGGAGCGAGCGAGCCACGCAGGATCGCCAGCGCCCCGCGCGCCTTGGCCGGGTGTTCCACGGTCGTCACCACCTGCTGTCCCGGCGTCTCCTCCGCCGCCGCGGCGACGTCGGCGTAGGTACGGCCGTCGACGAGCATGGCGTCCGGGCGCAGCAGGCCCGCCTCCAGCAGCCGCCGCGCCACCAGCGCCGTGCCGCCGGCCCGCCACAGGTCGGCGGCGGTGTGCCGGCCGCTGGGCATGAGCCGGGTGATGATCGGGACCTGCCGGCAGATGGCGCCGATCTCGTCGACCTGCAGCGGCAGCCCGGCCTCGCGGGCGATGGCGAGCAGGTGCAGTACGGCGTTCGTCGAGCCGCCCATGGCCGCCACCGAGACGATGGCGTTGTGCAGGGCGTCCTCGGTGAGGACGCGCGAGGGCCTGGCGTCACGGGCGAGCGCGTCCATGACGATCTCGCCGACGCGCTCGGCGGCGGCGTTCTTGGTGTCGGCGACCGCCGGGATGTCGCCGATGCCGAACGGGGCCAGGCCGAGGAAGTCGGTGACGCCGGCCATGGTGTTGGCGGTGTACTGGGCGGCGCAGGTACCGGGGCCCGGACACGCGTACTTGGCCAGGTCGTCGACGTCGGCCTGGTCGAGCCGGCCGACCGCGCGCTCGCCGAGCGCCTCCCACATGTCCTGGATGGTGACGTCCCGGTCGCGCCAGCGGCCGGGCATCATGCTGCCGCTGTAGAGGACGACGGCGGGTACGTCCAGACGCGCCAGCGCCATGATCGCCGCCGGTACGGTCTTGTCGCACCCGACCACGCACACCAGCGCGTCGAACCCGTGCGCCCGCCCCATCAGCTCGATCGAGTCGGCGATGATCTCGCGGCTCACCAGGGAGGCGCGCATCCCTGGGGTGTGCATGGTGAGGTTGTCGGAGACGGCGATCGTGTTGAACTCCATCGGCGTGCCACCCGCCCTGCGTACGCCGGTGGCGACGTGGGCGGCCAGTTCGCGGTGGGTGAGGTTGCAGGGCATCGTGCCGGTCCAGGTGGAGGCGATGCCGATCATCGGACGGCGCATCTCCTCCTCCGACATGCCCATGGCGTACAGGTGAGAGCGGGCGGGTGCGCGGTCTGGATCATCGGCGATGCTCATGAGGCCACCCTACGAACAGCGCCGCCTCGGACGTTAGGCGGCATCGGCCCAGGGCAGTTCAGGGGCGAGATGGCAGACTCCCCGATGGACGAGAAGAGCGTCACCGCGACGCTTCGTGAGCTGTCCGCCGTCATGCACGGCGCCGAGGACCTCGGCATGGTGCTCCATCACATCGCCGACATCGCCGCCGCCATGACGGGGCGGCCCATGACGGGCGTGACCCTGCGCCAGGACGGGCGCGTACAGACGGTCGCCTCCTCCGCGGCGCACGTCAGGGTGTTCGACGAGATCCAGTACAGCGGCGGCCAGGGCCCCTGCCTCGACGCCATGGCCACCGGCGAGCCCGTCGTGGCCACCGATCTCGCCACCGAGACGCGGTGGAGCGGATATCCGGCGCGGATGCTCGCGCACGGCGTCAGGAGCGTACATTCCCAGCCGTTGCGGGTCGAAGGCGTGTGGCTGGGCGCGCTGAACCTCTACTCCCGCCGGCCCGGCGCCCTCGTCCAGGAGGCCGGGCGGGCCGCCCGCCTGACCGCTGAGCACATCGGGCTCCTCCTCGACACGGCCCTGCGCTCGGCCCGCCAGATCGAGGTGGCCGCGCAGCTCCGCGAGGCCCTCGGCACCCGCGCGATCATCGACCAGGCGCTCGGCATCATCATGGGCGAACACCACTGGACCGCCCACGACGCCTTCGACCTGCTGCGCCAGATCTCCCAGGAGCAGAACCGGAAGGTACGCGAGGTGTCCTCCGACCTCATCCGGTCGGTGAGCGGCCATCCCCCGGAGAGCCTGCACTTCGACGATCCGCCGAACTAAAGGCACTCACATGCGTTCGACTTCGAGTACGAGCTTGCCGGTCGTGCGGCTGGACTCGATGCGGCGGTGCGCCTCCGCGGCCTGCTCCAGCCGCAGCGACTCGACCTGCACCCGCAGCTCCCCGCTCGCGGCCGCGGCCACCGCCCGGTGCAGCGCCCGGCCCGCCTCCGCGGGGAAGGCGGCGGCGAACGCGGCCAGGTTGAACCCGGAGACCGTCTTGTTGGTGAACCACACCTCGTTGGCCGAGATCCCGACGTCCTCGGCGCCGGAGGCGTTGCCCATCACCACCATCCGGCCCATGGGCGCGAGCAGGTCCAGGCTGGTACGGCGGGTCGTACCTCCGACCATGTCCACCACCACGTCGAACCGGCCGGCCTCGGCCACCTGCTCGCGCAGGACGACCTCGTCGTAGCCGAAAGCCTTGGCTTTCTCGATCTTGGCGGGGCTGCCCACGGTGCCCACCACGCGGCCCGCGCCCAGCAACCGGGCGGCCTGGCCGAGCTGGCTGCCCACGCCCCCGGCGGCGGCGTGCACGAGCACGGTCTCCCCCGGTTCGATGCGGGCCACCCGGTCGAGCACCAGCAACGCGGTGGTGCTGTTGGACGGCAGCGCCGCCGCGATGCCCAGCCCGAGGTCGTAGCCGTCCAGCGGGGACACCAGGTCGGCGGAGGTCGTCACCACCTCCGCGTAGCCGCCGCTGTCGACGATCGTCAGCGCGGCGACCGGCTGGCCCACGCGCAGTCCCTCGACGCCGGGGCCGAGCGCCCGGACACGCCCGGACACCTCGATGCCGGGCACGAACGGCAAGGGCACGTCCACCACGCCCTGCCGGTAGAGGATCTCGGCGAAGTTGGCGCCCGCGTAGGCCACGTCGATGGAGACCTGCCCCGGCCCGGGCTCGGGAATCTCGACCTCGTCGAGGCGGAGGACGTCAGCGCTGCCGAATTCGGGAATCGTGATTGCCTTCATGCCGTCCATGCTCCTTCGACCGCCATCGGCAAGGCAGTGTCAGCTCAACCTGGGTGTGCCACCACCAGGCTCTCCACTTTCTCCTTGGTGTCGGTGTCGGGATGCGGCGTGTGCAGCACGACATTGAGGTCCGCGCGATCCGGCAACCGGAACAGTGAGTACTCGAAGGTGAGGTCCCCGGCTTCGGGGTGGGTGATCGCCTTGATGCCCTGGGAGCGGGAACGGACATCCGGCCGCGCCCACAGCTCGGCGAACTCCGGGCTGGCCGTACACAGCTCTTCGGCGATCCGCTCGAAGACCGGATCGTCTGGATACCGGGCCGCGCCGGCGCGGAAGTCGGCCACCATGTCCGGGGCGAACTCGTGCCATTCGGTGAACCTGCCGCGATAGGTCGGGTGGGTGAAGAAGGCCACCATGCAGTTGCGGACATCGTCGTCATAGCCGAACACCCACCTGGCGGCGTCGTTCATCGCCACCAGGTTGTAGTGCCGGTCCAGCACGTGCGCCGGGTTGGGCATCCACGCGTCGAGCACTCCGCGGAGCTGGTCGCTCAACGGCTCGCCCGGCCGGCCCGCGGGGTCCGGCGGGTTCAGTCCGGCGAGGACGTACAGGTGCGTGCGCTCCGCCTCGTCGAGCTTCAGCGCGCGGGCGACCGCGTCCAGCACGGCATCGGAGACCTTGATGTCGCGTCCTTGCTCCAGCCAGGTGTACCAGGACACCCCGACACCGGCGAGCACGGCCACCTCTTCCCGGCGCAGTCCCGGAGTGCGGCGGCGGCCCGCGGTGGGCATGCCGACGTCGGTGGGTGTGAGGGCCTCCCGCTTGGCACGCAGGAACTCCTTGAGCTGGTCACGGCGGCGTTGGCTGGCAGTCACGAATTCAGCCTAAACGCTGCCGGGTAATCCCAGGTCGAGGCTTGACAAAAAGAATTGTCGGTGAGAGGTTGCACCCATGGACAAGGTCACTTCCCAAGACGGCACCCAGATCGCCTATGACCGCATCGGCCAGGGTCCGCCGGTCATCCTCGTCGACGGCGCGCTCTGCCACCGCGCGGCCGGGCCGAACCCGGCACTGGCCAAGGAGCTGGCTCGCGGCTTCACCGTCTACACCTACGACCGCCGTGGCCGCGGTGCCAGCGGCGACACCGCGCCGTTCGCCCCCGAGCGCGAGATCGAGGATCTCGCCGCGCTGGTGGAGGAGGCGGGCGGCAGCGCCTTCCTGTTCGGCATCTCGTCGGGTGCGGCGCTGGCCATGGCGGCCGTCGAGAGCGGGCTGCCGGTGCCGAAGGTGGCCGTCTACGAGGCGCCGTTCGTGGTCGACGACACCCGGCCGCCGATCCCGGACGACTACGTGCGGCAGATCGACGAGATGGTGGCCACCGGCCGCCGAGGCCAGGCGATCGGCTACTTCATGCGCGAGGGCGTCAACCTGCCCGGCGCGATCGTCTTCATGATGCGCTTCATGCCCGCCTGGTCCGGCATGAAGGCCATCGTCCACACACTCCCCTACGATGTCGCGTTCGTGGCCGAGTACGAGCGTGGCAAGCCTCTCCCCGCCGCCCCGTGGGCCTCGGTCAAGATCCCCACCCTGGTGATCGACGGCGGCAAGAGCCCGGCGTGGATGCGCAACGCCATGCGGGCCTGGGCCGGCGTGCTGCCCAACGCCGAGCACCGCACGCTCGACGGCCAGACGCACATCGTCAAGGCCACGGCCCTGGCGCCGGTTCTGGAAGGGTTCTTCCGATGAGATTCCGCGCCGTCGTCCAACTGAACGGCAAGACCGCCACGGGCATCGAGGTCCCCGCCGAAGTGGTCGAGGGCCTCGGCGGGAGCAAGCGGCCCGCCGTCAACGTCACGATCAACGGGTATGGCTACCGCAGCACGGTCGCCTCCATGGGCGGCCGGCACATGCTGCCGATCAGCGCCGAGCACCGGCAGGGCGCGGGTGTGGCCGCCGGCGACGAGGTGGAGGTGGCGCTGGAGCTCGACACCGCGCCGCGCGAGGTGACGGTGCCCGCCGACCTGGCCGCGGCGCTCGACGGCGCTCCCGAGGCCAAGCGCTTCTTCGACGGGCTGTCGTACTCGCGCAGACTCCGTTATGTGCTGCAGGTCGAGGGCGCCAAGAAGGCCGAGACCAGGCAGCGGCGGGTCGCCGACACCATCACCAGGCTCGCTAACGGTGAGGCCTGACCGCACTTTTGCGGGTGAAGTGGCGTCGTCGCCAAGCGAGTGGGCATATGGGCGCCATGGCTGAGTTCCTGACCGACATCAAGACCATCCGCGAGCGCGCCCGCGCCGAGATCGGCAAGGGTCCGATCACCGACGCCTACGGCGCCGACCTGGAGCGCGTGATCCAGGTCTGCAACGAAGCCCTCGCCACCGAGCTCGTGTGCGTGCTCCGCTACAAGCGGCACCACTACACCGCCTCCGGGCTGCAGTCGGAGTCCGTGGCGCAGGAGTTCCTGGAGCACGCGGCCGAGGAGCAGGAGCACGCCGACAAGCTCGCGTCCAGGATCGTGCAGCTCGGCGGCGAACCCGACTTCAACCCCGACACGCTGAGCTCCCGCGCCCACTCCCAGTACGACGCGAGCCGCGGGCTGATCGACATGATCAAGGAAGACCTGGTCGCCGAACGGGTCGCGGTGGCCAGCTATACCGAGATCATCCAGTGGTTGGGCGACAAGGACATCACCACCCGCCGCGTGTTCGAGGAGCTGCTCGCCAAGGAGGAGGAGCACGCCGACGACATGCAGAGCCTGCTCGAACGCATCCCGTCCAGCACCTGATCGTCACCACTTCACGGGCAGCGAGACGAGGCCCGAGGTCAGGGAGTCGGCGCGCAGCCGGAGCTCCTCGACGGGCACCGCCAGCCGCATCCCCGGAAAACGCGGGATGAGCTGGGCGAACACCGCCTGCAGCTCGATCCGGGCGAGCGGTGCCCCGATGCAGTAACGGGCGCCGTACCCGAAGGAGACGTGACCCGCCGCCTGCCGGGTGACGTCGAACCGCTCCGGGTCCGCGAACACCTTCTCGTCGTGGTTGGCCATGCCGATGTGCAGCAGGACCAGGTCGCCCGCCTTGACCCTGGCATCGCCGACCTCCAGGTCGACGCGGGCGTATCGGGGGATGCCGCCGGTGCCGTTCACCATGGGCGTCCGCATGATCTCCTCGATCGCTCCGGTGAGCAGGTCGGGCTCGGCCAGGAGGGCCTCCCACTGCCCGGAGTTGGCCAGCAGGAACAACGCGCCCATGCCGATCTGCACGACCGTGGTCTCGTGCCCGGCGAACAGCAGGTTCATGGCCCGCATCGCGATCTCGTCGTCGTTCGTGTCGGGCAGTTCGAGGAGCCGGGTGATCACGTCGTCGCCCGGTTCGTGGCGCTTGAGGTTGACCATCTGCTTGCCGTACTCGTACAGGTCGGCCAGCCCCCGCATCGAGCGGGCGTGGTCGGCGGTGTTGCCCGCCGCCTCCGACCAGGCGCGGAACTGGTCGCGATCCTCGTACGGCACGCCGAGCAGCTCGCAGATGACCAGGATCGGCAGCGGCAGCGCCAGCGCCTGGTGGAGATCGGCCGGTGAGCCCTGGCGCTCCAGTTCGTCGAGCAGTTGAGTGGTCAGTTCCTCTACGCGAGGGCGGAACGCCCGCATGCGTTTCGGCGTGAAGTGCGGCTGGAGCAGCGACCGCATCCTGGTGTGGTCCTCGCGCTCGGTGTCGAAGTCACCCATCGGGCCACCGAACAGCGCGGACTCGCCGATGCGCGCGGCCTGCTCCGGCTGGGGGTGCGAGCGACCGAGCCGGTCGTCGTCGAGCAGGCGGCGCACCTCCTCATAGCCGGTCACCAGCCAGGCGTCGTCGCCCGTCTGCGTGTGAACGCGATGCACCGGCCCCTCGGCCTGGAGCGCGCGCAGCAGCGGGGCCGACCGGAGCAGCTCGGGCTGGTCGAAGGGAAGCTTGTTTACTGGCATGTGTACAACGGTATTTGTAGACTTGATAGTAAACAAGAGGAGCGCGCATGGAAACCGTCCGGCGGATGCCCCGAGCCGAGCGCCGGGAGCAGATACTCGACGCCGCGACGCGCGCCTTCGCGGGCAGCGGCTACACGGCCACCGGCCTCGACGACGTGGCCGCCGAGGCCGGCGTGAGCCGGGTGATCCTCTACCGGCACTTCGAGTCGAAGACCGATCTCTATCGGGCGGTGCTCGACCGGGCGTGCGCGCACCTCGCCCAGCGGGTGGGGGACGCGGGCTTCACCGACCAGACGATCCCGGCGCTCATGCGGGCGGCCGAGGCGGACCCCGACGGGTTCCGGCTGCTGTTCCGGTACGCGGCCCGCGAGCCGGAGTTCCGCGACCTCGTCGACGACTTCTCCAGGGAGTCCGTCCAGATCGCCCGCGAACATCTGGCCGCCAGGATCGCCGACCGGCAGTGGGCGGACTGGGCGGCGCGGCTGGTGTTCGCGGTGGCCATCGAAGGGGTCATCGCGTGGCTGGACGCCGGACGGCCCGATCCCGGCACGGCCGCCGAGCGCGTCTCCCGGGCCATCCACGGCGTCATCGAAGCGGCCTCGTAGAAACGCTGAGGAAACCGCCGCTGCACTACACCTGTTCCGCATGACGTACCGAAGATCACTCACGGCACTGGCGCTGGTGCTGGCGGGGCTGGTGGCGCATCCTTCCGCAGCAGGCGCCACCGCTGCTGCCGGCCCGCAGTCCGTTCAGTGGAAATCCTGCCCGGCCTACTCCGATGAGGTGATCCGGAGCCTGGGCGTGGCGGCGGAGCGGGTTCCGGACTTCCGCACCCTGATGAAGCGCCTGGAGTGCGGGACGGTCAGCGTCCCGCTGAACCACCGCGACCCCGGCGGACGGAAGATCGACATCGCGGTGACCCGGCTGACCGCCACGGACAAGGCTCACCGGCTCGGCGCCACCGCCGTCTTACCGGGAGGGCCGGGCAACAGCGGCTACCTGGACCCGATCCTGCGGGCCGCGCTCAGGAACGAGGAGATGGCCAAGCTCAACGAGCGCTACGACATCATCGGCTTCGATCCGCGCGGCGTGGGCTACAGCGCCAAGGTCGCCTGCCCCATGGAGCCAGGAGGCCCGCAGGAGCCGGGCACGCTGACCGAGGAGGCGGCCAGGAAGATCTATGACGCCCAGGTCGCCGCCGGCAAGAAATGCGGGGACTCCGACCCCGCCTTCCTCGGGCAGCTCACCACCGAGAACGTGGCCAAGGACCTGGACCTGGTGCGGACCGCACTGGGTGAGCGCTCGCTCAACCTGCTCGGCTTCTCCTGGGGCACCTATCTGGGGATGGCGTACCGCAGCCTGTTCCCCGAACACACGGGACGGGCTTTCCTGGACAGCGTGGCGCCTCCGTGGACCCGTCTTGACGAGCACCTCAAGGGCGCGGCGGAGGCGGCCGAGCGTGACTTCGTACGCATGGCCGCCTGGCTGGCCCGCCGCGATGAGACCTACGGTCTCGGTGCGACCACCCGGCAGGTCCGCGTGGAGGTGGCGGAGCTGGTCCGCGCGTACGACAAGGACCCCAAGACCTACACCGACCTGCAACGGCCCGTCGACGGCTCGGTCGTCGCCGACCTGGCCAGGCGCAACTCGACCGAGTGGACACGGGCTGGCAAGGCGCTGGCCGAACTGCGGACGGCGACGGGCACCACCGCCCCGCCCACCGTCAAGGAGATGCTCGGCGCTCAGATGGGGACGCCCGTGCCGGGCGCGCCCGAAATGCTGAACATGACGATGAACATGGCGGTCGCGTGCAACGAGGACAGCAGCCGGGCCAAGTTCGACCCCGCCTGGCGTGACTACCAGCAGCTCGTGAAGCGCTACCCGGCGACCGGCCGGGGCTGGGGACTGGCTGTCATGTGTTCCGGCTGGCCGCTGCCGGTGCAGCAGACCACGTTGAAGCGGGGCGGCGGGTCACTGGTGCTGGCGGGGCATCTGTACGAGTTCATGTCCGTCTACGACTGGACGCTGCAGACGCGGCGCGCCATCGGCGGCACCGTCTACACGGTCGCCGACGACGTGCACGTGTCGACCACCCGGATACCTGAGTGCGCCGCCGACGTGGTGCGCTACTTCGAGACGGGCCGGATCGACAGGGGCTGCGCGGGCAGCCCGATCCCGAGCTGACCACAGGCCCCCGGGCCCGGTTTTCCGGGCCCGATGCCCTGGCAGCGGGTCGATGTCAGGCGTCAGAGTGGGCGAACGCCTCCTGAAGGGGCGGCAACATCTGGCGGGCGTCGTACCCGGCGAACCACAGGCCGACCACGAACACACTCACGGCCTCCAGGTATCGCGCCCGCGTCAGCCCACCCGCCCGTACCGGCTCGAACCCCAGATCGCCCACCAGACCGGCCACCACCTCCACGGCCCGCTCATCGTCGCCGCACAGCGGCACCCCCAGCCCGCGCCCCGCGTGGGAGGCCCATACCTCCGCGGCGCACACGTTGAACGCCTTGACAACCCCCGCCCCAGGGGCCAGCCCGGCCACCCGCTCAGCCACCGCGGCCTCGGCCAGGAGGAACGAGTTCGGCGCGTCGGTGAACGCGTCAGGCTCGTAGGCGTTGGTGCAGTCGATCAGCGTCCGACCGGCCAACGCGCCGTCCGCCGCGCCGACCTCGGCGAGAATCCCGTCCACCGACAGGGCAGGTACGGCCAGCAGCAACGCCTCGCCGTGCGCCGCGGCGGCCCGCAGGTCACCGCCACGGGCGCCCGCCCCGATCGCCTCGGCCAGCTTGCGCGCCTTCTCCCGCGACCGTGCGCCGACCATCACCTCGTGCCCCGCCCGCGCCCAGCCCGATCCCAGCGCCTCGGCCATCTGCCCGGCCCCGAGTATGCCAATCCGCATGTCTTTCCCTCTTCCTCGCCTGAGCTTCTGCTTCCTGCGAAGACGGTAAGCGTGCCGATAGGCACCTCCAGGTGCCGAACGAATGCGGGAGACTGGCGCATGTGGACCACCACGAGGACGCCCCGTTCGAGCCCTTCGGCGACTTCATCGCCGACTGCCCAGCCCGTCTGGCCGTTGACCTGTTCGCCCATGCCTGGCTGCCGGTGGTGGTGTTCGCCCTGAAGGACGGGCCCATGCGCCCCGGCCGGCTCCGCCAGGAGATCGGCGGCATCAGCCAGAAGGTACTCACTCAGACCCTGCGTCGCATGGAACGCTGTGGCCTGGTCGAACGCCGACGCTATGCCGAGGCCCCGCCGCGGGTGGAGTACGAGCTGACCCAGGCGGGCGAGGACCTGCTGACACCGATCCGCGCCCTGGGCGACTGGGCCTACCGCTATGCCGACACGGTCCTGACCGCCTACGACGACTCCGCCCGCACGGCCGGCTGACCCCCACGGCCGGGCGGGGCCACGCACCTCCGCGTGGCTGCTAGGAGCTCTGAGCGAAGGTCTTCGCCAGCCAGCCCTGCCAGGACTGCTCCAGGGTTTGCCCGTCGATGTCGGTGTAGGCGTGGTGCTCGACCACGACCGTGCCCTGACCGTGGATGAACATGTAGAGCCCGTCACCGGTCCGCACCCCGATGAACGCGCCCGGATCCGTGACCCACTCCACGACGCCCTCCTCCGGTGCGACACCGTCGAGCGTGATCGTGACCCGGTCGCCCGCGGTGATGCCGCCGGTCAGGCCGAGCACGTCCTGGAAGGCGGCCCACGCCTGAGCGTGCGGCGCCTGCGGGCCCCAGAGCATGAGGTTGTGCGTCGAGATCCGGCCGCGGAAGTGCTTGAGGTAGGCGGCCAGCTTGTTGAGGTATTGGAGGTCGCCGATCTTCAGGGCGTCGTACTCGGACTCCCAGTCGTCGCCGAGGAAGCCGTTGTGCACGAAGCGGAGCACCGTGCTGCCGCCCTCGCGGCCCTCGATGAGGTATTCGAATGCCATGAACGTGCCGTCTTCGGGGTTCTCGTCGCCGCGGTAGGCGAGCCGTTTGCCCGGCTCCCACGCGGTGACGGTCGAGCCCATGGTGAAGTCGCCGCCGAAGGTCTGCGTGCCTCTGCCGCCTTCGCGGGGCTCCAGCTCGGTATGGCCCATGAACCAGGAGTCGATGCCCGGCCCTTCGGCGATCGCCTGCCAGACCTCCTCGGGTGAGGCGTCCAGCTCGATCTCGTGACTTACCTCGAACTCGTGCGGCATGACCGGCTCCTCGATGAATGTCCCTTCCGTGCCATCGACCCTTCCACCGACAATAAGACTTGTCAAGCATTCCATGGTTGTCGGCACGGTCCGCCGTGGGGGCGAGCCGACTCGCTCTTGAGAGGGAGGTCGAGGATCGCCCGTCACGGCGATCCCTTTTAAGCGGAGAAATCCGAGTATTGGCGGTATATCCCGCAGCTCCGAGGAGAACCGACCATGAAGAATCGCACCGCGCTCATCGCCGCCCCGCTGCTCGTCCTGGCCTACGGCGTGCTCAGAATCGTCGACGGCCTCGACGGCGTCCGCGGCCCCGGCGTGGCCTGGACCGTCGGACACCTGGCCTTTCTCGGCGCGTTGACGCTATTCGTCCCGATATTTTGGGAAATGCGGAGCATGCTGGGGCGGTCGGCGGTCGCCACCACAACCCTGGTCGCGGGCGTCGTCGGGATCGGCTGCGCGGCCGCCCAGTTCACGATCGACATCATCGTCGGCTTCCTGGCGGCCGACCATGACGCGATGAGCTCGATGTTCGAGCAGGTACAGGCGGTGCCGGGCGTGTCCCTGGCCGTCTACAGCGTGGGCCCGATCCTGTTCTACGTCGCCCAGCTCGCCTTCGCCGCCCTGCTCGCCGGGCACCGGATGGTCAAGGTCTGGGTGCCGGTCGCGGTGCTGGCCGAGATCGTGCTGTCCGTGATCGACAAGAACCTCATCCCGGTGGGCGCGGTCCTGCTGCTCGTCTCGTTCCTGCCGCTGATGGGCCGCCGCACGCCGATGGCGCGGCACACCCCCGCTCACGCATGAGAGACCTCCGGTAAAAGTGCGGAAAGATGAGGCACTGTGTCCGACTTGTCGCTTATTGACATCGTGCGGCGAAGGATCCGGGCGCTCCCTCACCTGTGGGTGGACGGCGCGCTCACCGCGGCGATCCTGATAGCCCAGCTCTGGCCCCTGCTGTCCAGCGACGAGCGGTCCAGCGAGCCCTGGGACTGGTGGGGGTACGCGGTGGTGATCGCCGCGTCACTGCCGCTGATCTGGCGGCGGCGGGCGCCGATCACCATACTGATCATCTGCCTGTGCACGGGCGCCCTCTACGATCTCGCCGACCACGTCGCGCGCCAGCCCATCTGGTACGGCGGGCTCGTCGCGGTGTACACGGTCGCCGCCTACTCCGACACCTTGCAGCGGATCATCACGTTCGCCATCACCATCGCCGGTGGCCTGCTCCTGGTCGGCTCGTCGGAGACCGCGCTGCGCGGGACCGTGCTGTTCGTCGCCGCGTACGCCATCGGCAGGGCCACGGCCACCTCCCGCGCCCACGCCGCCGCGCTGGAGGAACGGGCCGAACGGCTGGAAAGGGAGCGACAGGTGGAAGCGGAACGCGCCGCCGAACACGAGCGCGCCAGGATCGCCCGCGACATGCACGACATCCTCGCCCACGCGGTCAGCCTCATGGTCGTCCAGGCCGAGGCGGGGCCCGTGGTGGTCAGGAGCAACCCGGCCCGGGCGGAGGCCGCCTTCGACGCGATCGCCGCGGCGGGGCGGGACGCGATGATGCAGCTCCGCCGGATGCTGGGCGTGCTGAAGGACGAGGAGGCGCCGCGCGCGCCCCAGCCCACCATCAACGACCTGCCCGCCCTGGCGGACCAGGTCTCGCACACGGGGCTCCGGGTGGAGTTCGCCTCGACCGGGCGGCCGCGTCCCGTCTCGCCCGACTGCGCCGTCGCCGCGTACCGGGTCACGCAGGAAGCGCTCACCAACATCGTCAAGCACGCCGGCGCGAACCGCGCGGACATCCGGCTCACCTGGGAGGACGATACCTTGCTGCTCGACATCACCGACGACGGCCGAGGCCGCGCGATCGACGGACACGCACCGCCTTCCGGCGGGCACGGGCTGCCTTCCGGCGGGCACGGGCTGATCGGCATCCGGGAGCGCGCCGCCGCCTGTGGAGGCACCGCCGTGGCCGGTCACCGCACGGACGGGCCGGGCTTCCAGGTGTCGGTACGACTCCCGCTGGCCCAGGCATGACCGGCCCGACCCCCACGGGTCCGACCCCCACCGGCCGAACCGCCGTTGGCCCAACCGGCGGCGGCCCGGACGCGCCCCCGAGCATCCGGGTCGTCGTCGCCGACGATCAGGAGCTGGTCCGGGGCGGATTCGCGATGATCCTCGACGCCCAGCCGGACATCGACGTGGTCGCCGAGGCGGGCGACGGGGTCCAGGCGATCGCCGCGGTCCGCGAGCACGAGGCGGACGTGCTGCTGCTCGACATCCGCATGCCCAGGATGGACGGCATCGAGGCCGCCAAGATCGTGTGCGCGGAGACGGGCTGCCGGGTGCTCATGCTCACCACGTTCGACCACGACGACTACGTCTATGACGCGCTGCGGGCGGGCGCCAGCGGGTTCCTGCTCAAGGATGTGCGCCGTGATGACCTGGTCAACGCCGTACGGGTGGTCGCGGAGGGGGAATCGCTGCTGGCGCCCACGGTGACCAGGAGGTTGATCTCCGAGTTCACCTCCCGGCCGGCCGCCCGGCCCGCCGGGGCCCTGGACGTACTGACCGCCAGAGAACGCGAGACGCTGCAGCTCATCGCGCGCGGACTGTCGAACGCGGAGATCGCGCAGGCCATGGTGGTCAGCGAGCACACCGTGAAGACGCACGTCAGCAATCTGCTCGCCAAGCTCGGGCTGCGCGACAGGGTGCAGGCGGTGATCACCGCCTACGAATCGGGCCTTGCGGTGCCGGGTGCGTAATGCGTGGCCGGACGGGGTAGACGGGGACGTATTCGAACGACGAACCGGGAACGGCCCTAACAGTGGATGAAACACCCTTCCAGGTGATGCAATGGGCCGACCCGCTATCACCGAGGAGGCCCGTTGAGAGACAACCTCGACCTCGCCGCGAGCGCCCAGCAGCTGGCCGACGCCGCGCCGGCGGGCTCGCTGGACCGCGCGGCGGCCGCGTCCGTGGCCATCACGCTGGCCACCACACGCGACGTCTTCCAGGCCAGGCAGACGCTCGACGGACTCGCACCGCAGGACGTACGCCAGGCGGCGCTGACACTCTTCGAGGAGCTCTCGGAGAGCTGACCGGACCGACCCCCATGCCGACGCCGCACCCGGTGAGGGCGCGCGGCGTCTTGAGCGTGCCGTCTTACGCACTGCCGACCGGCGAAACGGCGGCCGGCGAAATGCCGAGGCGAGCCCGTACGGCCCGGCGCGCCCATGTGACGGCCTGGCGGTCGCCGTGCAGTTGCAGGGCGTGGTTCAGCGACATGACCAGGCCGGTCAGCTCGAACACCAGCTGATCGGCATCGATGCCGCCCAGCAGATCCCCGGCGGCCACGGCCCGCCGCGTCTCCTTGAGCAGCCGCGCCCGCCAGGTGTCGAACCGGGCCTCCACCGCGTCCCGCACCGCCCCCGCGCGCCCGTCGAACTCATGGGCCGCGGCGACGAAGAAGCAGCCGCCGGGAAAGACCCCGCGCTCCAGGTAGGAGATCCACGCCTCGCAGAGCGCCCGCAGCCGCGGCATTCCGGGCTCGATCCGTACGACGGGCTCCCAGACCTCCGCGCGGAAGACCTCGCCCGCCCGGTCCAGCACCGCCAGTTGCAACGCCTCTTTTGAACCGAAGTGCCCGAGGACGCCGGACTTGCTCATGCCGAGCTCGGTCGCGAGGCGGCCGATGGTCAACCCTTCCAGCCCCTCGACGGAGGCGATGCCGACCGAGCGGTCGAGGATGGCGAAGCGGGTGCCGAGGGCCTCCGCCACAGATCTACGCGGGCTCATCAGGCCATTTTAGCGTCCGAACGGTCGGTTGCTATAGTCCGGCCCATGAATGGATCACGCATCGTCGCCACCGGCCACTACCAACCGGCCAAAGTGCTGACCAACGACGACCTCGCCGCCATGGTCGACACCTCCGACGAGTGGATCACCAAGCGGGTCGGGATCCGCACCCGGCACATGGCCGGGCCGGAGGAGGGCGTGACCGAGCTGGCCGGGCACGCGGCGGCCAAGGCGCTGGCGGGCAGCGGACTCAACGCGTCCGACATAGACCTCGTGCTCGTGGCCACCTGCACCCAGACCGAGCGGGCGCCGAACGTCGCCTCCCGCGTCGCGGCCAAGCTCGGCGTACCGGAAGCGGCCGTCATGGACCTGGGCGCGTCGTGCTCCGGCTTCACCCACGCGCTGGCCATGGCCGACCACACGATCAGGGCCGGAGCCGCCACGCACGCGCTGGTCGTCGGCGTGGACAAGATGACGGCCGTGACCGACTGGACCGACCGTACGACGTGCGTACTGACCGGCGACGGCGCCGGGGCGGCGGTGCTGAGCGCGGCGGCGGAGCCGGAGATCGGGCCCGTCGTCTGGGGCTCGGCCCCCGAACTGGGCGATGCCGTGCGGATCGGCGGCACGCCCACCCGGTTCGCCCAGGACGGCCAGACCGTCTACCGCTGGGCCACCACGCGGCTGCCGGACATCGCCCGGCGCGCGTGCGAGCGGGGCGGCGTCAAGCCGGAGGAACTGGCGGCCGTGGTGCTGCACCAGGCGAACCTGCGGATCATCGAGCCGATCGCGCAGAAGCTCGGCGCGGTCAACGCGATCGTGGCCCGTGACGTGGTCGAATCGGGCAACACCTCGGCCGCGAGCGTCCCGCTGGCGCTGTCGAAGCTGCTGGAGCAGGGTGAGGTGCGGCGGGGGGCGCCGATGCTGCTCTTCGGGTTCGGGGGGAACCTGTCGTACGCGGGCATGATCGTCCGTTGCCCCTAGCTTCGTTCGATATAATGAACTTATGGTTCATCATATCGGGGCACAGGACGCCCTCTACCTGGAGGACACCTACCTCACCAGCGTCGACACCAGCGTGACCGCGACCGGCTACGACGAGGTCGGCGGCACGTGGGTCGCGGTGCGGCACAACATCTTCCATCCGCAAGGTGGCGGGCAGCCCGCCGACCGCGGCTGGCTGGGCGAGTGCGAGGTCGTCCCGGTACGCCATGCCGCGACCGGCCTGGTGATGCTCCAGGGTGCCGGGCTGGACGGCCTGTCCGAGGGCGATGTCGTTCGCGCGCGCGTCGACGCCGACCTGCGCCTGCTGCACGCCGCGCTGCACACCGCCGGCCACCTCGTCGAAGCGGCGGGCCGGCCCGAAGGCTGGACACTGGCCGGCCGTAACCACTTCCCCGGCCAGGCCCGCGTCGAGCTCACCCCACCCGAGGCCGGCACACGGCCCGCCGATGCCGAGGAGAGGGAGAAGGCCGCCGACCGGCTGCGCGCGTTCGTGGCCGCGGCCATCGCCGACGACCTGCCGGTCACCGCCGAACACGACGACGAGGGACGCCGCGTCGTACGGCTCGGGGACATGCACGCCGCCCCCTGCGGCGGCACTCACGTGCGTAGCCTCGCCGACCTGCGAGAGGTGACGATCTCCGCCGTGAAGCTGAAGAAGGGCCGCATCCGCGTCTCCTACACCGCCTCGCACAGGCCGTCGCGATGAGCGCCCCTGGCCGGGACCGCCGTCCCACCAGCAGCGCCGCAGCCGCTGCCGGTGCCCAGATCCAGCGCCGCCGGCAGCAGCGCGGCATGAGCCAGGCCGAGCTGGCCCGGCGGACCGGGCTGAGCAAGGCGACGCTGTCACAACTGGAGGCGGGCATGGGCAACCCCACCATCGACACCCTGGACTCCATCGCCGTCGCCCTGGCCATCCCGCTCACCGACCTGCTCATCCGCCACGGCGACCCCGGCACCGTGCACATCGCCTCGACGGTCGCCGGCCAGGACGAACCCACCCGCGAACTGCTCCGCCGCATCAGCGGCGGCCACAGCCTGGAGATCTGGCGACTGCGCCTCCCACCGAACACCACCGTCGACGGCATCCCCCACGCCCCCGGCACGACCGAGCACCTCCTGATCGCCTCCGGCAGCCTGCTCGCGGGTCCGGCCGACGATCCCCGCCGCCTGGAGGCCGGCGACATGCTGGCCTTCGCCGGAGACGCCCCGCACCGCTATCGCACCGACGACATCCCCGCCGATGTCACCGTCGTCATCGCCTCACCAGTCGCCGGCTGAGAAGCCGGACGGTTCGGGCGGCCGGCCCGGCTCCCTCCGCGCGGTGCGCGACCAGCTTCGCGCACCCAGATCGCGAGGCGTCGCGCGCTGACGCTAGCGTTGGAGGGGAGGAGAGGGGTTCCGTTGTCAGTCGTGAAGATCAACGTCCTGACCGTGCCGGCGGAGATGCGGGAGGAGTTGGAGCGACGCTTCTCCAACCGGGCGGGCATGGTGGAGTCGGCCGACGGGTTCGAGTGGTTCGAGCTGCTCAGGCCGGTCGAGGGCACCGACCAGTACCTGGTTTACACCCGCTGGCGCAGCGAGGACGACTTCCAGACGTGGCAGCAGGGTCAGGCCTTCCAGCGCGGGCACGCGCAGGCCGGGGCCGCCCAGGGGCATGGCCACGGCCAGGGGCCCGCCGCGTCCGGATCGCAGCTCTGGTCGTTCGAGGTCGTCCAGAGCGCCAGCCCGAAGAGCTGAGCCGCGCCTGCGCCTGTCGCGTTGATCACGACCTTCTTCCAGGATCCGGTGACTTCCTGAGGCCCGGCGGCTGCCGCGGCACGGCAGAGCGGCGGCCTCGTTCAGGCACGGAAGCACGATCAATTGACAGGCAAGTATCGGCTTGCCTATGGTGCGGCGTGTGGGTGACGTCTTCAAAGCCCTGGCCGATTCCACGCGCCGGACGATCCTCGACGAGCTGACCGACCGCAACGGACAGACGCTCTTCGAGATCTGCGCCCGGCTGGCCACCAAGCATGAGCTCGCTTCGTCGCGGCAGGCGATCTCGCAGCATCTCGACGTCCTCGAAGCTGCCGGCCTGGTCGAGACCAGGCGTGAGGGCCGGTACAAGTTCCACTACATCAACACCAGCCCGCTCGAACCGATCATCGAGCGGTGGCTCAGAAGGGGACCGACATGAGAATCAACCTGACGAGCGTGCTCGTTGACGACCAGGAGAAGGCGCTGCGCTTCTACACCGACGTGCTGGGTTTCGTGAAGAAGCACGACATCCCGCTCGGCGAGCACCGGTGGCTGACCGTGGTGTCCCCGCAGGACCCGGACGGCACCGAGCTGGTGCTCGAACCCGGCGCCCACCCGGCGGTGCAGCCGTTCAAGGAGGCGCTGGTCTCCGACGGCATCCCTTACACCTCTTTCGCCGTCGACGACGTCAAGGCCGAGTACGAGCGGCTCCGCGGCCTCGGCGTGCGCTTCACCCAGGAACCCGCCGACATGGGGCCGGTGACCACCGCCGTGCTCGACGACACCTGCGGCAACCTGATCCAGATCGCCCACCAGGCCGGCTGACCCCTTTACCGCCGTCCGGCCAGGCCGCTCCGGTACGCGATGACGGCCAGTTGGGTGCGGTCGCGGGCGGGCAGCTTGGTGAGCAGCCTGCTGACGTAGGTACGTGCGGTCTCGGGGCTGATGAACAGCTCGGCGGCGATCTCCTGGTTGTTCAGGCCGCGCCCGATCGCGGCCAAGACCTCGCGTTCGCGGCCGGACAGTCCTTCGACCAGCTCCGGCCTGGTTCGCGGGTGCGCCGAGGCGGCGGCGCGCATGACCTTCTCGGTGATCGACGGCGCGAGGAGCGATTGGCCGCCGGCCACGAGACGGATGGCATCGCGCAGGTCCTGCGGCTGGATGTCCTTCAGGAGGTATCCGGACGCGCCCGAGCGGATCGCGTCCAGGACGTTCTCGTCCTCGTCGAACGTGGTGAGCACGATGATCCGGACGCCGTCGAGGTCGGGGTCGTCGAGAATGCGCCTGGTGGCGGTGATGCCGTCGAGCACGGGCATGCGGATGTCCATGAGCACGATGTCGGGCCGGTGCTCGCGTACCGAGTCGACCGCGCTCCGGCCGTCGCCGGCCTGGGCCACGACGGCGATGTCACCGTCGTGTTCGGCCAGCGCGCGCAGGCCCGAGCGCAGCAGCGGCTCGTCCTCGGCGATGACGATCCTGATCATGTACGGGGCTCCCGGGCCAGCGGCAGCCGGGCGGTCACGGCGGTGCCGGACGTTGACGACCTGCTGGTGCTCAGCGCGCCTCCCAGGAGGGCCGCCCGCTCGCGCATCCCGGCGATGCCGCGCCCGTCCACGCTCGGCTCGGTCGTCGCCTTGCCGTCGTCGCCGATGGTCAGGTAGAGCGTGTCGTCCTCGATCCTGGTGCTGATGGTGAGCGTGGTCGCACCGGCGTGCTTGATCACGTTGGTCACAGCCTCCTGGGCGATGCGGTGGGCGGCGGTGGCGATCGTGGGTGGCACGCGCGCCGGGTCGGCGGCCAGCTCGGCGCGCGTGGTGAGACCGGCCTGCCGGGCGGTCTCGATGATGGTCCGGATGCCTTCCAGCGTGTGGGGCGCGCGGTCGTCGTGGCCCGTCCGCGCCGGGGAGTGCAGCATGGACACGGTGGCACGGAGTTCGCGCAGGGATCGCGTGGTGGCGTCGGCCACGTTGGACAGCGATCGGGTCACCGTGTCGTCGTCGCGTCCGACGGCCTCGCCGGCGACGTTGGCGTGCACGGTGACGATGGCCAGGGCATGCCCGATCGTGTCGTGCAGGTCACGAGCGATGCGGATGCGTTCTTCCTGCATGGCGCGTTCGACGCGGTCGCGTTCTCGCTCGCGTTCCAGGGTGATGATGAGTTCCTGTTGCTCGCGCAGTTGGTGACGGCTGCGCACGGTTGAGGCGAGTGCGATCGCGCAGCCGATCAGTGCGGCGTTGGTCAGCAGGTCGTAGGACAGGACGTCGCCCGGCTGGTGCTCGTTGACCGCTCGGAAGAAGGCGGACACGGCCAGCAGTACCAGTCCCGCGCTCAGTGGCCACCGGATGTTCCTGCGTTCGGCGGCGAAGTAGAGCGCCGCGACGGCGGGGGCGGCCATGCCGATCGGTGGATAGTCCATGGCGTAGTAGGTGAAGATGCCGAGAATGGTCGTCGTGAGCACCACGAGTGGGGCGGCTCGGTGCGCGAGCAGCAGGACACCGAACCCGCTCGCGAAGGCGTAAGCGCCCCACCCGCTGTAGCCGCTGCTCGGGGCGCCGACCGCGATGATGAGTGAGATCGCGAGCGCTTGCCCGACGGCGACGAGGGCCAGGAACACCCAGTCCGGGACACCATCGGCGTCCTGGGGTCGTCCGTGCTGGAGCATGCGATCCGTCCTTCTCGCCCGTCCCGTCCTAGTCTGTGGCCTGGCGCGCTGTGAGGCGGGCCGGACCGCGCAGATGTCGCTTCTCGACGTACAAACGGGCCGCGGAATGACGCTTGAGGGGCGATGCGCGGCGGGACCACGCGTTCGTACGTTCGACCGCATGACGTCGAACCAGCAACCTCTTCATTCGCTCAACTGGCTGCTCATCGTAGGCCTGGCGGCCATCGCGCTGGTCCGGCCGCTGTTCTCCATGGTGGGCCTGTCGGACGCGCTCGGAAAGCCGGCCACGCCGATCGTCCTGACGGCCGCGATCTCGCTGGCCTGGATCCTCATCGTCGGACTGACCCAGGTGCGCAGGCCCGTACTGACGCTCGTGCTCGCCGGCCTCCTCTACGGAGTCGTCGCCATCGCGACCAGCGGTCTGGCGCTGCGCGGCGGCCCGGTCGTGATCTTCGGCAGCGTGTCCATCCTCATCACCAACCTGGTCTGGGGGGCGGCCTGCGGCCTGCTCGCGTTGCTGATACAGCGGCTGCGCGGGGTGCGTTGACGCTGTCGGCCAGGCCGCGCTGGGCCGCGGTCCGGACAGGCGCTGCTCACGCTCAGCGACCTCCTGCGGATCTCACGGAGCGCGTAGGTGGTCGGCCAGCCGCTCCAACTGCTCGGCGTAGTAGTCGCCGAACTCGGGTGAGCCCGGGTCGAGGCCGCAGGCAGCCCGGACGAGCTGTGGGAAGGCGATCCCGGCCGCCGCCATCCCGAACAGCGCCACCATCAACGCGGCCGGGTCCAGGTCGGCGGGGAACTCCCCGGCCTCCTGGCGGGCGCGCAGGTGCTCCAGGTCGCGACGCACGTCCTCGGCGAAGGCGGGATCGGGCGGGCCGTCGTCGGTGAGCCCCTGCCAGACCATCAGCTTGCCGAAGTCGCGGCGGCTGGAGTTGGCGCGAGCGTAGCCCGCGACGAGCCGGCCGAGCGATGACCCCCGGTCGGCGAACACGCTCTCCTCGCTCTGCCAGCGGGTGTTCAGCGCACGGAAGAGCCCCTCCTTGCCGCCGAAGTAGTAGGAGATCAGCTGCTTGTTGACCCCGGCCCTGGCCGCGATCTCGCCGACCCGCGCCCCCGCGAACCCCTTGGCCGCGAACTCCTCCAGCGCCGCCTGCAGGATGCGGGCCTTGGTGCGCTCCGGGTCGCGCTGCTTCTCCTCCGGCTCTCGTCTCATGGCCCAACTTTATCATCCATCCGGATGGTTGACAGAATTATCCGTATGGTTGATAGTCATGGACATGACAGCACACATCGCGATCATCGGTGGCGGGGTCGGCGGCCTCTGCCTCGCCCAGGGACTGCTCAAGGCCGGCAAGCACGTCACCGTCTACGAGCGGGACCGCACCCCGGCCGACCGGCTGCAGGGCTACCGGGTGCACATCGACCCCAACGGCGCCCGCGCCCTCCACGACTGCCTGCCTGCGGATCTCTGGCGGGCGTTCCTCGCCACGACCGGGCAGGGCGGTCAGGACTTCGGCTTCCTCACCGAGCGGCTCAGGACGCTGGCGTTGATCGAGACCCCGCCCGCGGCCGACCCGGTCGACGACCACCACTCCGTGAGCCGCATCACGCTCAGGCAGGTGCTGCTGAGCGGGCTGGAGGAGGTGGTGCGGTTCGGCAGGACGTACGAGCGCTATGAGCGGCGGCCCGACGGGCGCGTCGAGCTGTTCTTTGCCGACGGCTCCAGCGAGACGGCCGACATCGTGGTCGCCGCCGACGGCGGCAACTCGCGGGTGCGCAAGCAGTATCTGCCGCACGCCGAACGGGTCGACACCGGCATCACCACGGTGGCGGGCAAGTTCCCGCTCACCGACGAGACCAAGGCGCTCATCTCCCGTCGGCTCGTCGAGGGGCCGAACACCGTCATCCCGCCCAAGGGCCTCGGCATGTTCTGCGCCCCGCACGACCTGGGCGACGTGGCGCCGGTCGGCGGCATCGGGGCGACCGAGCAGCAGGGCGCGCTGATGGACAACGCCGGCAGCTACATCCTGTGGGCCGTAGGCGCCACCAAGGACCGCTTCCCCACCGACGTCGCCGAGCTGCCGGGCGTCCGGCTCAAGCAGGCGGTGGCGCGGATGGTCGAGTCCTGGCATCCCGACCTGCGCAAGCTGATCGACCTGTCGGATCCCGACACGGTCTCGCTGCTGCCGATCCGTACCTCGATCCCGATCGAGCCATGGCCGGCCACCACCATCACGCTGCTCGGCGACGCCATCCACAGCATGACGCCGATGCGCGGCATCGGCGCCAACACCGCGCTGCGCGACGCCCGCCTGCTCTGCCTCGCGCTGACCGGCGGGCGGGACACGGTCGAGGCCATCGCGGGCTACGAGGAGCAGCTGCGCGAGTACGGCTTCGCGGCCGTGCGGGACTCGCTCCGGGCGGCCGAGCAGTTCATCGGCGAGAGCCGGGCCGCCAGGATCGGCTTCAAGACGTTCCTGCGTACGGTCCAGCGGTTCCCGTCGCTCAAAGCGAAGGTCTTCTCGTGAGCGTCGTACCGTAGGGGGCGAGGCTTGGAGGGTGGATGCGGATCGGGATCCTGGGGCCGCTCCAGGTTGCGGGGGCCGCGGTCGGCGGCGCGCGGGTGCGGGCGCTGCTGGTACGGCTGGCGCTCGACCCTGGGCGGGTGGTGACGACCGACCGGTTGATCGACGACCTGTGGCCGGGCGAGCCGCCCGAGCATCCGATGGCCGCGCTGCAGTCGCTGGTGTCCAGGGCGCGCAGGGAAGGGCCGGGCCTGATCTCCTCCCATCCGAACGGCTACCTGCTCGACGTACCCGCCGGTGAGGTGGACGCGTGGGAGTTCGAGCGGCTGGCCCGCGTGGGAGACGCGCACGCGGCGCTGGCGCTCTGGCGCGGACCGGCGCTGGCCGGTGTCGATCTGCCCTTCGCGGAGGCCCCGGCCGCGCGGCTGGAGGAGCTGCGGCTGGCGGCGCTGGCGACCCGGATCGCGGCGGACCTCGCCGCGGGCGGCGCCATCACGGGCCGCGACGTCATGAGCGGTGACGTCGTGGGCGGCGACGTCGTGGCCGAGTTGGAGGAGTTGGTCGCCGAGCACCGGCTGCGTGAGCCGTTCCACGCGTTGCTGATGCGGGCCATGGTGGCGAGCGGGCGGCGGGGAGAGGCGCTGGAGGTCTTCGAGCGGATCAGGGCGGAGCTGGCGGACGAGCTGGGCGTCGATCCGGGAGCCGAGCTGCGCGAAGCGCACCTCGCGGCGCTGCGGGACGAGGAGCCGGCGCCGCGGACCAACCTGCCCGCCCGGCTGACCAGCTTCGTCGGGCGGAACGACGACGTCTCCCGGATCCGGACGCTGGCGGGCGCCCGGCTGATCACCCTCGTGGGGCCCGGCGGGGCGGGAAAGACCCGGCTGGCCGTCGAGGCCGCCGCGACGCTGCGGGTGCCCGACGGGGTGTGGCTGGTCGAGCTGGCCTCTGCAGCCGGTGTACGGGCCGCGCTGGAAGCCGTGCTCAAGACATCTGACCTGGTCAGAGCGCTGCGCGGCACGTCACCCGTGATCGTGCTGGACAACTGCGAGCACCTGATCGACGAGGCCGCGCGGGTGGCGCAGTGGCTGCTGGGCGAGGTGGCCGGGCTGCGGATCATCGCCACCAGCAGGGAGCCGCTGAACATCTCCGGCGAGTCCCTGCATCCCGTGCTCCCGTTACCGCAGGAGCCCGCCGTGGAGTTGCTCCGCGACCGGGCCGCCGCCGCCCGCCCCGACCTGGTGCTGGCGCCGGCCGAGGCAGCGCGGATCTGCCGCGAGCTCGACGGCATCCCGCTGGCCATCGAGCTGGCCGCCGCCCGGCTGCGGACGATGTCGGTGTCCATGCTGGTCGAGCAGCTCGGCGACCGGCTGGCCTTCCGCGGCAGCCGTACCTCCGAGCCCAGGCACCGCACGCTCCGCGCGGTCATCGACTGGAGCTGGAACCTGCTGTCGGAGGAGGAGCGGGAGCTGCTGCGCGGGCTGTCGGTGTTCTCCGGCGGCGCGACGGCCGAGGCGATCGCCCGGATCTGCGGCGGTGATCTCGACCTGCTCTCCTCACTGGTCGACAAGTCGCTGATCGCGGTCTCCGGCGACCGCTACACGATGCTGGAGACGATCAGGCAGTACGTCACGGGCGACCTCCCGGAGATCAGGCAGGCCCATGCCGGCTACTACGCCGAGCTGGCCGAGTCCGCCGAGCCGCACCTGCGGACGGATGAGCAGGTCAAGTGGCTGGCGATACTCGACGCCGAGCAGGGCAACCTGGACGCGGCGCTCCGGCATTCCGACGACCCGCTCCGGATCATCCTGCCCAGGCTGTGGCCGTGGATGATGCGCGGGCGGCGGCACGAGATCGCCGCGCACGCGACCGCCGTGCTGCGCAGGGTCGGCGACGTGGCGCCCGAGGGGCGGGAGCTGGCCCATGGGCTCTGCATGATGGCCGCCATGGGCACCGAGCCGACCCGGGCGGTCCTGGAGTCGGACCATCCGGCGGCGCTGCACTCGTGGGCGATGATCATCGCGCTGGGCCCGCCCCGCGACGTGGTGGCCATCACGGAGGCGGGCGCCGAGCGGCTGCGCGATCATCCCGACACCTGGACCAGGTCGACGGCGCTGCTAGTGGCGGGCATCGTACGGTTCGAGTACGGGGCGGTCGCCGGCGCCGAGTCCCTGCTGGAGCCGGCGCTCGACGGCTTGCGCCGGACCGGCGACCGCTGGGGACAGTGGGCCGCCTATTACTGGCTGTCGCTGGCCGCCGAGAACCGCGGCGACTTCGCCCGCGCGCTGGTCCTGGCCAAGGAGCCGGAGCCGATCGCGGCGGAGCTCGCCGCGCTGGGGGCGCCGCTCGGGCCGATGAGTTTCCTGCTGCGGCTCGGCCAGCTCATGACGCGCTCGGGCGACCATGCCGGCGCGGCCACCGCCCTGGAGCGGGCCTGGCAGGCGGCGCTGCGGTCCGAAGACCCGCTGGCCATCGCCCGGGTCATGCACGCCAGAGCCGAGCTGGCCAGGCGTTCCGGCGATCGGGGCGAGGCCGCCCGGCTGCTGCGCAGCGCCCTGGCGATGGACATGGACGCTCCTCCCCAGTTCAGGGCGTTCATGAACGTCGAGCTGGCCCGTGTCGCCGAGCCGGACGAGCCGTTGCGCAGAGCGCTGGAGCTCATGGCCACCTGCGAGGACAGGACCGCCCGCGCGACCGTGCTCGAAGGCGTGGCCGAGCACCGCGAGCCCCTGACGGCCGCCGAGCTGCTGGGGGCGGCCAGGGTGCTCCGCGGGATCACCGAGTCGGCCGACCCGTTCGTGGTCGCGCTGGCCACGCGCTGCCGGACGGCGCTGGGCACGCGGCGCTATGAGGAGGCCTTGGTCAAGGGGGCGTCGATCCCGAACCCGGAGAGGTACGCGCTGAGCCCGCTCTCGTCCCCGTGATAGCCGATGTAGCCGTCGGGGCGGACCAGGATGACGCCTTCCTGCCCGTCGAGCGGCGGCAGGACCCTGATCGTGTCGCCGTACTCCCGGCCGGTGGCGCCGAGCAGCAGGAAGTGCGTGCCGCGCTGCTCGTCGAAGAGCGTCCCCAGGCGTTCGCCGCCCCGCTCGCCCACGGACAGGGCGCTGCCGAGGTAGGCCAGGTCGAGCTGGTTGGTGTCGTCACCGCGCTCGATGTCGCGCTCCCGGTGCAGCCGGGTGCTGAGACCCAGCACGTGCGCGGCCACCGCCATCCGCTCGTCCTCGTAGGTGTCGATCAGCGCCGCCGAGCCGGCCGCGAGCTTCCAGGCCAGGTTGTAGGCGTCCTGGACCCCGGTGTTGAGCCCCTGGCCGCCGGCCGGCGAGTGCACGTGCGCGGCGTCCCCGGCCAGGAACACCCGGCCCACGCGGAACCGCTCGGCCATCCGGACGTTGGCCCGGTAGTCCGAGCGCCACAGGATCTCGTCGAGGTGGACGTGCGGGGCGTGCCTCGTGACGAGCGCGCGCAGGTCGTCCTCGCCCGTGTACGGCGCGACGAGCTGGAAGACGTCCGTGTTCGGCAGCGGGCAGAGGCCGAAGTACATGACCTGCTCCTCCATGGAGCCCCAGAGGTGCCAGTGGTCGCGGTCCAGGTCGCCGGTCTTGACATCGGCCAGCAGCATGCGCTCGCTCTCGTACGTCTCCCCCGCGAAGCCGACGCCGAGCTGCTTGCGGATGGTGCTGCGGCCACCGTCGGCGCCGACGAGGTAGGCGCAGCGGACGGTCTCGCCGCCGCCGAGCGTGGCCGTCACCCCTTGCTCGTCCTGCTCGAAGCCGGTCACCTCGGTGCCGAACTCGACCCGATGGCCCAGCTCGGCGAGCCGGTCGCGGAGGATCCGCTCGGTGCGCCACTGCGGCTGCATGATCAGGTTCGGGTACGGGATGCCCGGCGACGGCTCCTTGGGCTCGTCCATCCGGCCTTCCCAGACGATCTGCTCGCCCTTGTAGCTCCTGATGCCCGGGTAGCCGCTCCCGGTGGCGAGGATCTCGTCGATGACGCCGAGGTCGTCGAAGACCTCCAGTGTGCGGGGCTGCAGCCCCTTGCCGCGCACTCCCGTGGGGGGCTCGGCCGACCTCTCGACGATGCGCAGGTCCACGCCGCGGCGGGCGAGCTCGATGGCCAGGGTCAGTCCTGTCGGCCCGGAGCCGACGATGAGTACGTGTGTCATGCCGGCCACGATGCGCGCGGCCGCTGCCAGATCTCTGTCAGCCGCTGTCGCGGGGTTTCGACTGCGGCATGGGCGAAACCATGTCTTGGCTTAGACGAGACTATTTGCAGGCGCGACGGCGGATACTAGCCGTGATCTCCCGTCATCACGGAGAATGCGCAGGGTGGGGGCAACTTCCACCTCTAAGTGAGGAGACCTGTGGCCGATACAGGCACGCTCGAAACCCGTGGTAGTGACTTCGCGAAACTAGCCCGACAAATCCAGGACGCCGGCCTGCTCGACCGGCGTCCGGTCTACTACGCCGTGCGGCTGACCCTGGTGTTGGCCGCTTACGTCGGTATGTGGGCGTTGTTCTGGTGGGTCGGCGACTCATGGTGGCAACTGCTGGTGGCCGTGGCGCTCGGCGTGGCCTCCGCGCAGATCGGGTTCGTCGCCCACGACCTGGGGCACCGGCAGGTCTTCAGGACCCGCCGGGCGAGTGACATCGTCGGGCTGCTCATCGGCGACTTCGGCATCGGGCTGGGCTGGGGCTGGTGGAACACCAAGCACAACCGCCACCACGCCAACCCCAACCACGAGGACGAGGACCCCGACGTCTCCCCCGCCGTGATCGTCTGGTCGACCGATCAGGTACGCCGGAGCCAGGGTCTGCCGAGGTTCATCGCCAAGTGGCAGGCGTTCTGGTTCTTCCCCCTGCTCACGCTGGAGGCGTGGCACCTGCACATCGCCAGTGTCAAGGCGGTGTTCCAGCCGACGACGAAGCACCGGAAGTGGGAGGGGGCGCTGCTGCTGGCGCACTTCGCCTGCTACTTCGGCATCGTCTTCGCCGTGCTGCCGCTCGGTATGGCCCTGGTCTTCGTGGTGGTGCACCAGGGGCTGTTCGGCGTCTATCTGGGCAGCACGTTCGCGCCCAATCACAAGGGCATGCCGATCCTCACCAAGGCCGACAAACTCGACTACCTCCGCAAGCAGGTGCTGACCTCGCGCAACGTCAAGGGCGGCGTGTTCGTGGACGTGGCGCTCGGCCAGCTCAACTACCAGATCGAGCACCACCTGTTCCCCAACATGCCGTCGCCGAACCTGCGCAAGGCCCAGCCGATCGTCCGGCAGTACTGCGCCGACCTGGGCGTCAGCTACCTGGAGACCGGGCTGATCGCCTCCTACGGCCAGGCGCTGCGCCACCTGCACGAAGTGGGCGCCCCCCTGCGCTGAGCAGCCCAGCGGATCAGCCGCCGTCGCGACGCCGGAGGAGGTCGTCGCGGCGACGTTCCAGGTCCGCGATCAGCTCTTCCTGCTCGTCGGCCATGCTGATCATCGCGCCGATCTCCACCTGATCGGTGGCGCCCATGTCACCGATCTGGTCGCGCAGATCCTTGGTCTGGGCTCGCAACCTGGTCAGGTCCTCTTCGACCTGACGCAACTCGTCTTCTACGCTCATGCTCCGGCTCTACCCATTGCGGGGCGGTTGGGCACCCGGACGGCAGGCCGTACAGAATGGGCGGCATGCGCACGTTGTCGGCCGGCACCATCGTGTCGCTCGCGGTGGTCATCGCCGTGCTGGCGGGCACGGTGGCCACGTCCTTCCTCCAGCCGGGCATCGCTCCGAACGCGCTGGACGTCCTGCTGCCGCTCGCGGCCGGTGCCGCGGTGCTGGCGCGGCAGCGCTACCCGGTGGCGGCGCTGATCGTCGTGCTGGTGGCCGTCGCGCTCTACTATCCGTTCGCCCGGCTCGACGGGCCGATGATCGTCCTGTCGTTCGTGGTGCTTTACACCGCCGCCGAGCTGGGCCACCTGATCGCCGCCATAGCCGCGGGCGCGGCCTCGCTGCTGGCCATGGGGCTGGGCGAGACCGGCGGGATCAGGCACGTGGACGACAGCATGTTCCTGATGATCGCCGGTTGGGTGGTGGCCGCCGTCGCCGGTGGCGGCGTCACCCGCAACCGGCGCGCCTACCTGCGGGAGGCCGAACGGCGCGTGCTCGACGCCCTGCACAGCAAGGAGGAGGAGGCCAGGCTGCGGGCGAGTGAGGAACGGCTGCGCATCGCCAGAGAGCTGCACGACGTACTCGGGCACAACATCTCGATGATCAACGTACAGGCCGCGGCGGCGCTGCACGGGCTGAAGAAACGGCCGGAGGCCGCGGAGGCCGCGCTGCGGACGATCAAGGAGACCAGCAAGGAGACGCTGCGCGAGCTGCGTACCACGCTCGGGGTGCTGCGGCAGGTGGACGAGGGCGCGCCGACCGCGCCCGCCGACAGCCTGGCCCGGATGGAGGCGCTGGTCGCGGGCTCGGGGCTGGACGTGCGGACCGAGCTGTCCGGGCGGCTGGACGAGGTGCCGACCGAGGTGGACCTGGCCGCGACCCGCATCATCAGGGAGGCCCTGACGAACGTCTCCCGGCACTCGGGAGCCGACGCGGCTCGGCTGACTGTCACCAACGAGTCCGGACATATCGTGATCCGCGTGGAGGATGATGGGCCGGGGGCGACGTTCACCGACGGGACCGGGTACGGGCTCCAGGGCATGCGTGAGCGCGCCACCGCGCTGGGCGGCACCCTGGAGGCGGGCCCCCGGCCTGACGGCGGCTTCCTGGTCGTCGCCGACCTTCCACTGAACGGAGTGCGATGATCCGCACGGTGCTCGCCGACGACCAGAACCTCGTACGGGCCGGATTCCGGTCCATCCTGAACGACGAGGACGGCATCGAGGTGGTCGGCGAGGCGGCCAACGGCGCCGAGGCCGTGGCCAGGACCCGCGAGCTACGACCTGACGTGGTGCTGATGGACATCCGGATGCCCGAGCTGGACGGCCTGGAGGCGACCCGGATGATCGTCACGGACCCGCGGCTCGACGGCGTCAAGGTGATCATCCTGACCACGTTCGACCTGGACGACTACGTCTACGGCGCGCTGCGTGCGGGCGCGAGCGGCTTCCTGGTCAAGGACACCGAGCCGGCCGAGCTGATCCACGCGGTCAGGGTGGTGGCCAGAGGGGACGCGCTGATCGCGCCCTCGGTGACCCGGCGGTTGATCGCCGAGTTCGCCGGCCGGGTCAAGCGCCCGGAGCCGGGCCCCCGGCTCAACGCGCTCACCGAGCGCGAGCGGGAGGTCATGGCGCTGGTCGCGGCCGGGCTGTCCAACGACGAGATCGCGGCCCGGCTGGTGCTCAGCCCGGCCACGGCCAAGACGCACGTCAGCCGCATCATGACCAAGCTCGGCTCGCGCGACAGGGCGCAGATCGTGGTGCTCGCCTACGAGGCCGGCATGATCACCCCGGGCTGGCTTACCCCCTGAGTTGTACGGCGGGCGGTCCGTTGACACCACAGGTGTACGACAGGTGCACGCCCCGGCATGACGCGGCGGAGGTGACCTTGACCGGAACCTCTGAGCATGGAGACCGTAGACCTCGCCCGCCTGCAGTTCGCCCTCACCGCAGGGGCGCACTTCCTGTTCGTCGCGCTGACCCTCGGGCTGGCGACGCTGGTGGCCGTCATCCAGACCTGGGCCACCTTGACCGACAGCCCGGTGCACCTGCGGATGACCCGGTTCTGGGGGCAGCTCTACATCATCAACTACGCGATGGGCATCGTCACCGGGCTGGTCATGGAGTTCCAGCTCGGGCTGTCGTGGAGCGGGCTCACCGAGTTCGCCGGGAACGTGTTCGGCTCCTCGCTGGCGATCGAGACGATCGTGGCGTTCTTCGTCGAGTCCACCTTCCTGGGCCTGTGGATCTTCGGCTGGAACAAGCTGAACCGGTGGGCGCACCTGGCGCTGATCTGGGTCGTCACGCTGACGGCCTACGCCTCGGCGTTCTGGATCCTGATCTCCAACGGCTTCCTGCAGAACCCGGTGGGCTACCAGCTCAAGGACGGCGTCCTGCGGCTCACCGACTTCGGCGCGCTGGTGGCCAACCCGGCGGCGCTGGTCGCCTTCTTCCACATCGGCGGCGGCGCGCTGATCGTCGGCGGCTTCCTGATGGCCGGGGTGAGCGCCTACCACCTGGCCAAGCGCACCGCCGAGCAGGACTTCTTCCGTAAGTCGCTGCGCCTCGGGATCGGCGTGGCGCTGCCCGCGACGCTGTTCACCGCGACGTTCGGCGGCATCGGCTTCCAGACGCTGCAGCCGACGAAGCTGGCCGCCTGGTCGGGCAGCGCGCACCGGCTGGCCGAGGCGCAGGCGGAGATGGTGGCCAAGTACGGACCGGGTGACTACCTGCCACCTTTGGGCTGGGTGCACGCCGGCGGGATCACCATGCTGACGCTCTTCGCGGTGCTCTTCTTCGTCTCCGGGGCGAGCTTCCTGTTGATGCTGTTCCGGCCGGTCGTGCGGGGCTTCCGGCCGTGGCATTGGCTGCTGACCGCGTTGATCCCCGTCCCGTTCGTGACCATGATCGCCGGGTGGATCTTCCGCGAGATGGGCCGCCAGCCCTGGGCCGTGTACGGCCTGCTGAAGACGGCCGACGCCATGTCACCGGTGTCGTACGGCCAGATCAGGTTCTCGCTGATCGCCTTCGTCACCGTGTTCACCGTGCTCATCCTGGTCAACTACTGGCTGCTGGCCAGGACCGCCCGCAAGGGACCGGGTGAGGTCGCGCTGGGCGACCGCCCGATCGAGACCGCCGCCCCCGTCCTGACCTTCTGAGGAGCCGTCATGGAGATCCTGATCCTGGCCTTCTTCGCGCTCGGCTACCTCGTGCTGGCCGGGGCCGACATCGGCGTCGGCATGGTGCTGCCGTACCTGGGGCGCGGCGCGGACGAGCGGCGCGAGGCGATCGCCGCGATCGCGCCGTTCTTCCTCGGCAACGAGGTGTGGCTGGTGGCCGCCGCGGGAGTGCTCGCCGGGCTCTTCCCCGCGCTGGAGGGCTCGTTGCTGAGCGGCAACTACTCGCTCGTCGTGATGCTGCTGCTCTCCTGGGTCATCCGGGACAGCGGCCTGTGGCTGCGCGGGCGGCTGCCCGGCGCTCGCTGGCAGGGGTTCTGGGACGGCGCCGTCGTCGTCGGTAGCTGGGGGCTGGCGCTGAGCTGGGGTTGCCTGCTCAGTGACGTGCTGCTCGGCATCCACGGGCCCATCGCGCTGGTGCCCGCCCTGCTGGTGGCCGCGCTGTTCGCCACGCACGGGCTGTCGTTCGCGGCACTGCGACTGCGGGGCGTGCTCCGGGAGCGGGCGGCGGTGCTGTCCGGCGGCGCCGGCGAGGGCCGCACCTACGCCCTGACGGCGACGGCCCTGGTGGCGATTGGCGTCCTGACGGGCTTCCGGCTGCCACTGGCACCGGGCACCTCGGGCGCGCTCCTGGTGCCGGTCGTCCTCACGATGATCCCGTTCCTGGTGGCCTCACAGGCATGGGTCTGGTGGACCTTCCGGCACCGGGTGACGGGCCCGTCGTACCTGTAACTCCCAAGTCCCAGCTGGCCCTCAGGGTCTTCGGCAGAGCATCGCTCCGTCCGGGACGACAGGATTTGCACCTGCGACCCCTTGACCCCCCAGATCAGCGGTCCGCTGTCCCTGTGGGCACGACCCACTGGGTGGGCTGTCCGGTGATCGATGCGACCATATCGAAGTCGCCGTCGTAGTGGAGCACGGTCGCCCGGTGACGTTCGGCAGTGGCGGCAATAAGGAGATCCGCCATGGACAGGGCACGGTGAAAACCACGCTCCAACGCGACGCCTTGAACCTCGAGCACGCGCTCGAACACCTCGTCTCCGCAGTAGAGAAAGTTGAAGCCGCGCAGCAGGAAGTGGATGCGGGCCATGTCCGGCTTGTTGCGAGCGCTGTAGACCATCTCCCATTCCACCGCCGCGCAGGTGGCCAGGACGCCCCGGTCACTGAAATCATCCAGAACCCGGCCGACGGAGGGATGGCCCCAGCGCGCGAGCGCGGATTTGTCAGCGAGGTAATCGGTCACGCAGCACCTTGCTGCGTGGAGCGCTGAAGGGTGCCGTCGGCATTGCGGGGACCGGTGTTCTCCACGATCTCGCTGAGGTCGAGCTCCCCGCTCTTGATCGCGTTCGCGAGCTCCTGACGGAGATGGCGCTTGACGGCATCCTCCATGGCCATGCGCACAGCCTTCGCTTTGGTCTTTGAGCCATAGATGCGCATGGCCTCGGCCACCATCTCGTCATCGAGGTCGATGACAGTTCGGGACATGACAGGACCCCTCCGTTGGCCATCCTCCCCCAAACGATACCGCACACGCAGGAAGATAGATATCATTTCCCGCTGGGCGTGGGACTCCCCTCGCGACGCTGCACCGCAAGGTGCGTCCAGTCGCAAGGCCGGGTACCGATCAACAGGGGTGCCTCCCCACTGACCCCCTGCCCTCAGGGTGCGAGATGCTCCCTCAGACCCGGCGGCCATGCCTCGAGTTCCCGGTCCACCAACAGCTCAGCGTGCTCAGGCGGCCCTTCGACCCGGAACAGCACGACCCGCCCCTCCGGCTCGGGCGCGGCCACAACACGGTGCGCGATCTTCGCCGGGTCGAACGGGAAGTCCCAGTGCGCCAGCCGGCCGTACACCCGGCCGTCGGCGACCAGCTCTGACCGCCGCACCCACGGGCTCCGCGAGCTGCCCACCGCCGCGCGAAGCAGGGAGCTCCCCGGGTGCGGCCACTCCGCATCGGACTCGTCCACGATCACGGCCGATCCGGACCGCAGCCGCAGCGGCTGTGTGGTGGCCTCGGTCAGCGCCGCCAGCAAGGATTCGTCCGCGACCGTGAACCGATCGAGCAGCAGGGCCGCGCCCACGGCGTCGACGTCGCCGTACACGTCATAGAACGTGGCGGTGGTCCGAGCGGCGGGATCTTCCATCCTGCGGATATCGCCAGGTTTTGGACGCGCGAGGTGGGTACGCTTCCCCATCGGCCCGATTGGCTGGCCACTCACCAACACACAGATGGCCAAATCGCTTCTCCTCGCCACCCCAAGTCGGATGGGAAGCTCAGAGAATTACGCCGGAGCGGCGTGCGACAGCCCGTAGACCGGAGAGCTTGCTGCGGCGGTCTCGATGGAGCAGGTCGGTGATCACCTGTCGGAGGCCGGTTCGGCTGACCTCCGAGGGAGCTTGGCTGCAGCGTTCGGCACCCGCACCTACGTCAGGCACTGTTGCATGGTCTTCCGTCGCGAGCCCGTGATCGGGCAGACCCGGAGCTCGCGGCCTGTCTCGTCGACGACCTTCCTGCGTCCCAAGGGCCGCTCGAGTAGGACGGGCACTTCGACGCCACGGAGGATGTCGAGCACGGCAGGAGGCCACAACTCGTCCCGCCACATCTCCAGCAGCGTGCGTTCGGGGGGCGGGCAGGCATCACGAAGCACTATCCGAAGCCGAACACTCGCCTCGGACTCGACGGCTTCGACTTTGTCGGTCTGGAGACATGCCGAGTCGCTCGCCCCGCCGAAGACCTGCAGGATCAGGACCCGTCCTTCCACCATGACCGTGTCGATCCGCCCGGGAAAGGGCGGTTCGACCGGCCGGGACTCCCGCATGCCAGCCACCATGGAGACGGCGACGGCCAGCACCAGGAGGCAGAACATGCGCCACAGGAAGGACGGGCCCAGGGGGTTCATTTCTTGTAGACGTCCTTGCCGACTGCCTTCATTACGTCATGGATGTCGGTGAAGAAGTTCTCGCAGGTGGACACGCTAGGCTTGCCTTCGACGTTGTTGCTGCCGTGGTGGATGCCCTTGGCCACCACGAATCCATCGCCCTTGCGGAAGGTGTAGACAGGAGCGCCCGAGTCACCCCCGATCGTGCACCGGCCGGATTTCTTACCGACCTGAACCCAGCGTGTAGTGCTATCCGAGGCCTCGAGCTTCACGCCGATGTCGGTGACTTTGAAGCCGCAGATCTGTCCGTTGGACAGGACCTTTGTATTCGGGCTGGCACCGCCGACGCAGTATTGGTCTTTTTCTTTCGCGGGGATCGAGAATCGCCCACCCACCCATTCCTTTACTGTTGAGTCCCTGGGACCGATGAAGATGGTGGGGCTGGTGACCCGGCCGAGTACCGTCTGTATCAGGGACACGTCGCCATAATAGGTCGGCTGGTTCGGCAGTTTGATCGTTCCTTGACCGGCCACCCAGTTCGTCCATTCGAGGACACCAGCGCTCGGGGTTCCGCCAGGCGCAACGCAGTGCCCGGCGCTCACCATGAGGTGGTCGGCCGCAGTCCCCATGGCGAATCCAGTCGTGCACCCCCCTCTGGTGCCGTCGGGATTCAAGGAAGAGAACGTTGAGCCGCCGTTAAGCTTTCCCGTGTCATTCTGTCGGCTGTCCGCGGCGGAGGTGGAGGCGGAGGATGTCGTGCCGACGTCCAGGCGCGGACGGTCACTCTCCGACCGCAGCCAGATGGCGACGTTGTACGTGCCGTACCGGTCCGCCAATGCCTTACGCAGCCCGGCGGAGGCGTCGGTGGACTGCACCACGACCAGGTTGCGCTCGGGCCAGATGTGCGTGGCGAACAGCGCGGTTCCCGCCGGGATCGTCTCGTCCAGATCGAGCACCTGGTCGGTGATGGTGTTCAGCGCCTGGTAGCTGTTGGCGACCTCGGCATATCGGGGAGTGATCGAGTACGGGGTTTCCGCGGCGGCCACCGCGGCAGTCCTGGCCGCCGGCGAATCCTCGTTCTCGAAACCGGTCGCGAGGGTTTCATCGGCGTCGCCGTTGTCCAGCGCGATCCCGCTCAGCACCTGGCTAGCGGTGCCCTTGCCCGCAAGCGTCGCGGGAGCGACCACCTGCCCGCTGGCCGGGTCGAAGTAGGGCGGGGCCAAGGTGGTGGCGTTGGTCTGTGCACGGTCGTCAGCGCCGTTCAACGCGTGCACGTTCTCGGAGGAGACCGGTAGCCCGTCCAGCTTCCAGTCCGCGGGCGCGGTGAACACTTCCACCCCGTCGGGTCCCGCCGGGTACAGGACCTGAGGTGCCGGGACCGGTTGGGTGACGACCGTCAGCTTCGGCACCTCGGTGCCGGGGTCGCCGTACTCGGTGGAGGCGAGCTCGCGGAAGTTGTCGGAGGTGTTGGCCTCGTTCGGCTCCTGCAGTGTGAGCCCGTAGTTGGGGCTGCCGCTAGCCCAGGCTGCGGCGATCTCCTTGACAGGCCAGTCGAGTGTCCCTCTGCCGCAGTCGCTGGCGTGGGACTGGGTGACGATCGTGGCGCCCTCGGTGGTCGTGGCCGGCTTGTTGGCCCAGGTGAGGTTGTTCGGATCCCAGCGGCTGGTGGTCCGCCGGACCTGGATACCGTCTCCAACCTCTCCACAGCCCGGGCCATCGGTGTTCACCACCGACAACTTCGCGTCGATGATGCGCTGACCCGTGAGAGCCATGGTGTCGAAGCGCAGCAGGACGCGGTTACGTATGCCGAAGATGCCGCCGGCCATCAGCAACGGCGAAGACGGGTCGCCCGCGCCGCCCTCGTCGGAGACGTCCACGTCCGCACTCGCCGGCATCGCGACCGAGCCGCTGATCGTCACGGGGAAGGCCGCGGTGTCCAGCTTCGCGCCGTCCAGCGCCACCCGCAGGTTGTCGCCGGACTGCTCGCTCTTGAACGCGCTGGGGGCTGATTTCGTGGCCGTCCGCTGTCCTGGCTTGATGTGCAGGCGGGGCGTTGACGCGTGCAGAATGGTTCGCCCCTGAGCGTCCACGAGCTCCTCCCGCTGCTCGCTGGGTGAGGCGCCCTTCATCTGCACGGGAAGTGTGAGGTCCAGGGGTTTCGCCGGGCGACGCTGCAGGACGATCTCGTAGCGAAATCCCGCTGCCATGGCGCTGACCACGAGCTGGGCACCATCGCCCAAGTCGTACGTCGCTCGGTTCGCCGAGACCTGAGGGCGCGGGAGCGGGGTCGGCCATGACAGGGCGAGCGATTGGCCTCCGGCGGTCGACAGCTGGGCGAACGGTTCGGACTTCCCGCCCGCCGTGAAAGCGAGCGGAGCCTTCACGAGTTTCGGCCGAAGCGCGCCGTCCTTCTCGACGAGCCCCGTGTCGATCCAGGCCCACGCTCCGTTGTTCTGCTTGAGTCGCACGGGTCGGGACCAGGTTTCGATGATCACCTGCCCGTCCTGCCGACGGACCACTCGCCGAGATTCTGTGGCGGCGCCCAGGATCTCGCCTGGCAGCTGCTTGGTCGCGGCCGCCATGGAAACAGGCGACGGGCCGGCTTGTTGTGCTTGGACGGGCGGAGGGTTGAGGACCGAGGCGGCGAGGGCCGCACTCGCTGTGACGGCGAGAGCTGAGCTTCGTAACGACCGTGTAAACCGCAAAGGCGCCATCTCCATGAAGATCCTGACAATCCGGAAAACTCGGAGTGAGCGTAGATCACGAACGGCTTGACGGCAAGATCAACACTGAGTCATGGCATGATGATCAGAGCGTGGATTTCCGCAGCATGGCATGTACGGATGCCTCCCGTACTTTCGGCGTAGGGGATCTCGGGCAGGCAAAAGGGGTCCGGTTCAGCCGGACCCCTTCTACGGAAAGTGAGCTACGAGAGGTCGAACTCTCCCTTGCCGGCTCCGTCCAGGAAGGCTGACCACTCTGCGTGAGTGAACGCCAGGACGGGCCCCGATCCGTGATCCTTGGTGTCCCTCACCAGAACCGAGTCATCGGCGCGCCGCATCACCTCGACGCAGCTACCGCCGTTGCCGCCCGACGCTTTCGCCTTGGTCCAGACTCCTACTGGCAGACCTGGTGTGTTACTCATAGCGGCCCATCACCTCGCGTATGATCTCCCTGCTGGCGTCAACGGGATGCGCCATGTTGGACAGGGCATCCCATCGCACGATAAGCGCTTGCACGGTCTGAGTGCGATTGGTTACTCGACCTTCCTCGACGCTCTCTATGTAGGCGTGGTCAGGTCCGCCGTCCCTCAGAGTAGCCACCTCGAACGCGCCCAGCAGACCCGTGGTCAGCCCTGCCGCAAGGGGTAGCACCCTGACTGAACCCATTTCAACCTCACGCGGTCTGGGCGACGCGATGGTTTTGAAGGACGGCAATGGCCTTACAGAGGTGGCCGGCCTTGGACGGGCTGCAG
>NZ_JBEZDR010000017.1:0-253916 GCF_040648415.1 Nonomuraea sp. NPDC049141
ATGGACATGACGGGGTTGTGCATCATGCACTGGCTTTTAACACACTGTTGAGTTCTCAAGAAACGGACGCGTACTCCCCAACCTGCGAGAGGCGCACATTTCGCTTTACCCATTTTACCAGATTTGGGCGATTCTTGTCAAATCGTCCGGATCCGGTTCGTTCCGGGGCAACCCTCTAAACTTACCCGAACTTCTCGTCCGTGTCCAATCGCATGCGGACACAGCCTGAAGCTCGGAAGTGATCAGAGAGTTTGGCAGGACCACTGCCCTGCGTTGAAGACTCTAGCAGCCCCAGCGCGGGGGAAGACCCAACTTCGGTAACGAATAGGTCTTCCCCCGGTGTGTCTCGCTCAAACCACCAAGCCGGCGAGCTGGCTCTCGAGCCGCGCGATGTCGGCCGCCGACTGCTCCGCACGCCCTCTGACCTTAGCGACCACGTCCTCGGGCGCCTTGGCCATGAACTGCTCGTTGCCCAGCTTGGCCGTGGCCTGGGCCGCCTCCTTACGGGCGACCGCCAGATCTTTCTCCAGCCGCTTGCGCTCGGCCACCACATCGATGGCGCCCGCGGTGTCGATCTCCACGGTCACCCCGCCCACGGTGAAGCGGGCGGTGGCTGAAAAGGCGTCAGACGGCTCGGTCAGCCGCAGGAGCGAGCGAATAGCCCCTTCCTGCCCCGTAAGAGCCGTGCCGACCAGCCCGAGCCGCGCGGCCACCTTCTGGCCGGGCTTCAGCCCCTGATCCGAACGGAACCGCCGAACCTCCGTCACCAGCTCCTGCAGCGCGACGATCTCCGCCTCGGCCACCGGATCGGTACGGCCGGAGTCGACCTGCGGCCACGATGCCACGACGACCGACTCGCCACCCGTGACGGCCCGCCACAGCTCCTCGGTGACGAACGGCACCAGCGGGTGCATCAGCCGCAGCAGCGTGTCGAGCACGTGGCCCAGCACGAGCCGCGTATGCTCCAGCCCCTCACCGAGCTGGATCTTGGCCAGCTCCAGATACCAGTCGCAGACCTCGTCCCACGCGAAGTGGTAGAGCAGATCGGACGCCTTGGCGAACTCGAACTCCTCGAAGGCCGCGTCGGCCGAGGAGATCACGCTCTGCAGCCGCGACAGGATCCATCGGTCCGCCGCCGTCAGGTCGAGCCCGTCGAGAGAGCCGGTGGCCGCGCCGTTCATCAGCGCGAAGCGCGTGGCGTTCCAGATCTTGTTACAGAAGTTGCGCGAGCCGGCCGCCCATTCCTCGCTCACCGCGACGTCGGCGCCGGGGTTCGCGCCGCGCAGCAGGGTGAAGCGGGTGGCGTCGGCGCCGAAGCGCTCGATCCAGTCGAGCGGGTCGACGACGTTGCCGAACGACTTGGACATCTTCTTGCCGTACTGGTCGCGGACCATGCCGTGCAGCGCCACCACGCGGAACGGCGGCTCGCCGTCCATGGCGTACAGGCCGAACATCATCATCCGCGCGACCCAGAAGAACAAGATGTCGTAGCCCGTGACCAGCACGGACGTCGGGTAGAAGCGCTCAAGCTCCGGCGTCGCGTCGGGCCAGCCCAGCGTGGAGAACGGCCACAGCCCTGAGGAGAACCAGGTGTCGAGCACGTCGGAGTCCTGGACGTAACCGGCGGGCGGGTCCTGGTCGGGGCCCACGCACACGACCTCGCCGGCCGGGCCGTACCAGACCGGGATGCGATGCCCCCACCAGAGCTGGCGCGAGATGCACCAGTCGTGCATGTCGTCGACCCAGTCGAAGTAGCGCTTGGCCAGCTCGGGCGGGTGGATGCGGGTGCGTCCGTCGCGCACCGCGTCACCGGCGGCCTTGGCCAGCGGCGAGACGTTGACGAACCACTGCAGCGACAGCCTCGGCTCCACCACGGTCTTGCAGCGCGAGCAGTGGCCGACCGAGTGGACGTACGGGCGCTTCTCGGCGACGATCCTGCCCTCGGCGCGGAGCGCGGCGACCACGGCGGGTCGCGCCTCGAACCGGTCGAGTCCCTCGAACGGCCCATGCGCGGTGATCACGCCGCGCTCGTCCATGATGGTCAGCGACGGCAGCGAATGGCGCCGGCCGATCTCGAAGTCGTTGGGGTCGTGGGCCGGCGTCACCTTGACCGCGCCGGTGCCGAAGGCCGGGTCGACGTGCTCGTCGGCGACAACCGGGATCTGACGGCCGGTGAGCGGCACCTCGACGAGCGTGCCGATCAGATGGGCGTAGCGCTCGTCCGAGGGGTGCACGGCCACGGCGGTGTCGCCGAGCATGGTCTCCGCGCGGGTGGTCGCCACCACGATCTCGTCGGAGTAGCGGATGGAGACGAGCTCGCCGTCGTCCTCGCTGTGCTCCACCTCGATGTCGGACAGCGCGGTGAGGCAGCGGGGGCACCAGTTGATGATGCGTTCGGCCCGGTAGATCAGCCCGTCGTCGAACAGCCGCTTGAAGATCGTTTGGACGGCCCGCGAGAGCCCCGTGTCCATGGTGAAGCGCTCGCGCGACCAGTCGACGCCGTCGCCGAGCTTGCGCATCTGGCCGAGGATCCGGCCACCGGACTCCTCCTTCCACTGCCAGACCCGCTCCACGAACTCCTCACGCCCGAGGTCGTGGCGCGACAGGCCCTGCTTGGCCAGCTCACGCTCGACGACGTTCTGGGTGGCGATGCCCGCGTGGTCCATGCCGGGCAGCCACAGCGTCTCGCGCCCCTGCATGCGGGCCCGGCGGGTGAGCGCGTCCTGGATGGAGTGGTCGAGCGCGTGCCCGATGTGCAGGACGCCGGTCACGTTCGGCGGGGGAAGGACGATGCTGTACGGCACGCGCGGGCTGCCCGGGTCGGCGTGGAAGAAACCTCCGGTTACCCAGCGCTCGTAGCTCCGGGTTTCGACGTCGGCCGGGGTGTACTGGGTAGGCAGCTCTGGCGTTGTCACAGTGACCAATTCTAGGGAAGGAGGAAAGCGAAACGCCCCGGGGAGTGGTACTCCGCGGGGCGCTTGGCCGAAAGGGAAAGGATCAGGCGGACTTTTCCCGCGGTGTGCGCTGCTGCTTCGCAGCGAGCTGGTCGCGGGGTACGAGCGTCGGGATGGCGTGTTCGAGCACCGACTCGCGGGTGATCACCACGCGTGCGACGTCCTGGCGCGACGGCACCTCGTACATCACCGACTGGAGCACCTCTTCGAGGATGGCGCGCAGACCGCGGGCGCCGGTGCCGCGCAGGATCGCCTGGTCGGCGATGGCCTCGAGCGCGCCGTCGGTGAACTCCAGCTCCACGCCGTCGAGCTCCAGCAGCTTGCGGTACTGCTTGACCAGCGCGTTGCGGGGCTCGGTGAGGATCTGGATGAGCGCCTCACGGTCGAGGTTGTGCACCGAGGTGATGACCGGCAGACGACCGACGAACTCGGGGATCATGCCGAACTTCAGCAGGTCCTCGGGCATCACGTCGGAGAAGATGTCGATCATGTCGACTTCTTCCTTCGACCGGATGATGGCGTTGAAGCCGATGCCCTTCTTGCCGATGCGCGACTCGATGATCTTTTCCAGACCGGCGAAGGCACCGCCACAGATGAACAGCACGTTCGTCGTGTCGATCTGGATGAACTCCTGGTGGGGGTGCTTGCGCCCGCCCTGCGGCGGCACGCTCGCGGTCGTGCCCTCCAGGATCTTGAGCAGCGCCTGCTGGACGCCCTCACCGGAGACGTCGCGCGTGATCGACGGGTTTTCGCTCTTGCGAGCGATCTTGTCGACCTCGTCGATGTAGATGATGCCGGTCTCGGCCTTCTTGACGTCGTAGTCAGCGGCCTGGATGAGCTTGAGGAGGATGTTCTCGACGTCCTCGCCTACGTATCCGGCCTCGGTGAGCGCCGTGGCGTCGGCGATGGCGAAGGGCACGTTGAGCATCTTCGCCAGCGTCTGTGCGAGCAGTGTCTTGCCCGAGCCCGTGGGGCCCAGCAGCAGGATGTTGCTCTTGGCCAGCTCAAGACCGTCGTCTCTACCTCGGTCGCCGGACTGCACCCGCTTGTAGTGGTTGTAGACCGCCACCGAGAGCGCCTTCTTCGCCTTGTCCTGACCGATGACGTAGGCGTCGAGGAACTCGTAGATCTCCCTCGGCTTGGGCAGGTTGTCCCACTTGAGCTCAGAGGACTCGGAGAGCTCCTCCTCGATGATCTCGTTGCAGAGGTCAATGCACTCATCGCAGATGTAGACGCCTGGACCGGCAATGAGCTTCTTGACTTGCTTCTGACTCTTCCCGCAGAAAGAGCACTTCAGCAGGTCTCCCCCGTCGCCGATGCGTGCCACCCCAGATACTCCTTTGCGTGGGACCGCCCTGCTCCCGCGATCCGTATCTACCGGACCGGGTCCGAACCGCTCAGGTTTCGACGTTACCGTCTTCTGGGCCCTCAGTGAGCCCCCTGGCGGCGAGTCGCACCGGAACGTGCCCTATTGGGCAGCGCTCCGGTGCGTCACATCTCATCAGGAAGCGACGGCCTGAGCTCGTTTCTTCCTCGACGGGATGATGTCGTCGATCAGACCATACGCCTTTGCCTCGTCCGCGTTGAGAATTTTGTCGCGTTCGATGTCCTTTCGGACTTCCGCAGGGCGCTTTCCGGAGTGCTTCGCCACGATCTCCTCCAGGAGGGAGCGCATGCGAAGGATCTCGCGGGCCTGGATCTCGATGTCGCTTCCCTGGCCGCCACCCTCGGTGGAGGGCTGGTGGATGAGCACCCTGGCGTTGGGAAGCGCGAACCGCTTGCCCGGGGTGCCACCGGCCAGCAGCACGGCCGCCGCGGAGGCGGCCTGGCCCAGGCAGACGGTCTGGATCTCCGGCCGGACGAACTGCATCGTGTCGTAAATCGCCGTCATGGCGGTGAAAGAACCGCCCGGCGAGTTGATGTAGATGCTGATGTCACGGTCGGGGTCGAGCGACTCCAGCGTCAGCAGCTGGGCCATCACGTCGTTGGCCGACGCGTCGTCGATCTGCACTCCGAGGAAGATGATGCGGTCCTCGAAGAGCTTGTTGTACGGGTTCATCTCCTTCACGCCATAGGACGTGCGTTCGACGAAGGAGGGGAGAACGTACCGGCTTTCGATGTTCACTTCAACTCCCCTAGGAGACGGCGCCTTGCGAGGGCACCTGCCTCGCGCTGCGCACGACTTGGTCGATGAAGCCGTAGTCCTTGGCCTCTTCGGCCGTGAACCAGCGGTCTCGATCGGAGTCGGACTCGATCTGGTCGAGCGACTGCCCCGTGTGGAACGCGATCCGCTCGGCCAGGGTCTTCTTCACATAGAGCATCTGCTCGGCCTGGATGGCGATGTCGGCGGCGGTGCCGCCGATGCCGCCGGACGGCTGGTGCATCATGATGCGCGCGTGCGGCAGTGCGTGGCGCTTGCCTCTCGCGCCCGCCGACAGCAGGAACTGCCCCATGGAGGCGGCCAGCCCCATGGCGACCGTGGCCACGTCGTTGGGCACATATTCCATCATGTCGTAGATGGCCATGCCGGCTGTCACCGACCCGCCAGGCGAGTTGATGTAGAGCCAGATGTCACGGTCCGGATCGTCGGCCGCGAGCAGCAACAGCTCGGCACAGATCCGGTTGGCGATCTCGTCGTTCACCTCCTGCCCGAGCACGATGATGCGCTCGCGCAGCAGGCGCTGGTAAAGCTGGTCCTCAAGCCGGAAGGACGAGCCGTTCTCACGGCCTCGCGACTCAGGCTGATAGAAGGTCGGCGGGCTGGTCACAGCGTCACCTTCCGATGCGTCGTAATCGATTGGCTTTGCCTGTGACCCTAACGCGCGGGGCACACAGGTCATGCCCCGTCTGCCTACTGTTCGCTGACGGCGCAGGTAAGGGCGCGCCGAGCAGCGCGAAGCCCCCGAACCATCCGGATCGGGGGCTTGGTGCCGTTTCTGTGGCTAGGCGTCGGCCTTCTCCTCGGCCGACTCGTCGGCGGGCTCCTCTTCGGCCTCCGCGCCGTTGAGCTCGGTGTAGATGGCCTTGAGGTCCACCTCGTTGCCCTCGGAGTCGACCACCTTGGCGGCGTCACCGACGACGGACTTGGCCTTGTCACGGACGATCTCGACCATGGCCAGCGTGAGCTGGTCGTTGTCGGCCAGGTGCTGGGCCAGCTGGTTGGGCTGGACGCCCATCTCCATGGCCCGGCGGACGACGAAGTTGGTCAGCTCCTGCTCGGAGACGCCCAGCTCCTCGCTCTTGACGATCTTGTCAAGGACGAACCCCACCTTGATGGCCTTGGCGGAGCTGCTGTCGAACTCGGCGAAGCGCTCCTCCTCGGTCGTCTGGTAGAGGCGGAAGAAGGCGTCGCGGCTCAGCCCGCTCTCGGCGATCTGGTGCTCGAGGTTGTGCTTGCGAGCGTCGACCTCGGCCTTGAGCGCGCTGTCGGGAATAGGCATCTCGATCTTCTCGAGCAGCGCGTCGACAGCCTTCTCACGGGCCTGGACGACCTGGTCGACCAGCTTGTTGCGGCGGGCCTGCTCGCGGATGCTGTCCTTCAGCTCGCCGAGCGTGTCGAACTCGCTCGCCAGCTGGGCGAACTCGTCGTCGAGCTCGGGCAGGACCTTCTCCTTGACCGTCTTGACGGTGATGATGACGTCGGCTTCCTCACCGGCGTTCTCACCGCCGACCAGCTCGGTCTTGAAGCTCTTCTCCTCGCCCGCGGACATGCCCACGAGCGCGTCGTCGAGGCCCTGCAGCACGGAGCCGGCGCCGACCTCGTAAGAGACCTCGTTGGCCTGCTGCTCCTCGATGTTGGCGCCGTCGATCTCGGCGCGCAGGTCCATCACGACGAAGTCGCCGGCGGCCGCGGGGCGCTCGACACCGGTCAGCGTGGCGAAGCGCTGGCGCAGCGCGTCGAGCTGGCTGTCGATGTCCTCGTCGGCGACCTCGGCGGAGTCGACGGTGATCTCGACGCCCGCGTAGTCGGGTACGTCGAAGCTGGGCCGGACGTCCACCTCGGCGGTGAACTCGACCTGCTCGCCGTCCTCGATCTTGGTGATCTCGATGTCAGGCTGGCTGACCGGGAAGACGTCGACCTCGTCGACGGCCTGGCCGTACAGCTTGGGCACCGCGTCGTTGAGGGTCTCCTCCAGCACCACCGCGCGGCCGAAGCGCTGCTCGATGATGCGGGCCGGAACCTTGCCAGGGCGGAACCCGGGGACGCGCACCTGCTGCGCGACCTTCTTGTACGCCGCATCCAGGCTCGGGCGCAGCTCTTCGAACGGCACCTCGACAGTGAGCTTCACCCTGGTCGGGCTGAGCTCCTCGACAGCGGTCTTCACGGGGTGGTCTCCTTGATCAAGCTTCGAGTGATCGCGGGCGCGTCCAGATTTGGTACGGCTCACGCGCCGCGCCCACATGAGCGGCGCTGGGCATGCTCCGCCTTGGCGGGATCCAAGCGCCGTTCGCCAGTCTAGGGTAGATGCGTACCCAACGACGACGAGACGACCCGTCAGAACTCCTCGGCGATCACCCGCAGCAGTTCGATGGTCTCATCGGGCGTCGTGCTGACGGCGCAGAGTCGCTCCATCACCTCGGTGTAGCGGTCGACGTCCTCGCGTTTGTCCAGGTAGAGAGCGCTGGCGAGTTGCTCGACGTACACCACGTCCGGCAGGTCCTGATCGGGGAAGCGCAGGACGGTGAACGCCCCGCCCTCGGCACTGTGGCCACCGAAGCTGAACGGCATGACCTGGATGGTGATGTTGGGCTGGCGCATCAGGTCGATGAGGTGTTCGAGCTGGGCCCGCATCACCTCGGCGCCGCCGATGGGGCGGCGCAGCGCGGCCTCGTCGATGACCGCCCAGAAGACCGGGCCGTCGGGCCTGTCGAACATGCGCTGGCGTTCGAGCCGGAGATCCACCCGGCGGGAGATCTCCTCCGCACCGATGCCGGCCGAGCCCGCCGTGACCACCGCCCGGGCGTATTCCTTGGTCTGTAAGAGGCCGGGGACGAACTGAACCTCGTAGGTCCTGATCCTGGCCGCTGCCTCCTCGAGGCCGACGTACGCCTGGAACCACGTGGGCAGGATGTCGTTGAACCGGTGCCACCAACCGGGCTCGTTCGCCGTGGCCACCAGATCGAGTACGGCTGCGCGTGCCTGGTTGTCCACGACCCCGTAAAGAGTCAGCAAATCGGCCACGTCGCGCTCCTTGAAGCCGACGCGACCCAGCTCCATGCGGCTGATCTTGGATTCGGACCCCCTGATGAGGTGGCCCGCTTCCTCGCGAGTAACGCCTTTCCCCTCCCTGAGCCTGCGCAGCTGGGAGCCCAGGAGGATGCGCAGCGCCGTAGGGCCGGAACCCGGCTGGTTCTGCGTCACTCTGCCTCCTATCAAGGTCCGCACACACAGTGACACCACATTGCCGCGTATGACAAGGTCTCAACCTGGTGTCCGAATTGGATACCCCTACCGGTAACCGCCCATGCGGCTGCACATTGCACATGCACGTGCATTTGGGTCTTGCAGCGACCGGGAGTCGTGTCCCATGATGGCCTAGTGCATATTGGGCCAAACATGCACGAACCCAGAAGCAATCGGGAGGTATCGGCGGGATGGTGGAGGACCCCTTGGCCACTGCCGATTGCCTGCAGATCACCCGTGAGGTGGGGTTCGACAGCCTGTTGAGCGCCGGGAAGCCGTACACGACCTCGTGTCCGCTGCCCTTCCAGGCCGACTCGGTGAAGACCGCCAGGGACGTGACGCGCTCCACGTTACGCGGGTGGGGTCTGCCGGAACTGGGCGATGACGCCGCACTGGTCGTGTCCGAACTGGTCACGAACGCGGTCAGGTACGCGATGTACGCCAGAGGCCGGCGGGAGATCCAGCTGCTGCTGATGCGGGTCGTCCCCCACGTGCTGCTGGCCGTGGCCGACCCGAGCGACGAGATCCCCACCCCCAAGGAGCCCGACTTCATCTCCGAGAACGGTCGCGGCCTTTACATCGTCGAGACCTACAGCCAGTGCTGGGGCTGGGACCCGCTGGCTCGGGGTGGCAAAGCTGTGTGGGCCCTCTTCCGTACCGAGGCCTGATTTATTACCCTTTCTTGAAGTGAAGGGGAGTACCTCCGAACACGCCTGATCGTCATGACGGCCCGCTCGGCCCGGTCAGGCGGGCCCTGTGTGGCGAGGGAGACCTTCCGGCCCGTCGTCGTCGGCTGGAGGTTCCGAAGGTGCGCATGCTCATCCCTATGGCCCTGCTCGTGGCCATCTACTCGGCTGTTCTGGCCGGTCTCGTGCTGATAGAGGTTCCAGTCCTGTACGTCGCCCTCGGAGCCGTCCTCGTCCTGCTCGTGCAGTGGTGGTCCACTGAGGCCATGGCGCGGCGGATGACCAGGGCCCGGTACGTCACGGCCGAGCAGGAGCCGGAGCTGCACGCCGTACTCGATCGGCTCTGCGCCTTGAGCGATGTGGCCAAGCCGCGGCTGGCGATCAGCCCGTCGCCCGCCCCGAACGCCTACACGGTCGGCCGCTCACGGCGCAGCTCGACGATCATCGTCACCGAGGGGCTGCGCGCCCGCCTGGAGCCGGGTGAGCTGACCGCGGTGCTCGCGCACGAGATCGCGCACATCCGGCACAAGGACGTGGCGGTGATGACGCTGGCGAGCTCGTTCGCGATCGCGCTGGCGACGTTCGCCAAGGGCACCGGGCGGGTTGCGGTGGAGGCTCCGGGGTTGTTCCTGGAGGAGTTCCCCTTTGGGCTGTTCATCGGGCTGGCGATGCTGGCGGGTGGTGCCGCCGCGGGGCTGGCCAGCTTCATCGCGCACCTGCCGCTGCGCTGGCTCAGCCGCTCCAGGGAACTGGCCGCCGACCGCGCCGCCGCCGACCTGCTCGGCCAGCCGGGCCTGCTCGCCTCGGCGCTGCTCAAGGTGCACGAGGAGGACGGCATCCCCCTCACGGACCTGCGGCGCGGAGTGCCCGCGTTGGGGTTGGTGGCCGGCCGTACGAAGAAGGGCCGCCTGATGGCCACGCACCCGCACGTGCACGTACGGGTGCGACGGCTCATGGGCTAGCCCTTACGATGTCGCCGGCGTCGTCGGCGAGTCGAGCCAGTCGTCGATCAGGGCGGTGAAATCTTCCCCTGTCTTGTTGTTCAGCCACGACACGAACGACGCCCGGTCCTGCGTGGTCCCCTTGTGCTCCTGCACCCACGCTCGCAGCGTCGCGAAGAACCGCTTGTCCCCGAGCTGCTTGCGGATCTCGTGCAGCATCAGCGCGGGACCGTAATACACGTTGCTCGCCCCGAACATGTCCGACTTGTAGTGCCCAGGCGGCCCCGCCATCTTGCGCAGCTGCCCGTCGACCGCCCGAGCGTCGCTGAGATAGCTCTCCAGCTTCTTGGACCCGTGGTCGCCGGCCCACTGCCACTCGAAGTACATCGCGAAGCCCTCGTTCAGCCACACGTCCCGCCAGGTCCGGGGCGTGACCGCGTCACCGAACCACTGGTGCGCCATCTCGTGCGCGACCACATTGGGCGTGAGGAAGTCAGGGGCCAGCGTCACCATCTGCTGGGTCTCCATCCCCGAGTCGCTGGTGACGACCACACCCGCGCTGGAGAAGGGGTATGGCCCCAGCCGCTTCTCCAGCCAGCGCAGGATGGCCGGCGTCTGCCGTACGACGGGAAGGTATTGCGAGTGGTCGCCCTTGCGGAGCCAGTACGTGATCGGGATCCCGCGCGGCCCCTTGTCGTTGAAGCGATCGTAGTGATCGATGGTGAGCAGCGTGACGTAGCTGGCCACCGACTCGGTCGACCGCCAGCGGTAGGTGTTCCCCTTCCGGCCCTGGAACCGCCCGTGCGCCACGGCCGCCCACCCGCGCGGAACCGTGACCGCCACGTCGTAGCGCGCCTCGTCGGACGGCTGGTCGTTCACCGGGAACCAGGTGAAGGCCCCGTACGGCTCCTGCAACGCCCACGCCGACCCGTCGCCCGCCGAGCGGAACCCGAGCGTGCTCGTGTCGGAGCGGTACTGCCCGGTGCGTACGGGCTTGGGAGTGCCGTGATAGCGGACGGCCACCTGGACCCGCTTGCCCGCCGCCATCGGGGAACGCAACGGGATCACCAGGTCGTCACCCGGATGCCGGGCCTTGACCTGCTTACCCGCGACCGTCACCTCGTCCACCTGCAACGCGTGGCCGAAGTCGAGCGCGATCTTGTCGATCTTCTTGACGGCTCTGACGGTGAGCAGGGCCTTACCGGTGAGCAACCGCTTGGACGGCTTCCAGTCCAGCTCCAGCCCGTAGTGGAGGACGTCGATCGCGGGACTGCCGTAGGCGGGGTAGACGGGGTCCGCCACCGGCTCCGAGCGCCCCTTGTCGGGCGCGCCCGGCGCGGCTACCGCCGCGGCGAGTAAGAGGGAAATGATCGAATTCACCGCGCCAAGGTAGTACGTCGTGGTTTGTCGCGATACCGCGCAACTACACGCGGAGGGCACCGATCAGCTGACACCGAGGAACGGCTGTCGTCCTCGTGACCCCACACGTACACGTCCGGCCTCCCCTCGCAAACCCGCGGAAGCCGGGGGTAAAGGCTACGGAATTTGGTAGATCTTTCTACATAGTTCACGTTATATAGCTTTTAGGACAGAGCAGCTGACCTGGCCTTTTACTCATAGATGATCTCTTAGTCATCTCTTGAGTGACACTTGACCTGCGCAAATGGCAAGGTACCCTCGCCCTACCACAGGCTTCCGGTTTAGCCACATCAGTCCTTAATCATCACTTGTGTCAGGATCTGCATGGGTAAATCCGGCCTAGTCCGGGAGATCCACATTTCCATGACATCAGAGATTCAGAAGTTCATCGACGCGGCCTTCAAGTCGACCTCGTGGTACCAGACCACCGAGGCACAACCCGGCCCCCACCGGCCCCAAGAGCAACCCGCCGACCGAACCTCCGAGGCACGATCCGTCACCCACGTCCCCCAGGAACAACCGGGCCCCCGGTCCACCGACGCGCAGATCACCGACGACCAACCCGGCCACCGGACGCCCGACGAGCGGTCCAGCAGCGACGAGGGCCAGCAGCAGTGGCCCGACCACCACGCTGACCCGACCGCTCCCCAGTCGACCTCCGACGCACCATCAGCCACACCCACCTCGACATCCGACGCGCCTTCGACCACAGCTACTCCACGGCCCACGTCAGACACACCGACTGCCACTCCCACCTCCGATACGCCTTCCTCCACGCCCACCACCACTCCGTCGGATTCGTCATCAACTACCCCAACCCCAACCCCCACCCCCACAACATCCGACTCGTCCTCCCCCACAGACACCTCCACGGCACCGGGCTCGCCCTCGCCCACGAATACCGCCACGACGTCGGACTCACCGTCAGCCGCGGCCACCTCCGAAGCCGAACCGACCGCCACCTCCACTGAAGCGGCGACCACCACTTCGTCCACGCCCACGCCAACCACGACCCCTACAACCGAGCTCGCCATCGCGGAGGACACCGCTGCCACGCCGACGGCGTCCAGCACCACGCCAGGAGCCCTCCCCACGCACCTCAACGCCGCGGTCACCAGCCCCTTGTCGAGCTTGTCCACTCCAACGGTGATCACCTCGGCCGTGGTAGTCGTAGCGGCCCTGCTGGTCGTGTTCATGATGCTGGTGGCCAAGTCCCGCCGCGGGACCCGCTTGGCCACCGCCGGATACGCGGAACCCATCCCAGCGGTCTCCCCCCACTCCAGCACTCCCGAGCCCGACGAGGGCGACCAGTGGAGGCTGCAACTCCTGGAAGCCCTCGAGGCCGCCGCCCGCGACGAACAGGAAAGTGCCCTACCCGGCGCGCTCTACGGACAGGAGAACCCGCGGTCCGAGCCCAGTTCGCCCGTACCCTTCTCCGGAACGGACCCCCAGGAGTCCGCCGCCTGGACTCCGCCATTCAAGCCCTTCAGTCCCCCTGACCCCCCGGAGACCTCTCCGTTCAACCCCTTCGCCCAGGCCGAGAGCGACCCCGACTCGGAGTACCACGGACGCAGCCGGCGCAGCGAACACCCCGACACCGATGAGGGTCTCGACGACGACACCCCGCCGGGAGACACCGCTCACTCCACCCCGTAGTCGGCGACGAAGGCGGCGAGCCGGGACACCGCATCCCGGCTTCGGGTCCAGGGCCGGGCGATCAGCCGTTCCAAGCCCAGGCACCACGTTCCGGTCGCTCCGACGAGCTGTAGACAAGCAAGAGGCCACCCCCGATCTTCTGGGGTGGCCTTCCTGCTGATCATGCTGGTCGGGGCGACAGGATTTGAACCTGCGACTTCTTGCTCCCAAAGCCACTTACGTGGGGGTAGCATCTCGGATCGAGCGGCGCTTGACCAGCAATAACGATCCACCAGAGTCCCCAAGCGTCCGAGAGCGTGCGTCGCGATTGTCACCCACTTGGTCACTCACTCGGCGCCAGCTAACCCTCCGTTCACAGGCTTGGTCCTACCTGCGTCTGGGGCGTAGCAACATGGACACGGCACCACCAACAAGCAGTGTCTCCCCGCCGTGTCCCGTCACGATGAGTACCGTCCTAGGCTGTCGGCTCGTCTTGAGGTCGGTCAACCTTGCCGGACCTCCTCCTGCCCCGATGCTCAGCCCAGGCGCTGACCAACTTGGTAGCAGCGAGAGTCATGTTCACCAGGCCAACCGCCAGTGCAAGTAATTGGGGAATGTACTCCACATGCTTGCCTTTCTGCTCGTGCCGAATACAGGAGCAGTGCAGCCCGACCGCTGGGGGTTCGGCCACAAAGTCGGAAGAAGCCGAACAAGCATCTTGGTTCTCCGACGTACAGGGCAGACTGGGCTAACGGTTCGCCGGTGTTCGAGCTGCGCAAGCGAATGCTGCGACATGTGAGAGGACGACGGGATGGGCTCGGCACCAGATCCGGCGGCAATACACACTCCCACTGAGCTGGCCGCAGCGCTGGACGCGCTGCGCGCGGAACGGCGGCTTTCTTACCAGGGCCTTGACCGAGCGGCGAGACCAGAGCGCCTGCCCGCCAGCACGCTGAGCAACCTCCTCAGACGTGGACGCTGCACAGAAGAAACGCTGTCGGTATTTCTCCGGGCCTGCGGGATCGTCGGGACAGAGCAGACCGGCTGGCGGGCAGCCTGGGAGCGCGCCCTGACGGACCGTCCGTCGCGATTAGGCATGATGAGGGTCGCGCAGGCGCTGCCGCGGCGATTGGGCGTGCATGCGGCTATCTCGGCTCCCGGAGCCACAGGCGAGCTCCCGACCTACGTGCCCAGGGACACGGACACCGCGCCAGACGGAATACGCGCCCTCCTGCGGAAAGCGATGGCGCGCGGTGGGCTTGTGCTGCTCGTAGGAGGCTCATCGGTAGGCAAAACCCGGTGCGCGTTCGAGGCGGTTCAGGCGCTGATGCCCCAGTGGTGGCTGCTGCACCCGGGCGATGTGGCCAGAGTCCGCGTCCTGGCTACAGAGACCGTTGCCAGAACCGTGGTGTGGCTTGATGAGCTCCAGCGCTATCTGGACGGACCTGATGGGCTAGCTGCGGACACCGTGAGAGCCCTACTGCACGACGGCGCGGTTATCGTCGCGACCTTGTGGCCCGACAACTACAGCGCTTACACCAGCCCGCCGGCTGGTGGCGCCGTTGACCCTTATGCGCGGGAACGGGAGTTGCTGAATCTAGCTGATGTCGTCCACATCAGCGGCGGACTCAGTGACACCGAACGCGAGCGGGCCCATCGAACCGCTGATGCTGATCCGCGCGTTCGGCTCGCGCTGGAGTCGAGCGATTACGGGTTCGCTCAGACCATGGCTGCGGCCCCACAACTGGTCGCGCGGTGGGTCAACGCCGATCCCTACGAGCGCGCGATACTCACGGTCGCCGTCGACGCTTTCCGCCTGGGTGCCCATGGCCCCTTGCCCCCAGGCCTTCTCCGGGCCGCAGCTCCTGCCTATTGCGATGCACGAACTCGGGGCGGGGCGCCACCCGACTGGTTCACAGCAGCCATCGCAGACACCACCCACCTCGTGCACGGTGCGGCCGCGTGTCTGGCACCAGTCGCCCAGAACATGGGTGAGATCACGGGCTACGTTCTCGCCGACTATCTAAAGCAGCACATCGCCGCGGAACGCCGCTCCGAGCCTGTCCCACCGGAGATCTGGCATGCACTGGCTACCTGGTTGAAGGAACCTGGCGACCTGGCCCGAGTGGCTGACAGTGCCCGGAAGCGAGTGATGTACAGCTTTGCGGAACGCCTGTATCGCCGAGCCATGGACGCGGGTGACTTCTACGCGGGCGTGCGTCTGTCCGAGGTCTTGATCGCAGAGGGTCACTCCGAAGAGGGTTTGGACGTCGTGCGCAGCATGGCCGAGGCCGGAGACATCGACGGCATACTGCAACTGGCTCGGGCGCTGGAAAAAATGGGCCAGATTGGGGACGCCGCCGCGGTCCTACGGGCGGTTGCGGATCAGGGGGAGAACATCGCCGCGCTCAGACTGATCGTCATTCTGTCAATCAATGAGCGGTGGGAAGAGGCGGCAGAAGAGCTGGCCACTCGCGCTACAGCACGGACGTGGCCTAAGGCCTCAGAACTCGCCGATTTGATCGCTCGACTCAATGAGAAACCGGGTACGCCGTTCCAAGCGGAGCTTGGTGACTGGCACGCCGCTCCTCGGCTGGCGGAACTGCTAGTTGAGCAGGGCCGTGTTGACGAAGGCCTGGCCTTGCTGCATGCACGGGAAAAAGTCGGCGACCTGACAGCCGCGAGCCGACTGGCCGAACTGCAGGCCCAGCACCGACCGGACGAGCTGAGGCGAGTGGCCGAGACTGGCTATAGCTGGGCGGCATCCCGATGGGCTCGCCTCCTACTGGATCAGGGGCGTATCGACGAGCTGAGGGCGCTCGCGAACACAGGCGAGGAATATGCCCAATACCGTCTGTGCGACTTCCTGATCCGCGAAGGGCGAATCGACGAGCTGCGCAGTATGGCTGATGACGGCAACGCGCCTGCGGCTACGAAGTTGGCAACTTGGCTGGAGAGGCAGGGCAATCTTGAGGAGGCCGCCACCGTGCTGTTCACTCGGCTGAACGCCGGCGATGCCCCCCACATCTTCACCGCCGATTCCATGACCCGCCAGTGGGTTAAGCTGCTGAAAGCTCAAGGACAGACCGAACTCGCTGAGCAAGTGAGACAGTCCGGAGTCACTCCGGAATACTGGAAACGAGATCCGTGAAACCTGCTTGTGGCCACGTCTCCTGCCGCGTGACTATCTGTTGCATCAGAAGCAAATATCGGAAACTTGGCCACTCAGAAGGCCAATCCCCGACTTCTTGCTCCCAGAGCCACTCACCCGTGATCCGCACCAGGGCTTGAACCACCACTGAGCTGCGGAGACAGTCATTTGGAGTTCGCCAGCGTCCGGGCTCGTGCGCCCCCATCGTCACCCAGAACCTCACCCATCATCGCTCGATCCGAGCGGGCCGCACGTCCCTCAGCCGGACGAGTAGCTCGCGGGCGAGTGCGAGTTCGAGGTCGGGATCGCTCAGGAGGACGACCGCATTGCGTTCGTACGGCACCACGGGCGGTAGGCAGGGCAAGAACAGATCAGCGCGCACTCCGTACGGAATGCTGTCGCCAACGGTCACGACCATGGCATTGTGCCGGAGATGCGGGCAATAGGTGATCGCCTCGGGGATGCATGCCTTGCATGTTGGCGGCGCGTTGGTGAAGCCGTCGCGCTCGTGGCAGCCTCCCTCGGACGACAGGAGCCACGAGATCCGCCCCGTGTCCGGATCCACCGCTGAGCGCGCACACACTTGGCACAGCCGCTTGGCCATGCAGCGCCACTGCCGCCGCGTGTTCACCGTCTTGAAGTCCGGCCGCCCCGACCGTCTGAAGTTCTGCCGAAGCCGCAGTACGCCATAAGCCCAGTCCCCCGCTCTCGGCGCGTCGTAGCTCAGCTTCAGCCCGCCTGGGCGTGGCACGAACTTCAACGACTGCCGGACGACATCCCCGGTGTAGCCGATGACGAACGGCACCCGGAAGCTGGTCGTGATCGGATTCCTCACTGTCTGTACAGGGAGCACGCACCGACCGTAGGCATGGCCCTCTACCAGGCTCAATGAAGTTGCCGAGGTTTGCCCACTACCCGTTCGACAGGGCCTCCCGTGCCTGCTGGATCAGCCGCCGCGCCGGCTCGCCGACCACGGCCAAGGCGTGCAGCCGATCCCACGCGCGCAGGTACATGGCGATCTCGGAGGGGTTGGTGATGGTCAAGTAGCCGGACACCAGCTCCACGGTCACCGATTCCTCGTCGGTGATGTCGAACGACTCGTCCGGAGCCACACCGCGTCGATGGACCGTGCGAGGGATGATTGCGAGCGACACCGATGGCCGGCGCATTGCCTCCAGCAGGTGCCGTAGCTGCTCGGCGTGTACCTCGTCGGCATACGGCCGGTACCACAGGACGTCTTCCTCCAGCACGAACAGAAACCGGGCATCCCGCCGCCGCAGGCAGCCTTGCCGATCCATCCGCTCGGCCACCGCTGCGGCGACGTCGTCCACGTCCACGCCTTGCTCCAGGCGCACCTGGGTGAGCGCGGCCGTGGTGTACGCCGCGGTTTGCAGCAGGCCGGGGATGACCTTCGTCTGGTAGGCCCGCATGAGGCGGGCGCGCTCATACTCCTCGCGCACCGACTCCTGTGCCCTCTTCAGGCCGCCCCGGTTGAGTTGCTTGTACGTCACCCACATCCCGGCCACGTCGCGCAGCTCGGCGAGCAACTCCTGTTCCCGCTCCGGAGGGACATCGCACACCCGGCACCACACCCGCAGATCCGCTGCCGTGATCGGTCGAGCAGCGTGCTCGATCTTGGAGACTTTGGATACGCCGTGCCACCCGGCCAGCTCCGCGAGCCTGCGCCCAGTCAGGCCCGCGTCTTGTCGGATCTCCCGAAGCTGGTCAGCCAAGCGTCGCCGCGCCGCCTGGACGCTGGAGGAAGAGGTGGACGAAGGCAAAGCGGCACTCGTAACTTCTAGGGCCGGTAGTCCTCGTGCGGGATGGCGCGCTCCCAGGCCATCTCGAACGCCCCCACGACCTGCGCCACCCGGCGGGGGTCGCTGACGTGTTCGTACTGCCTCAGGCTTGTCCCGTCGCCCGCGTTGAAGTTGTAGCGCACGATGCGCTGATCGAACATCCAGAAGTCCGCGCCGGGCAACATCAGGTCGTACGCCTGCCTCCTCGGCAACCAGCGCAGTTCCTCACCGGCCTTGACGTTCCCGTAGCTGATGGCGTGCTCCCACCGGATGTAGTCGCTGACCGGTTCGGCCACGATCCGCAAGCGCCGCATCCGGACTCCGCGCGCCACCGCCACGCCGATCAGCTCGACCCAGTCGTCCCACTCATAGTCGGTGCTGCCGTCCTCCTGCCATTTCAGGAAGGCCGGGTCGGTCGTGTCGTAGGTGTCGCGCATCTCCAGATGCACGGCGGAACGCTCGGCGTTCTCCAGCATCCGCTCGAAGCTCGGCAGGCCAGGGCCCTGCTTGTTCCGCTCGTAGATGCCGCTGACGGCCTCCATCACGATGGGGGTCATCCGCTGCGGATGCCAGACCACAGACTCGTCAGCAGCGATCGGGGAATCCCGGGCGATGCGCTCCAAGACTGCCGGATCAGTGACAGTCCGGCCCTGGAAGTACATGTCGCCCGTCTCCGGATCCACGAACACAGCAGGACACTCGTTCTTCGGCGAGTCGGGATCCATGCCCACAAAGTCCAGTGCCATATCGTGCTCCCTCGCGTCTGTACGACTAGCCTCCCCGCACTCCGTGAGCTTGTACGCACGCAACGTGGTCGTCAAGTGGTCCGCAGAATCCGCCGTACGCGCCCCGTTACTTCGTGCGCGACATAGCCCCCACCTTCTGTTTACAAGGGCAAGGCATGCGGCCTGTGGATCATCTTTACGTCGCTCTGAACGGCAGGCATGGATGGCCACCACCGTACGGTTGTGTGAGTCGGCGTTGCTGTACAGCGGACATCAGCCCTCGGGCTCGGTGGCAAGGACCGACGAAGTCGGTCCGCGGCAGCGATCGCCCCAGCCAGCAACGTTGAGTGCCGAAGTGAGCGATCGACACGGCGCCAACCGTTCTGATGCTTCTCGTGCAATGGCAAGAAGACGCTGTGAGCCTGTGGATAGGGACTACGATCTCTGAGCTTGCACACGGAGCGTTCAGCTTGGCCATCTCCGTACGCCAGGCTCCTGGAACGTCCGCCCATGATCAGCAGAGCAGTGATTCCACCTCGCGAGAACACTAAGTGTCATGCTCGCTGTGAAAAGATCAGAACAATAACTTTCGGAAGCAAATCTTCAGAGCGTCCGCTAGGATGACTTTCTTTGGGGCCAACTTCTATCTTCGGCGGATCTCGTGAACCAGAGTGCGGGGGAATCTGTTCTCGAGTATCTCGACCTTGCCCTAAAGCACCTGGGAAGCGCAAGCGGAGATCTTGACATACCAGATCCGATAGCTCATGCAGATCTTCAGGCTGGCTGGCCTTCGTATAGGGAGAGCCTGGTTCGCAAGGTACTGAGCAACGACTATGCTCCCGCTCATGTCGAGATTGTAGATCTCCCTAAGGACGTAATATCCGTTCGCCCGCTTGCTCGATTGCGTCCCGAGCATCGCCTCGTTTACGATGCAGCGGTTTTTGCTGCAGCGAATAGCATCGAATCTGCAATTCCTCGTGGGGTCTATAGCTACCGATGGTGGAAGAAACGGCAACGTCTAGTCGGCCCTGGCAAGATGTGGATCACTATGCAGAGGGTCGCCAAAGCGCTTCATAACAAGAAGCCATCCCTCTTGCTGGCCCGCACCGATGTCACTGCCTTCTATGAGCATATTGAAGTCGATCAATTAATAGAGGACCTTGGTGCGCTGGATGTTCCAGCATGGTCCATTGAGGTTCTCGAAACTTTCCTGCGAGCCTTCAACGGCTTGAGCCATGCATGGGGGCTACCGCAAGGCCCAGACTCCTCCGGCATCCTGGCGAACCTATATCTAATTCCCTTGATATGGAACTCTCGCGAAGAGGGTACCGCCACTTCCGATACTCGGACGATATGTACATCTTCGCCGATGACTGGCTTAGGCTTCGCGAGATAATCGTGGAGGCGAATAAGCTGCTACGGTATCGCCATCTTAATCTGGCAGGAAATAAGACTAAAATTATCAGCAGTCATGATGTTCCTGACGAGTTCGAGGATAGCGAGAAGGACGCCATCAGCTATGGCATAAGTGTTGCTGATGGCGATGCAGAGGATGAGTTGCGAGCCTTCTTCGACAAGGTCGTCACGCAAGAGCCGGTAAGAGCTAGAGATCTTAAGTTCAGCCTCGGCAAGTTCAAGATCATCGAGGATGACTATGCCGTCAAGTGGCTTCTCGCCAACATGGGTGAAGTTCCTCACCTCGCCCGTGAGGCGCTGGCATACCTTAGCCTCTTTCACAAAGAGAACCCTGCAATCGGTGTTGCAGTTGTAGATCTGCTCACTAACAGTAAGCTCTTCTTGTATCCGTACGCCGAGCAGCATCTCCTGATATACATGATTCAAAATGCTGTGCAATCCAAGCGAGGGATTAAGGCGGCGTGGGATCTATTGCTAGATCGAAACAAGGAGAGTTTCGTGCGCGAGTTTGCTGCACGCTACCTTGGTCTCTATGGTTTTAAGGGTGGCGCCTCACGCCTTAAGCAGGAGTTTCAGCAGGAGCAGAATCATAGGGTGCGCCGAGCTTTATTGGTGGCCTGTTACGAAGGAGGACAATGCTCCGATCAGTGGCTGTCCGTCGTTGCAGATTCCGATCCTGAGCTAAGGCTCAGTGTCGAGTATTTGAAGCAGCGGCCCGAGAAAGTTCCCGTTCCGGCAACTGGAAGAGAATATGACTTTACCTGACGATGGACTTCGTCCCTACCTTATAGAGCTGGATAGGCTATATGAAGATGCATCTTATTCGGCGCAATCATATTTCGAGGCGGCTAAGTCAGCTGAATTTTGGGGGAAGGCTATAGTCTTCATTCCGGCAGTGGCAAGCGCTGCTGCGGCCCTCCTGGTGGCGCTTGGAAGTGATAAGCAGTGGGGGGGCGATTGGCGCTGTTGCTGGCGCCGTCGCTGCGACTGCATCTTTTCTTGGATCGGGAAAGCAAGCCAGCTCGTTTAAGGATTCCGGCCGCCGTTTTACCGAGTTGCGCCATAAAGCCAAGCTAGAGCGGTCTTTAGCGATGAAGCGGCCAAGCGAGACGGAGCTTGAGGAGCAGCTCCGACTACTCCGCAAAGAGTACGGTGAGGTAGTTTCGAGCAGCGAGCTAATTTCCAATCGAATATTTAAGCGTGTGCAGCGGCGTGTTGGCGCGGGTGTACTCTCGTATGAAAAGTCAGATGAGGGCGCAAAGGGCGCGGCTCACACTTGATGGCAGCAGTTCGGAAATACCTATCAAACAACAGTCGCGGTTTCCAGCGAAAAAGGCTGAACAGTTTCGATCAACGCACGCTGGTGCGGCGGGGTGGCCGGGCGGGACCGGCCCGGAGAGGCCGCACGCCCGCCCGGACCGCCCGGCCGCCCGCCGCCCATCGGGCGGCGGCTTGAACCCGTATAGAAGGTTGTAACCACTCAAGATCAGACGACCACCGAGTGTTGGTCTCTATCGAGCCCCGAGAACCACCGTCGCGCGGGTCGTCCAGCGATATAGCCACTCGGGATCAAGAACCCGGTTCTGCACGATCAGCGCAACCTGCTCGACGTCGACACTGACCGGCTCGGCTTCGACCGCGCTCAGGACGTCGAGGTAGGGCCTGGCGGGTCCTGGTGCGTTGATGTAGGTCAGGCTGACGTGGGGGCGAAAGCCCTTGGCTTGCTCTGCTGCCGTGGGCGCGTTCCCCATCACCTCGGCGATGCCGCTCCTGATCTCTCCCCAAATCTGATGCAGCGGCTCCGCGGGAGTCGGAGTCAGCACAACTCCCTCACCGAGCAAGGTCGGCCGGTGGAAGGTCAGCTCAACGGGAGCCAGCTTGCCCAGACGGACGCGTACGGCCTCGGTGATCTGGTCAAGCTGCTCCTCGGACACCTCGTCGACGAACCCGACCCCCTGCACGGTGAGGTGTAGCCACCGTGCGGGTATCGGATTGTGCTCCTCGATCACTCCAAGGGCCGCTTGGTAGCGCTCGGCGAGCTGATGCAGTTGTGGCGCGTGCTCGAAGGTCAGGTGCCAGGTGTAGACCAGGCGGCCCGGGCGCCACCCTTCCCGAGGCCACCAGTGCGAGCGCACCTCGTCGACATCGTGGATGCTCATTGAACCGCCTCAGATCTGCGAGGGAACGTCGGGAGCTTGCTCGTTCTGCTCGATGTCGTACTCGTCGATGATCGTGACGCGGTCGGCCGGCCAGATGGATTCCGACACCTCCAGGACGGTGTCGTCCTCGGAGCGGGCCGTGTGGATGACGTGCATGACCTGGCCGCCTTGCGGCAGGCCGAGCGTGGCGGCCTCCTCGGGGGTGGCGTTGCGGGCGATCCACTGGTCGCGAGCGTGGTGATAGCGCTTGCCGCTGAGGTCTTCGATGCACAGGAACAGTGCCTTGGGGACGACTGCGCGCTCTTCGAGGGAGGTTCCGCGCGCGATGTCCGCAGGGATGTAGCTGGCGCCGATCTCCTCGGGGCTGTTGGTCTCCTGGTCGTACAGGACGCGGCGGCGGGTGATGACCTCGGTGCCTTCGGGGATGCCCATAGCCTCGGCGATGCGGGCCGGCGCTTTCTCCGGTCCGGCGAAGACGATGTCGTGACGCAGGTGCGAAGTGAGGAGCTTCTGGTCACAGCGGGCTCGGCCGTAGCGGTGGCGGGAGCGTCGTTCGAGCCGGTGGTCTTGCCGTACGAAGGTGCCGATGCCGTGCTTGGACTCGGCGAGCCCTTCCGCGCGCAACACGCCGACGGCCTGGCGAATGGTCGGCAGGCTCACCCTGAACCGCTCTGCAAGGGCCGTTTCCGCGGGCAAACGTTCGCCTGGCTGGTAGCGGCCTTCCCGGATGTCCTGCCGTAGCTCTTCCGCGATCTGCTGGTACTTGGGGGCGAACCCGCCCAAACCTGATGTCACTGTTTCCGCCTCGTGGTGATCGAACAGTAAAAACTGCTCTGACGGGCACTCTACTCCTCATTAGGAGTTGACGACAGGACCGCTGCGGGTAATCATCATCTCAGAAGTCCTCATTAGGAGTTGAGGACCTAAGGTCTGGAGGACCATCATGCGCAACATCCCCGTCGACATCACCACCCTGGCGTTCACGGTCGCGGGCGAGCCCGAGCCCAAGATCGTGGACCGCGCTACGGGCGAGGTGAAGAGGGACGCGGAGGGAAGGGAGCTCTACACCATCCCGCTCCTGCCCAAGCCGAACGACGACCGGCGCAATCCGGTGATCGTGGTGACGTTCCCGAGTGTGGCGTTCCCGCAGATCCCCGAGGGCGTGCAGGTCCGCCCCGTCGGCCTGGCGGCGTTCTTCTGGTCGATGAACGGCCGCTCCGGTCTCGGCTTTCGCGCCGAGGCCATCACGGTGGCCAATCCGAAGGCGGCCTAGCCGCAGGTACACCCCTGGAGCGGGCGCATCGCCTGGCAGCTAACCGCCCGCTCCGGGGCCTTCCTTTCGCAGTATGAAAGGAACGTTCCAAGTATGTCCGGCTGGCTGATTCCGCTGGCCATCACGGTGGCCTCGGTCTGCACGGCTCTTTTGGTGTGGCGGGCGCTGCACCCGGTCTCGTTCTGGCTCATCGTGGGCTACCCGCTGAAGACCGGCCACGTCTACTTCACCTGGGGCAACGTCGCCCTGGGATGCACACTCACCCGTAAGCGGCGCCGCTGGCGCTACACCCTCGATGGTCTGCCGGTCGTCGGGCAGGCGGCCATCTCTCTGTCACACAAGCGGAAGGTCCGCCGCGTCCAGATCGACAAGCCACCCCGGCTCGGCGTCATCCGCCCGTGCCACCTCGGCTTCCGGGTCAACATCAAGCTGATGGACGGCCAGACGCCGGACGACTACAACGCCCGGCTGTCCAACCTCGCGCACGCCTGGCGCGTGCACTCGGTACGACTCATCTCGTCCAAGCCGGGTCGGGTCACGCTGCTGGCCACCCGAGGCGATCCACTGTCCGAGGTATGTATCCCGGTGCTGTCCGAAGGGCTGCTGCGGGTGCGGGTCGGACTGCTGGAGACCGGCGCGCCATGGGTGGTCGACTTCCGCACCGTGCCGCACTGGCTTAATACCGGCGCGACGCAGTCCGGCAAGTCCACCCTGCTCAACGCCCTGATCACGGGTCTGTCCTCGCAGCCGGTGGCGCTGGTGGGCTTCGACCTCAAGGGCGGCGTGGAGTTGACCGCCTACGGGTCGCGCCTGTCGGCCATCGCCACCGAGCGGGCCGAATGCGTCGGCCTGCTCGACGACCTGATCTGCCTGGTCAAAACCCGCATGGCATTGTGCCGGGCCAACAAGGCGCGCAATATCTGGAAGCTCCCACAAGACCTCCGCCCGACGCCGGTCGTGGTCCTGGTGGACGAGGTGGCCGAGCTGTTCCTGATGGCGCACAAGGGCGAAAAAGACGAGATCGCCTCGACCGCCACCGCCCTCCTCAGGTTGGCCCAGCTCGGCCGAGCCTTCGGCCTCTACCTGTTCGTCTGCGGCCAGCGGGTCGGATCCGACCTCGGCCCCGGCGTCACCGCCCTACGATCCCAGCTCTCCGGCCGAATCTGCCACCGGGTCAACGACCCCGAGACCGCGACCATGACCCTCGGCGACACCGACCCTGCCGCCCTGGATGCGGCCCGGCAGATCGCCGCCAACATGCCCGGTACCGCCATCGTCGTAGCCGATGACGGCCGCTGGTACCGCGCCCGATCCATCTACGTCAGCGAAGAGACTGCCGAGGCCGCCGCCCAGGCGCATGCGGACCTCGCTCCCAAATGGGCCGATCTGCTCACCGCCACCGATCAGACCATCACCGTGACGGACGCGGAGTTGGAAGCCCTCGCCCGCGAAGTAGAGCCCACCTAACACCAGCCTTTACGGCCGGCCGCGAGCCTCATCGCGCCAGGTCCCTACCCCGCCCATGCCCAAAACCCGGAAGGGAGGTGCTCCGATATGGGAAGCATCCGCTCGCGCCTGCTCGACACCGGCCCTGTGGTCGTCCTGGCCGCCATCGCCGCTGTCGGCTCCTTCACCCACATCAGCGAGTTGGCCGCCGCGCACGGGCAACTTGGCTGGCAGTCCTGGGCGGTCGCCGTGTGCATCGACCTGATGTGCGTGATGGCCGCCCGTGAACTCCAACGCGACAAACGCACCGGCCGTCGCCGACCCGGCCTCGTCTCCTGGCCCGCGCTCGTACTGACCGGCGGCATCGTGCTCACCCTGGCGGCGAACCTGGCCACGGCTCACCCGAGCGTGTGGGGCTGGATCACCGCCGCCACTCCGGCCGTGGCGTTCCTGGTCGCGGTCTCGATGCTGGAGCGTCGCGCCTCCCACAGGTCCCCAGCACCCGACGAAGAGTCGGTGACCGAGGACAACACCAGCCCGGCCGCGATCACCGATTCGGCCACTTCCGACGTGCCCGCGCTGGACGCCGCAGCACCGCACTTGGCCGTACAGGTCGCCGAGCAGCGCCCGGCAGAGCACGGGCCGTCGCCGGCGCTTCTGGCCTACGCCCGCCGCCTGGCCGACGAGCACCAGGCCACCCACCACCGCCCGATCACCGGCGAGCACCTCGCCACCCGCATGCACGTCTCCGCCCACCTGGCCGCAGACCTGCTCACCCAGATCCGAAAGGAACCCGTCGCATGACCCACCCGACCCCGATCGAGCTGGCCGAAGCCGCCCGTGCCTGGGCCCGAGGCTCGTACTCGATGGAAGCCGCCGTCGAGCTGCTCATCCAGCACGGCGTGTGGCTGCACCGCCCCGAGTTCCGGCGCTACGCCATCGACTACGTCACCGCCACCTACACCCGCATCCCGTACGCGGTCATCGACTGGCAGGCCGCACACACCGCCCTGTCCAGCGGACGCCTGCCCTGTTCCGGCTCTGAAGCCGCCATCTTGCGTATCGCCCTCTCACTCGCCGACGGCCTGCCGGTCGAGCTCGGACCCGCCATCACCCGCCTGGACGCCACCAATCTCGCCCGTGTCCTGGCCGCCATCGGCCACGCCAGCGGTAACCGCGTCGCCTGGATCACCACCACGCAAGGAGACCCGGCATGAGCCAGCTGTACTGCCGCCGCTGTCTCGGCTCCGGCGCCGTGCTCGCCTACCGCAGTCAGCTCCAGTCCAACGGCCAGACCCTCGTGATCGAGACCAAGGAGACCTGCCGCACGTGCCAAGGAAGAGGGACCCGATGACCGTCGACGAGATCCGTGCCTACGCCTGTGCCACCTGCAACGGCACCGGCCTGTACGACGGCGACACCTGCCGCGACTGCTCCGGCACCGGCATCGACAACCACAACTGATCAACGACGCCACCACGGGACGGCTCAAGCCTGGCAGCCCGCCGTCCCCGTGGGGCGTCACCCTCCGCACTCAACGAAGGAACTCCAGTATGCGCGACCGGCACTGCCCGGAATGCGGCGGATACGGCTCCGTCCGCGTCCGTTCCATCCGTACCCACCGGCTGATCACCATCTACTGCCCGTGCTGCGAAGGCACCGGAGAGGAGGCACCGTGACTGAAGCTCCTGAGCTACCCGCGCCCCTCAGCGCCCTCGTCGGCCCGGTCATCCGCGACCTCGCCCGGCGCTCCAACTACGACGTGACCCGCTGGCTGCACCAGGTGGACCGGCTGCGCGGCTGCCGGGAACCCATCCGCCTCACCGGCGAGTCGACCACCATCAACGCCGACACCGGAGAGCTACTCCGCCACTACACCACCACGAACGAACCGCACGGCCAACTCCTCGTCCGCTGCGGCAACCGCCGCACGTCACGCTGCCCGGCCTGTGCCGAGACCTACCGGCGGGACACCTTCCACCTCATCCGCGCGGGCCTGCTCGGCGGAGACAAGAACGTCCCGGCCATCGTCCGCACCCACCCGAGAGTGTTGGCCACCTTCACCGCCCCCACCTTCGGCCCCGTCCACCGAGGCCCCGGCAAAGACGGTGTGATCCAGATCTGCCACCCGCGCCGGAACGGCCCATCCTGCTTCACCCGCCACCAGCAAGGAGACCCTGCCATCGGCCAACCGCTCGACCCTGACAGCTACGACTACACCGGCCATGTCCTGTGGAACGCCTACGCCGGAGATCTGTGGCGACGCTTCACCATCTATCTCCGCCGGCATCTGGCCGCCGCCGCTGGCCTGACCCGCAAGACCTTCAACGAGACCGTACGCATCTCCTTCGCCAAGGTCGCCGAGTACCAGGCCCGTGGCGTCGTCCACTTCCACGCCGTCATCAGGCTCGACGGCCGGACCTCCGACGACATACCGGCCCCACCACCGGTCTGGGCCACCGTCGAGTTGCTCGACGACGCGATTCACTCTGCCGCCCGCGCCGTACACCTGCCCGCACCCGACCTCGGCCAGCCCACCGACGAACTCACCTGGGGCGACCAGGTCGACGTCGTACACATCGCCTCGGCCGGCCCCGGCGATGACATGAGCGAAGGGAAGGTCGCGGGCTACATCGCCAAGTACGCCACCAAGGCCGCTGAGACCTCAGGCACCCTCGACCGGCCCCTGACCAGCGCCTCCATCCTGCAACTCCACCGCCTCGACATCGCCGACCACCCCGCCCGCCTCATCCGCACCGCCTGGACGCTCGGCAACCCAGCCGCACACCCTGGCCTCGTGCACCTTCGCCTCCGAGACTGGGCGCACATGCTCGGCTTCCGCGGGCACTTCTCCACCAAGAGCCGCGCCTACTCCACCACCCTCGGCGACCTGCGTCAGGCTCGGGTCGACTGGACCCGCGCACGCTTGCCGTACGACCCGGAAACCACCTTCGTCCTCGGCCATTGGCAATACGCCGGGCAGGGCTTCACACCAGGCGAATCCGCCTTGGCTGCCTCAATCGCGCCGGAGGTGGGCCGTGGCTGACGACACCCAGCTCTACCGCGTCCCGGACGCCATGCAGAAGCTCCGGATGAGCCGCAGTGTCATCTACGAGCAGCTCCGCGCAGGGCGCCTCCGGTCGGTCAAACAGGGCCGCTGCCGCCTGATCCCGGCCAGCGCCCTCGCCGAGTACATCGCCCTGTTGCAGCGGGAGGCGTCATGACCAAGCGCCGCAGCCGCGGGGACGGTGGCCTGCACTGGGACGAGTCCCGGCAACGCTGGATGGCCTCACTCACGGTTGGCTACACACCGGCCGGGAAGCGCATCGTGAAGAAGGCCAGTGGCAAGACCAAGACCGCCGCCAAGGACAGGCTCAAGGAGATCGTCCGCGACTACGAAGACGGCCTGGCCATCGCTCCCGCTGATTACACGGTTGAACGAGCCGTGACCGACTGGCTGACGTACGGGCTCAGCGGTTGTGATGCCAGCACCGTCGAGTCCTACAGGTCCTTGTGCAACAAGCATGTCATTCCGGCCCTGGGCAAGCGCAAGCTGCGTGACCTCAGCGCGGAGGATGTCGACAAGTGGCTGGCGACCAAGTCGAAGACGCTCAGCACTCGTTCCTTGCAGATCATCCGGTCCTGCCTGAACCGCGCCCTCAAGCGGGCGATGACAAGGGACAAGGTCAAGCGGAACGTGGTGGAGCTCTGTGCGGTGCCCGTGGGCAAGGCGGGCCGTCCGTCCAAGGCGTTGACGTTCGCCCAGGCGGGCGCCGTACTCAAGGCTGCGGAAGGAACGCGGCTGCATGCGTACGTGGTGGTGTCCCTCCTCACCGGGGCACGCACCGAGGAGCTGAGAGCGCTGACATGGGATCACGTGGACCTGGAAGGAGACCCGAACGCCAACCCTCCCGTCCCGCCTCACGTGGCGGTGTGGCGCTCTGTAAGGGCCGGCGGGGACACCAAGACCCGCAGGTCCCGGCGTACCCTGGCACTCCCCCGCCGCTGCGTGGACGTTCTCCGGCAGCATCGGGACGACCAACGTCGTGAGCAGGGCGACTCCTGGAACACCAGCGGACTGGTGTTCGCCTCAGCGGCAGCAACCCCGCTCGACGCTTCCAACGTCCGGCGCGCGTTCCGCAATGTCATCAAGGACACCGAAGGGCTCAACTCTGCCGAGTGGACGCCCAGGGAGCTGCGCCATAGCTTCGTCTCGCTGCTCTCGGACAACGGCATCCCACTGGAGGAGATCTCCCGGCTCGTCGGCCACAGCAGCACGGCCGTGACCGAGGCCGTCTACCGCAAGCAGATCCGGCCCGTCCTCCAGGCCGGTGCCGTGGCCATGGACCGCATCTTCGAGAGCGGCACAGAGCCGTAGTCACTCAGTTAGTCACTCAGAAGGCCCCTTCCGATCATGGAAGGGGCCTTCTGGCTGGTCGGGGCGACAGGATTTGAACCTGCGACTTCTTGCTCCCAAAGCAAGCGCGCTACCAAGCTGCGCCACGCCCCGTCTCGCCGGGTACGCACGCGCTCCGTGACTCCGGTACGCTTACGCCCTGACGACCGGTTGAAGTCTAGACCAGACTCCGACTGGTTCGCGCGGACGTAGCTCAATGGTAGAGCCCTAGTCTTCCAAACTAGCTACGCGGGTTCGATTCCCGTCGTCCGCTCCAAAGCCGAAAGGCCAGGTCAGCCGCATGAGGTGACCTGGCCTTCGTGATTTTCGCTACTTCTACTCGATCTTCCGCGCCCCGCCGGCTCCTTGCCTGACGATTGTGCGATGGCCTGGTCGGCCCTGTGTCGCGTGCCGGTGGATCAGCGCCGCTCGCGTGGAGGAGTGACCCATACGGGGCATCAACTCGCGGCGGCTCGCCCCTGTGGACGCGGCGAGGGTGTTCGTGCTGGACCGAGACCGCGTCGGGTTTGCCCTGGCGGAGGCGATGAGCGCGCGGGCGCGGCGCTCGAGTGCGGATCCAGTTGCCTCGCTGCTTGGCAGCCGTCGTCGCGCGCCATACCGACTGTGATGTGTCGTCGGGTCAGCTGGATTCGCACAGTCTGTTGAGCTCCGCGACGTCTGTATTGATATCCGTGATCACCTGGTTGGGATCGCCGCCGGTCATGCCGGTCAAACGGAAGTTCAGTTCCCGGAATTCGGCGGCCAGCCGACTGATTTTCGATCCCACTACTCCTTCCGCGTCGAGTACCGCGCTCATCAGGTCGCTGTACGTCTGCTGAGCCGCGGCTGCCTGGCTGCTGCGGATGGCCCCCGCGTTCCGGCGATATGCGGTCAGCGCCGCCGCCGCGTCGTCGCAGCCGCCGGGCCGGATCGCTGACAGCGGTTCGGCGGAAGCGGGGACCGCTCGCGTGGAGCTTGGCTTTGGTGGCTTGGGTGTGCTGGATTTTGGCGATGGGCGCGGGGTCGGCGGTGCGGGCCGGGTGGTGACCGGGTCTGATGACGGTGACTGCTGGGCCGGGGTGGTGGCCGGGTCCGACGACGGTAACTGCGGGGCTGGGGTGGGGACCACCGCGTCGGGCTGGGACTGCGGAGGCGGGGCCGGCGGCGCAAGGTAGGCGACCAGCGCGACCACGGCGGCGATCGCACCCGCCAGAGCGCTCACTGCTGTCCAGTTCAGGCGCAAGCCTGTTCCCCCGTCCGTCGTCGGCCGCTGCGCTGATCCATTCTCCGTCATGGCCTCATCGTGGCCGAGCCGCCCAGCTCGGTCCAGAATGCCTTCTGCTGATCTTCATGAACAGAACGCCTATAAAGGCGGGGGTGATGAAACAGCTGCGGCGGCCGGAAGGGGTTGGTGGGAAAACGGCGACGCCCTGTAGAGGCTCGACGCCCTGTAAGACCGTCGCCAGTGGGCGCGTGCCCCCTTGCGTGCCCGATAGGGCGGTGATCAAGGGGGGAGGAGCGGGGACTCGCAAGCAGGGCCGCACGGCCCTCTGACCAGATCTCTGTTCCTTCTACTCGATCTTCAGCGCCTTCCCGAGCGCTTGCGCGATGGCGGTCATGAGCTCCCGTCGGCTCGGCGAGGGGGTTGCCCGCCTCCGCGTGCCGGGAGAGTGCCGGGAGATCGTGGGAGCGGAGATTGGGGAGCCCCACAGCGATCTGAAGCTTGTTCCAGGTGGTTCGCCGTACGAAAGCGCTTGGATCTTCCTCTGGCAGTACGGAAATGCCAAGCTGATGCTCGTGGAGCGACACGGAGATCGCAGATCATTACGCACCCAAATTCGTGCGGCCAATGCCAAAGGGATGGATCGGCAGGGCGCTTGGGCGAACTGGTCTGGGCTGTTCCTGGGTCTTCTCATCGTCATCCCCCGAGTAGCCGAGATCTTGACGGGGACTCCAGACGGGTTCGTCACCGCTCACTGGGGTCCGGCAGCTCATTGGGTAGAGCAGATCATCTACATGATCGCCGGCTGCTTCATGGCGGTGACCTCCGGGGAAGCGCTGATATACAGGTACCGCCGCCGCCTGCGACCATCGTCGGGCGATGAGTAGCGGCCGACAATCACGTGGGGAGTGGGCGCGTGACCCGATCCGGCAACGTTCTCTACGTCATCGTGTGCGCGGCCGGACCGGCCGGGGACGTCGGCCGGCTGGTCGGCCTGGCCCAGGGGGAAGGGTGGATCGTGCAGATCATCGCGACGCCCGCCGCGCTCGCCTTCATCGACGGTCCGGCGTTGGAGCGGCAGACCGGTCGGCCCGTTCTCAGCCAGTACCGCAGGCCGGACGAGCCGAAGGCGCCACGAGCGGATGCGATCATCGTCGCGCCGGCGACCTACAACACGGTCAACAAGTTCGCCCAGGGCATTGCCGACACCTATGCGCTCGGCCTGCTCTCCGAGGCCCCGGGGCTTGGGATTCCGGTCGTCGTCGTGCCCTTCGTCAACAGCGCCCTGGCCGCACGCGCGCCCTTCGTACGCAGCATGGAAGACCTGCGTGCCGAAGGGGTCCGCGTGGTGTTCGAGCCCGGCCAGTTCGAGCCCGACGCCCCGAGCTCCGGAGACGACCTCATCGACGCCTACCCCTGGAAACGCGCGCTCGACGAACTTGGCGAATCGGGCCCTTAGGAGTCATCGCGGTCGGTTTCGCCTGTTTCCGCGCCTGGTGAGCCAAGCTCGGTTACGCTCATGATCTCGGAAAACGGGGCGTGCCCGATAGGGAGGCCGTATGGCGGACAAAGGGATCACGACGATCGGCCGGTGCTACGGCTGCAAACGTACCTTCGGCTACGACCCCGAACGCGTCACCATGTTCCTGGTCGACCCCGATACCGCGCTTCCTCCGAACATGACCGCGACGGGCACAACGCGCGACCCCACGCCGGAAGCGCTGGCCCGGTCGAGGCACGTGCCCGTCTGCCCCGACTGTGTGCGCAGGGCAGCCGAGCGGGCCAGGCAGGACGACGGGTCCACGTGGCCGCGCGGCACCGCCTGATCAAGCGCGCCACGGCGCACCGCCTGATCGACCGCGGTACGACCGCGTAGGCTCGGATCGATGCGTGCGCGAGCGATCTCCCGAGAGGCCCTTGTCGAGGAGTTGGCCGAGCGGATCGCGGGTCTGCCGCGCGGGTCCTACGCGCGGGTCGCCATCGACGGAGCGCCGCCCGCCCATCCCGAACGGCTGGCGGACGAGCTGGTCGCGCCGCTCAGGATGCGTGGCAGGGCCGTGTTGCGGGTGTCGGCCGCCGATTTCCTGCGGCCCGCGTCCCTCAGGCTCGAGTACGGCCGGACGAACCCCGACGCCTTCTACGACGACTGGCTCGACACGGGAGCGCTGACCCGGGAGGTGCTCGGGCCGCTGGGGCCCCGGGGGTCCGGCAAGGTGCTGCGAGCGCTCTGGGACAGCCGTGCCGACCGCGCGTACCGCCTGCCGTACCAGACGCTGCCTGACGGGGCTGTGCTGCTGCTCGACGGGACGCTGCTGCTGGGCCGGGGGCTGCCGTTCGAGGTGAGCGTGCATCTGTGGCTGTCCGAGGGGGCGCTGGGGCGGATGACCGGGGAGAACGAGCGGTGGCGGCTGCCCGCCTACGCGCGCTACGAGCGGGAGGCCGATCCGCTGCGGGGCGCCGACGTGGCGGTGCGCGCTGATCATCCCGCGCGTATGGCGGTGCTGATTGAGGGAGGGCGGTAACCGGCGCACACTGAGTCGGTGACTCCCAGCAACTGGTACAACATCGTTCCCGATCTGCCCGCGCCGCCGCCTCCGCCGCTGCATCCGGGCACGCGGCAGCCGGTGGGACCCGACGATCTGGCGCCGCTGTTCCCGATGGAGCTGATCGGCCAGGAGGTGAGCACCGAGCGGTACGTCGCCATCCCGCAGGAGGTGCTCGACGTCTACCGGCTCTGGCGGCCGACCCCGCTGCTCCGGGCGCGGCGGCTGGAGAAGGCGCTCGGCACGCCTGCCCGGATCTACTACAAGTACGAGGGCGTCTCCCCCGCCGGGTCGCACAAGCCGAACACCGCCGTCCCGCAGGCCTACTACAACGCCCGCGAAGGCGTACGGCTGCTCACCACGGAGACCGGCGCCGGACAGTGGGGCTCGGCGCTGGCCTTCGCCTGCGCGCAGTTCGATCTGGAGTGTCAGATCTGGATGGTCCGCGCTTCCCATGATCAGAAGCCCTACCGGCGCTCGCTCATGCAGGTGTACGGCGCGACGGTGCACGCCAGCCCCTCGACCGTGACCGGGGCGGGCAGCAAGGTATTGGCGGACGACCCCGACTCGCCGGGCAGCCTCGGCATCGCGATCAGCGAGGCGGTCGAGGTGGCGGGCGCGAACCCGGACGCCCGCTACGCGCTCGGCTCGGTGCTGAATCACGTGCTCATGCACCAGACGGTGATCGGCGAGGAGGCGCTGGCCCAGTTGGCGGAGATGCCCGATCTGATCATCGGCTGCACCGGAGGCGGTTCGAACTTCGCCGGGCTCACCTTCCCGTTCCTGCGCGAGAAGCTGGCCGGGAACCTCGACGTGACGCTACGCGCCGTCGAGCCCGAGGCCTGTCCGTCGTTCACGCGGGGCGTCTACGCCTACGACTTCGGCGACACGGCCGGCCTCACACCGCTGCTCAAGATGCACACGCTGGGCCACGGGTTCGTGCCCGACCCGATCCACGCGGGCGGGCTGCGCTATCACGGCATGTCGCCGTTGCTGTCGCACATGTACGAACTGGGGCTGTTCGAGGCGGTGACCAAGTCCCAGACCGAGTGCTTCGAGGCAGGTGTGCGCTTCGCCCGTACCGAGGGCATCGTCCCGGCACCCGAGCCGACGCACGCGCTGGCCGAGACCATCGCCGAGGCGCTGCGGTGCAGGGAGAGCGGCGAGGAGAAGGTGATCCTGACCGCGCTGTGCGGGCACGGCCACTTCGACCTGGCCGCCTATGATCGTTACCTGTCCGGGCGCATGCAGGACTACGCCCTCCCGCAGGAGCGCATCGATGAGGCCCTGCACGACCTGCCCGGCTAGGCCGCTTCACCGGCCGGGGTGAAGGGAGCTCACCGCGGCCGGTCCGCCGTCAGTTCGCGTTGGGGCGCTTGCCGTGGTTGGCCTTCTTCTTCTTGCGTGCCTTGGTCTTGCGAGATCGCTTGGCCATGGATGCCTCCAATGATCGGGTGCGCGTTCTCAACCTCTCGTGCCACGGTCTACCGCACAAGCCATGCGACCTAACATTCCCCAACATATCCGTGTCATAATTTGGTGGAATCTGTTGGAAGGAGCGGGGGCGTGCTCGCACAGCAGCGCCAGCAGGCGATCCTCGAACGCGTGCGCAGCAGCGGCGGCGTTCGGGTGGCCGACCTCGTTCGCGAGCTCGGCGTCTCAGACATGACGGTCCGTCGCGACCTCGAAGTGCTCGCCGAGCGCGGGCTGCTGGAGAAGGTACACGGCGGCGCGACCGCGCTGGGTCCCGGCTCGACCGAGGAGCCGGGCTTCACCGCCAAGTCCGCCCGCCAGCAGCAGGAGAAGGAGGCCATCGCGCGCCGCGCCGCCCAGCTGGTACGGCCCGGCACCGCGGTGGCGCTCTCGGCCGGGACCACGACCTGGGCCCTGGCCCACCACCTCGTCTCGGTGCCCGAGCTCACGGTCATCACCAATTCGATCCCCGTGGCCGACGTCTTCCACCGCAGCCCGCGCGCCGACCGCACGGTTGTGCTGACCGGCGGCGTACGCACACCGTCCGACGCCCTCGTCGGCCCGGTCGCGGTGGCCGCGATCCGCCGGCTGCACGTGGACACGTTGTTCCTCGGGGTGCACGGGATGAGCGTGCGGGCCGGGTTCACCACGCCCAACCTGCTGGAGTCGGAGACCGACCGGGAGCTGGTGACCGCGGCGCACCGGCTGGTCATCCCCGCCGACCACACCAAGTGGAACACCGTCGGCATCAGCACGATCGCCGAACTGACGGAGGCCGACGTGGTCATCAGCGACTCGGGGCTGCCCGAGGAGGCACGCATGGAGCTGGGCGAACGCGCCGGCGAACTGATCATCGCGGAGGACTCGCAGTGAAACGCACCATCACCCACCTGGCCGACGGCCGAGAGCTGATCTACTTCGACCGGCGCGACGACGCCGACCGGAGCGCGATCGACCGGCGGGCGCTCGACCCCAGGCCGGTGGCGTCGGAGCTGCGCTACGATCCGCTCACCGAGGAGTGGATCGCGATGGCGGGACACCGCCAGACGCGTACGTTCCTGCCTCCGGCCGACGAATGCCCGCTGTGCCCGTCGTCTGAGACACGGTCGTCGGAGATCCCGGCACACGACTATGACGTGGTGGTCTTCGAGAACCGCTTCCCCTCTTTTTCCGGAAATTTCGGGACTTATGAGGATGCCGGGGGGCTCAGTGAGGTCCGGCCGGGTGTGGGGAGGTGTGAGGTGGTGTGTTTCACCTCCGAGCACTCGTCGTCGTTCTCGCGGCTCTCCGATGAGCAGGTGGGCCTGGTCATGGAGGCGTGGGCCGACCGTACGGCCGAACTGTCCGCGATCGAGGGCGTGGAGCAGGTCTTCTGCTTCGAGAACCGGGGCGAGGAGATCGGCATCACGCTGCCGCACCCGCACGGGCAGATCTACGCCTACCCGTACGTGACCCCGCGGACCAAGCTCCAGCTCGGCGCGGCCTCCCGGCACCGGGGCGGCAACCTGTTCGCCGACGTGCTGGCGGCCGAGCGGGCCGCCGGGGTGCGTGTGGTGGCGGCCAACGAGCTGTGGACGGCGTTCGTACCCGCCGCCGCCCGCTGGCCGTTCGAGGTGCACGTGTATCCGCACAGGCAGACGCCGGACCTGGCCGCGCTGACGGAGGAGGAACGCGCCGCCTTCGCGCCGCTCTACACCTCCGTGCTGCGGGCGCTCGACGGGCTGTTCGGTGTCGCCATGCCGTACATCTCGGCCTGGCACCAGGCGCCGGTGCGGCAGGACCGTGACCTGGCCTATCTGCACCTGGAGCTGTTCAGCATCAGGCGGGCGCCCGGGAAACTCAAGTATCTGGCGGGCTCGGAGTCGGCCATGGGCGCGTTCGTCAACGATGTCCTGCCGGAGGAGGCCGCACGCATGCTTCGATCACAGGTAGATCTCTAATTGATTTCTGCTTGAAGTCGCCATGACCTTGGGTTTACCACTAATATCCCCTGAAGCACCGACCGAAATGGTCGGTGTTGGCCTAATCCCGGGTGCGTGACCTGGGAGCCGGGGACCCATCGCATCTTGGGGTGAATCCACTTCGGTGGTAAGGCGGCATCTCCCTGCCCGAACCCGTCAGCTAACCCGGTCGGCAGTCAGGGAGAGGAACCCCTCACGTGGCGACTGCGTCCCCCACGGGTCTTGCCATCGGTCTCATCACCGCCACCTGTGTGGCCTTCGGAGCCTTCACGGCCGTACCGGCTTCGGCCGCGCCGGCCGCGCCCAAGCCCAGCGAAGCCAAGCTCCGCGCGGAGCTGAAGGAGCTCGACCAGAAGGTCGACAAGCTCATCGAGACCTACAACCTCAAGCGCGTCGAACTCGCCAAGGCGAAAGAGGACTCGGAGACGACCAAGAAGCGGCTCGCGGCGGCGGATGCCAGCCTCGTCACCGCCCAGAAGCGCGTCGCCGAGCTCGCGCAGCTGCAGTACCAGAACGGCACCGGCTCGCTGCCGAACCTCACGTTCCCGAGCGACAGCTCCAGCGCGGCGGTGCTGGAGCAGCTCACGGCCTCGCAGCAGGCGATCGTGCAGAGCGTGGCCACCCTGAGGAACCTGAAGAAGGCGGCCGCGGACCAGGCGACCGCCCTGGAGACGAAGATCCGCGACGACGCGGCCAACGTGGCCAAGCAGCGGGACGACGCGCAGGACCTCATCAAGGACATCCAGAAGAAGCTGAAGGACCTCATCCCGTTCGGCCCCGGCCGCCGCTCGGACGGCAGCTGGGCGCCCGAGCTCCCGTCCGGCGCCGACAACATCACCGCCCGCATGCGGGTGATCCGCGGGCTGATCCAGAAGGACTTCTCACTGCCGTTCGAGGTCGGCTGCTTCCGCTCGGGCGGCGGCGGCGAGCACCCGCTGGGGCGCGCGTGCGACTTCATGATGAGCACCGGCGGCACCATGCCCACCGAGGCCAACCAGGCACTCGGCAACCGCATCGCGGCCTGGGCGATCGAGAACAAGGACAAGCTCGGGGTCAAGTACGTCATCTGGAAGCAGCGGATCAATCAGGGCTCGGGCTGGAGCCCGATGTCCGACCGCGGCAGCATCACCGAGAACCACTTCGACCATGTACACATCTCGATGTTCTGACAAGGGGACCCGCGGCCGAGAAAGGTTGATCACCTCATGTTCGATGACATCGTCGCTCGTTACCACGACATGCTGGATTACCTTGGACTCGACACCTTCGCGTACACGGTGACGGTCCCCGACTCCGGAGTTCTGTCGGTCGAGGATGCCGTGAGGCGCCTCCACTTCGACCATGCCCCCAATGAGCCGCACCGCAGGGGCGCCCTCCACCTCTATCAGGTCGGCTCCGGGGTCGTCACTCTGGACTGGGTCAACCTCGGTGACCGTGAGCAGATGATCCAGAGGCTGGCCGGCGACGGCTTCCGGCACTGGTACGTGTCCTTCGACATCAACGGCAGCACCAGCATGTACGTCCGGTACGGGGTCGCTGAGGGATACCTCGACCATCCCGAGCCGGCCTCCTTGCCCTCCACACCATGGACAGACCTCCTCGGCCCTCTGATGCCCTTCACCAAGATCCTCGCCGGCGGCTACGACAGCGAGGGCGCGGCGGCATCAGTGGACATCACGGCGGCGTGCCTGGCCGTGGTGGAGCTGGAAAGCGGTGTTCGCCTTGACGAGGACCTGATGCACAGGCCTCATTCGGCGCTGCCGATCCCCCTACAGGCCCTGGCACCGGCCGGCGCCTGAGGTGGTGATTCAGCGGCTGAGATAGTGGCTGGTCAGCGCGGACCAGACAAGGAGCACGTCCAACGCCGTCCTGGGACTGGCAGCCTGATAGCGGACCGTACGCGCGCCCGTCCGCTCGGTGCCCGGCACCAGGGCGGCCAGCTCCACGGCCCCATGGGGCCGTAGTTCGGCCTCGATGGCCAGTTCGTCGGGGACGGTCACCGGCCGAAGCGTTCCCGAGATGGCGCCGGCCACGGCGCGGGCCGCCCTGGCGGCGATGGCCGCCCGGGCGACCGCCGGGTGCTTGCTGCGCGTGGCCGTGCGTCCCAGCGCTGTCTTCACCGGGACGGTGACCACGCCAGGAAACGTCTTCTCCGCGACCGCGCAGATCACGTCGTCTCCTGTGACCAGCCCTATCGGGACGCCCACGGCCGCGGCCACCAGGGCGTTGAGTTCGGCTTGGGGTCTCCGACCACGTAGTCGGCGCGCCGGTCGAGCCGCTCGCCGAGCAGGTTGTCGGCGGGCCCGTGGCTTCGCGGGTACGCCGTAGCTGCCAGAAGGCGGGTCAGCCGGTGAGGGTGAGCGGGTTGATCAGGTCGGCGTAGACAAGCAGGCCGGCCATGATGATCATGACGAAGGCCAGGGCGTAGGTGAGCGGGAGCACCTTGGCGATGTCCACGTACCCGGGCTCGGGGCGGCGCCTGACGCGGGCGTAACCGCGCTTGAGGCCCTCCCAGAGACCGCCCGCGATGTGGCCGCCGTCGAGCGGCAGCAGCGGGATGAGGTTGAACATGCCGATCGCCAGGTTGAACCCGGCCAGCAGGTTGACCAGGAAGGCGACCTTCTGCTTGCTCGACAGGTCGGAGGAGAGGATCTCACCGCCCATGCGCCCGGCGCCCACGACGCCGACCGGGCCCTCGGGGTCGCGCTTGTCGCCGGAGAACGCGGCGTGCCACACGCCGACCATCTTCTGCGGCAGGTTCAGCAGCGACTCGGCGACCCGGCCGGTGAGCTGGCCCATGTAGCCGACGACGACGCCGAGGCTCTGCGGCTGCATGACCTCGGTGGGCATGACACCGAGGAAGCCGACGTTCTTGTCGATCTTCTTCGGGTCGGTGGCCGAGGGCCGGTCCTGGGAGATGAGGGTGACGTTGAGCGTCATCGGCTGACCGGCGCGGATGATGCCGACGGCGACGGGACCGGGGCGGTGCGAACGGATCAGGCGGGTGGCGTCGTCCCAGGTGGTGATCTTCTGGCCGCCGAAGGAGACGATCCGGTCCCCGGGCTTCATGCCGGCCTGGGCGGCCGGTGTCGGCTGGTCGGTGGCCCGGCAGTCGGTCCGCTGCTCGCTGACCGGGATCACGCAGGTGTTGGTCTTCGGCGACACCACGGGGGTCAGCGTGGGCAGGCCGATGCCGACGAGCAGGACGGAGAAGAGGATGAACGACAGCACGAAGTTCATGAACGGGCCGCCGGACATGATGATGACCTTCTGCCACCACTTCTTCCGGTAGAACACCCGGTCCTCGTCGCCCGGCCGCACCTCTTCCTGCGCCACGTCGCGGGCGGACTCGATGAGGCCCTGGAACGGGCCCGTGGAGCTGCTCCTCAACCTGGTCGGATCGTCGCCGGGCCGTGGCGGCAGCATGCCGATCATGCGGATGTAGCCGCCCAGGGGGATCCACTTGATGCCGTACTCGGTCTCGCCCCGCCGGATGGACCAGGCGGTCGTGCCGAAGCCGACCATGTACTGGGGCACCCTGACGCCGAAGATCTTGGCAGGCACCAGGTGGCCGAGCTCGTGCAACGCGACGGACGCCATCAGCCCGATCAGGAAGACGATGATCCCCGCGAGGTAAAGCCAGTTCATCTAGTCCCGCTCCAGGGCAGACAGAAGGTCTCGACAGCCCCAGAGTAGTCGAAGTCCTCACGCCTCGATGGCTTGCGCACCCTTTGCGAGCTCGGCAGATTACGTTGACAGTACGCGATCAAGCGATCACTCTGGGAGATGACGGAGGTGGAGCCTTGATCCGGATTCTGGTCGCCGAGCATCTGCCGCTGGTCCGGCGCGGACTGGTCGCTTCGCTCGACGCGGAGCCCGACCTGAAGGTGGTCGCCGAGGTGGCGGACGCGGAAGGCGTCCTGCCCGCGGCGGCGGCGTGCGCGCCCGACACCGCGGTCATCGATCTGGACCTGCCCGGCGGGGGCGGCCTGTTTCCCGCGGCCCGGCTGCGCGAGCGGGGCTGCCACGTGCTCATCCTGTCGGCGCAGGCCAAGCCCGGTCAGGTGCGCAGGGCGTTCGCCACGCACGCGCTCGGCTTCATGAGCCTCGACGTCGCGCCCGAGCAGCTCGCCGAGAGCCTGCGGCTGGTCGCCGCCGGGCGCCGCGCGGTCGACTCCGACCTGGCGATCGCCGCGCTCCAGTCGGCCACCAACCCGCTGACCAGACGCGAGCTCGACGTGCTGCGGATCGCGGCGGGCGGGGCCCGTTCGACGGAGATCGCCGACCAGCTCTTCCTGTCGGTCGGCACCGTACGCAACCACCTGTCGCGGATCATGTGCAAGACCGGGGCCCGCAATCGCATCGACGCGGTCCGCATCGCGAGCGACTCGGGCTGGCTGTGAGAGCCGGTTGTGAGAGCCGGTTGTGAGGGCTGGCCGCGAAGGCCGGCTGTGAGGACCCACCGGCTGTAGAGACCGGGCCCCGGTGAAGCCGCGCCGCTCCACCGGGACCCGGAGCGGTGAACCCTTCGAGGATCTCAAGATCGATCAGGCACTGCCAGTGACCGTGTTCACCGCTTGACCCGTGTGATTCGTCACGGGCGCCAGATGAGAACCAGCGCGCAGTCGTCGTTGTGGCCCGACGCCATGGCGTTGACCAGGGCGCGAGCGCCGTCGCGGAATCCCGAGGTGAGCAGCCGCTCGGCCTCCCCGAGCAGCTTGTCGAGCCCGGCGTCGATGTCGCGTCCCGGCTGCTCGATCAGCCCGTCGGTGTAGAGCAGCAGCGCCTCGCCCTTGCGCAGGGTGCCGCTGTCGGGCTCGCAGTGCAGGTCGGGGACCACACCGAGAACGACGCCCTTGGCCGTGGCGACCTGCCAGGTGCCCGCGCCCGCGTCGAACTTGACCACCGGCGGGTGACCGGCCGAAGTGATCGTGTAGTCGCCCGTCGCCAGGTCGAGGCGTACGTGCACGGCCGTCACGAAGCCCTCGTCACCGCGCTGGCGGTGCAGGTAGGTGTTGCAGGCCGGCAGGAAGTCGACGCCCGAGCCGAGCAGTCCGCCGAACGTGCCGGACAGCAGCAGCGCCCTGGTGCCCGCGTCGACACCCTTGCCCGACACGTCGACGAGCGCGATCTCCACCTTGTCCCCGTCGCGCATGGAGACCAGGAAGTCGCCGCCGAAGGAGGAGCCGCCCGCCTGTTTGAGCACGACCTTGCCGCCCCAGTCCTTGGGCAGCGGGGGCAGCTCGCCCTGACTCTTGAGCCGGTCGCGCAGCTCCAGCAGCATGGCGTCGCCGCGCAGCCCCTGCACGCCGAGCTTGCCGCGGGTGCGGGCCATCAGCACCGCCAGCACCGTGGTGAAGCCGATCGTCACCATGAGCCCCATGCCGATCCGGCCGATCCCGAGCGTCCCTGCGATGTAGCCGAGCGAGATGGCCACCGCGACGAGCAGCTTGATCAGACTGCCCAGCCGGAGCTGCAACCCGCCCACGAGGAGGATGAGGATGAGCAGCGAGGGCGAGAACCACTCGGTCGAGATCTGCGCAGCCAGCAGTCCGATGACGAGCGTCAGCATCGTCAACGTGACCATCAGGTTGCGGTCTCGGGCCAAGGAGCCTCTTCTGAGGAACCGGACCGCGGACACCAGAAACGGCACCCGCACAAGGATTGCGCGGAGCCGTGGTGGAATCAGCGGCGCCGGACGGGAACTCATGATGCGCCTGACTGTATCGGTCTGGCCTCCCTTTGGGCAGCCCACTTGACCAAGGCCTTGATCATTAAGGACGTATATTGGGTGGCCCTCCCCCTTTGCCCGCTCCTACCTTGGACGGATGACGTATCCGATCCGTCCGGTGAACGAGGCCGAGTGGCCGGCGTTCGCCGAGGTGCTCTCCGAGGGGTTCGGCTGGGCGCCGCATCCTCAGGAATCAGAACGATTCAAGGCGCAGACCGAGTTCGATCGGACGCTTGCCGCGTTCGACGGCGACGTCATAGCGGGCGTCACCGCCGTCTTCTCCTTCACCATGACGGTCCCCGGCGCGCAGATCCCGGTCGCGGGCGTGACGGCCGTCAGCGTGCTCCCCTCCCATCGCCGTCGCGGCGTGCTGTCGAGCCTGATGCGCAGGCAGCTGTCCGACGTGCGCGAGCGCGGCGAGTCCGTCGCCGCCCTGTACGCCTCCGAGTCCGTCATCTACGGCAGGTTCGGGTACGGCAGAGCGTCGAGCGAGATGGGGTTCAGCATCTCCAAGCACGGCTCGGCCTTCGTCGCGAACGCCCCCACGGACCCGTCACTACGCATCAGGGTGGCCAAGCCGGCCGAGGCCCGAGCCGAGTTCGAGCGGCTGTTCGCCTCCGTCGTGGCCGCGCGCCCCGGGCGTTATCTCCGTAACGAGCAGTTCTGGAGCGCTGTACTGGCCGACGAGGAGTTCGACCGGCACGGCAACGGGCCGCTCCGCTCGGTGATCGCCGAGGATGACCGGGCCGTGCGTGGTTACGCGCTGTTCAGGATCAAGGCGAACTGGGACGACGACGGCGTGCCCAACGGGCTGCTGAAGCTGCAGGAGCTGGAGGCGGCCGACCCCGCCGCCCGCGCGCTGCTGTGGCGCAGCGTGCTCGACCGCGATCTGATCTCCCGGGTGGAGGGCGGCAGGCCGGTGGACGACGCGCTCATCGCGCTGCTCGCCGACCCACGGCAGCTCCGGGCGAGCTGCGCGGACGAGCTGTGGGTACGCCTCGTGGAGGTGGACCGGGCGTTGACCTCGCGGGCGTACTCGTCGGCCGTCGACGTGGTGATCGAGGTCGAGGACGACGTATGCCCGTGGAACGCCCGCCGCTGGCGGCTCAGCGCCGACGCCTCCGGCGCCGAGTGCAAGCCGGTGGAGGACGAGCCCGACATGTCGCTGCCGGTCTCCTCGCTCGGCTCGGCGTACATGGGCGACGGCCTGCTCGCGGCCCAGCTCGACGCGGGGCTGCTGCGCGAGCACTCGGCGGGCTCGGTGCGCAGGCTCGACGCGGCCATGGCGTGGAGCCCGAAGCCGTGGGCGGGACTGTCGTTCTGACGTCGGCCCTTCTGACGTCGGCCCCTCTGACGTAGGCTCGCGGGCATGGCGCTGCAGAGCTTGCAGATCACCGCGATCACCGCGATGCGGGCCCGCGACGTGTCGCGGCCCTCCAAGGAGCAGCAGGAGGCCGCCGACCGGCGGCCCCTGCGTGACGAGATGCCCAAGCGCGAACCCAGGCGGCGGGCTTAGGGCAGAGAGGGCAGCTGGCCGATCGTCTCGTAGCTGGCCACCTGCGCGATGCGGCGGGCGTGTCGCTCCGAGCCGGAGAACTGCGTGGCGAGGAAGGTCTCCACGAAGCCCGTCGCCTCGTCGGCGGAGTGCATGCGCGCGCCGAGGGAGACCACGTTGGCGTTGTTGTGCTCGCGGGCGAGGCTGGCCGTCTCCTCGCTCCAGGCCAGGGCGGCACGGATGCCGCGCACCTTGTTGGCGGCCATCTGCTCGCCGTTGCCCGACCCCCCGATGACGATGCCCAGGCTGCCGGGATCGCCGGCGACGCCCTCGGCGGCCCGCAGGCAGAACGCCGGATAGTCGTCCTCGGCGTCATAGACGAACGGACCGCAGTCGGTCACCTCGTGACCGTGGTCCTTGAGCCAGGACACGAGGTGGTTCTTGAGCTCATAGCCGGCATGGTCGGCACCGATGTAGACACGCACGCGACCAGTCTTCCACAGCGCCGCCCGCGTCCCTCGCACCAGCGCGTCGGCTGGCTAGAGTAAGGAGCCATCGGTAATCCAGTCCTTACGGGAGCAGACCATCATGCGCGAGATCCGCGTCGTCGGCGATCCTGTGCTGCGCACGCCCGCCGAGCCCGTCGAAGGCTTCGACCGCGAGCTGCGCCGCCTCATCGACGAGATGTTCCAGGCGATGTACGCGGTGGACGGCGTCGGCCTGGCCGGGCCGCAGATCGGGGTGTCGCGGCGGCTGTTCGTCTATGACATCAGCGGACGCAAGGGGCACATGGTCAATCCCACCCTGACCGTGGACGATCCGGAAGAGGCGCTGGACGAGGAGGGCTGCCTGTCGGTGCCCGACCGGCAGACGGGCACGCCGATCTACGCCCCGGTGGCGCGGGCCTCGGGCGTGACCGTCGAGGGGTTCGACCGGCTCGGCCGCCCGCAGCGGGTCAAGGCGCGCGGCTCACTGGCCCGCTGCTTCCAGCACGAGAGCGATCACCTCGACGGGCAGCTGTTCGTCGACCGGCTGCCGAAGACGGAGTCCCGCAAGATCATGATCAGGACGTAGGTTGGCGGCATGAGCGATTTTTCGGGCAAGGGCGCACTGGTAACAGGGGGCTCCCGGGGCATCGGCCGGGCCATCGTCGAACGGCTGGCCGGTGACGGGGCCGATGTGATCTTCACCTATCGCAGTGACTCCGAGGCGGCCAAGCAGGTGGCCGCGGCGACCGGAGCGCATGCCGTACAGGCCGACCAGGGGGACAGGGCCGATCTGGACCGGCTGTTCGCCGAGGCGGAGGAGCGGTTGCCCGGGCTCGACATCCTGGTCGGCAACGCGGCACAGACCGGCCAGGGGCTCATCGCCGATATCACGGACGAGACCTACGAGCGGCTGTTCGCGGTCAACGCGCGTTCGACGTTCCTGGCCATCCAGTGGGCGGGGCGGGTGATGCGCGACGGAGGGCGGATCATCAACGTCTCGACGCTCAACACCCGGGTGCCCGGCCCGGGGATCTCCCTCTACGCGGCGAGCAAGGCGGCCGTCGAGCAGTTCACCAAGGTCGCGGCGCGCGAGCTGGGCGGGCGCGGCATCACCGCCAACATCGTCTCCCCCGGCGCGACCGACACCGACATGCTGCGTGACAGCAACCCGCCCGAGGCGCTGGAGCGGATGCCCGGGTTCACCGCGTTGCAGCGGCTGGGGCGGCCCGACGACATCGCGGCCGTGGTCGCGTTCCTGGCCGGACCCGACGGACGGTGGATCACGGGACAGAATCTGCTGGCGACGGGCGGAATGCTGCTCTAAAGCTGCATTGCCTTGATCTCCAGGAACTCCTCCAGCCCGTGTTCGCCCAGTTCGCGGCCGATGCCCGACTGCTTGTAGCCGCCGAACGGGGCGAGCGGGTTGAAGGCGCCGCCGTTGATCGCCACCTGCCCGGTGCGCAGCCTGCGGGCCACCGCGACCGCGCGTTCCTGGGTGCCCGCCCACACCGCGCCGGCCAGGCCGTAGGGAGTGTCGTTGGCTATGTGGACGGCCTGGTCCTCGCTGGTGTACGGGATGATCGTCAGGACCGGGCCGAAGATCTCCTCCTGCTCGATCGTCATGCCCGGCTCGACCGCGGCGAAGACGGTCGGCTCGACGTAGAAGCCGCGCGGGTGCGGGGCTTCGGTGCCGCCGGTCACCAGCCTGGCGCCCTCCTCCTCGCCGCGGTTGATGTAGCGGACCACGCGGTCGCGCTGGGCGGCGGAGACGAGCGGGCCGATCCGGGTGGTCTCGTCGAACGGGTCGCCCACGGTGTAGCGGCGCGCCGTGTCGACGGCCAGGTGGACCGCGTCGTCGTACTGGTCGCGGTGGACGATCATGCGGGTCCACGCCGAGCAGGTCTGGCCGGCGTTGACGAAGCAGTTGGCGACGCCGACCTTGACGGCGGCGCCCAGGTCGGCGTCGGGCAGGATCAGGTTGGCGGACTTGCCGCCGAGCTCCAGCGCCACCCGCTTGACCGACTCGGCCGCCAGCGACGCCACCCGGCGCCCGGCGGCCGTCGAGCCGGTGAAGGAGATCATGTCGACCTCCGGGTGCGCGGCCAGGGCCTCGCCCACCACCGGGCCGCGCCCGCTGACCAGGTTGAACACGCCGGCGGGCAGGCCCACCTCGTGGAAGATCTCGGTCAGCGCGTACGCCGCCAGCGGCGCCACCTCGGACGGCTTGAGCACGACCGTACAGCCGGCGGCCAGAGCCGGGGCGACCTTGCAGATGATCTGGTGCAGCGGGTAGTTCCACGGGGTGATCGCGGCGACCACGCCGACCGGCTCCTTGACCACCAGCGAGTTGCCAATGCGCGACTCGCGCGGATGGCTCTCGGCCAGCCGGGCGTAGGCGGCCAGCACGCCCGCGGGCATCAGCGTCTGCACCTTGAGCGCGAAGCCCAGGGGTGAGCCCATGTCGGTCGCGATGGTCTTGGCGATGTCACCGGCCCGCTCGGTCAGCAGCTCGGCGACGGCGCCCAGCAGCTTGCCGCGCTCGGCGGCGGGCGTGGCCGACCAGGACGGGAAGGCAGCGCGCGCGGCGCGCACGGCCGCCTCTACGTCCTCGGGGGCGCCGGCCGGCACCCGGTCGATGATCTGCTCCGTGGCCGGGTTGACGACCTCGATGGGCTCGCCGGAGACCGAAGCGGTCCAGGCACCGCCGATGTACAGCTGACGCATAGCCCCCATCCTTGCTCGCCCGCCGTCGCAAAGCGAGGGCGTGGCGCCTCGTGCGGCTCCTCCAAAGGAGGGTACGGCTGGGCGCCAAGGATGGATGCGGATTGCGCCGCTACAGTTCAGCCACTTCGAGCTGAAAGTCAGTCGAAACTCGGTCGCCGGGTGCGCGAACGCTTGAGCTCGAAGAAGTCGTCGAACTCGGTGACCAGCAGCACGCCGTCCCAGAGCCGGCCCGCGTCCTCGCCCCGCGGGATGGTGGTGACCACCGGCCCGAAGAAGGCGTTGGCGCCGACGCGGATGACGGGGGTGCCGACCTCCTGGCCGACCAGGGTGATGCCCTCGTTGTGCGACTTGCGGATGGCCTCGTCGTACTCCGTCGAGTCCATGGCCTCGGCCGCGAGGCCCTTGTCGAGGCCCACGGCCTCGAGCGACTCCTCGGCGATGGCGCGCAGGGTGGCGAGCTCGCGGTCGCGGCCCTCGTTGTGCAGGCGGGTGCCGAACTCGGTGTAGAGGCGGCCGATGTACTCCTCGCCGTGCCGGTCGGCGGCGGCCGCGATGACGCGGACGAGCTTCAGGCCCTTGGCGTTCGACGCGCGGTAGTCGTCGGAGACGTCCTTATCCTCGTTGAGAACGAACAGGCTCATAATGCGCCAGCGAGGATCAATCGGACGGACCTTCTCGACTTCGAGTAGCCATCGTGACGTCACCCAGGCAAATGGGCAGAAAGGATCGAACCAAAGCTCTACGGGGGTCGTGTCTGTCACGTGGGCCATAACCTGGGGTATCGATGTCCTATTCCTTGCGTGGCAGGATACCGACAAAATAAGACGAAGTGGCGAAAAGGAGTGGAACTTGGCAGGCAACCTGACCCGGGACGAGGCTCGCGAGCGCGCCCGGCTGTTGAAGGTCGAGTCGTATGAGGTCGCACTCGACCTGACCGAGGGAGACGAGCGCTTCGAGAGTGTCACGACCGTCCGGTTCAGCAGCACCCAGCCGGGGTCGGCCACGTTCATCGATCTCCACGGCGCGCACGTCCGCAAGGTCACGCTCAACGGTGACGACCTCGACGTCTCCGCCTACGACGCCGAGAAGGGGCGCTTTCCGCTCCCCTCCGTGGCCGAGTCGAACGAGCTGCGCGTCGACGCCGACTGCGTCTACATGCGCAGCGGCGAGGGGCTGCACCGCTTCGTCGACCCGGTGGACCAGAAGATCTACCTGCACAGCCAGTTCGAGACGGCCGACGCGCACCGCATGTACGCCTGCTTCGACCAGCCCGATCTCAAGGCCACCTTCCAGCTCACCGTGCTGGCCCCGGCCGACTGGGAGGTCGTCTCCAACGCGGCGGCCACCTCGACCGAGCGGCTGCCCGAGCAGGTCGGCAAGCACGGCGCGGTGCCGGCGGCCAAGCGCTGGCTGTTCCCGGCCACAGCGGTCATGTCGACCTACATCACGGCGCTGGTGGCCGGTCCTTACCACAAGGTGACCTCCGAGCATGACGGCATCCCGCTGGGCATCTACTGCCGCGCCTCGCTCGCCGAGCACCTGGACTCCGACAACATCCTGGAGGTCACCCGGCAGGGCTTCGACTTCTTCCACCAGGTGTTCGGTGTCCGCTACCCGTTCGGCAAGTACGACCAGCTGTTCGTACCCGAGTTCAACGCCGGCGCGATGGAGAACGCGGGCTGCGTGACGTTCCTGGAGGACTACATCTTCCGGTCCAGGGTCACCGACGCCGTCGTCGAGCGGCGCGCGGAGACGATCCTGCACGAGATGGCGCACATGTGGTTCGGCGACCTCGTGACCATGCGCTGGTGGGACGACCTGTGGCTGAACGAGTCGTTCGCCACCTACATGTCGGTGCTCGCCCAGGCCGAGGCGACCCGGTGGGGCAAGGGCGCCTGGACGACGTTCGCGAACGTGGAGAAGTCCTGGGCCTACCGCCAGGACCAGTTGCCGTCCACGCACCCGATCGCCGCGGACATCCCGGACATGCAGGCGGTCGAGGTCAACTTCGACGGCATCACGTACGCCAAGGGCGCCTCGGTGCTCAAGCAACTGGTCGCCTACGTCGGGCTGGACAACTTCCTGGCCGGGGTGCGCGACTACTTCGGCGAGCACGCCTGGGGCAACACCGAGCTGAAGGACCTGCTCGGCGCGCTGGAGCGGACCTCGGGGCGCGACCTGTCGTCGTGGTCGAAGGAGTGGCTGGAGACCGCCTGGGTCAACACGCTGCGCCCGTCGTTCACCGTCGCCGACGGCCGCTTCGAGACCTTCGAGGTGCTGCAGGAGGCGCCCGCCGACTACCCGACGCTGCGCTCGCACCGCGTCGCGATCGGCCTGTACTCGCTGGCCGACGGCGTGCTCACGCGGACCAAGCGGGTCGAGCTGGACGTGGTGGGCGCCAAGACGAGCGTCGCGGAGCTGGTCGGGGAGGAGCAGCCCGACCTGGTCCTGGTCAACGACGACGACCTGACCTACGCCAAGATCCGCCTGGACGAGCGGTCGCTGCGGACGCTGGTCGACGGCGGCATCGCCGCCTTCACCGAGTCGCTGCCCCGGGCCCTGTGCTGGTCGGCCGCGTGGGACATGACCCGCGACGGCGAGATGTCCACCCGTGACTACGTCAAGCTGGTCATCTCGGGCATCGGCACGGTCAAGGACATCACGGTCCTCCAGACCGTACTCCGGCAGGCGCGGATGGCCGTGCAGCAGTACGCCGACCCGGCGTGGCGGGCCGAGGGCCTGTCGCTGCTGGCCACCGAGCTGCGCTCGCTGCTCGCCACGGCGGCGCCGGGCTCCGACCCGCAGCTCGCCTTCCTGCAGGCGTTCGCGCCCACGGCCACGTCCGACGCCGACCTGGCGATACTCTCGGGCATCCTCGACGGCTCGGCCGTGCCCGAGGGGCTGACGGTCGACACCGACCTGCGCTGGACGCTCATCCACGCGCTGGTCGTCGGCGGCAAGCTCAGTGGTGCCGACATCGACGCCGAGCTGGCGCGCGACGCCACCGCCACCGGCGAGCGGTCCGCCGCGCTGTGCCGGGCGGCCATCCCGACGGCCGAGGGCAAGGCCGCCGCGTGGGCCGCGATCGTGGGGGGCAAGCTGGCCAACCACATCGCGCGTACGACGGTCAACGGCTTCCAGGATCCGCACCACCCGGAGCTGCTGGCACCGTACCGGGAGAAGTACTTCGCGGAGATCGGCCGGATCTACCGGGAGTGGACGTTCGACCAGGCGCAGACGTTCACGGTCGGCTGCTTCCCCGCGCTGCTCATCGAGCCCGAGACCGTGCGGGCGGCGGAGGACTACCTGGCCAAGGAGCAGCCGCCGCAGGCGCTGCGCCGGATGATCCTGGAGGGCGCCGACGGCGTCAGCCGGGCGCTGCGCAACCGCGCGAAGGACGCGTCCTAGCGCGTAGCTCTTGAGAAGGGGGCCTCCGGTGACGGAGGCCCCCTTTCGTGTGCCCGGACTCTTGACAGCGGCCTGCCATGGCTTCATATTTTCACCACTAACTTTATTTCTAAAGAAAGTCGTTCTCATCACATGGCAGGTACTGATCGCGGTGATCTCACGAGGACGGCGATCCTCGCGCTGCTCGGCACCGTCGGGCCGCTGAGCCGCACCGAGATAGCGCGCGAGCTGGATCTGAGCCCGGCGAGCGTCACGCAGCTCACGCGCGAGCTCATGGGCTACGGCATGCTCGAGGAGCTCGACCTCAAGCCGTCGCGCGGCGGGCGGCCCGCCCAGCGGCTCGGGCTGGTGGGCAGCGCGGGCCGGGCGCTCGGCGTGAAGGTGACGGCCGACCATCTGGTGCTGGTCGACGTGCGGCTCGACGGCGAGGTGCTCGGGGCCTGGGAGTGCGCGTTCGACCCGTCGGCCCCCGAGGCGCTGGACCGGCTGGCCGACGCCGTCGAGTCGGTGGTCTTGGGCACCGGGCACGGACTGACGGCGCGTACGCCCACCTCGACCGGCGACGGGCAGGTGCCGCCGCTGCTCGGGATCGGGGTCGGGGTGCCCGGCAGCGTGGAGGACCAGGCGGTCGGCACGGTCAACGCGCCGACCCTGGGATGGCAGGCCATGCCGGTGGGCGAGCGGCTGCGGCGGCGGCTCAAACTGCCCGTGCTGGTCGAGAACGACGTCAACGCGCTGGCGGCGGCCGAGCGGCTGTACGGCAGGGGGCGGACCCATCGGGACTTCCTGGTGCTGACCATCGGGCGCGGCGTCGGCGCGGCGATCGTGGCCGACGGGCGGGTGTACCGGGGTGCCAGGGGCGGGGCCGGCGAGTTCGGGCACGTGCCCGTCGATCCGGCCGGGCCGGTGTGCGGGTGCGGGGCGCGCGGCTGCCTGGAGGCGTACGTCGGCTCGGCGGGCCTGCTGGCCGCGGCCCGCGCCAAGAATGGCGGTTCGGCCTCCTCGCCGGAAGGCGCGGGCTCCGTTCCGGAAAGCGCGGGCTTTCCGGAAGGCGCGGGGTCGGCGGGTGGCCGGTCGGCGGCCGTGACCGCGCTGGGGCGGGCCGGGGCCGCGGGGGATTTGGTGGCTCGGGAGGTGTTCGCCGAGGCGGGGGCCGTGCTCGGGCGGGCCGCTGCCGGGCTGATCAACGTGGTCGATCCCGAGGTCGTGGTGGTGCTCGGCGAGGGTACGGCCGATTGGCCGCTCTGGCAGGCGGGATTCGATCCGGCCGTCAGAGCGCAGTTGTACCCGGGGCGGCGGGACATCTCGATCGAGGTGGAGAGCTGGGACGACACCAGCTGGGCCCAGGGCGCGGCGGCCCTCGTGCTGGCCACCCCCTTCGACGCCGCCGGGGCCGCCGGCGAGCAGGGCCGCCTGGTGCGGGCCCGCCTGATCGGGACGACGCCATGACCCGCACGGACGCCATGACGGCCGACCGCACAAGCTCCGGGCACGCCCGCCGTACCGGCGCCAGGACCGCGCCACGGCGACGGTGGCGGTATGCCGGGACCGTGGCCGTGTTCCTGCTGCCCAGCCTGATCCCGCTGACCCTGTACACGCTGATCCCGATGGTCGCCTCGTTCTGGACGAGCCTCCACGAATGGGACCTCATCACCGAGATGCGCTGGGTCGGCCTCGGCAACTACCTCGAACTGCTCGGCGACGCCGGGACCAGGGCCGCGTTCCTGCACACGCTGTACTTCATCGCCGGTTACCTGCCGCTCGTCTACCTGGGCGGGCTGGGGCTGGCGCTGCTGCTGAACCGGGCGATGCCGGGGCGCGGGCTGCTGCGCGGCGTCTACTTCCTGCCCGTCATCACCAGCTGGGTCGTGGTGGCGCTGATGTGGAAGTGGCTGCTCAACCCGGCCAGCGGGGTGGTCAACTGGGCGCTGGGGCTGTTGGGCGTCAGCGGGCCCGGCTGGTGGACCGATCCCGACTGGGCGATGCCGTCGATCATCTTCGCCTCGGCCTGGAAGGACCTGGGCTTCGTGATGATCATCCTGCTGGCGGGGCTGCAGGCGATCCCGAAGGAGTTCCAGGAGGCCGCCATGGTCGACGGGGCGACGGCCTTCCGCCGGTTCAGGCACATCACGCTGCCGCTGCTGTCGCCTTCGTCGTTCTTCGTGGTGGTGATCTCGCTGATCAACGGCTTCCAGGTCTTCGACCAGGTGAAAATCATGACGGGTGGCGGGCCCGGTGGCGCGACGCAGGTCGTCGTGTCGCAGATCTACGACCTCACCTTCAGGTACGGCCGGGCGGGCGCGGCCTCGGCGCTGTCGTGGCTGCTGTTCGCCCTGGTGCTGCTCGTGACGATCGTGCAGATCCGGGGGCAGAGGCGGTGGGTGACCTATGGGTAAGACGCTCCGCTACCTGCTGGTGGGCCTCGGCGCGATGGTCATGCTGTTCCCGTTCGCCTGGGCGGTGATCACGTCGATCACGCCGGGCGACGCGGTGCTGGCCGTGCCGCCGGACTTCACGCCGGACAACGCGAGCCTCGACGCGTACGGCAAGCTGCTCGACACGCTCCCCTTCTGGCGGATCGTGGCGAACAGCGCCTGGATCGGGGCGGCCTCCACCACGCTGCAGCTCGTCACCAGCGCGATGGCCGCCTACGCGTTCGCCAGACTGCCGTTCCCGGGCCGGGGGGCGCTGTTCTCGGTCTACCTGGCGACGCTGATGATGCCGCTGCCCGTGCTGGTCGTGCCGCTGTTCATCGAGATGCGGACGTTCAACCTGGTCGACACGTACTTCGCGCTGCTGGCGCCGACCATCGCGTCGGCGTTCGGGGTGTTCCTGCTGCGGCAGGCGATCAACCAGGTGCCGAAGGAGTTCGACGAGGCGGCCGTGCTGGACGGCGCCGGACATTTCCGCATTTTTCTGTATGTGGTGCTGCCGCTGATCAGGCCGGCGCTGGCGACGTTCGCCATCTTCGGCTTCATGGCCAGCTGGAACAGCTACCTCTGGCCGCTGATCATCATCAAGTCGCCCGAGTTCATGACGCTGCCGCTGGGCCTGGCCACGCTGCACGGCCAGTTCACCACCGAGTGGGACGTGGTCATGGCGGGCTCGGTGATCAGTGTGGTGCCGATCCTCATCCTGTACGTCTTCGCGCAGAAGCACGTCATCGCCAGCGTCGCGCAGAGCGGGCTCAAGTAAGTAAAGGAACCCCCCATGTCACAAAGAATCAGGGTCGCCGCTTCCCTGGCGGCCGCCGCGCTGCTCGCCACCGCCTGCTCCCAGGGCTCGGCGACGAAGGCCCCGTCCGGCGAGGGCGGCAAGGTGACGCTGCGGTACTTCACGTTCTCGGCCGCGCCCGACCACGTGAAGGACCTGGACAAGATCGAGAAAGCCTTCGAGAAGGAGAACCCGAAGATCGACGTGGTCGTGGAGACCGCGCCCTTCGACGAGTACTTCACCAAGCTCCAGACCAGCATCGCGGGCGGCACCGCACCCGACACCTTCGAGCTCAACTACGAGAACTTCGTCACCTACGCCAGCGCGGGCTCGCTGCTCGACCTCGACACGGTGAAGGGCGACGGCGACCCGTCGGTGTACGCCAAGGAGTCGCTCGACGCCTTCCAGCGCGACGGCAAGCAGTACGCGCTGCCCGCGTCGTTCTCCACGGTCGTGCTCTTCTACAACAAGGACCTGTTCGACAAGGCCGGCGTGGCCCCGCCGACGGCCGAGTGGACCTGGGCCGACGAGCAGGCCGCCGCCGCGAAGCTGACCGACAAGAAGAAGGGCGTCTTCGGCGACTTCCAGCCGGTGCAGTTCTTCGAGTTCTACAAGACGCTCAAGCAGGCGGGCGGCGAGTTCCTGTCGGCCGACGGCAAGAAGTCGGCCTTCAACGGCCCGGCCGGGGTCAAGGCGGCGCAGTGGCTGGTCTCCAAGGTGGGCAAGACGATGCCGACCGAGGCGGAGATCGGCGGCACCGCCGACTACGACACGAACCTCTTCAAGTCCGGCAAGCTCGCCATGTGGCACAACGGCATCTGGCAGTTCGCCGGGCTGAAGGACGCGCCGTTCACCTGGGACGTGGTCGTCGAGCCGGGTGACGCCGCCAAGGCCAGCGCCGTCTTCCACAACGCCGTCGCCGCCTCCTCGGGCACAAAGCACGGCAAGGAGGCGTGGGCCTGGGCCCGGTTCCTGTCGTCGTCGAACACCGCGGCGACCACCCGCGTCGAGTCGTCCTGGGAGCTGCCGCCGGTCGCCGACCAGGCGGTGCTGTCCGGCTACCTCAAGGACCCGAAGCCCGCCAACCGCCAGGCGGTGTTCGACTCGCTGAAGTCGATCGCGCTGCCGCCGGTCATCAAGCGCCAGCAGGAGATGCAGGACGCCGTGACCAAGCAGCTGACCGAGGCCGCCGCCGGGCGCAAGCCGGTGGAGGAGGCGCTCAAGACCGCCGCCGCCGACGTCGACGCCCTGCTGTCTTAGGAGAAACCGTTGACCCTCGTGTCGCACAGCCTCGACGTGATCCAGAGGCTTCAGTCCCCCACCGGCGCCTACCCGGCGTCCCCGACTTTCTCCGCCTACCGCGGCTACTCGTGGCTGCGTGACGGGGCGTTCATCGCCGAGGGGGTGAGCAGGCACGGCGACGCCGCCGGTGCGGACGCCTTCCACGCCTGGTGTGCCCGGGTGATCGGCGACCGGGCGGGGCAGGTCGACTCGCTCGTCTCGCGGGCGGGGCGCGGTGAGCCGGTCTCGCCCGCCGAGATGCTGCCGACCCGGTTCACGCTCGACGGCGTGGACGGGGACGTCGACTGGTGGGACTTCCAGCTCGACGGGTACGGCACGTGGCTCTGGGCGCTGCGCGAGCACTCCTTCCGGCAGGGCCGGGCGGTTGCGGGGGTGGAGAAGGGGGTGCGGACGGCAGCCCGGTATCTCACCTCGTTCTGGGACATGCCGTGTTACGACTGGTGGGAGGAGCACGTCGAGCAGCGGCACGTGGCGACGCTGGGGGCGGTGCACGCGGGGTTGCGGGCGGCCATCGCGCTGGGCGTGCTGAGCGGGCCGGAGTCGGCGGCGGCCGGACAGGCGGTGGACGGCATCGCCGCCCTCGTGACCGCCGAGGGTCTGGTCGGCGGGCGTCTGACGAAGTGGCTGGGCAGTGACGCCGTGGACGCCAGCCTGCTCGCGTGTGTCGAGCCGTTCGGGCTCTACGCGGCCGATCATCCGGTCGGCGCGGCGACGGTGACCGAGGTGGAGCGGCAGCTCGCCGTGGACGGCGGGGTGTACCGGTACCTGACCGACACCTTCTACGGCGGCGGGCGGTGGGTGCTGCTGGCCGGGTTCCTCGGCTGGAACCACGCGCGGGCCGGGCGGCATGAGGAGGCCCTGCGGTACCTGGACTGGATGGCGGCCCAGGCGACCGCCGAAGGTGACCTGCCCGAGCAGGTGTCCGATCGGCTGCTGGCGCCCGAGCGGCTCCAGGAGTGGCTCGACCGGTGGGGCACCGTGGCCACGCCGCTGCTGTGGTCGCACGGGATGTATCTGATTCTCGCCGACGAGCTGGGGGTGCGGGCATGATCCGGCATCGGCCGTACGGGTCCGGGCATCCGTACGCCACGACCGAGGACCAGCGCGTGCCGGCCTGGCCGGTGGAGGGCGAGGCTGTGGAGCTGCGGGTGCGGGCTTCGGCGAAGGTCGTCTCGGTGGTGTGCGAGTGGGCCGCCGACGGGGCGGCGCCTGTCGAACTGCCGCTGACCAGAGCGGGTGCCGCACCGGACCCGGACGCGGCGGACCCGGACGCGGCGGACCCGGACGCGGCGGACCCGGACGCGGCGGAAAAGGCGGAGACCGTTGACGGCGGGCATCTGGCCGCGGCGCAGGCCAGGGCCGCGCGGGCCGCCGCCGGGTCTTGGGTGACGCGCTCGCCCGTACTGCGCGCCGGGCAGCGGTACGCCTACCGGTTCCGGGCAGCGATGGACGGCGGTGCGAGCCGTACCAGCCGGTGGTTCGAGGTGACGGCGGCGGCGTGGGGCCGGACGGGCGGGAAGCTCGTCGTGCGCGGTGCCGACCGGGTGGTGCCGGGGAGCGTGCGGTGGCTGGTCGGCGGTGACGGCGCGCGGCGGGTGCGGTTCGAGCTGGCGCTGGCCGACGGTGAGCACGTGGTGGGCTTCGGCGAGCGGTTCGACGCGGTGGACCAGCGTGGGCGGCGGCTGGACGCGGTGGTGTTCGAGCAGTACAAGGCGCAGGGGGCGCACGGCAGGACGTACCTGCCGATGCCGTTCGCGCTCGTGGTCGGCGGGGCGGCGAGCTGGGGGTTCCACGTCGAGACGTCCAGGCGGACCTGGTACGACGTCGGCGCGTCCCGGCCGGACCGGCTGGTCGTGGAGGCCGAGGTGGGGCCGGACGGCGAGCCCGCGGTGCGGCTGTACGACGGCGAGACCCCGGCCGGCGTGCTGCGGGACTTCCTGGACGAGGTGGGGCGGCCGACGGAGCTGCCCTCGTGGGTGTTCCGGTTGTGGGCCAGCGGCAACGAGTGGAACACGCAGGACCGCGTGATGGCCGAGATGGACCGGCACCGCGAGCACGACATCCCGGTCGGCGCGCTGGTCATCGAGGCGTGGAGCGACGAGACGACGTTCACGGCGTTCCGCGGGGCCGCGTACGAGCCGTCGGAGGAGCCGCACCGGCTGGCGGACTACACCTTTCCGCCGGACGGGCCGTGGCCGGACCCCAAGGGCATGGTGGACGAGCTGCACCAGCGGGACGTCAAGGTGCTGCTCTGGCAGATCCCGCTGCAGAAGATGCGACCGCACCCGCGGCACCAGGCCGCCGTGGACGCCCGACAGCTCGTCGAGCACGGCTACGGGGTCCGAGAGGCCGACGGCCGGCCGTACCGGAACCGGGGCTGGTGGTTCCCGCTGGCGCTCATGCCCGACCTGTCGTCGCCCGAGGTCCGCGACTGGTGGACGGCCAAGCGGGCCTACCTGGTGGACGAGGTGGGCGTGGACGGGTTCAAGACCGACGGCGGCGAGCACGCGTGGGGCCATGACCTGCGTTACGCCGACGGGCGCAGGGGCGACGACGGCAACGGCCTCTTCCCCGTGCACTACGCGCGGGCCTTCGGCGAGCTGCTGGAGCGGTACGGCAAGGCGCCCGTGACGTTCAGCAGGGCCGGGTTCGCCGGCTCACAGCCGCACGGCGTGTTCTGGGCCGGGGACGAGGACTCGACCTGGGCGGCGTTCCGGTCGTCCATCAGGGCCGGGATCACCGCGTCGGCCTGCGGGATCGTCTACTGGGGCTGGGACCTGGCCGGGTTCTCCGGTGACCTGCCCGACGCCGAGCTCTATCTGCGGGCGGCCGGGGCGTCGGCGTTCATGCCGATCATGCAGTACCACTCGGAGTTCAACCACCACCGCGTGCCCGTCAGGGACCGCACTCCGTGGAACGTGGCCGAGCAGACCGGCGACGACCGGGTGCTGCCGGTCTTCCGGCGGCTGGCCAAGGTGCGCGAGCGGCTCGTGCCGTACCTGACGGGACAGGCCCGCCAGGCGGTCGGCGGCGGGGCGCCGCTGATGCGCGGGCTCTTCTTCGACCATCCGGACGACCCGCGCGTCTGGGATCGGCCGCTGCAGTACAAGCTGGGCGACGCGTTGCTGGTGGCCCCGGTGACGGCGCCGGGCCTCACCGAACAGCCGGTCTACCTGCCTCGCGGCGAGTGGGTCGACGTCTGGACCGGTCACACCCATCGCGGCGGGCGTGAGGTCACGCTGCCCGCGCCGCTCGACCATCCGCCGGTCCTTTGTACGGCGGAGCACTGGCCACACCTCTCCCCCGTGTTCACGACCTGATAGGAGCTCCCCCGTGATCCGGTTACGGTCGGGCGTCATCGTCGCGGTGATCGCCCTGCTGGCCTCCCTCGTGACCGTCCCCGCGTACGCGCTCGACGGCATCTTCCACAACCCGACCGGAATCGACGACCTCTACTCCAGCGAGCCGACGGAACGCGCGCCCCGCGACCCGATGGCCGGGGACGCGGTCCAGATCAACGCCACCACCTGGCCCATCGAGACCGGCCAGACCGTCTGGGTGACGTGGACCAAGAACGGAACCGCCCAGACCCCGATCGGCGCCGCCTGGGATCACAACAGCGGTAACAACAGCTACTGGAAGATCAACCTGGGCTCCTTCGCCCGAGGCGACAAGATCTCCTACACGGTCAACGCGGACGTGAACGGGGGCGGGCAGAAGAGCACCGGCCCGTTCGCGTTCACCGTCACCTCGTGGAGCACGGTGACGAACGTAACCGGCTACACGAACAACAGCACGTCAGTAGATGTCACGACCGGTGACAGCGCGGGGAGCTTCACGCCGAAGATCCGCTTCGCCTTCCCAGCACTCGACCGCTTCCGCACGCAGATCGCCCCCAGCGGGCAGGGTCTGAATATTTCCGGTGTGACCGGCTACACGGTGACGGACTCCGCGAGCACCTTGACCATCTCCACCGCGTCCCTGGTGCTGAAGATCCAGAAGTCGCCCTACCGGCTGTCGGTCTACAAGGGCGACGGGACGACGCTGATCACCCGGCAGTACGACCCGGCCACCTTCAGGAACATCGGCTGGGCCAGCGACGGCGCCACCACGGTCACCAAGATCGAGGACCACTTCATGTCGCCGTCGGGCGAGCGGTTCGAGGGCTTCGGCGAGCGCTACGACCGCCTCGACCAGCGCGGCACCGACGTGCACAACTACGTCTACAACCAGTACCGCGACCAGGGCAGCACCCGGCGCACCTACCTGAGCGTGCCGTTCTTCCTGAATTCGGCCGGCTACGGGATCTACCTCCCCAGCACTCGCTACGCGATCTTCAACCTCAACACCCACCTCAGCGACCTGGCGGGGTTCACCGTCGACACGGGCGGCGCGCTCGACTCGACGCTGGACTACCACTTCTTCGCCGGCACGCCCGCGGAGATCGTGGACGACTACACCGCGGTCAGCGGCCGGCCGGAGCTGCCGCCCAAGTGGGCGTTCGGCGTGTGGATGTCGGCCAACGAGTGGAACACCCAGGCCGAGGTGGAGAGCGAGCTGGACAAGGTCGGCACGAACAGGATCCCGCACACCGCGATGGTGCTGGAGCAGTGGAGCGACGAGGCCACGTTCTACCTGTGGCACGGCGCCACGTACACGCCCTCCACCGGCGGCGGGAAACTCGCCTACAGCGACCTGACGTTCCCGGCGGGCGGTGAGTGGCAGGACCCGAGGGCCATGGTCGCCAACGCCCACGGCAAGGGGATCAAGATGATCCTCTGGCAGATCCCGGTGTTCAAGGAGAACTTCGACACCAATCCCCCGACCGCGCCGCAGCAGCATCTCAACGACAAGACCTACGCCCAGGCGCAGGGATATATCGCGAAAAATCCGTCCAACGCGCCGTATCGGATTCCGACCGGGCAGTGGTTCGGCGACAGCATGGTCCCCGACTTCACCAGCGCGGCGGCGACGAGCTGGTGGCTGAGCAAGCGCGACTATCTGATGAACGACGTCGGCATCGACGGCTTCAAGACCGATGGCAGCGAGGCGATCTTCGGCCGGGGCGTCACGTTCGCCGACGGCCGCAAGGGCGACGCGATGCACAACGCCTATCCGAACAGCTACACCAAGGCGTACCGCGACTACGTCAAGGCCGAGAACGCGGACAACGTGATCTTCAGCAGGGCGGCCACGTCCGGCGGCCAGCAGAACTCGATCTTCTGGGCCGGTGACCAGAACTCCAGCTTCTCGGCCTTCCAGGAGGCGGTCAGGGCCCAGCTCAGCGCCGGGCAGTCCGGGGTGCCGTACACGGCCTGGGACCTGGCGGGCTTCACCGGTGACTTCCCCAGCGCCGAGCTCTACCTGCGGGCGGCGGCGCAGGCGACGTTCTCGCCGGTCATGCAGTACCACTCCGAGAAGTCGAACCCGGGCACGTCCGAGGCCCGCACGCCGTGGAACGTGCAGGCGCGCAGCGGCGACACGACGGTCGTGCCGACCTTCCGGAAGTTCGCCGACGTCCGGATGAACCTGATCCCCTACCTGTACACCGAGGCCAAGGCCAGTTCGACCACCGGTGCGCCGATGATGCGGGCGATGAGCTTCGCCTTCCCCGGCGACGCGACGGCCGCGGCGCAGGACCAGCAGTATCTGTTCGGCTCCCAGTTGCTCGTCGCGCCGGTCACCACGCAGGGCGCGACGTCGAGGAACGTCTACCTGCCCGCCGGCGAGTGGTACGACCTGTGGAACGGCGGCCGCTTCACCGGCCCCGGCACCAAGTCCTATGCCACGGCGCTCGACACGATCCCGGTCTACGCCAAGCCGGGCGCGATCATCCCGCTCAACCTCAACACGGACTACGAGCTCGGCGGCGAGATCGGCAACAGCGTCACCAGCTATCCGAACCTGGTCTTCCGGATCTACCCGTCGGGCAGCTCCTCGTACTCCTACTTCGAGGACTCGGCGAACGCGAACCGGACCATCAGCTCGGCCGAGAACTGGGGCGGCCACCAGGTGACCGTGACCGTGCCCGCCCTCACCACGACCGGCACGCTGCAGGTGGCGAGCACGAAGCCCACCTCGGTGACCGGCGCGACCGCGCGCGCCACGCTGGCGGCGCTCCAGGCGGCGGCCGAGGGCTGGTGGTGGGACCCGGTGCGGCAACTCACCTACGTCAAGCTGGCCGCCAGCACGTCGGGCAGGACCGTCACGCTCAACGGCGTGGACAAGGCGGCGTACGAGGCGGAGTTCGGCACGGGCACGGGCACGACGACCAACACCGACCACGCCGGGTTCACCGGCACCGGGTTCGCGGACGGCTTCGCGAGCTCGGGCGACGCGGTGAGCTTCCAGGTCAAGGCGGACGCGGCGGGCAACCACCAGCTCAAGTTCCGCTACTCGACCACGGTGGCGAGCACCAGGACCGTCTACGTGGACGGAGTCTCGGCAGGCACGCTCACGCTCCCCGCCCAGGCGAACTGGGACACCTGGGCCACCGCCACACTCACCACGACCCTCACCGCGGGCGCGCACACCGTCAAGATCGCCTTTGACGCGGCCAACACCGGCGGCATCAACCTCGACAACCTGGTGGTGGGAAGGCCATGAAACGTGCGTTGGTCATGCTCGCGGTCCTGCTCGGCACCTTCCTCGTCGCGGGCGAGGCTCAGGCGGCCGTCCAGCGGGTGCAGTTCACCAGCGGATCGACCTACCTGATCGTCGAGTTCCTCGACGACGACCTCGTCCACTTCGAGCTGGCAGCGGGGACCAGCCCCGGCACCGGATCGGCGCTGTTCACCACACCACAGGTGGCGAAGAAGGACTACACCGGACCGTCCACCTTCAGTCAGAACGGCAACACGCTGACCACGGCCTCGATGAAGGTCGAGGTCACGGCCGGCACGCTGTGCGTACGGGTCTCGGACCCGGCCAGGCTGCTGTACGAGGCGTGCCCGCGCAACCTGACCCAGGCGTGGAAGGGCCTGACGATCACCAAGGGCTCGATCCAGAACGCGTACGGGCTGGGCGAGCAGTTCTTCATGGGCGGCAGCTCCGACGGCGACTGGGTCGGGCGTAGCCGTACCCCCGGAGGCACGTACGGCAACGCGATGGCCTACGACACCGACAACGGGCCGGTGGGCAACGCGCAGATCCCCGTGCTGTTCGGGGTCGGCGCGTCGAACCTGAACTACGGGCTGCTGCTCGACCAGGTCTACAAGCAGGAGTGGAACCTGACCGGCGACCCGTGGACCGTCGACACCTGGGGCGACCAGCTCAGGTGGTACACGATGACCGGACCGGACCTGCCCGACCTGCGCAAGGACTACATGGAGCTGACCGGCCGGCCGCCGGTGCCGCCGAAGAAGGCGTTCGGCATGTGGGTGTCGGAGTTCGGCTACGACAACTGGGCCGAGATCGACAACCGGCTGAACGGGTTACGGGCCGCGAAGTTCCCCGTGGACGGGTTCGTGCTGGACCTGCCCTGGTTCGGTGGAGTGACGGCAGGGTCCGACAACACCCGCATGGGCACGCTTTCCTGGGACACGACCAACTTCCCCAACCCGACGACCACTATTTCCGACTATCAGGCGACCAAGGGCATCGGCCTGATGACCATCGAGGAGTCGTACGTCGGCAAGAACCTCGCCGAGCACGCCGACCTCGCCACCCGCGGCTACCTCGTCAGGGCCGGCTGCGCGACCTGCTCGCCCGTCTACCTCACCACCAACGACTGGTGGGGACGCGGCGGCATGATCGACTGGACGCAGGACGCCGCGGCCGACTACTGGCAGACGACCAAGCGCCAGCCGCTCATCGACCAGGGCATCATGGGCCACTGGCTGGACCTCGGCGAGCCGGAGATGTACGACGCGTCCGACTGGACGTCCGGCGTCCTGCCCGGCAAGCACGCCCACGCCGACTACCACAACGTCTACAACCTCAAGTGGGCCGAGAGCATCGCCAGGGGCTACGCCTCCAGCACCAAGCGGCCGTTCGTCCTGGCCCGCTCGGGCGCGGCCGGGATGCAGCGGTACGGCGTGGCCATGTGGTCGGCCGACATCGGCTCCAAGCTGACCGCGCTCGCCCAGCAGCAGAACGCGCAGCTGCACATGTCGATGTCGGGCATCGACTACTACGGCTCCGACATCGGCGGTTTCCGCCGCGAGATGCTCGACTCCGACCTGAACGAGCTCTACACGCAGTGGTTCGCCGACGGCGCCTGGTTCGAGGTGCCGATCAGGCCGCACACCGAGAACCTGTGCAACTGCGCGCAGACCTCTCCGGACTCGATCGGCCACACGGCCAGCAACCTGGCCAACCTCCGGCAACGCTACGAGCTCGCGCCGTACTACTACTCCCTGGCCCACCGGGCCTACCTGTACGGCGAGCCGGTGGTGCCGCCGCTGGTGTACCAGTACCAGAACGACGCGAACGTCCGCGAGATGGGACATGAGAAGCTCATCGGCCGCGACCTGCTCGTAGGCGTCGTCGCGGGCGCGAACGAGCGCAAGCGGGACGTGTACCTGCCCGCGGGCTCCTGGTTCGACTACGCCACGGGCGAGAAGCTCACCAGCACCGGCCAATGGTTCACCGACCGGCCGCTCTGGGTCGGCGGCGCGTTCCGGCTGCCGGCGTTCGCCAGGGCGGGGGCGATCATCCCGAAAATGTACGTGGACGACAAGACCATGAACGTGGTGGGCAAACGGACCGACGCCACCACCAGGAACGAGCTGGTGGCCCGGGTCTACGCCGACGCGACGGCCTCGAACTTCACCCTGTACGAGGACGACGGGGCCACGACCGGCTACCAGAGCGGGGCCGTACGGACGACACAGCTGAGCCAGCAGCTCAGCGGCGGCACGGCGACCGTCACGGTGGCCGCGTCCAGCGGCACCTACACCGGCGCGCCCGCGAGCCGGACGAACGTGGTCGAGCTGGTCGCGGGCACGCAGGCGTCCGCCGTCACGCTCAACGGCACCGCGCTCACCCAGCACGCCACCAAGGCGGCCTTCGACGCCGCCACCAGCGGTTGGTACAACGCGGGCGGCAACCTGATCGTCGCCAAGTCGGCGAGCACGGGCGTCACGACGGCCAAGACGTTCGCGTTCACGATCGGGCAGGCGCCGGCGTCGATGACGTTCAGGTGCGACAACGGCACGACCACCGCGGGCCAGTCCGTCTACGCCGTGGGCAGCGTCCCGCAGCTCGGCGACTGGTCGGTGGCGAGCGCGGTCAAGCTGTCGCCGACCGCGTACCCGACCTGGACCGGAACGATCGCCAAGCTGCCGCCGAACACCTCCGTCGAGTGGAAGTGCGTCAAGCGCCAGGAGGCGAACTTCCCCGACACCGCCGATCAGTGGCAGCCCGGCGCCAACAGCACCTTCACCAGCCCCGCCACGGGAACGGGAGGCACTACCACAGGGGCCTTCTGACCGCCGGATCCGGCGCGTCCATCGAGGTCGCGATGTTAGCCTCGAAGACGTGCTCGGATCCGGGACCACACTCAACGACCGCTACACGCTGGTCAGCCGCGTGGGCGGCGGGGGCATGGGCGAGGTCTGGCGGGCCTCCGACACGGTGCTCGGCCGGACCGTGGCGGTCAAGGTGCTGATTCCCGCGCTGACCGAGGATCCGAAATTCGCCCAGCGCTTCCAGAACGAGGCCAGGGCGATGGCCACGCTGCACCATCCCGGCGTGGTCGACGTCTACGACTACGGCACCTGCGAGGTCGACGGGCGCCGGGTGAGCTTCCTGGTGATGCAGTTCGTCGAGGGCGAGTCGCTCGACCGCGTGCTGCGCCGCGAGGCGCTCGACCCGGCGACCACCATGCGGCTGATCGCCGAGGTCGGCGACGCGCTGGCCGCCGCCCACGCGCAGGGCATCGTGCACCGCGACGTCAAACCGGCCAACCTGATGATCCGCCTCGACGGCAGCGTTGCGCTCACCGACTTCGGCATCGCCCACTCGGTCTCCGCGGTCCAGCTGACGGCCACGGGCGCCATGCTCTGCTCGGCCGGCTACTGCGCCCCCGAGATGGCCACGGCCAGCGACGTCACCCCGGCCGTCGACGTCTACGCGCTCGGTGTGGTCGCCTACCAGTGCCTGACCGGGCACCTGCCGTTCGATGGCGACACCCCGGTCCAGATCATCTACAAGCACCTGCACGCCCCCGTCCCGGACCTGCCCGCCGACGTGCCGCCGGGGCCGCGCCAGGTCGTGACGAGGGCGCTGGAGAAGACGCCGGACCGGCGCTGGCCGTCGGCCGCGGTGATGGCAGAGGCGGCGCGGAAGTCCTTCGACGCGCCTGACTCACTGGGCTCGCCGTCCTCACTGGTCTCGCCGTCCTCACTGGGTTCGCTGTCCTCGCTGTCCTCGCTGTCCTCGGCGTCCTCAGCGGACTCACCGGACGTGCCGCCCGCGCCAGACTTGCCGGACTCGCCGGACTCGCCGGACTCGCCGGATTTACTGGATCTGCCGCCCACGCCACGCAGCCGCCGCGCGCTGACCGCCGCGCTGGCCGTGGCCGTCGCGGTCCTGGTGACCCTGGCAGTCGCCGGGTCGGTGTGGATCCGCAGCGACCAGGCGGCCGAGCAGAGCGGCAGTGTCCTGGCCCCCGTCACGCCCGCCTCGAGCACCCACCCGGCCTCCGCCACACCGAGCAAGAAGCCGCTGGTGCCTCCGTCGAAGCACTCCCCCACCACCCGGCCGATCATCTCCCAGACGCCGACCGCCACCGCGACGTCCACCCCCCGCCCGACCGTGACCAAACCGACGACCACCCCGACCCCCGACGACCCCGAGCCGACCGACAAGCCCACCACGCCCGAGCCGACGGAGCCCACGATCGAGCCGCCGGTCAGCGAGCCGCCGAGCGACATCCAGTGCATCAAGGCGCCCTGCCCGAGCTAGCCTCCTGGCCGCCGTGTCCGGACCGGCGGTCATCGGGCCATGAGAAGGTAATCGGGTGGATACGACTCGCGATCTGCTCGTAGCGCTGGCCCGTCGCTACGCCTTCGCCGACCTCGGGGCGCTGTGCCCGTCCGAGGAGATCGCCGGCGTGTGCGAGTTCGGTCAGCGGCTGCTCTCACTGGACGCGGAGGACTTCGCGGCCGAGGCGAAGACCGTGCCCGCGGAGCTGCGGCGGCGGGCACGGGCCTGCCACATGCCGCAGACCGCGCGTGAGCAGCCACGCGGCGCCCTGGAGTCGCTGCGGCCCGCCTACGGGCTACTGCTGGAGGTCATCGCCATCCGCTGGCACCGCCGCGAGCTGAGCCCGATGATCGCCGCCGTCCACATCGCCAGCGAATACCTGCCGCTGCTGGCCTACGAACCCCACCTCGGCCACGCGGGCGACCCCGCGCGCTGGCCCGCGGGGCTGAGCGCGCCGGGCAGCAGGTTCGGCGTGATCGGCGACCGCGAGTGCGACCACACCAAGTCCGAGCAGTCGGCCACCAACCGGACCCTGCGGGTGGCGAGCGAACCTCCCGAGGGCTGGCGCGCGTACTTCGACCGGCAGCACAGCCAGGTGGCGGGCGCGCTGGCCGTCTGCATCGCGACCTGCCGCAACCCGTGCACGGCGATGGACTGGATCGAGCCGGAGGAGCGCGCCGACCTGCATGTGCGGGCCCGCACCGCGCTGGCGTTCGCGGAGACCCCGCTCGTACGCCTGCGGCACGCGGCGCCCGTCGGCCACGGCTTCGGCGTGCCCTCGCCGGAAGAGGTGCTCGACGCCTGGGAGCGCAGCCGGTCCGTGCTCGACAAGAACGAGATCGGCTCGGCCGCGCTGAAGGACGACGGGTTTCCGCTGCCCGGCCTGCCCGCGCTGTTCTCGGCCGTCGCCCGTGCCCCGATCGCGCCCGCCACGCTGCTGGCCGGCGTCAGCGAGCACGTCGCCGGCCTGCTGCTCCGCTGACACCCTGGAAGCCTCCAGGCTGACCGCGCCGCCTGCCTCGCTTAGAAAGGCGGGGTGGGCGTCGCCTACCGCGGGGGCGCAGGCGACGCCCGCTCTATCGCCGGGCGGTGGCCTGCTCGCCCAGCGTGCCGATGCCGTACAACAGCCCGCCCACCAGGTCGCCGACGCTGAACGCGGTGGCCATGGACATCGCGGTCATCCGGCACGCGCTGTCGGGCAGCCTGCGCCGGGCGCTCTCGCCGGTCACGATCTCCAGCGCCCGTCCGGCGACGTCCACGAAGATCACCACCGCCTTGTCGGCCTCGTCGCCGAGCGCGGCGTGCAGCCGCTCGGCGAAGTGCCGCCGGCCGCCGACCGGGGCGCCGAGGAAGGCGCCGAAACGCAGGCCGCTGCGCCGCTCCGCGAGGTGGAGCGCCTGCCTGATGTCGTCGGCCTGCGCCGAGGTCAGTCCACGCATCGCCATCACCACCCCGCCGAGGCGCCGCCGACGCGGCTGCCGGGCTCGGCCGTCGCCGCCATCGCGACCCAGTCGGACTCGGGCACCGGCGCCCACCGCGCGACCTGGTCGGCCAGAACCAGGCCCGACGTGCTCACACCGTGCTCGCTGCCGGACGGACCGCCCAGCCACACCGGGCCCGTCTCCGTCCTGCGCGTCGAACCCCGCCCGGGCACCATGACCACCAGGCTGATCAGCACGAACAGACCGAGCGAAACCCCCAAGAGAAAAGCCAGAATCTCCAGCGCGCTGTCCACACCACGAACGTAATCCCGGTTCGGCTGTCCGGCCAGACCCGGTCGTGAGAGAGTCTGACTCAAGATCCCCCAGACGAGGTCAACTTAACTGTGGATGCGATCGGAAGGTATCCCGTCGAGCGCGTTCTCGGCTCGGGCGCGTTCGCGTCTGTGTGGCTCGGCCGTGACGACCGGCTCGACTCCTATGTGGCGATCAAGGTGCTGGCCGACAACTGGTCCGCCGAACCGGCCGTGCGCGAGCGGTTCGTCAAGGAGGCCCGGCTGCTGCGCCAGGCCGACTCGCCGCGCATCGTCCAGGTCTACGACATCGGCGAACTCCCGGACAGCCGCCCATACTTCGTCATGACTTATGCCGACATGGGGTCTTTGGCGGGGCGCGTCCTCGACGGCCCGCTGCCGGTCCCCGAGGCGCTCCGCATCCTCGGCGAGATCGCCGAGGGCGTGGCGGTGCTGCACCGGCTCGGCATCGTGCACCGCGACCTCAAGCCGTCGAACGTACTGTTCCGCTCGCTTCCGGGCGGTGGCGAGCGCCTCATGGTGGCCGACCTCGGCGTCGCCCGGTCGCTGGCCGACGCCACCAGCCACACCATCGCGGCGGGCTCGCCCGGCTACATGGCGCCGGAACAGATGCGCCTCGACGGCGCACCGGACGAGCGGGCCGACGTGCACGGGCTGGGCGCCATGGCCTACCACCTGCTCACCGGCCAACTGCCCGCCTCAGGTCCGGTACGCCTGGCACCGCACCGGCTGCGGCCGGAGGTGCCGGTACGGGTGGGGGCGGCCGTCATGAAGGCCATCGACCCGGACCCGGACCACCGCTGGCAAAGCATCGCCACCTTCGCCACCGCCCTTCTGCCCCCTGCCGACGGGCTCCCGGAGCCGAATCCCGAGCGGCGACTGATGGCGGCAGACATCGGCCCCGAGGCCACGGTCCACAGAAGCGACCGCGCCGGTGCAAGCATGGTGGCGGGCGATGACGCGAGTGCCGACGCAGGCGAAGAGAACGTCGCAGGTGCGGAAGTTGGCGCCGACGCAGGCGTTGGCCTTGGCTCGCAAGCTGGCCCAGGCGCGGGCGCAGGCCCCGACGAGGGCGCGGAAGTGGACGCGGGTACGGATCCGGGCGCGGGGCGGGGCAAGGGGGTGGTGGCCGGGGTGGGAGCTGTGGGTCTTGCCCTGGCTCTGGTCGTCGCGGTGCTCACGCTGCGCCCCGTCGACCAGCCGACCACGGCGCTCGGCTCGCCGTCCGGATCTCCAGGCTCGTCCGAGTCAGCGGGACCGACCGGATCCGCAGGACCAACCGGATCCGCAGGACCAACCGGATCCGCAGGACCAACCGCGACGGGGCGGCCGACCGGAAAAGGGGGTCTGCGGGTGGGTATGGGGCTGCGGGACGATGCGGGCATCCCCCAGAAGTACCGGAGCCTGATCATCCAGGCGGGCACCTGGTGCGACGACGTCGAGGGGCTGTCGCCGGCGCTGGTCGCCGGTGTGCTCAAGATGGCCAGCGACTTCGACCCCGACCTGAGCGACCCCACCGCCGACGAGTACGGCATCGCCAGGTGGACCCCCAGAGTCCTCCAGTACTGGCAGCCCAACGGCAGCGACGACCCGGTGCCCAAGCCGCCCTTCTCCCCCGAGCTGTCCATTCCCGCCATGGGCCGCTTCTTCTGCGGGCTCGGCCCCCAGGTCGCCACTGTGCCGGCGGATCCGGCCGCCAAGCTGGCCGCTCTCTACGTCTCCGGTGTGGTGCCGGTGCGGCGGGATCAGGGCGTACCGGCCAAGTGGAAGACCCACGTGCAGCAAGTCCTGAAATATCGGGACCAGTATCAGTCCTAATGGACCTGTCACGGCAGCAGTCGCAGGTCCGCGTCCGTGACCAGGTCGAACCGGAGGGCCAGGTTGATCAGCGCGGCCCGCTGCCAGTCGGCCTTGCCGCCCTCGTCCGGCCGCTTGACCCTGAGCTTGGTCCCGGCCAGGTAGTCGATGTGGAAGTTCACGCCGCTCCTGGTCAGTTCGTGTCCCGCCAGCCGCTCGATCAGCTGCGGCACCGTCGGGACGACCGTGCTCGACGGGTCGTGCAGCCGTGCCTCGCAGAGCGCGACCAGGATGAGGAAGTACTTGGCCGTCCGGTCGAGCGGGAAGACGCCCCTCGTCGTGGCGCCCGTGCCGGGGACCGCCGCCGACGTGCCGTACACGTGCTCGGGCGCGAACACCAGGAAGCCGGTCGTGCCGTGCTCGGCCGGCAGGATCACCCGCGAGAACTCGAACGGCACCGGCATCCCCATCCGCAACGGCGGCACCTTGACGAACTCGCCGCCGCCCTCCGGGTTCTCCACCACATAGGTACGTTCGGCGCTGAGGTTGCTGATGAGCCAGTAGTCCTCGACCGCCTGGATCCGCCCCGCCAGCCGCGACACGGCCCGGTCGGCCACCACGATGTCGACCGGGACATCGTCGGCGCCGCGACCGAACGTGGCAGTCTCGCCTGGCTTGAGGTCGGCCGCCACGGCCGTGTCGGTCTGGATGAGTACGGTACGCATGCGGATGGTTGTACGCCTTTGCCCGGCAACCCACCAGCTATAAGGTTCCAGGGGCTACCAGACGGGCGGTCGCCGGTCGCCCCAGAAGCCGCCTCTGGCCGACTCGACCTGGGCCGACAGCGAGATCAGCGTGCCTTCGCCGCCCAGGCGGCCCGCCAGCATGACGCCGATCGGCAGCCCGTCGGCGGTCCAGTGCAGGGGCAGGTTCACGGCGGGCTGGCCGGTGACGTTGTAGATCGCGGGGAAGGCGGCGAACCGCTTCATCCGCTCGAACGTCTCCTCGACGTCGTCCACGTCCTCGAACCAGCCCACCGGCCGCGGCGGCTGGGTGACGGTCGGAGTGAGCACCGCGTCATAAGCGTTGGTCACCGCGAGCGCCGCCCTGGTGGCCAGCTGCAGGGCGGCCTGGGCCTGCAGGAACGCCGGGGCGGAGGTGGCGAAGCCGTGCTCGCGCAGTCGCCTGGTGAGCGGCCGGAGCAGTTCGACCTGGTCGTCGGCCACGGGGTGCATGCACGCGAAGGCGTGCCACATGATGGTGAACACCGGCACGGTCTCAGCCCCGAACGGCGGGTCGATCTCGACGACCTCATGGCCGAGCGCGGCCAGCGTCGCGGCGGCGGCCTCGTAGGCGGCGAGCACCTCCGGAGCGACGTCGGCCCCGGGCACGACCGGCTGGGCGTAGCGGGCGATGCGCAGCCGTCCGGGCTCGCGCGTGGCGCACTCCAGGAACGTGCCGTCGTGCGGCGGCGCGAGGTACAGGTCGCCGGGGCTGTTGTGCGCCATCACGTCGAGCAGCGCCGCGGCGTCGGCGACATTGCGGGCGAGGGGGCCGTTCGTCGACAGGCCCGCGAGGTCGGGGATGATCGGCGCGAAGCTGATCCGGCCGCGGGTCGGCTTGATGCCGAACAGCCCGCACACCGACGCCGGGATACGGATCGAACCGGCTCCGTCGCTGCCCTGCGCGGCCGGCGCCAGCCCGGCGGCCACGGCCGCGGCGGCGCCGCCGCTCGACCCGCCCGCCGAGGTGTTCAGATCCCATGGCGAGCGGGCGGGCGGCGAGAGGTAGGTCTCCGTGTAGCAGGGCAGTCCGAACTCCGGCGTCGCGGTCTTCCCCAGCATCACCGTGCCCGCGTCACGCAGGCGCTCGACCACCGTGTCGTCCACGGGTGCGACGAATCCCTGGTATGTCGAGGACCCGAACATGATCGGGACGTCCTTCACCAGGTTAAGATCCTTTACAGGGATCGGCACTCCGGCGAGCGGTCCGTCTGGCAGCTCCTTCGTCAGACGACGCGCCTGTTCGAGTGCTCTCTCTGCGGTCACGGTCACATACGCGCCCACTCGCGGATCGATACGCTCGATCCGATCGAGGTAGTGCTGAGTGAGTTCGACCGGCGAAATCTCCTGGTCACGGATGGCTTGCGCCTGCTCGAGCGCCGACAGCTCGTGAAGTTCTCGCACGCTACCGCACACTAGGCTTCTCTAGAGAAGAACGTAATAGATACCCGGAAAACGGGCGTAGAACACGGTGAGCTGGGCCATAAAACTATGGACAAGGCAACACTAGGAAACGACAAGACCCTCGGGCTACGGTGAGTTACGTGGACTCCGATCATCAGCGAGAAGACGGTCACACCTCGTCACCCATCTGGGTGAGTGACCGACCCGAAGGCGAGCCGGCCCCCGCCAAGCACTCGGCGCCCACGTCGACCTACGCGCCCATCGAGCGCGCGTCCCTGGGCAGCCTGCTCCAGCAACCGCGTGTCCGCCGCCTGCGCAATCGCGCGCTGCTGGCGGTCCCGGTCGGCGTGGTCGTGGGCTTCCTCGTGGGCGACTGGCGGGTAGGCGTGACCGCAGGCGTGCTCGCGGCCATCCTCGACACCGTCTACCGAGCGCGGTCCAAGTCGACCGTGCCGGCCTGGCGGCGTTCGTCCATCGCGGAGCGCCGTACCGAGGCCCAGCTGCGCAAGCTCGAACGGAACGGCTACCGCACGCTGCACGCCAGGGCGATCCCGGACAGCGAGGCCCAGATCGACCACCTCGTGGTGGGCCCGACAGGCGTGTACGCGGTCGACTCCGAGAAGTGGGACAAGCGGCTGCCCGTACGCGTCCAGATGGGCAAGAAGCTCTTCCACGGGCCGTTCGACATGAAGCCGCGTCTCACCGAGGCCAAGTGGGAGGCGTCGCGGGCCAGCGAGCTGATCAGCGAGGCCTACGGCAAGGAGATCTCGGTCGTGCCCTCGCTGGCCATCTACGGGCCACCGGTGCCGTGGAAGATCATGACGATCCGCGGTGTGGACGTCTATGAGGGCGGCCGTGCCCGTAAGTGGATCACCAAGCGGGAGCGGGCGCTGACCAAGGCCGAGATCGATCGCCTGCACGAGATCGCGGCCCAGGTCCTGCCCGCCCGATACGGCGAGGACTGAGCAGCCTGAAAGAGTGCCGCCGGCGGCGGCACTCAAGGCATGCCGCCCTGACGACGCACCGCGAAAGCGTCCCGTCCTGACGACGCACCGCGCAGGCGTGCCGCGCCAAGAGCGCATGAGGGACCGGCCATTCGCACGTGACCGTCGTCAGCAGTGCGTTCGTCGTGCCGCCCGAGCCGGGCCCGGCGACGTGATCGAGCCGTCCGACCCGGGTCCGCACCACGTCCGCACCACGTCCGGGCCTGGTCCGCGCCACGTCCGGGCCTGGTCCGGCCGCTGCCCTGGAAGGTGGGCGGCGACGGCATCGACGAGACGGCCGGCGTCTGGGACGGCAAGGGTCGGCTCGTGGCCGGGTCCACGCGGTTCGCCACCGTACGCGTTCCGAGCGATGGACAGTTGTCTCAACACCCGGGCAATGGTCGTACCATGTGAAGACTCGCAACGATGGGAGAAGTCCAATGCCCGCCCTCAGGTCACGTACGGTCACCCACGGCAGGAACATGGTCGGTGCCCGGGCCCTGCTCCGGGCGACCGGCGTAGCCGGGAGCGATTTCGGCAAGCCCATCATCGCCGTGGCCAACAGCTTCACGCAGTTCGTCCCCGGCCATGTTCATCTGCGCGATGTCGGCGACGTGGTGTCCGCCGCGATCCGCGAGGCGGGGGCGATCCCGCGTGAGTTCAACACGATCGCGGTCGACGACGGCATCGCGATGGGCCACGGCGGGATGCTCTACTCGCTGCCGTCGCGCGAGCTGATCGCCGACGCCGTCGAGTACATGGTCCAGGCCCACTGCGCCGACGCGATGATCTGCGTCTCCAACTGCGACAAGATCACGCCGGGCATGCTGCTGGCCGCCTTCCGGCTGAACATCCCGACGATCTTCGTCTCCGGCGGGCCGATGGAGGCGGGCAAGACGCCCGGCCGCAAGCTCGACCTGATCGACCCGATGGTCGCCGCCGCCGACAGCAGCGTCTCCGACGAGGATCTGCTGGAGATGGAGGAGAACGCCTGTCCGACCTGCGGGTCGTGCTCGGGCATGTTCACCGCCAACTCCATGAACTGCCTGGCCGAGGCGATCGGCCTCGCGCTGCCTGGCAACGGCACGATCCTGGCCACGCACAAGGACCGCAAGAAGCTGTTCGAGGACGCCGGGCGCCAGCTCGTGGAGATCACCCGCCGCTACTACGAAGAGGACGACGAGTCGGTGCTGCCGCGCTCGATCGCCACCAGCGAGGCGTTCGAGAACGCGATGACGCTGGACGTGGCGATGGGCGGCTCGACCAACACGATCCTGCACATCCTGGCCGCGGCCCGCGAGGCCGAGGTCGACTTCGGGCTCAAGGAGATCAACGAGATCTCCCTGCGCGTGCCGTGCCTGTGCAAGGTGGCTCCGGCGACGAACAAGTACCACGTCGAGGACGTGCACCGCGCGGGCGGCATCCCGGCCATCCTGGGCGAGCTCGACCGCGCCGGGCTGCTCCACCGCGATGTGCCGACGGTCAACGGCGGCACGCTCGGCGAGACGATCGCCGCCTGGGACCCCCAGTCGCCCACGGTGCGGCCCGAGGCCGTCGAGCTGTGGCACGCGGCGCCGGGCAACGTCCGCACGGTCAAGCCCTACTCGCAGGACAACCGCTGGGACTCCCTCGACCTCGACCGGGCCGACGGCTGCGTGCGCGACCTGGAGCACGCCTACTCCGCGGACGGCGGGCTCGCGGTCCTCTACGGCAACATCTCGCGGGACGGCGCCGTGGTGAAGACGGCCGGGGTCGACGAGTCGATCTGGAAGTTCAGCGGGCCGGCGGTGGTGTTCGAGTCGCAGGAGCAGGCGGTCGAGGGCATCCTGGGCGACCGGGTGAAGGAGGGCGACGTGGTCGTCATCCGCTACGAGGGGCCGAAGGGCGGGCCGGGCATGCAGGAGATGCTCTACCCGACGTCGTTCCTCAAGGGCCGGGGCCTGGGCAAGGCGTGCGCGCTGGTCACCGACGGCCGCTTCTCCGGCGGCACGTCCGGGCTGTCGATCGGGCACGCCTCTCCGGAGGCGGCTGAGGGCGGCATGATCGCGCTGGTCGAAGACGGCGACACGATCGAGATCGACATCCCCAACCGGTTGCTGGAGCTACGCGTCCCCGAGGCCGAGCTGGAGGCCCGCCGTGCGCGCCTCCTCACCGACCTGGGCGGCTACCGCCCCCGCGACCGCAACCGCCCCGTCAGCGTCGCTCTCCAGGCGTACGCGGCCATGACCACGTCGGCCTCCACCGGCGCCTCGCGCGACCTCACGCAGTTGTCTCGATAGCTTTTTCTAGACAGCTATTTTTTACGGCCCCGCACGGTGGGCCCCACCCACCGTGCGGGGCCGGGGTCTGTCCAGGGGCACGCTCCTCCGGTTCACCGGCTGGGCGCCGTGACGTGCGTCTTCTTGGCCATGGCTTCCGTATGGTCATACCGGTGGCGACAGCCCGGCTTTGTCCGTGATGCCGGGTGGCGGCGGGCCGTGGTGGCAGGCGACTTTCCAGCCCTTATCCGGGCGATACAGGGTGCTTACCAGGCGTACAGGCTTTCGAAAACTGTCGGTGGTCGTCTCTATTGTGGGGGTATGGCTACAGGCGTGAACTCTCACACTCGCCCGCTGACCACCGCCGAGATCGCTGCCCTCGCCCTGTCCCTCGCTCATCTGGGGTCCGGTCCGCAGGCCGTCACCGCCAGGCGCGGTCTGCAACACGCGTTCGAGCATCTGGAGCTCGACGACGACGTCATCGCCACCACGCTCACGACGCTCACCGAACCGTTGCCCGTGGACATCGCGTCGCGGGCCAGGCTCATCGCGGATGCCATCACCAGCCGCATGATGGTTCGCCTGCACTATCGGGATGCCTCCGGACATGTCACGGCTCGCGATGTGGAGCCCGTGACGTGTCTGGTGCATCGCGAATACTGGTATCTCGTCGGGGTCTGCCGGATGCGGCGGGCCATCCGGGCGTTCCGCTTCGACCGGATTCTCGCGGTCGAGCCGACGCTGACTCCTTCCCGGCCGCACCTGGCCGACCGGTTCCTGCCGTTCCAGCGGCGCAAGCGGGCTCGCGCCGCGTAAGCAGCTCCCTGCCGGGGAACTGGGCGAGCCTTGACCCTCCGCACCCCAGCCGTTGGCGCGGCGGGTGGCAGGCTCCCGCTCATGCTTCTTCGAGGGATCCTGCTGGCTCTGGTGGCCGGGGTGTCCGGCTGCGCCAATGGCGGCGTGGCCGGCGCTCCTCCCGCGATGGCGGACGCTCCTTCCGCCTTGGCGGTCGCCCCTGAGCGGCTGCCCGGCGGTGGGGCCGCGGCCATCCAGGTGTCCAACGCCGCCCAGTTGCCGAAGGCTGCGCGCCAGTCGCTCGACCTGGCGCTGGATCGCTACCTGCAAGGGCGGCCCGGCCGGACGGCGGTCTCGGTGCAGGACAGGACCACCGGCGTCCAATACGCCTTCCACGAGGGGCAGCCGTTCATGCTGGCCAGCGTGGCCAAGGTGGACATCCTGCTGGCGCTGCTGCTGCAGGCGCAGCGCGAGCACCGGCAGTTGGACGCCCACGAGCGCGCGCTGGCCGACCGCATGATCCGCTACAGCGACAACGAGTGCGCGCACGATCTCTACGTGGCGATCGGCCGCCAGGCGGGCCTGACCAGAACCCTGCACCGGCTCGGCGTGCGCGACACGTATCCCGGCGCCGGACGGTTCTGGGGCTCGACGCGCAGCAACCCGTCAGATCAGGTGAAGGTGCTCGGCGTGCTCACCGACCCGGACGGTCCGGTCTCGGCCGCCAACCGCCGCTACGCGCTCGGCCTGATGTCGTCCGTGGCCCCGGACCAGGCCTGGGGTGTCAGCGCCGCGGGCGGCAAGGTGGCCCTGAAGAACGGCTGGCTGCCCGCCGAGGCGCACGGCGGCCTGTGGACGATCAACAGCGTGGGCCGCCTGCTCGTGGCGGACCACGAACTTCTGATCGCCGTGCTGTCGGAACGGAGTCCGGACATGCCCACGGGCATCACGACAGTCGAACGCGTGGCCGGCCTGGCGGTCAAGGGATTCACCGGTGCACGTGCGCACGTCACGGCGCTCGGCCGGTGAACCGGAGGAGCGTGTCCCTGGACAGACGCCAGCCCCGTGCGGCGGGTGGGGCTCACCGGGCCGGCCGTAAAAAAGAGCCTCAAACCAGGCTGCGCTGATCAACTACAGCAACCCACCGCAGCTAACTACAGCACCCCCCACCACAGCACCCGCCCGAGCGCGGGGCGGCGGCGCCGCCGGTCATGGCGACCGTGGAGAGCAATCTGACGGTGTCGTCGTGCCCCTCGGGGCACGCGGCCGCCTCGTCGGAGGCGGACATCGGACGGGTCACCTCGAAGGTCGACCCGCAGGCACGGCAGCGGAAGTCATAGCGCGGCATGCCCAAAGACTACGGCAAAGATCCGAAGCTCACCTGGGCGTAGTCGGAGACGGGTTCGTAGCCGATCGACCGGTAGACGGCGTTGCTCGTCGGGTTGGCCAAGTCGGTGAAGAGCACCACCTGCTCGCAGCGCGTCTCCAGCGCGACCTGGCTGGCGAACGCGGTGACCGCGGCACCGTACCCACGCCTGCGACGGGTCGGCGGCGTGTACACCGGCCCGATGCGGCAGACCCCGCCCGCGGCGGGCGACAGGGCGGCCAGCGACACCGGGGCCCCGTCCGCCTCCCACAGGAAGAGCTGCCGACCGGCCAGCCGCTGCTGGACCTGCTGAGCGGGGTCCCGGCCGATGCCCAGCCCCACCTCGTCGCCGAACGCCAGGAACCAGGCGACCAGCAGCGGGAAGTCGGAGACCTCCGCAAGCCGGCCGCGGCCCGCCGTGTCGGGGATGGTCAGGGTGCCGAGGCGGTAGAGGCGCTCCGACAGCACGGAGCCGGGTTCGCCGAGCGCCTCGGCGAGCGCTTCGGTCAGCTCCAGCGGGCCCATGACCTCGGGGATCTCCCCCTTCAAGGCTTCGACCAGCGGCGCGATGGACTCGACCGGCATGCGGGCCAGCCCGACCGGATGCGGCGGGGTGCGGAACGCCGCCCCGCGGACCTCACCGCCGCTGGTCCACCAGCCGAAGTAGGCGTCGTCGGCCGGCATTCCGGCGCGGATGTTCGCCAGCACGGTCAGCGGCACCGTGTTGCCCACGGGGTCGGCGAGCAGGAACGCCTCGGCGACGGCCGCGTACTCCTCAACGTCGGTGGTGAAGGTCCACATGTCCTGGGATCCTGCCAGGAGCCGCGAAGGCGGACAAAGACATTTCAGGCCCGGATCCGAGGGATCCGGGCCCGAAGGTCAGGCAGCGGCTTCCAGGTAGGGCGCCCATTGGGGGTCGCCGACGAGCGAAGCGCCGATGAGCCGCCAGTGAGCGCCCCGTGGCACCGCCGGGGCGACGCGTAGCGTCCACCCCAGCTCCTCCAGGAACTTGTCGGCTTTTCGGTGGTTGCACGGCGTGCACGAGGCGACGCAGTTCTCCCAGGTGTGGGGGCCGCCCCTGGACCGGGGGACGACGTGGTCGATGGTCTCGGCCCGCATGCCGCAGTAGGCGCAGCGATAGTCGTCGCGCCGCATGAGCGCGGCCCTGGTCAGGGGGATGCGAGACCGGTAGGGAATACGGACGTATCTGCGGAGCCGGATCACCGAGGGGACGTCCAGCGTGCAGGTCGCGGAGCGCAGGACCGCGCCCCGGCCGTCACGATGGACGATGTCGGCCTTGTCCCGCAGCACCAGCACGATGGCCCGATGCAGCGAGAGGGTGGTGAGTGGCTCGTAAGTGGCGTTGAGCAGCAGGACTTGGCGCGTCATCGGGCCTCTCCCTGCTGCATGGGTATCAAGGGGGACATGCCGTGGCATGTCCCGGCTGTCGGCCCCTCCTGGGGCACTGGTGCTTCCGTCACGTGGACCTCCGCCGGACGGTCCAGCGGATGGTCACCACGGCACCGTCCTATCACCAAGTCTGACGTTTACCGCATGCTCCCCGCCACCCCATAACCCCCAGCCGGAATGACCAGAGGGACGCACGGTACGTTTTATGCCCACTTCACCAGGGCTTTACGCACGCTGCATGGCAGTAGGGTTCGGGCATGACGCGAGAGCCCTACCCCACAGCACGCCGCGCGGAAAGCGACGAGATTTTGCACGACACTCCCGTCGCGGACCCCTATCGATGGCTTGAGGATCCCGACAGCCCGGAGACACAGGGATGGCTGCTCGCGCAGGCCGACCTGTTCAAGCGGCAGAGCGAGCCGCAGCGGTTCAAGGACCGCATCGCCGAGTTGCTCAGGTCGGGTTCCGTGGGGGTGCCCGCGTGGCGCGGCACGCGTCACTTCTTCAGCCGCCGCACGCCGGACCAGGAGCACGCGGTCTACTACGTCTCCGACGGCGACGGAGCCGGCGGCACGGAGCGGGCGCTGATCGACCCCATGGCGCTCGACCCGTCGGGCCTGACCACGTTGGACGCCGTGCAACCCGACAAGGAGGGCCGCCTGCTCGCCTACCAGATCTCGGTGGGCGGCAACGAGGAGTCGGTCCTCTATGTCATGGACGTGGCCACCGGCGCCCGGGTGGAGGGCCCGATCGACCGGTGCCGCTACTCCCCCATCGCCTGGCTGCCCGGCGGCGAGGCGTTCTACTACGTGCGCCGGTTGCCGAGCACGGAGCTGCCGGAGGGCGAGTCGCAGTTCCACCGCCGCGTCTACCTGCACCGCGTCGGCACGTCCACCGAAGACGATGTGATGATCTTCGGTGAAGGCCTGAAGATGACCAACTACTACGGCGTCTCGGTCTCACGTGACGGCCGCTGGCTGCAGATCTCCGCCAGCGAGGGCACGGCGCCGCGCAACGACCTGTGGGTGGCCGACCTGACCGCGTCCCCGCCCGACCGGCCCGATCTCCAGGTCGTGCAGGAGGGCGTGGACGCCCAGACGGGGCTCTCGTTCGGCCGCGACGGCAAGCTGTACGTCCACACCGACCGCGACGCGCCGCGCGCCCGGATCTGCGTCACCGACCCGGCGACGCCCGGTGTCGAGGCCTGGCGCGACCTGATCCCCGAGGACGCCGAGGCGGTGCTGTCCGACTTCGCGATCCTCGACGACCTCGACCGCCCGGTCATGCTGGTGGGCTGGACCCGCCACGCGATCAGTGAGATCACGGTGCACGACCTGGCCACCGGCGAACGGATCGGCGAGGTGCCCGCGCCCGGCCTCGGCTCGATCGGCGGCATCTCCGAACGTCCGGAAGGCGGCTACGAGGCCTGGTTCGGCTACACCGACAACACCACGCCGCCGACCATCCAGCGCTATGACGCCAGGACCGGCGAGACCACGCTCTGGGCCGCCTCACCGGGCGCGGTGGACGTCCCGCCGGTGCGCACGTCCCAGGTCGTCTACCGGTCGAAGGACGGCACCGACGTCCGCATGCTGGTCATCTCGCCGGTCGACGGCGACGGGCCGCGTCCGACCATCCTGTACGGCTACGGCGGCTTCGGGCTGTCGATGACCCCCGGCTACTCCGCGTCGGTGCTCGCCTGGGTGGAGGCGGGCGGCGTCTACGCGATCGCCAACCTGCGCGGCGGCGGCGAGGAGGGCGAGGACTGGCACCGCGCCGGCATGCTGGGCAACAAGCAGAACGTCTTCGACGACTTCCACGCCGCGGCCGAGCACCTCATCAAGACCGGAGTGACGACGCCCGAGCAACTGGCGATCTCCGGCGGCTCCAACGGCGGGCTGCTGGTGGGCGCGGCGCTGACGCAGCGTCCCGAGCTGTACGCGGCCGTCGCCTGCTCCGCGCCGCTGCTCGACATGATCCGTTACGAGCAGTTCGGGCTGGGGGCGACCTGGAACGTCGAGTACGGCTCCGCCGCCGATCCCGAGGGGTTCGGCTGGTTGCTGGGATACTCGCCGTATCACCATGTTCGCGAGGATGTGGCCTACCCCGCGACGCTGTTCACGGTCTTCCAGTCGGACACGCGGGTGCATCCGCTGCACGCGTGGAAGATGTGCGCGGCGCTCCAGCACGCGTCCACGGGTGCGGGGCCGATCGTGCTGCGCAACGAGACCGAGGTGGGTCATGGCGCCCGTTCGATCAGCCGGTCGGTCGAGTTGTCGGCTGACACGTTGACGTTCCTGGCCAGGCACACCGGCCTATAGTCGGAAATATGAGCATGCTGGGGCTGGCCATGATGGGGGCCGTCCCCAGCGGTGCTCTGCGGCCGTACGTGACGCGGCTGACCGCGTACCGGGAGCACTACGCCTCGCCGTTGACGCGGTCCGAGGCGGCGATGCCAGGTGCGGTGCTGATCCTCGGGTTCGGCGCGGCGATGGGGGTGGGCGAGGCGCGCGTCACGTCGTTCACCGGCGGGCTCAGCGACCGCTTCACCGTGACCCGCACGCTCGGCCCGGCCGAGGGCGTGCAGGTGTCCCTCACCCCGTTCGGGGCGCGGCGGCTGTTCGGGGTGCCGATGCGCGAGCTGACGAACCTCGTGGTGCCGATCGAGGACCTGCTCGGTGCCTGGGCCCACAGGGCCGTCGAGCGGCTGGGCGAGACGGCGTCCTGGCCCGAGCGGCTGGCCCTGACCGACCGGCTGCTGACGGAGCGCATCCTGGCCGGGCCGGAGCTCAGCCAGGAGGTTCCGTGGGCGTGGGCGCGGCTCCTCTCCTCAGGCGGCCGCGTGGGGCCGTCGTGGCTGGCCTCGTCGCTCGGCTGGAGCCACCGCCATCTCGTCGCCCGCTTCCACGACCAGGTCGGCCTCACGCCGAAGACGGCCGCCCGGGTGATCCGCTTCCAGTCCGCGCTGCGCCTGCTCCAGTCCGGCCGGGCGATCGCCGGCGTCGCCGCCGACTGCGGCTTCTATGACCAGGCGCACATGAACCGCGAGTTCAGGGTGCTGGGCGACACGACGCCCGGTCAGATTCGTCCAAGACCCGCGGCTGCCCCCGTCTGATACTGACCGCATGACACGAACCGTTTACGCCCTGGCCCGCTACCAGAACTGCGCGAAGGCCATCGACTTCCTGACCGCCGCCTTCGGATTCCGGGTGCACGAGGCGTCCAAGAACGACCAGGGCGTGGTCACCCACGCCGAGCTCCTCGTCGGGGACGACCTGATCATGGTCGGGGAGGGCAGGCCGGGCGGTCCCGGGATGTACATCGCCGTCGACGACCCCGACACGCACCTGGCCCGCGCCCAAGCCGCCGGGGCCACGATCACGATGGAGCTCACCGATCAGCCGTACGGGTCGCGCGAGTACGCCTGCGCGGATCCCGAGGGGAACGTCTGGTACTTCGGGACTTACCGCCCTTAAGCCCTTTGGGTGGCCCTGCCGGTGCCCGTCTTGACGCGGCCTTCCTCACCCGCGCCGGGACCGGCAGGTTGGGGCGTATGACCAGCGAAACAACGGCCATCGGCCGTCCCATACGGGTTGAGGTGTACGCCGACCTCGCGTGCCCCTGGTGCCGACTGGGCACGCACCGCTTCCATCGTGCGGTGGAGGAGTTCGGTGGCGCCGCCGAGCTCGTCCACCTGCCGTACCAGCTCGCCGCCGACGCCCCGCAGGAGGCTCGGCCGCTGATGGAGGCGATGACCGAGATGTTCGGCCGTGAACAGGCGGCCTTGATGACCTCGGGCATGACCGAGTTGGGGGCGAAGGAAGGGGTGGAGTATCGGTTCGATCGGGCGGTGGCGGTCAACACGTTCGCCGCGCATCGGCTGCTGTGGTTCGCGCTGCGGGAGCATGGCGCGGGGACTCAGGCGACGCTCGCTACGGCGCTGTACGAGTCGCACTTCCGTGACGGCGGCGATCTCGGCGACCACGCCGTGCTGAGCGACGCGGCGGCGCGGGCCGGCGTACAGGGGGCCGGGGAGTTCCTCGCCTCGGCGGAAGGCGTCACCGAGGTCCGCGAGCAGGTCGCCGCGGCGCGGGCGTCTGGGATCACGGCGGTGCCGACCTTCGTCTTCCCCGGCGCCGAGCCGCTCAGCGGCTCGCCCGACACCGCCACCCTGCTCGCCGCCCTGCGGCGGTCATCCAGCATGTCCCCCGGCCACGAGCCGCGACCGGCCGCCACTGCCCTCGACCCGGCGGCGCGGCCGGCCGTCGAGTCTCTCGACCCGGTGTCGCGGTCGGCCGCCACGACCCGCACCGGCTCTCGGGGATCTCGGGAGGAGGCGTGACCACGTTCACCGAGGTGGAGATCTCGTACCTGACCAGCCAGCCGCTGGGTCGCTTCGCCACGGTCGGCGCCGGGGGCGGGCCGCACGTGACGCCGGTGGGTGTCTTCTACGACCCCGAGACCGAGGTCATCGTGATCGGCAGCGTCGCGGACATGGTGGCGAGCAAGAAGTTCCGCGACGCCAGGGCTCGGCCGGACGTGGCGCTCGTGGTCGACGACCTGGCGTCCGTCGATCCGTGGACACCGCGGGGCATCGAGATCCGCGGCCTCGCTGAGACGCACCTCGACGGCGGCGAGAAGCTGGGTGAGCGGCTGGGAGCCGGGTTCCCGTTCGACGCCGCGTGGATCGGCATCCGGCCGCGACGCGTCCTGACCTGGGGACTCGACGGCGACACGTACGCCCTCTCCGCCCGCGACGTCTGACGGCACGGCGCAAGGGCCCCGGACCAATCCTCCGCCCATGCCCGATGCGCCCTGAGTGACCGCTCACTCCCGCCCGGTCCCCCGACGCGCCCTGAGTGACCGCTCACTCCGGCCGATCCCCGACGCACCCTGAGCAACCGCGCACCCGTGTCCGGCCCTGCGACGCGCCCTGAGCAGCCGCGCACGCCGGACGCGCCCTCAACACCCGACGCGTCCTCAACGGCCGCTCAGGCGTGGCGCGCAGCCGCCGTGAAGTGCGTCTCCTCCGGAGCGGGGACCGGGAGCGGGTGGGCGGCCGCGGGACGCAGCCCATCGAACATCATGCTGAGATAGCGCCGCCAGAGCCCCGGCACCGTGTCACCGAGTGGCGCGGTGGCCTGCGAGGCGGCGTTGATCAGCAGCACGATGTCGTGCCCGGTGACATCGTCGCGCACGGACCCGTCGCGCCTGGCCTCGGCCGTGAGCGCCTCCGCGACGGCCGCCAGCCGCTGACTGGCCCGCCGCACCTGCGGATCGGCCCGCGCGATCGCCCCCGCCGCCTGGCAGAAGGCCCGATCGCCGACCTGCGCCTCCACGCCCGCGCTCATGAACGCCAGCAACGCGTCCGCGCCACGCGCCACTGCAGGCCCCGCACCGACACCCGCGCCCGTATCCACACCCGCCGCCGCTTCCGTCCCCCGCAGGAGCGCCTCGCCGGTGGCGGCGAGGCCGTCGAGTTGGTCGGCGAAGATCGCCGTAATGAGCTGCTCCTTGGTGGCGAAGTGGCGGAACACGGTCCCCTTGCCGATCCCGGCCCGTACCGCGATCCGCGCCACCGAAACGTCCATCCCATGCTCCGCGAACTCCGCGGCAGCCGCGTCGAGCAGCAACCGCCTGTTACGCATGGCATCGGCCCGCATCGTCCCCACGAACCGACCCTATCGCAACCGGACCGGCCGGTCATATTATGCTCAACGCTCGTAACATGACCAACCGGTCCGGTTAAGCGAGGAGACACTCATGCGGGCATTGGTGGCACGGCAGTACGGGTCAGCGGACGTACTGGCGATGGAAGACCTCCCGGCACCGGAACCAGGCCCCGGCCAGGTGCGGGTGCGGATCACCGCCGCGGGACCGAACCCGGCCGACCTCCGCACCCTGAGCGGGGTGATGCGGGAGATGGCTCCGCTGGTGTTCCCGCACGTCCCGGGCAGCGACTTCGCCGGTACGGTCACCGGCGTCGGCGAAGGAGTCTCCCGATTCACCCCAGAGGACGAAATATTCGGCTTCGGCCTCCCCTACGGGGCCAAGGCCATGGCGGACCTCTCCGCCACACCGCCTTCCCTGACCACGGGCACCATGGCCGAATACGCGATTTTCGACGCCGACACGCCGGCCCTGGCCCACCGCCCGCCGGACCTGCCCGCCGACCAGGCCGCCACTCTCCCGATCGCCGGCTTGACAGCCCTGCCCCTGCTGCGCGCCGGAACATTCACGCGCGGCATGAAGGCGCTCGTGATCGGCGCGGCCGGCGGGGTCGGCGGCGCGGTGGTCCCGCTGCTGGCCGCGCGTGGCGTCCATGTGATCGCCACCGCGATACCCGACGACGAGCCCTACGTTCGCGCGCTGGGAGCCGCCGAGGTGATCGACTACCGCTCGGCCGATCCGGGCGCGGAGACCCTGCGCAGCCACCCGGACGGCGTGGACACCCTGGTCAACCTGGCCCAGTCGGGCCCCGCCCTGGTCGGCACGGCCCGCGCCATCCGGCCGGGCGGGCGGCTGCTGAACATCGCCTTCCCCAGCCCCGACCCCGCGACCTTCCCCGACGTTCGGGTGGACACCGTCTACACCCGGGCCGCCCCCGGCGACCTGGACGAACTGGCCGCGCTGGCCGTACGCGGAACCCTGCCGAACACCGTCACCCACCGCTACGGCCCAGCAGAAGCCCCGCGAGCCTATGCAGCCCTCGCGAACAGCCACACGATCGGCAAGCTCGTCGTCATGTGGTCATGAGGCCACGGGTCAGCGGGGGAAGATGACCGTCTTGTGGCCGTCGAGCAGCACCCGCTGCTCGGCGTGCCACTTCACGGCCCGCGCCAGCGCGACGCACTCCACGTCCCGGCCCATCGCCACCAGGTCCTGCGGGGAGTGGCTGTGGTTCACGCGCGCCACCTCCTGCTCGATGATCGGGCCTTCGTCCAGGTCCGACGTGACATAGTGCGCGGTCGCGCCGATCAGCTTGACGCCCCGGTCATGCGCCTGGTGGTACGGCCTGGCGCCCTTGAACGACGGCAGGAACGAGTGGTGGATGTTGATGGCCCGGCCCGCCAGCTTCTCGCAGAGATCCTCCGACAGCACCTGCATGTATCGCGCCAGCACCACCAGGTCCACCTGATAGTGCTCGACCAGCGCCAGCACCTCCCCCTCCTGCCTGGCCTTGGTCTCGGGCGTGACGGGCAGGTGGTGGTAGTCGATGCCGTACGACTGGGTCAGGGGCCGGAGGTCGGGATGGTTGGACGCGACGGCGACGATCTCGATGTCCAGGGACTTTGCGCGCACGCGGTAGAGCAGATCGTTCAGGCAGTGGTCGAACTTGCTGACCATGATGAGCACGCGCGGCTTCCTGGCCACCTCACGCAGCTTGACCTCCATGCCGAACTCCGGCGCCAGGGCGGCGAAGGCCGTACGCAGGTCGTCCTCCGGCACCGGCGCCGCGAACTGGACCCGCATGAAGAACCGCCGCGCCTGCTCATCCCCGAACTGCTGGCTCTCGATGATGTTGCAGCCGCGTCCGGCCAGCAGGCCTGAGACGGCGGCCACCACACCGGGCCGGTCGGGGCAGGACAGGGTCAGGATGTACTCGGCAGAGGTCATGGTTTCACTCTCGCGGGCAGAAGATCGTGGGGTGGCTACTGGCTGACCTGGGCAGAGTACCTCTCGCCGGCCTACTCATGGAGCGAGCGCCCTTGGAATCCGCCGTACTGATCGCGATCGCGTGCCTGTTCGCGTTCGTGTCCGGGATGAACGACGGCGGCGCCCTGCTCGCGACCGGGCTGAAGCTGCCGGCGATCCGTCCCGCGGTCGGCATCCTCACCCTGGTGGTGCTGGTGGCGTTGGTGCCGCTGGTCACCCATCGGGTCGCGCTGACGTTCGTGAACCGGCTGGCCACGTTCCATGGGACGGGGGCGAAGATCGCGATGTCGGTCGCGGTGGTCGCCGCGCTGATCGTGGTCATGACGCTCAGCGCGAAAGGCCGCCCGACCAGCCTCACCCTGGCCATCGTCGGCGGCCTCACCGGGGCCGGTCTCGGCTGGGGACTGCCGGTCTCGGCCGGGTCGGTCGCCCTGGTGCTGGCCTTCGGCCTGGCCGCGCCCGTCGTGGGCGGCCTGCTGGCCTGGGTGGTGATTCCACTGCTGGTCAAGGTGACGACCAGCCGCGGGCTGCCGCGCTGGCATTGGGCGGGCTTCCTGCTGCAGACCATCGCCTACTCCGCCAACGACGGCCAGAAGATGCTCGCCATCTTCATGATCGCGATGGGTTTCTCGAACGCGCCGCTCACCTACACCTCGCTGGGGGCGCTGCTGTTCGGGCTCGGCGCCGGCTACGGCCTGCCCAGGGCGGGACGCACGCTCAGCCGGGAGATCATCGTCTCCCGGCCCCTGCACGGCGTGACGGCCGAACTGGCCTCGGGTACGGCGGTGATCGCCTGCTCGGCACTGGGTATGCCGGTGAGCATGACCCAGGCCATCGCCGGCGGCCTGATCGGCGCCGGCGTGGCGCAGGGCGCCGGCCGGGTCCGCTGGTACGCCGCCGTCAAGATCGTCAGCGCCTGGCTGCTGACGCTACCGGCGAGCGCGCTGCTGGCCGGGGTCGCGGCGTACGTGGTGAAGGCGCTGACGGGTTGAACGCGGGGAGAGGGGGCTGGGCGTGAAGCGGTTGCGGCGGATCCGGGCGCTGATGTCGGGACACATGGACAGCGCGCTGAGCGAGGCCCTGCTCGGCCAGTTGGCGGCGACCAAGGAGGGCGCCTGGCTGGCGATGGCCATGATCGGCGGAGAGGTGGGCAGGACGGGCGCGCACGAGAAGATGCGCGTGATCGAGCACCTCGGCGACGAGGAGCGGCGCCACCTGGTGGAGGAGCTCAAGTCGGCCCTGGTCACGCCGATCGACCGGGAGGACCTGTTCCGCCTCTCCCGCTCGATCGACGACGTCCTGGACTCGCTGCGCGACTTCGTCCGGGAGTCCTACCTGTATCGGGTGCCGGACCAGATCCGCTTCACGCCGCTCCTCGACCAGGTCATCGAGGGCATCGACGCCCTGGAGAACGCCGTACGCGTCCTCGCCTCGCACCCCTCCGCCGTGGTCCACGACGCGCTGGCGGCGAAGAAGACGGGCGGCTCCATCAGGCGCATGTACCAGTACGAGATCGCCCGCATATTCTCGGGCGAGCTGACGGCGAACGCGATGAAGGAACGCGAGCTGGTGCGCCGCCTGGAGATCGTCGGCGTGGCCATCGGCGAGGCCGCCGACGCCATCGCGGACGGCGCCATGAAACGCTGACCCCTGGACAGGAGGACACGTGGAGGCCCAGATCAGCAGTGACCGTCCCGCCGCGCGGGTGGTCTGCGTGGACGCCGACGGCCGGGTGCTGCTCCTGCGGTGGCGTGACCACGTCAGTGGCGAGGCGCTCTGGGAGCCGCCGGGTGGCGGGATCGACCCCGGCGAGACGCCCCTGGAGGCGGCCGCCCGGGAGCTGACCGAGGAGACCGGCCTGCCGGGGGCGGCGGTCTCCGATCGATGGGTGCCCGTCCATCGGGACTTCACCTGGCTCGGCGTGCGGTACGTGAAGACCGAGCCGTTCTACCTGGCCTGTTTCGCCAGGCGAACCCCCGAGGTGGATCCGGGTGAACTCACCGAGGAGGAGGCTCGGGCCTACCTCGGCTACCGGTGGTTCACCCCCGACGAGCTGCCGCACGGCCTCCAGCCGCCCGAGCTGGCCGAAGTGATCGCCGAGCTCACCGCCCCGGCCTGAGGACGGCACGGTCACAGTTCCAGGGTGAGGCCGCCCGTCGCCACGGCGAGTTCGCCGCCATACGTCTTGGCGGCCGCTGCCAGCGCGGGCTCGGGCAGGCTGTCCGGCCACAGGTGGGTCAGCACCAGCCGGGCCACACCGGCACGAGCCGCCGTACGGCCCGCGTCGAGGGCGCTCGACAGATAGGGCGCGTCCTCCTCGGGCACCCGTTCGGGATAGGTCGCCTCGGCCAGCAGCACGTCGGCGTCCCGCGCCAGCTCGGCCAGCTCGGGGGCGGGCCCGGTATCGCCCGTGTACGCGACCACCCGGCCGCCGCCGGTCAGCCGGAGCCCCGCGTTGGGCACATGGTGCGGAAGCGACCAGGTGTCCAGGCGGAAGGGCCCGATCTCGTACGGCCTGCCAGGAGCCAGGTCGTACAGGAGGAAGCTGCCGGCCAGCATGCGAGCCTTGTCCAGCGCGAGCACGGCGGTGAGAGCGTCAGGCGGCGCGTACACCGGCAGGGCGGCCGGCGGCGCGTCGCCCAGGGCGCGGGCCCGGAGCAGCGGGTTGAGGTCGGCGCAGTGGTCGGGGTGGCCGTGCGTGACCAGCACCGCGTCGATCTCCTCGGCGGCCGTCAAGGCCAGCAGCCTGGGCAGCGTGGCGTAACCGGGGTCGATGAGCACCCGGAACCCCTCATGCTCGACCAGGTAGCCGCTGCACGCCTGCCCGGCCGCGGGCCACGCCCCGCAGCCGCCAAGCACCGTGATTCGCACCATGGTCAGGAAACATAGCGGCTTCAGGACGCGCGGCGGTGGCCCAGCTCCGTCAGCGTGGTCAGCATCAGCCCGCGCAGCAGCCCGCCCGCCACCTTCTCGTGCTCGCCCTCCACCGACAGCCCCTCGGTCACCCGGGCCCGGTAGATCTCCCGCTCCCGCGGGTCGGTGTAGGGCTGCGCCGTCATCCCCACCACGACCGTCACCCGGGTGCCGCCCCTGGGCAGCACCGCCACGGCATGCGTGCGCAGGACGGCCTCGTCCGGGGCGCCGTACCAGCCGCACTTGATCCCGGCCTCCGACGAGCGGAGCGCCTCACGCGCGCCGAACTGCTGCTCGCCCGTGACCTCGCGCATCCACCCGAGGATCGTGCCCGCCACCGGGTCGCCGGCGGCCGCGGCCTGGGCGAGCGCGGCGTAGGCGGTGGCGACCTCGTCGGCGGCCACCTCCACCGAGCCGAACCTCGACGGGTCCCCGTTGGGCGGCGCCCAGCCGACGCCCGTGCGCTGGTAGATGTCGTCCAGGATGACCCGGGGCCCGACCGCGAGCCAGAGATTGAGCGTGTCGGAGTTGGACGAGACGACCACGGCCGGCTCAGCGTGGCGGCGCCAGCGTTCGGGGTCGGGGAAGTGCGCGGCCGTCACCCACGCGTACAGCGGCTTGAGCAGCGAGGCGCAGCGCAGCCGGGCCAGGCCGGAGCGGACGCTCACGACGCGGGCGGGCGGGCCGCCGTAGCCACGCCTGATGCCCGCCGCCTGGGCACTGGCTCCTTCTTGGAGGTCACGCAACAGCTCGTCGAAGGACACAGGTTCAACCGTAGTCGTAGTGGGTGACCTGCCAGCGCCCTTTCGTACCACTCCGTGTCCGGCGGGTCGCGGGGTGCTCAGCCCTCCAGCGCGGCGTCGAAGCGGGCTCGGAGGTCGGACAGGCGTTTGACCGGCTCGGCGCTGAAGACGAGCCGGACGTGCCGGCCCGCCACCGCCTCGCCCCACGCGGTCATCGGCGTGGCGGCGATCCGGCCCTTGTCCAGCAGCCGGGCGGACAGCTCCGGCGCCGTCAGGCCCACGGCCGTCGCGTCGAACAGGCACGACCAGCCGCCACCGGCCCGCACCACGGGCAGGCCGGACAGCTGGGCGATGACGGTGTCGTGGCGGGCCTGGTACTCGGCCACCGCCTCGTCGACGCCCGCGCCGGCCGGGTCGGCGAGCGCCGCCGCCGCGCCGAGTTGCGCGTAGCCGCCCGCCACCGTCGTGTTGTAGATGGCCGCCACCCTGATGCGGGCCATGATGTCGGCCGGGCCGGCGATCCAGCCGATCCGCCAGCCGATCATGCGGTATTCCTTCGACACCGAGCCGATCGTGATCGTCCGCTCCGCCAGGCCGTCCACCTGGCAGGGGTTGATCCGCGGTTGCCCGTCGAAGACGATCCGCTCCATGGCCGCGTCGTAGATGAGGTACGCCCCGGTGCGGGCGCAGGTCTCCGCGATCGCCTGCCAGTCCTCCAGGGAGAAGATCACGCCGGACGGCATCGAAGGGCTCATCAGCAGCAGCGCCGCCGCCTCGCGTACCCGGCCGAGGGCGTCCCGGTCGAGCCGCCAGCGGCCGCCGTCGACCGTCAGGGGTAGGAGGTGCGGGCGCGCGCCGGACAGCCGTACGCGCTGGAACAGGCCGGCGTAGGTGGGGTCGGTGAGGACGACGGGGTCGCCCGGCTCCGTCGTGGCGAGCAGCGTCGGCATGACCGCCGACGTGCCGCCGGAGGTGATGACCACCTGGCTCAGCGGGTCGTAGTCGAGGCCGGTGCGCCGGCGTAGCTCGGCCGCCACCGCCTCGCACAGCACGGGCAGGCCGGTGAGCGGCAGCCAGCTGTTGCCCGTCCCCTCCGCGAGTGCCCGCGTGGTCGCGGCCACGGCGAGGGGTGGGGGCGGGACGTCGGTGTCGAGATTCTCCAGGCGGAGTACGTCGGGATCTGTCCCGGCCGCGGCGGCGACCTCGTCGAGGCCGATGGGCTGAACCTGGGCGAAGCGGGAGTTCGGTCGCATGACACACCTCCACTGTTCCGTATACGGAACGACGTTCTCCCAGACCGGCCCCCGTGTCAAGGGCCGCGCCACCACCAGGCGACCGCGATCGCGCCGAACACGAGAGCCGGCACGCCGGCCGAGACGAGCAGCCGCCTGCCCCTGGCTACCTCCCGGTCCGTCACGAAGGCCGCCATGGCGCCCGCCACCGCGAACGCCACCGCCGCCGTCACCACGTGGGCGAACCTGGACGACCAGGACGGGAGCACCTCACCCACCAGCCCGACGAGCAACAGCATGGCCGCCGTCACCCAGGCCACCCGGAAGGCCGGCCGTACCTCCGCCCGATCGAGCGCCACGACCGACAAGGCGAACGTGCCCACGGTGATCACCAGGAGGGTGCCGAGGGCAGGGGGCAGGCAGTTCCAGTCCTCGCAGCCGATGGCCGTCCATCCGATGCGGGCGGTGGCCCACCAGAGAACACCCAAGGCGGCGTAGACGGCGGCCGCCCTGGCCGCCCGTTGCTTCGGCATGCCTACATACTGGTCGACCGGAGACGGGCCGCCTGCTCGTCGTCGGCCGCCGCTTCGGCCGGGTGGCCGAGGGCGCGATGCACGACGGCGCGGTTCTCGTAGAGGGCGGGCTGGCCGGGTTCCAGCGCGATGGACCGCGTCAGGTCGGACAACGCGCCCGCCCAGTCGCCCGCCTCGTAGCGCAGGACGCCCCGGTTGCCCCAGGCCGCCGCCAGCTCGGGGGCCGCCTCGACGGCCAGGTCCAGCGCCCGGCGCGCCTCGCTCAGCCGTCCGGCCGCGGTCTCCAGCTGGCCCAGCACGACCAGCAGGTACGGGTTGCCGGGCGACTGGGCCAGCCCGATCGTCACGTCGGCCCTGGCCTCCTCGTCCCGCTTCAGCATGGCCAGCAGGCCCGCCCGGTTGATGTAGGCGTCCAGGTAGGCCGGGTCCAGCTCGATCACCCGGCCGAGGTCCATGAGGGCACCGGCGAAGTCTTCGCGCACGATGCGCAGCTCGGCCCGGTTGTAGTACGCCTCGGGCAGCGGTGGTCCGGCCAGCATCGCCCGCTCGTAGTCGGCCAGCGCCTCCCCGTGCCGCCCGAGCCGGTAGAGCAGGTTGCCTCGGTCGAGGTAGTAGTCGGGGAACGACGGGTCGATCGCGATGGCCGCGCCGTACTCCTCCAGCGCCTCCTTGTCCCGCCCGAGCGTCGCCAGCAGCTGGGCGCGGTTGGCCAGCAGCACCATCCGGTGCACCGGGTGCCGTTCCCCCAGCTCGTCGGCCAGGGCGAGAGCCGACTCCACCAGGGCGAGAGCCGCGTCGGGGTGGCCCCGCCGCAGCTCGATCAGCGCGAGCCCGTTGCGGTCGAAGCCGAGTTTGAAGGCGCGTTCCACGGGGTCGGGCAGCAGGCTGGAGATGGCTATCGCCTGGTTCATCCAGCCCGCGGCCCGGCCCAGGTCGCGCTGGGCGGCGTCGGGGTGGCGGGCGTCGAGCATGGCGGTGCCGTACGCGCTGGCCGAGTGGACGGCGGGATCCTGGCTCGACCGGCGGGCGGCCTCCCACAGGATGCGGGCCTCGAGTGTCTGGCCGAGCGCGCCGAGCGCGGTCGCGGTGCGCTGCGCGAAGAACCACCACCGCTCGCTGCCCGGCTCGGTGAGCGAAAGCCCGCGCTGCCCCAGCTCGGTCAGCGCGTGCAGGAAACCCTCTCTCGTGCAATGGTCGACGAGTTCGCGCAGCTCATCGACGTCACGCGCATCCTCGGAAGGTTGCGGGCCGTCGGCGTAAACCATGATCATTAAGATGTCCGGCGGGATCCGGCGCATCATCACGTCGAGCAGTTCGGTATCGGTGGGGTCGGCCTCGGCCGCGTTGGACACCGCCAGCGCGCTGCCGGGCGGCACCACCGCGCGGACGAACTCCGCGATCCCGTTGGCCAGCCGCAGCGACCGGCGCGGCGCGGGCACCAGAATGCGCTCGTCATCGGCCAGGTCCGCGTCCAAGGACATCCTTCGAGCCGGCACCCGGTCACATAGACCGGGTGCCGCCGCGCGGATCTCGATGTCATGGGCCGCCACGAGATCCTTGGAGCTGTCCAGGGCGGCCGGGACCAGGTGGTGCAGCAGCGCGGATCCGACGGTGTAGGGACCGTGCGGTCGTCTGTGCCCGTTGATCACCGGCATCAGCAGCTCAACGGCCTCCCATCGGGCGGGCGGCGCCCCCCGAGCCCTGAGATGCTCGATCACCCCTTATGGATGACACTGGAGGTCCCGGCAAGCCTCGCGGTGCCAGGCTTGCGGACGGCGATGCGCTTCATGATGCACCTTCCACTGTGGGTTAATATTCACCACTATCGGACACTTCAGCGAATATCAAGATTTATGGCGAATAAGTGGGCGGTGCATCAATAAGAACCTCTTGTTTTTTGACTGCAATTAGTGGCCTATTGGGACCGAAACCAACGGGAGATTGACACCGTCCTCTTGTGTCCAGATTTTTCGACCAACGCGCACAGACAACGGCCGGAGAGGTCGATCGACTGGCAGCCTTCGTGAGAGAGATTCTTCGCTTTGACGATGTTGATGGCCTGTTCGATCAACCGATCGAGACTGGGCTCCCTTGTCCCCTTGTGCGCATGCGCGTTCCACGGGCACGCCTCAGGGCGTACACATGCGCTCTTCGTGGGGTACGACACCACGGACCGCTCTAACTTCAGCGGGTCGTCCCGCTTGATCTTCAGGTCGGCCAGCACCTTCCTGGCCTTCCGGCTCGCCATGACCAGAGACCGGTCGCGCCCGTCCCCCGGTGAGCCCCTCCCGGGCACCGCCAGGAGCATCGCGACCGCCATCAGCCCGCCGCCCACGACCATGCTCGGGCCCACCTGCTCGTGGAACCAGATCACCGCGATCGCCGTCACCCAGAGTGGCTGTGACGACATCAGCACGGCGCTGGGGACAGCGGGCACGTGCGCCTGGCCGTACGAGCGGGCCAGGAAGCCCAGAGCGCACGAGACGACGGACAGGTGGGCGAGTATCCCCCAGTCGGGCAGGCTGGCGGGCACAGCGATCCCGTCGCGCACCGCCAGCACGCCGCTCATGGCGCCGATGGTGGCGAGCTGGATGACGGTGAGCGCGTACGCGTCGAAGGCCTTCTCGGCGCGTGAGAGCCGCGCGAGCAGCAGGGTGTGGCCGGAGTAGAGCGCGGCGGCGGCGAGCGTCACCCCGAGCGCGAGCACGGAGATCTCCCGGCCCTCCGTGCCGCGCATCAGCGTGAAGACGGTCATGCCAGCCAGGGCCAGCCCCACCCCCGCCCAGACCCGGCGGGGCACCCTGACCCGAAACATCACCAGGGCCAGGATCGGAGTGATGACCACGTTGCAGCCGACGGCGAATCCCGATACGGCCGAGGGGAGACTGTCGAGCGCGATGGCCTGGGCACACTGTCCGACCCCGAACATGATGCCCAGGATGACCCCGTTGATCCAGGTGTCCCGCGACAGGCGCCAGAGACTGCGCGGCCGGATCAGAAAGAGCGTCAACGCCGCGAGGACGTATCGCTCGGCGAGCAGGTCCTCGACGGGTAACCGCAGGATGAGATCTTTCATCAGCGGGAACGCCGACCCCCATGCGGCACTGACGAACAACAGAAGCACGGCTCCCGTGAGGGGTCGGGGAGCGGGCACGACTGCCATGCCAAAAAGCATCTCACTACAATCAGCAGCCGTCGGTGTACAGCCAGCAGCCGGTGATGTTCCTCTACCACCGAGAGGAACGAGCCTCACCCGCAGTTGCGTACATCCGTATCCGCAGGAGTGTTCAGTGCACTATTTCCGCCACATCCGCTCACCTGCACCCACGGCATGACTACGGAGCGTGCCCGACCGTGCATAGGCACGGGCGGGCACGGCCGCGTAAGGGCATGTCCGTAAATAAGAGAGCGAGGATGGGCGAGTGCGGCGCTACGACTCCAGCGCGTCCGCCGACTCGACGGCCAGCCGGCCGCTGCCCGGCCGGAGGCGTTTCTCGCCGTAGACGACGATCAGGTCGCCGACCCGCCGCCGGGAGATCTCCCGCCAACCGTGCCGCTCGTACAGTGCCAGGGCGGCTTCCTGGTTGAGCGTGGTGTCGCCGCGTACGAGGTGGAATCCCAGCTCCACCGCTCGTTCTTCCAGAGCCAGCAGCATGGTGGCGCCGAAACCGCGCCTCTGGAAGCCGGGATGGACCCGTAGCCGGCACACTTCGGCCGTCTCCGAGTCGATGGGTCTCAGCCCGCCCATGGCCACGACCCGCGAGCCGAGCTCGCCGACGAGGAAGTCGCCACCGCACGCCAGGTAGAGCTCCTGGATGCGGGGGAAGTCGTCGTCGTAGTAAACACCGTCGCCCGGCGCCAGTCCCACCTCGGCGAGGCAGATCTGATGCAGGGCGAGGATGGTGTCAAGGTCAGACCAGCGATAGCGCCGGATCTTCAGCTTCATGCACCGCCATTCCCTTCCCCGATGGCCAGCTCAGAAGGACGCAGTTCTTCCTGGAACGCGGCCAGGTCGGGATGATTAGCGTCCCGCGCCTTGATCGACTGTTCGAGCGCGACAGCCGGGCGCATGATGAAATCGGTGCGGTATTCGGGGCCGAGGAGCTTCAGCGCCTCGGTGCCCATGCGGGCGGCCTCCCCGACTTCCCCTTCGATCAGGCGGCATTGCGCGCGGTCCAGCCTGATCAACGTCTGGTCGATGATGTGATCCTGGTACTTGTCGAGGGCCTGGTCGAGTACGACCTCGGCCTCCAGGGTCTGGCCGAGCTTCGTGAGCACGTCGCCCTGGTAGAAGTACAGCTGGCGTTCGGTGTAGCCGAAGGCCATGTCCTCGCGTTCGTGTGACTTCATGTGCGAGAAAGCGTTCCTGGCCCGCGCCAGCGCGCGTTTGGCCTGGTCGACGACCTCTTTCTTGCTGTCGGTGCCCGAGATCATGGCCAGCGCGCGGGCCTCGACGACCGGGGCCATGGCCTGCGCGGCACACGGTGTCTGGCCGGCCAGGTCGCGGCTCTTCTTGGCCAGGTTGAGCGCCTCGCGGGCATCGCCGTAGTAGAGCGGGACGAGCGCCTCGCGGGCCGTCACCCAGGCGCGCAGCGCGCGGTCGCCGGTCTCGTCGGCGGCCGTGCGGCCGGTGCGGAAGAACGCGCGGGCCAGCCGGTGGTCGCCGAGGTTGATCATGATCATGCCGCTCAGCCCGGCGAGCTGCGCGGCCATGCGGCACAGGCGTTCCTGCAGGTCGATGGGCTGGCGGAAGGACATGGCGCTGCGTACGGCGCTGAGTTCGAGCAGCACGTCGCACAGCAGCCGCAGCGGCGCGGTGGTGGTGTACTGCCGGCCGAAGGCGAGCGTGGCCTCCTCCCACTGGTCGAGCATGGCGGGAGAGACCGTGGCCGACACGAGGATGTTGTCCATCCGCCGCCTGATGCCCTCGGCCGCGCCCAGCACCTCGCCGTCGAACTTGGCGGTCTGGGTGCTGTTGGACAGCAGCTTCAGCAGCGTGCGGCGCAGGATGTTCTCGTCCTCCTCGTCGGAGGGGGACGGGACCGTGTCCGGTTGCGGGTGGACCAGCAGCTCGCGCGGGGAGTTGCTCCCGGCGTGGGCGCGCTCCTTGACATCGGCTCCGAGCACCCCCGGCATCCGGTGGCCATGGCCGCAGATGCACGGACCGTCATAACCGAGGGCGCCCGGCTCGACCCGGTAGACCGAGCAGAGGTAGTGGAGATATTCGGGACCCGGCCGTTTCAGCCCGCTCTCGTAGGCGGACAGCAGGGTCTCGCCGATGCCGGGCGGGGCCTTGGCGTCCCGATCGAACAGGGCTCTGACCTGCTCGATGACGTCGGCCAGCGCGATGCCGTGCGCGAGACGATGCCCTTTGATCTTGGTGGTGCCGAACTGGGGCCCACAGTGTTCGTGGATCTCCTCAGCGATCTGAGCGGAGGTGCGCCCGGCGGCGAGCCCTTTGGCCCGGATCCGCCGCGCCATCTCCGTCTCTCTGTGCTGCCTGCCGGACATCCCGGCCCCTCTCACGCATGTCCCGTCGGTCCGCAACTGCTAACCGAGCGTAGCCTTCAGGTCGCGCTGTGCCTACCAATGACTATGGCCCATTGCTGACGCCTTGGAAACGCCTTCTTGAAGGTTGTGGTTAAGGATCGTCCTCCAGCGGACTGTTTCTTACATCCCACGAGGGAGAAGCGGCTCCCCGGAAGCGGAAACGCGTCGTTGCGCGCTCAGCCGAGTTGAGTCATCTTTGGCCCACCAGCAACGATTCAAGGGAGGGACGAAAGGTGGGGGACGACAACTTTGGGCACCTGGAGCGTTTAGTGTCGGAACTCGACGCTCGCGGGTTGCTCGCACGAGTGGTTCGAACCCAAAGTGGGCGGGTGTTCGTCCGGGTAATCAACCCGAACGCGACAAGCCTTACCGAGAACGTCACCTGCCGGCCTACTGCGGTCGCCGAGCTTCCGGACTGGTGGTACTGCTGGTCCTGGGGCGAGCGAATGCACACGGCCGATGACCCGGCTGGTGCGGCGACCAAGGTCGCACGCGTGCTCGCCGCCGTGGGCGAGTGATCCAGCGGTGATCCGGGTGGAGCGCAGCCACCACGGCTCACCGCACCCATGGCGGCTCCTCGGAGCCGGCGGGGTGGTCGGTGCGGAGGGTCTCCTGCCTACACCGCAGGGGCTCTGGCCATCCCGCCGGTTCCGCTTCTCGCGGGACTCGTGCTTGTACGGCCAGCCAGCCGTACACAGGAGATGCCCTCCAGGTCCGCCTGGAGGGTGTTCGGGGGACCCCTCCCGGAAACGGCGCGGGACATGCTTCCGGGTGTGTGTCCCAGCCGAGCCGTACGTCACCGGAGCGTCAGGCCCCGCCCTCCGCGGCCCAGGGGGCCTGATGACCCCGTCTTCCCCGGCGTGATGTGACTGCGGCCGGTTCGGTCGGCGGTATCTTTTGGAGCGATCCGCTCGAAAAGACCGCCGACCGAACTGCTTCCGGAAGGGGATCCAACCAGTGCTCCTGCTGGCAACGCCTGTGCTCACGTCGGGTCCGTTCGACCCCACACAGCTCGCCAATCAGGTGAGCAAGGCCTGCGAGAACGACACATTCCTCTGTGGCTTCCTGCAGGACTGGCTGCCCGTGGGTGCCTTCGCACCGATCATCGCCACGATCATCACGGTCATCTTGATCCTGCTGATCGCCCTCATCGTGCGGAACATCGCCAAGCGCCTGATCACCCGGGTGGTCAGCAGCGCTTCGTCCGGCTCCTCGCTCACCGGCCGGTTCCGCAGGTCCGGCGCCGCGACCGAGGGCATCGACGCCCTCCTCAACGAGCGCCGCAAGCAGCGCGCCGAGACCATGGGGTCGGTGCTCAAGCACATCGCCTCGGTGGTCATCATGGGCACCGCCGTGCTGACCGTGCTCGACCGGCTGACGATCCCCATCGCTCCCCTGCTCACCAGCGTCGGCATCCTCGGCGTGGCGATCGGTTTCGGTGCGCAGGAGCTGGTCAAGGACTTCATCGCGGGCATGTTCATGCTGCTGGAGGACCAGTACGGCGTGGGCGACGTGATCGACTCGGGCGCCGCCGTCGGCACCGTCGAGGCGGTCACCCTGCGGGTCACCAGGCTGCGTGACGCCGACGGCCGCGTCTGGTACGTCCGCAACGGCACCATCACCAGGGTCGGCAACGAGTCGCAGGGCTGGTCGCGGGCCTACCTCGACGTCCCCGTCGCCTGGAACAGCGACATCACGACCGTACGGGCCATCCTGGAGCACGTGGCCGAGGAGATCTGGGCCGACCGCGACTTCCGCGAGACGCTCATCGTGGAGGAGCCCGACGTGTTCGGCGTGGAGCAGCTCTCCGACAGCTCGCTGGTGTTCCGGATCTCCGCCAAGACGCTCCCGGCCAAGCAGGCGCAGGTCGCGCGGGAGCTCAGGCTGCGGGTGAAGACCGCGCTCGACGGCGCGGGCATCCCCATGGTCGCCAGCGCATAGGCTTGTACGGTGACTGAAACCTCCTTCTACGACGCCGTCGGTGGCGAGGAGACCTTCCGGCGACTCGTACACCACTTCTATGAGGGGATCAAGCAGGATCCGCTGCTGCTCCCGCTCTACCCGGAGGAAGACCTCACCGGGGCCGAAGACCGGTTGCGGGGGTTCCTCGTCCAATACTGGGGCGGCCCCAACACCTACAGCCAGGAGCGCGGGCATCCGCGGCTGCGGATGCGGCACAACCCGTTCGTCATCGGCGAGGCCGAGCGCGACGCCTGGCTGCGGCACATGCACGACGCCGTCGAGTCGCTGGAGCTGCCGCAGGACCTGGAGACCAAGCTCTGGGACTACCTGGTCTACGCGGCCCACAGCATGGTGAACTCCCCGACATAGCGGGCATGACGGCCCCATGGACATCCCCTGGTGGCGTGACGCCGTCGTCTACGAGATCTATGTCCGCAGCTTCGCCGACGCCTCGGGAGATGGCGTCGGCGATCTCGCGGGAGTACGCGAGCGCCTGCCGTACCTGGCGGAGCTCGGGGTCGACGCGATCTGGCTGACCCCTTTCTACCCCTCCCCGATGGCCGACGGCGGCTACGACGTGGCCGACTACCGCGGTGTCGATCCACTGTTCGGGACGTTGGGCGACTTCGAGTCGCTGGTCTCGGAGGCGCACGAACTCGGGCTGAAGGTCCTCGTCGACGTGGTGCCGAACCACAGCTCGTCCGAGCACCCCTGGTTCCAGGCCGCGCTGCGCGGCGAGCACCGCGACCGCTACATCTTCCGCGATCAGCCCAACAACTGGCAGTCCACGTTCAGCGGCCCGGCATGGACGAAGCTGCCGGACGGCCAGTACTACCTGCACCTGTTCGCCCCCGGCCAGCCCGACTTCAACTGGCGCAACCCCGAGATCCACCGGGAGTTCCTCGACGTCCTGCGGTTCTGGCTGGACCGGGGTGTCGACGGGTTCCGCATCGACGTGGCGATGGGCCTCTACAAGGCGAAGGGGCTGCCCGACGTCAAGGACCAGTCGTTCAAGGCGGTCTCCCCGGTATGGGGGCAGCCCGAGGTGCACGAGGTCTACCGGGACTGGCGCAAGCTGCTCGACGGCTACCCCGGCGAGCGGATGGCCGTGGGCGAGGTGTGGACGGACAGCTCCGAGGACCTGGCGCTCTATGTGCGCCCCGATGAGCTGCACCAGAGCTTCAACTTCGCCTGGCTGCAGGCGCCCTGGTCGGCGACCGCGTTCAAGAAGGTCATCGACGACACCCTGGCCGCGGTGCCGTTCGCCACCTGGGTGCTGTCCAACCACGATGTCGTACGGCACCGCACCCGCTACGAGACCGCCGACCCGGGCACGGGACTGATGAGGGCCAAGGCGGCGCTGCTCACGATGCTGGCCCTCCCCGGGTCGGCATATCTCTACCAAGGGGAGGAACTTGGCCTCCCCGAGGTGAAGGATCTTCCCCCGGAGGCGCGGCAGGACCCGGTCTTCATCCAGTCGAAGGGCAAGCTGGCCGGCCGTGACGGCTGCCGGGTGCCGCTGCCGTGGTCGGCCGACGGGGGGTCGCTCGGGTTCTCCCTCGATGGGGTGGCGCCGTGGCTGCCGCAGCCGACCGGCTTCTCGGCACTCAGCGTGGCGGCCCAGAGCGCCGACTCCGCCTCGACACTGGCCTTCTACCGCCGGGCCCTGGCCTGCCGTCGCGAACTGGTGCGCGAGATCCCGTACACGCTGGAATGGCTGGACTCCCCCGAAGACGCGCTCTTCTTCGCCCGAGGGTCGCTGATCTGCGCCGTCAACTGCGGCACCGAGCCGGTGCGGCTGCCGCCGCACGACGGCGTCCTGCTGGCCAGCGGGCCGCTCGACGGCGACCTGCTGCCCCCCGACACCGCCGTCTGGCTACGCTGACGCGTCCTCCCCTTGTGCGGGCCGGGGCTGGCCCTGTTCGGCGGTGGCGTGCCGCTCGCCGCGGGCGGGGATGACGGGCAGCGAGATCAGCGCGCACGCCAGCCCCGCCGCGAACCCGGCCCAGTAGCCGGTGGCCGTGATCAGCACCCCGGCCAGCGGCGTGACGCCCAGGGACACGATGTTCTGGATGGTGTTGTGGGTGCCGAGCACGCGCCCCGCGGACGCGGGACCGGCGAGCTCGCCCGCCGAGAGGTAGGCGAGGCCGTTGCCCGCCACGGTGATCACCGCGGCCAGCGCCAGCATGGCCGGGCCGAGCCAGGACTCGGTGACCGTGCCCAGCACCAGCAGGGCCAGCACGGCCAGCGAGCCGAACGTCAGCAGCCGCAGCGGCGCCATGCGCAGGCCGGTCCTGTCGGACCAGCGTCCGGCCGCGATGCGCACCACCGCGCCGCCGATCGCCGCCACGCCGAACAGCTGTCCCGCCCGTACGCCGTCCCAGCCGTAGACGCCGACCAGGCAGGCCACGCCGTACGTGCTGACGACGACCTGGGGCACCACGTGCAGCGCGCTGGTCGCGTGCACCCGCCACAGCGCGGGCTGCCGGTACGGCGAGGCGGCGGGCGCCGTCCGCGAGCCTGAGATCGCGTGTGGCGGCTCGGCCAGGAAGAGAGCGGCCAGCACGGCGGCGAGCAGGCTGACTCCGGCGCAGACGAAGAACACGCCCGAGATGCCATGGGCCCGCGCGATCGGCGGCAGGACGAACGCGGCGACGGCCATGCCGAGCGTGTAGGAGACCTGGCGCAGGCCCATCGCGACGCCGCGCTCCGGCGGCTCGAACCAGCGCAGCACGATCCGGCCGCCGCCGACCATGGCCGCGGACCCCATGGCCCCGGCCAGGGCGAGCAGCGGGATCATCGCCCAGATCTCGGTCACGAAGGCCGCGGCGGCGAGCAGCGCGGCGGCCAGCCCGACGCCGATGCCGAGCACCAGCCGCTCGCCCCGCCGGTCGGCCAGCATGCCCCAGGCGACCAGGGAGAACAGGAGGCCGATGCCGGGGGCGTTGCCGATGATCCCGGCGACGGGCAGCGAGACATCGAAATATCGCTGGATATCCGGCATGACGAGCGGCAACCCGAACAGTCCCAGCGTGACGCTGGCGTGCGCGTTGACCCCCAGCGCGAGCATCACCCAGCGTTTCATACCGTCATGAACCGCCGTAGGTAGGCGCGTTCATCGGAGGCGAGCCGGCGCGGCGCGGCACGTTCCACGTCGTAGGCGACGATCACCGAGGTGGCCCGGACGAACAGTTCGTCGTCGTCGCGGATCTCGTGCTCCAGCGTGAACCGGACCGCTCTGAGGTCCGTCACCCAGGTCTCGACCCGGACCGGCTCGGCGCGGAATCCGAGCGGGCGCAGATAGTCGATCTCGTGACGGGAGACGACGAGCCCCTTGAAGGGGGCGTCACCGGCCTTGTACGGATCGATGTGGAGCATCCCCAGACGGGCGTCCTCCAGATAGTCGAAGAAGCGGACGTTGTTCACGTGCCCGAGAGAATCGATGTCCGCGAATCGCACCATTCGGGGGAAGATATGCCGCTGGGCCAGGGAATGTTCAACCACGGTGGCCACCGTACCTGTCCCGGTCAGGTGGCCCCGCTCCGGGCCGCCCCACGTCTTTCATTTCTAGATTTCGATACTAGAATTCAGTTCGCATCGGCAGTCGAGAGCGAGGTGCCACATGAGCGGGATCGTCGAGGGTCGCGTGGTGATCGTCACGGGCGCGGCCAGGGGCATCGGGCGCGGCCACGCGCTCGAGTTCGCCCGGCAGGGCGCGAAGGTCGTGGTCAACGACCTGGGCGCGGAGGTCGACGGCACGGGCTCGTCCGACGCGGCGGCCGCGGTGGTCGCGGAGATCGAGGCGCTGGGCGGGGAGGCGATCGTCAACGGCGAGGACGTCTCCGACTTCGACGGGGCGGCCCGGCTGGTCCAGGCGGCCGTCGAGCGCTTCCGCGACCTGCACGTGCTGGTCAACAACGCGGGCATCCTGCGCGACCGGATGCTGGTCAACATGACGGCCGACGAGTGGGACGCGGTCATCAGGGTGCACCTGCGCGGCACGTTCGCGCCGCTGCGCCACGCGGCGGCCTACTGGCGTGCCAAGTCCAAGGCCGGCGAGCGAGTGGACGCGCGGATCATCAACACCACCTCCTCTTCCGGCATCTACGGCAACCCTGGCCAGGGCAACTACGGAGCCGCGAAGGCGGGCATCGCGGGCCTGACGGTCATCGCGGCCAAGGAGCTGGAGCGGTACGGCGTGACCGTGAACGCGATCGCCCCCGCCGCGCTCACCCGGATGACCGAGAACCTCGCCCCGAGCGGCACCGGCGCCGATCCCGACGACATCGCCCCGCTGGTGGTCTGGCTGTCCAGCGCGGAGGCCCGGGGCATCACCGGGCGGGTGTTCAACGTGCGGGCGGGGGTGATCAGCGTCGCCGAGGGCTGGCACGCCGGTCCCGGCGTCGACAAGGGCGGCCGGTGGGACCCGGCCGAGCTGGGCGCGGTCATCCCGGCCCTGGTCGACAAGGCCGCGCCCAACGCGCTGACCAACGGCCTGATCCCCGGACGGGAGGAGTGACATGGCGCTCGACCACGACCTGATCGGCATCGAGAGCCCGCCGCACGACCGCGTGTGGTCGGCCAAGGACACCATGCTGTACGCGCTCGGCGTGGGCGCGGGGGTGGAGGAGTTGGCCTTCACCACGGAGAAGAGGCAGCGGGTGCTGCCGACGTTCGCGGTGCTGGCCGCGCAGGCGCCGGCCGGGCGGCGGCTCGGCGACTTCGACCCCGCCCTGCTGGTCCACGCCGAGCAGGCTTTCGAGCTGCACCGGGAGCTGCCGGCCGCGGGTGGAGTACGGACCACCTCGAAGGTGACCGGGATCTATGACAAAGGGTCCGGCGCCCTGGTGACCAGCGAGGCCCGTGCCGTGGACCCGGAGAGCGGCGAACTGGTGATCACCAGCCGCAGCGCGGCCTTCATCAGGGGCGAAGGCAGCTTCGGCGGCGAGCGGGGGCCGCGCGACGAGTGGACACCGCCCGACCGCGCGCCCGACCACAAGGTGACCTGTCCGACCCGTCCGGAGCAGGCGCTGGTCTACCGGCTGTCGGGCGACTTCAACCCGCTGCACTCCGATCCGGAGTTCGCCGCCAGGGCCGGGTTCGACCGGCCGATCCTGCACGGGCTGTGTACGTACGGGGTGACCGGCCGAGCGCTGCTGCACGCGGTGGCGGGCTCGGATCCGGGGCGGTTCGGGGCGATGTCGGGCCGGTTCACCAGCCCGGTCTTTCCCGGCGAGTCGCTCACGGTCTCGATCTGGGTGGACGGCCCGGCCGTCTTGTTCCGGACCGCCAAGGACGACGGGACGGTGGTGATCGACAGAGGGCGGGCGATGATCAACCCGCCGCGGGAATCGGTCGGCGGCGTGCGGTGATCAGCCTGCCACCTGGATCGGACGGCGGCGTGCGGTGATCAGCCCTCGGCCAGCACTCTGAGGGGGTCGAGGCGGCGGATCAGCGTCATCGCCGCCTCGATCACGTCGTGGGCGTCGTTCTCGGTGTCGCTGGTGGCGACCTCGCGGGCCGCCTCGCCGATGATGCTGGTCAGCGCGGCGACGGTGAACCGGTCGAGGGGGTCGGCGCCGGCGCCGAGCAGCACGGCGTTCTGGCGTACCCACTCCCGGCCCCGGGTGCGGCGGACCAGCTCGAACCCCGGCGGCCCGTCCCCGTCGATGAACAGCCTGACCAGGTCGCGCCGCTCCCACGCGCCCGCGAGATAGGCCCGCGCCCCGGCGATGAGCAACTCGACGGGGTCGTCGATGCCCGCCTGCTTGGCCCGCGACACGCTGGCGGCCGCGGCCTCCTCGTGCGCCGCCTGGTGGTCCTCGTAGAGCGCGAGGAACAGCTCGGTCTTGCCGCCGAAGTGGTGGTAGAGGCTGCCGACGCTGGAGCCGGCGCGGGCCACGACCTCGGAGACGTTGGCCTCGGCGAATCCATGCTCGCCGAAGACCTCGCGGGCCGCTATCAGCATGCTCTGGCGGGTCTGGGCTGTGCGGCTCCACTCCCACGACGACTTCCTTGCCATGCGTCCCATCGTAGCTGGATCAATTCTAGAATTTGATTCTTGACAGGAGCGCGTGCCGACTGGCTTCCTAGAGGAACGTTCTAGAAATTGGGGAGGCGGTCATGGACTTCTCGCTCAGCGCCGAGGAACGTCAGATCCGCGACACCGTCCGCTCCTTCGTCGAGAAGGAGATCATGCCGCTGGAGCCCGAGGTCCTGCGCAACGAGCGCGAGGGCCGCCCGGCGCTCGCCCCGGAGGTCCTCCGCGACCTGCGGGACCGGGCGAGGAAGATGGGCTTCTGGGGCATCAACACCCCCGAGGAGTACGGCGGAGCCGCGCTGGGCCCGGTCATGTCCGCGATCATCGTCATGGAGCTGGGCAGGAGCTTCGTCCCGTTCATGTTCGGCGGCAGCGCCGACAACATCCTCTACGCGGGCACCGCCGAGCAGCAGGCGCGTTACCTGCTCCCGACGATCGAGGGCGAGCGCCGCTCCTGCTTCGCGATCACCGAGCCGGGCGCGGGCTCCGACGCGCGTAACATCCGCACCCGTGCGGTCCGTGACGGCGCCGAGTGGATCATCAACGGGGAGAAGACGTTCATCACCGGCGGCAGCGAGGCCGACTTCGTCATGGTGTTCGCCGTGGCCGAGCCGTATGGCGTGACCTGCTTCCTCGTCGACCGCGACATGGGCTGGACGTCCGAGCCGATCAAGACCATGGGCGAATGGGGTCCGGCGTCGCTGGTGTTCCAGGACGTCCGGGTCCCGGAGGCGAACATCCTCGGCGAGCTGGGCAAGGGCTTCGAGCTGGCCATGCAGTGGATCGGCCAGGGCCGCTACATGATCCCGGCGCGGGCCATCGGCTCGGCCGAGCGCATGCTGGGGATGGCCATCGATTACGCCAAGATCCGCAAGTCGATGGGGCAGACGATCTCCGAGTACCAGGCGATCCAGTGGATGATCGCCGACTCGCAGGTGGAGATCGAGGCGGCCAAGTGGCTGACGCTGTACGCGGCCTGGCGGGTGCAGGAGGGCCTGGACGCCCGGCACGCCGCGTCGATCGCCAAGCTCAACGGCGCGATCATGGCCAACCAGGTCGTGGACCGGGTGCTGCAGATCCACGGCGGCATGGGCTACACCAAGGAACTGCCGATCGAACGCTGGTATCGAGAGCTGCGCCTGCTGCGCATCTTCGAGGGCACCGACGAGATCCAGCGCCGCACGATCGCCCGCAATCTGATCAAGGGCCACGCCCGTTTGGGCACCATCGGGGAGTGACATGTCAGTCGAGGCACTGTTCAACCCGGGGTCCATCGCGCTGGTCGGTGCCACCGACAAGTCGGGGTGGTCGATCAGCACGCTGGTCAACCTGCGTACGTACGGCTTCGCCGGGCCCGTATACCTGGTCAACCCGCGCGGCGGGACCGTGCACGGCTCGCCTGCCCATCGGAGTCTGGCCGCCGTTCCCGGGCCGGTCGATCTGGCCTACGTCATGGTGCCGACGTCCGCGGTGCTGGGGGTGCTGCGGGAAGGAGCCAAGCTGGGGATCCGGAATTACGTGATCCTCACGGCGGGCTTCGGCGAGGCGGGGCCCGAGGGTGTCCAGCAGGAGTCGGAAATTTCAGCTTTTGCTGAGGAAAATGATCTTACGATCCTGGGGCCGAACGGCAACGGCTACATCAACGCCGCCGCCGGCATCACCCCGTACGGGCTGCCCATCCCCCAGCCCCTGCTGCGCGGATCGGTAGGGGTCGTGCTGCAGAGCGGGGCGCTGGCCAGCTCCGTGCTCGGCTTCGCGCAGGCCCGCAACGTCGGCATCAGCCTGCTGACCTCGATGGGCAACGAGGCTGTCGTGACCGTCACCGACGTGGTCGACCATCTCGTCGACGATCCCGCCACGAAGGTGATCGCACTGTTCCTGGAGACGATCAGGGATCCGGCCGAGTTCGCCCGCGTCGCCGGGCGGGCGCTGCTGGCGGGCAAGCCGATCGTGGCGCTGAAGATCGGCCGCAGCAGGCTCGCCGCGCACACCGCCCAGGCCCACACCGGCGCGGTGGTCGGCGACGACGACGTCATCGACGCGACGCTGCGGCGGCTCGGTGTGATCAGAGTTCGCTCGCTGGAGGACCTCATCATCACCGCCGGGCTGCTGGCCTCCGTGGGGCCGCTGCCCGGGCGGCGCGTCGGCGTCGTCACGCCGTCAGGCGGCGCGTCGGAGATCATCGCCGACCGGGCCGAGGACGAAGGGCTGGAGCTGCCGCCGTTCGCGCCCTCGACGGTGGCGCGGCTGGCGGAGATCGTCCCGTCCTTCGGCACCGTGCAGAACCCGCTCGACGTGACCGGCTACGTGCTGATCGACCGTACGCTGCTGGGCCGGGCACTGGCGGCGGTGACCGCCGATCCGGGGATCGACCTGGTCATGCTGCTGTCGGAGCTGCCCCGGGCCGCGCCGCCCGATCCCGCTCCGGTCGTCGCCCTGTACGCGGCCAGCGCCCGGCGGATCGCCGAGTCTCCGGTGCCGGTCGTGGTGGTGAGCAACGTGCTGACGGACGTCACGGAGTTCGGCAGGGCGGTGCAGGAGGAGACCGGGTTTCCGTACGTGGTGGGCGGGATCGAGCACGGGATGTCGGCGATCGGCGCAGCCGTCCGCTGGTCGGAGGCCCGTACTCGCGCTCTCGCCGACCTGGAGACGCGCGCCCCCGGCAGCTCGCCGACGACCCCCGAGGATGCTCCGTCGGCCGACCCACCCGGATAGCCCGCCTCGACCGGCGCGGGTGGGGAGTCCTCAGCCCGCGCCCGAAGAGTCGGCCTTGGTCGGCGCGTTTAGAGGCTGGGGACCCCGTTGCCGTTGCGGCCGTGTCCGGCGAGCACGTCGTCCAGCGACGGCCGGGGCTCCGCGCCGCGGGGACCCACCTGGGCGAGCTGGATCAGTACGCCGTGCGCCTCCTTGGGGTGCAGGAACACCTCACGCCAGCGCTGGTCGCGGACGTTCAGGCCGTGGAGCCGGTAGCCGCGCCCGGTCAGCTTGGCCACGGCGGCGTCGAGGTCGTTGACGTGGAAGTTCAGGTGGTGGACGCCGCCCCTGCCGCGGGTCAGCTCGAAGAAGCTGTCGAAGAAGTCCGACCCGGCCAGCGGCTCCATCAATTCGACCTTGCCGCCGCCCTCGTACGTGAGCTGCAGGGTGCGGTAGCCACTCCGCCGGTTGTCGCCGCCGCCGCCGAGATGCCGGCCCCCGAGCAGATCGCGATAGATCGGCAGCAGATCCCGGATACGGGGCGCCGCCACGGCTGTGTGGTCGAAGGTCACCTCCAGCCCGTCCAGTTCCAGGTCCATACCCGACTCCCTTCCTAGAATCTGATTCTAGATCTTAGCGGAGCGCACCGCACTCTTGACGTGGGGCGTTGTGAGGCGCAGCATTTCGGAAATAGATTCTAGAGCTACCTTCTAGAACTCGTGGCGGGGGCCTGCACGACGAGAAAGGCGAGTCATGAGGCTGTCTTACGTTCGCGAACTCGACGAGTACCCCACCGGCGCCCGACGCATGAAGATCCTCGCGATGGCCGTGCTCGCCATCCTCATCGGTTCGTACGAGGGGCAGATCGCCCCCGTGGTCCCGCTGCTGCTCAAGGACCTGCACATGACGCTGGCCACCTACGGCGCCGTGTCGGGCGCCGCGGCCGTCGCCGGGGCGATCGCCTCCATCCTGGGCGGCCGGCTCACCGACCGGCTCGGCCGGGTGCGGCTGCTGGTGCCGCTGATGATGCTGACCGCCGTGTGCTGCTTCGCCATGACGCTCGTACACAGCCCGCGCGACCTGCTACTCGCCCGCATCCTGCTGGCCTTCGTGGACGGCGTCGCCATGGCCAGCACCGCGCCCCTGGTCCGCGACTTCTCGCCGCGGCTGGGCCGGGCGCAGGCGTTCGGCTTCTGGACCTGGGGGCCGGTCGGCGCCAACTTCCTCGCCGCGGCCATCGCGGGCTGGACACTGCCGATCTTCAATGACTCGTGGCGCTCGCAGTTCGTCATCATGGGCTGCTTCTCGCTGGTGATCTCGCTCGTCATCGCCGTCAACATCGCCGACCTCTCCCCCGAACTGCGAGCCAGGATCCAGCACACCGAACAGGCCGCCACCCAGGTCGTCGATCTGAGCGAGCCGGCCCGCCTCCGCTCACTGTTCGCCAGGCGCAACATCTGGGCCCATGTGGTGGGCATCTCGCTCTGGCTGGTGCTCTACCTCACGCTGTCGCTGTTCGGGCCGACTATGCTCGTCCAGTCACTCGGCATCAGCACCGCCCAGGCGTCCAGCATCATGGCGGCGTTCTGGAGCCTGAACCTGATCACGCTGATCATCACCGGGCGCCTCTCGGACCGTACGCAGCTGCGCAAGCCGTTCTCGCTGGGCGGCACGATCGCCGCGGTGCTCGTCACCGCCTACCTCGCCGTCGTACTCGGCCAGGAAGGCGTCTCGACGGGCACGCTCATGCTGGTGGGCGCCCTGCTCGGCGGCTCGCTGGGCGTGGCGTACGCCCCCTGGATGGCCAACTACTCCGAGGACGCGGAGGACGCCGACCCGCGCCTGCAGGGTACGGCCTGGGGCCTGTTCGGGTTCCTCACCAAGGGCATCGCGGTGATCGGCCTGCTCGTCATCCCGTACGTGGTCAAGGTCACGAACTGGCAGACCTGGCTGTTCATCGCGCTTGGCTGTTTGATCCTGTTCATCCCGGCGATCGTGATGTTCAACGGGCCGTGGCGGCGCACCGCCCGCACCCCGGTCGCCGTCGCCCTCGGGGAGGCCGAAGGATGACCAAGCTGTCCGCCGTCTACACCGAGCTCTAAAAGCGCCGCCTGCGCCGGCCCTGAGACGTCTACGAGCTCGCCTTCGCCCTGGACGTCGTCCGTCCGGCGCGAGCGCATGACGTAGCAGGCGTGCCGTTGGTAGGCCGGTCGCGCCGGATGGCGAGCTGATCACCCAGACAGCCGGGTCGAGTCGCGCGACTCTGCCACAACTAAACACTGGCCGGCGCTACGATGGGCGGCCAATCGATCAGGTCATTCAGGAGGGCATGTCGGTGGATTTCGGGGTGCTGGGCGTGCATGCGCATCCGGACGACGAGGCGATCTGGACGGGTGGGACCCTGGCCAAGTACGCCGACGAGGGGGCCAGAACCGCCGTCGTCACGTGCACCTGGGCAGCGGGCACCCATCGGGCCGGTGAGCTGGAGCGTTCTCTGGCAATCCTCGGCGCGGGCGAACCACGGGTGCTCGGCTACGCCGACGCGGGCAAGCCCGAGTCCGCGCCGGGCCGCCCCCGCTTCGTGGACGTGCCCCTCGACGAGGCGGTGGGACGGGTGGTCGAGCACATCAGGGAGTTCCGGCCCGACGTCGTGCTCACCTTCGATGGATACGGGTCTTCCGGACATCCCGACCACGTGCATGTACATCGGGTGACCATGGCCGCGGTCGAAGCGGCGGGCTATGACCAGCTCTATCCGGACGCGGGCAATCCCTGGCGACCGCGCGCTCTCTATCTGGCGACCATTCCGCGATCTGTCGTGATCTCACACTGGCAAGCAGTGTTCGGAACACCTCCTGAGCCGGGCCAGACGCTGCCGGGCGTCTCCGATGAGCAGATCACCACCCACCTCGACGTCGAGCGGTGGGCAGAACGCAAGTGGGCGGCCATGCACGCGCACGAGTCCGAGGTTGGCCGCGGCGCGTCAATGACCTTGCTCACTTCACTGCCGGAGCAGGCCCGCGCCCAGATGCTGGCGAACGAGTGGTATCGGCGCGTCTCCTACACCGGTGACCCGGAGACCACCCTCGCAGGGTCTTGATCTTGAGCCTTGAGACGAGACACGGATCGCCATCCCTCTTGGGAAGGCCGCGCGAACCACCGCCGGGTAGCTGCCGGAATCCGAGCTGAGCCTGACGACCCCATCCGCGGGCAGGCAGAAAAGCAGCGGCCCCGAAATCACGGGGCCGCTGCCTTTCGATCATCGCGCCAATGGTGTCGTACGGAGGGCGCCGAGAAAATCAGTCGCGGTGCAGCTTGCGGTAGGTGATGCGGTGGGGGCGGGCGGCATCCGCGCCCAGGCGCTCGATCTTGTTCTTCTCGTAGTCGGCGTAGTTGCCCTCGAACCAGAACCAGTTCGACCCTTCCTCCCACGCCAGGATGTGCGTGGCGATGCGGTCGAGGAACCACCGGTCGTGGGAGGTGATGACCGCGCAGCCCGGGAAGTCGAGCAGCGCGTTCTCCAGCGAGGAGAGCGTCTCGGTGTCGAGGTCGTTGGTGGGCTCGTCGAGCAGGAGGACGTTGCCGCCCTGCTTGAGGGTGAGCGCCAGGTTGAGGCGGTTACGCTCGCCGCCCGACAGGACGCCGGCCTTCTTCTGCTGGTCGGGCCCCCTGAAGCCGAACGCCGCGATGTAGGCGCGGGACGGCATCTCGACGTTGCCGACCTTGATGTGGTCGAGCCCGTCGGAGACGACCTCCCAGACGTTCTTGTTGGAGTCGATGCCGCCGCGGCTCTGGTCGGCGTAGGAGATCTTGACGGTGTCGCCGACGGTGATCGCACCGCTGTCGGGCGTCTCACTGCCGGTGATCATGCGGAACAGCGTGGTCTTGCCGACGCCGTTGGGGCCGATGATGCCGACGATGCCGTTGCGCGGCAGGTCGAACGACAGCTTCTCCATGAGCAGCCGGTCCTCGAAGCCCTTGCTGAGGTCGTCGGACCTGATCACCGTGGTGCCCAGACGGGGGCCCGGCGGGATCTGGATCTCGTCGAAGTCGAGCTTGCGGTGCTTGTCGGCCTCGGCCGCCATCTCCTCGTAGCGCTGCAGACGCGCCTTGCTCTTGGTCTGGCGGGCCTTCGGGTTGGAGCGAACCCACTCCAGCTCGTCTTCGAGGCGCTTCTTGCGCTTGACGTCCTTCTGACCCTCGACCTTGAGGCGCTGCGTCTTGGCCTCAAGGTAGGTGGAGTAGTTGCCTTCGTAGGCATAGGCGCGGCCGCGGTCGAGCTCGAGGATCCACCCGGCGACGTTGTCGAGGAAGTAGCGGTCGTGGGTGACGGCCAGAACGGTGCCCGCGTACTTCTCCAGGTGCTGCTCCAGCCACTGCACACTCTCGGCGTCGAGGTGGTTGGTGGGCTCGTCGAGCAGCAGGAGGTCGGGCGCCTCCAGCAGCAGCTTGCACAGGGCGACGCGGCGGCGCTCACCACCGGACAGCGTGGTCACGTCGGCGTCCGGGGGCGGGCAGCGCAGGGCGTCCATGGCCTGTTCGAGCTGGCTGTCGACGTCCCACGCATTGCGGTGCTCAAGCTGGTCCTGCAACTTGCCCATCTCGGCGAGGAGCTCATCGCTGTAGTCGGTGGCCATCTCCTCGGCGATCGCGTTGTAGCGCTCGAGCATCGCCAGCGTCTCGGCGACCCCCTCCTGCACGTTGCCGAGGACGGTCTTCTCCTCGTTGAGCGGGGGCTCCTGCTGGAGCATGCCCACGGTGAAGCCCGGCATGAGTTTGGCCTCGCCATTGGAAGGCTGCTCCAGGCCGGCCATCATCCGGAGCAGCGTCGACTTTCCGGTGCCGTTCGGGCCGAGGACGCCGATCTTGGCTCCCGGCAGGAACGACAGCGTGACGTCGTCAAGGACAACCTTGTCGCCGTGCGCCTTGCGCACGCGCTGCAGCGTATAGATGTACTCCGGCATGGCATCTAGCTTAGGGGCTCTCGACCCGGGCTTCCGCCGCTCCGCCGCCCAACTGCGATATAGCCGGCCGGACGGGCGCGTCATGCGGTGGGGCGGCGGTGCGCATGGGCATGGTGGTGGAGGTCTCGTCGCGTGGGACGATCCCGCTGCGGGCTCGTCAGGTGGCCTCTTCGCTTGATGACGTGAATGGGGATCGTTATTTGTCGTTGCCGGCCCTGACGGCTGGAGCCCCTGCGGCCGAAGGGCCGTTGCCGACTCGCCTGCCTGTCGCCGGAGCGGCTGATCGACGCCGGGGACGCGGTGGCGGACGAGATGGGCGACTGCCCGCAGTGGGGCCGGGCCCCGCTCGTCTGCCTCGTGCTCATAGGTCTTCGACATAGCCGGCAGCGATGTCGTCGGGTGGGTTGGCGTACAGGCGCAGGTAGCGGTCGTTGGCGTGGCCGAGGCGGCGTTCGAGTTCGGGGGCGGCGGGTGACGATGGAGGCGCCGGAGAGGAACAGCGCGGCCGGGGGGATGCTGGTGGCGGCGTACTCGACCCGGTCGACCACGTTCTTGACGGTGCGCACCTGGGCGGCGGCCAGGGCCCGCACCTTCGGAGTGGGCAGCGGCAGCGCGGCGGCCTTTGAATCGCTCGAGATGGCGGGTCACCTTGCCGGTGACCTCCGCCGAGCGGACCCCGCGCACCGCCAGGTCGAGATTGCGCTCGCTCCAAGCGGTGAGGCTGTCGTCGGCCGGATCCAGGCGCTCAGAAAGGCCGACTGCCTTCCGTGAAGTGATTCCGCTGCGATCCGGCCCGAGGGACGGGTCGGCCGACCTGGGCGTCTGGTGCGGCATGGCGCCAAATTACTTCACGGAAGAACCTTTTCCTGAAAGGATCTGGGCTTGTCGTGCGTACAGAGCTTTCTGTCGAAAGGGTGACGTATGGAGCCGCTGCGGGCGGATGATCCCCGGCAGGTGGGGCCTTTCCGGCTGAAGTGCCGGCTGGGCGGCGGCGGCATGGGTCAGGTGTTCTTGGGCCGTTCCCCGGGCGGCCGGCCGGTCGCGGTGAAAGTGGTACGGCCGGAGCTGGCCGGCGATGCGGGGTTCCGGGCCCGGTTCACGATCGAGGTGCAGGCGGCCGAGGATGTCGGCGGGTTCTACACCGCGCAGGTGGTGGATGCCGACAGCAAAGCTGATCCCCCGTGGCTGGCCACCGCCTACATCCCCGGCCCGTCCCTGCACCAGGCCGTCGCCACGCACGGACCGCTGCCACCTACGTCGATCGGTGTGCTGGGGGCGGGCCTGGCCGAGGGCCTGGCCGTGATCCACGGCCTCAAGCTGGTGCACCGCGACCTCAAACCCGGCAACGTGATCCTGGCCGCCGACGGTCCCAGGATCATCGACTTCGGGATCGCCCGCGCGTTGGACGCCACCTCCCACACCGTCACGGGGGCCGTGATCGGTACTCCGGCCTTCATGTCACCCGAACAGATCCGAAGCGGCGAGGTCGGCTCTGCCAGCGATGTGTTCGCCCTGGGAGCGGTGCTGGTGTTCGCCGCCACCGGCTGCGGCCCGTTCGGCGACGGTCAGACCCACGCGATCATGTACCGCATCCTTAATGACGACCCCGATCTGACCGGCCTGCCAGAGGACTTGGCCGACCTGGTGGGTGCCTGCCTGGCCAAAACTCCTGAGAAACGGCCTGGTGCCGCCGCTCTCGTCGACCGGCTCGCCGCACAGGCCGGGGGCACCACGCGATGGCTCCCGCCCACGATCACCGCGGTGATCAGCCAGCTCGAAGAGGACATCTCCGATCCTTCTGGCGGCGCGTCGATCCCTGGTCGGGTCGTCGATCCGAAGCGCCAGTCGGCGTTCGACCATGCCTTAAGGATCGCCCATTCCATCAACGATCCCGAGGAGCGGGAACATACGCTGTGGGACGTTGCCAAGGCGATTGCAGATGCTGATCCCGACCACGCGGAGCAGCATCTGCAGCGCATCCCCTCGGCGGAAGTGCGAGCAGTGGCTCTGCTGGCACTCGCCGAGGAGCTGTCCGACACCGACCGCGCCCAGCAGTTGATCGGTCACGCCGAACAGCTTGTGGTTCAGCTCCTCGACGATGGTTCGGACATCATGAATGAGGGAGTGATCGAGTTCCTGATCGACCAGCTCATCGGCGTGGATCCCCAGCGGGCGCTTGCGGTGCTGGACCGCGTTGAGCGGCGTGTCGTGGACTTGGACAAGCCCGAGGTGCGCGCCAAGGCGCTGGCCGCTGAGGCCGGCAGGGAGGCCGCCACCGCCCCTGACCGCGCCATCAGGCTGATGGGCCAGGCGGTAGAAATGGCCCGCCTGATCCCACCCGATCCCGGCTATGCGCCCCGTCTGCCCGGCACGATCGCAGAGATCGCCAGTATCGGTTATGCCGCCGACCGGGGACATGCCGAGCGTTTGATCGACCTTGCCGAAGCGACCGCGTTCGCTATGAAGGAAGGCGAGCGGGACTGGGCACTGAAGTGGATCGCCCGGGCGGTGGCGGAGGTCGACCCCGCCCGGGCGGAACAGCTCATCAACAAGATCACGGAGGGGTACGTCCGCGCAGCCGCCTGGGAAGGCATCCTGCAGACGGCGGCCTCCACTCGAAAGGATCACGAGCCTTTGCTCGACGCGGCCGAACGGAGCGTCGCGGAACCTGCCGCCCAGGAACCTGCCTCTGTGAAGCCCGATCCCTGGTGGGGCCGCCGGCGAGCCCAATCCAAGGTCGGCGACGACCAGAGGAACTTCGGTCCTTGGTATCTGAGGTATATCGCCATCGGCGCGGCACGATGCGACCCGTCACGCGCCGAGACCATCGCTGCGCGGATCGTTGAAGCCCGCTATCGGGGTGAGGCATTCGCCGAAATGGCCCGCGAGATCGCCGAGATCAACCCCCTGCAGGCGCGGTGGTGGCTCAACGCCGCATACCAGACCGCCCTCGAAGCCGAGCCAACCCAAGCTGTCCCCACAATGGGAAAGATCGCAGCAGCCGGGGCCATCGTGGGCCCCAGCACCGCACAGCAGGCCGCTCAGTACATCACCGGCCATGCGGATGATACGGACCTGGAGCCATCGCAGCTGGTAGTGGCCGCCGAAGATGTCGTCGCCGTCGACCCAGATCTGGCCGTGCGCCTCATCGACCTCGCCGAGACCCGAGCGCAACAGCCCGGCAAGGAGCGGCTCGACAACCGTGATCTGGAGCGCGTGGCCAAGACTCTGATGGCAGTGGCGATAGCATGGGCCAACTCCAGACCTGAACGGACCGGACCCATCCTGCGCCACGTGCTGGAGGCGGCCCTGGCCGCACAATCGACCGAGTACCTGTCGATCGCTGAAACCGCCGTGCCGAACCCACAGGCCGTCGAGCGGCTCCTCCAGGAATACCGCGGTCCCGGCCGGAATCATCTGCTGTGCATCGCGACCGCGGCGTTCGCGGCGACCGATGCCCACCGCGCCGAAGGGTTCACCCAGGAGATCACCGATGACACCCTGCGGGACGCGGCACTCAACGTCCTCGCTATGTTGATCATCAAGCAGGCCATGAGCTCGGCTGTCGGCCCAAACGCCAAGCGCGCCACATAGCGCCCCGGATCCTGCCTCAACCCGTGTCTCCCATCCGACAATGCCCTTCGCAGCTCAGCGCCGTTGCCGGCTCCCGACCAGCGTTAAGCCGCGAGTGACGACGCGCTCGTCCCACGAGCGCGTTCGGCCGGGCCGGGATGACGTCCCTTGGAGTGGCCTACCTCCTGGCGATCCCTGGAGTGGGGTAACTCCTGGCGATCTTCCCGGGGCGTCGACGGACGATCACCTTGCGCTTTGAGAGTCTTGGATCTTGAGACCGACCGTGGAATTCCCCGAGGACCGGCCGGGGCAGGTGGCCTACTGGCGGTCGCTGGCCTGCCGGGCCTACCAGCGGCGCCTCCACTTGACGGGACGTCACCCGGGCGGGCCCGCCAATGTCGCCCTAGCCACCGAGCGGGGCCGGCGGTCCTTCCCACGCCTCAAGCGTCTGTTCAAATCCGCCACCGCCGCCATCGAGCCGCACCGCCACAGATGGACGCTGCACCAGCTGCGCCTACTCTGCGCTGGACGGTCGACTCCCCGCGAAGGCAGGGAAATCAGATACGGCCTCAGACAGCCGGGCGTCCGCGAAACGCGGGAAACAGATGTTGCGCCGGACAGACAGCTCCCCGGGAAGCGCGCAGAGAGCAGGTACAGCGTCAGACTGCCGGCCCTCAGGGACATGCGCGGAAACCGGGTCTTCGGAGCTGACGTGACATCGGATATGGCATCAGACGGCGACCTGCCCCCGGTGAACACGAGCAAATCAGGTACGGCGCCAGGTACCCCCTTAGAGGCCGAACTTCCGGAAGGACGAGGAAAACGAAGTACGGCTCCAGACCACCGAACCTCCGGAAGGAGAGGAAATCGGGTGCGGGGTCAGGCGGCGGGGTCTTCGGGGAGGGCGGGTGGGGGTGGTTGGACGGCGGGGATGCAGACGCGGTCGCGGCCGAGTTCTTTCGCCCGGTATAGGGCCAGGTCGGCGGCGGCCAGGAGTTCGATCAGGTCGTCGCCGTGGACGCTCATCAGGGCCACACCCGCCGAGACGGTGACGCTGATCATCGCGTCGTCGGCCGGGACGGCCATGCGGCCGATGCAGTAGCGGAGGCGTTCGGCCACTCGGCGCGCCTCGTGGACGTCGGCGCGTGGCAGGAGGACCACGAACTCCTCCCCGCCGAAGCGGCCCACCACGTCGTAGTCGCGCAGTTGGCTGCGGAGGGTGGCCGCGACGCCGACGAGGACCTGGTCGCCGGCGAGGTGGCCGTGCTTGTCGTTGACCCGTTTGAAGTGGTCGATGTCGATGATCAGGAGGGCGAGCGTCTCGCCGGTGCGGCGGGCGCGGACGATCTCGGTGTCGGCCTCCCGCTGCCAGGCTGCGGCGTTCAGCAGGCCGGTCTTGGAGTCGGTGCGGGCCGCCGCCTGAAGCTGGGCGTGCAGAAGGCTGCGCTGGAGGAGGACGACCGGCGGCAGGGCGAGGATCAGCAGGGCGAGGTTGAGCCCGCAGGCGATCGCGACCGTGACTCCCAGGCAGAGCTCCACGACGTCGAGGAGCACGCTCTCCCTGTCCCAGAGCACCTCGCGCCAGGAGATGTCGGGGTTGGCGGTGTGCGCGGCGATCGCGATGAGGATGGTGTTGAGCAGGGCGAAGATCATGGCGGCGGCGACCGCGAAAGCGATCGGGGGGCCGTTGCCCCGCGAGAGCACCGCCGAGTTGGGCACGAGCCAGTGGAACGTCACGGACGCCGTGCAGGCCGCCAGCCCGATGACCGCCGCGCTGCACACCCGTCGATAGAGGACCGTCGCACGGACCCGCCATTGCAGGAGGACCTGCAGCACGATCGGGGCGAACAGGGAGTAGACCGGCGGTAGCAGCAACGCCACCGGCAACCACCATGCCGACAGCAGGTCACGGGACACACCGGCGGGCATGCCCAGGCGTCTGGTGGCCTCGATGCAGACCGCGCCACAGCCCATAAGGGCGGCGAACGTCAGTAGTTCCGGCCATCGAAGCACGGTTGACATCATGAAATAGACGGTCGCGGCGAGATTGAGGGTGACAATTCCGCCCAGGTAGTACAGAAGCGGGCGGCGCTGTCCGAGTAGCGGCCAGCGGTCGGCCAGCGTTGACACACCGTTGCGAGGCTTGACCGAGGCGTGACTGGTCGCCGCCATCTCGTCCCCTCCCTGACTAACGATGTGTAACACATTAATTGCGGAGTGTGCGTTGCGCGATGGGAACCCACTACGTTTGACGTTGTGACCACATACGTGCTGTAGTCGGCGAATGACACCGCTCACTCCGCGAGCGGACCGTGCTCGGAAAGGAGCAGCCATGGTGCAGGGCGTGACCTGGACCTGAATGACGCTCTAGTCATCTGAAACCGGCAACGCCATCGGCCGAGTTTCGGTGCCAGGTCCTTCGGGGCTCCATGGCATCACCGCGTACGGCCGGTGCACCCCTCCCTCCCGCCCTCTCTCCCTGCGGGCGCATGAGCGGGCACCGGCTTGATCGACCGATGCTCCGCTCATGCGTGAGCCGTTGTGCCGCAGAGCCCGCTACGCCGCCGCCCGCTCCTCCGTCGGCCAACCGGCGTCCTCCGCCTCGGTCTCGTTGTCGTCAGCGCCCAAGATCCGTACGGTTGCGCTGCTGCTCCTGTCTGTGTGAGTGAGAGCGCCTGCGGACGGGGACCCCGTTGAGGCGGTTGGCGCAGCACCTGTTGATGACGAGGCGGATCGCTTGGCGCTGGGCTGCTTGGTGGGTGAGGTGCCGGTGCCCTGCTTGGTGGAGCCTGTCGTAGTGGTGCTTTCGAGGGTGCGGCTGCGGCGAGAGCCGGTGCCGAGCACGCTGGCGGATGTCTGTTCCTTGGCGCCAGCAGTCAGTGCACGTCCCTCTCCGACCGGGCCGCTCTCCCCGGACGTGTGCGTCTGTGAAGTCGAGCGATCCTGCTGCGAGATCGGGCGGTCCGGCGATGCCGAGACCCCGTCCGCGAGAGCTCGCGTCTCCGCCAGGTGTTCGGGTGCGCGCTGCTGCTCCTCCGCGCCGCTGACTACGACACCTTCATCGATCACATGCGCCCGAGTAACGGCCTGAGCATCCGCTCGCACGTCCATCCGCGCATCCGCCCGAGTAACGCCTTCAGCATCCGTCCTGGCGTCCGATCGAGCATCCAGCCGGGTTGCCGTGTGGCGGTCGGGGGTGGGTTTGGCGCCCAGGGCCCAGTCCTGGGTTTCCTCGTCCAGGCGGTCGCGCATCTCCTTGCTCACCGAGACGGTGCCGCCGGCGCGCTCCGGCTTGGCGAAGACGCCTGTGCCCCAGCGCAGGTCGTGGCCCACCGCGCTGGCCTCCACCTCGGGCATGAAGCGCCGGTCGCCCTCGGGGCCGAACTCCCTGATGCGGAGCTTCCCGGAAACGACCACAGGCTGCCCTACCTGCACAGATTTGGCGACATTGTCACCGAGGGCGCGCCAGCAGCGGACCGCGAAGCACACCCGCTCACCGTCGGCCCACTGCCCGGTCTTCCTGTCGAAATAACGGTGGGTGGTGAGCACTCGGAGCGAGGTCACCCTGGCCCCGTCGTCGAAGCTGTATTGCCGTGGCTCTGCTGCGACGTTGCCGGTGAGCGTGATGTAGATGTCGTTCATCCCGTTGCCTCCCCTGTGGCGGGCGGGGTGCCCGCGACCTGGGAATACGGTGCCTCAGGCGGGCAGGGGCGGGAGGAGGCGAACGGGGTTCTGTGGATAAGGCCACCGCTGGGGCGGAGGCCTGTGGACGGAGGTCAGCCGGACAGGCCGCGCATGGCGCTGTAGAAGGCGTGGTGACGGCCGAGCTCGCGTTCGACGGGCTCCACCACCATGGTCTCCGACACCGCGGCCACCCGGCGGCGCATCTCCCGCTCCAGCCGTTCGCGTTCCCTCGACGCTCCAAGCACGACGAAGTTACGCGACGCGATGCCCGACAGCGCCCCCAGCCCCAGTACGGAGGCCATCATCAGCCCCACCCAGGGCAGCGCGGCGCTGTCGCCGAGCAGTTGGAGAGCCGCGGGCAGCTGGCCGGGGACGGTCAGCCCCACCGTCAGCCAGGCCAGTCCGCCGACGAAGGCGCCGACCAGGAAGTACTGCCAGATCTTCAGCAGCCGCCACCAGCCAGGAACCCGGTCGAGCTCGGGCGCGACCTCCGTGAGGTCCTCGGTCAGCGCTTTGGGCAGCTGGCTGGAGCGGGAGCGGGCCGCGCGGTGCACGGCGGTGCGCCACACCGGGTGCATCCCGACCGACAGTCCGTCGGCCAGCGCCTGCACGGCGTTGGACACCTCGGCGGCCTGCGCACTCACCGACCCGGTCGTGATGCCGCGGATCTCGTCGCTGACATCCTCCAGCCGCAGCGATTTGAGCGGGTCCGGACGGAACTTGGCCAGCCAGCGCGGGTACGGCCAGCCCACCCAGCGGCTCGACCGCTCGGCGTAGACGTTCTCCATGGCCTCGCCCACGGCCGGAACGCCCACAGCGTCGCAGAGCGCGTCCGTCAGACCGAGCCTGCGGGCCTCGTCGACCGACGCCGGTGCGGAGAGCGCCTGGCCGACCGGCATGGTCTGGGACAGGCGCTGCTCCAGCCGGCGCAGGTCGGCTTCGATCTTGTGGATGGCCGCCCGCCGCCGGCTGACCGCACTCGAGATGACGCTCTTGAGGCTGTCGACGCCCCGGCCGCTGACCGCCGAGGTGGGCACCACGCTGGGGTGTTCGACGCCTTCGCGGCGGAGCAGGTCGTTGAGGTCGATGACCAGCTCGGCGAGCTCTTCGGGGCTGAGCCGGTCGGCCTGGTTGAGCGCGAACACGGTCACCGCCTCGTGCCCGGCCAGTTCGGCGACGTAGCGCCGGTGCGTGGAGGCGTCGGCGTATTTCTGCGGGTCGAGCACCCACACCACGAGGTCGGCCAGGCCGATGAGCCGGTCGGCCTCGGTGTCGGTGAGTGCCCTGATCGAGTCGTGGTCGGGCAGGTCGAGCAGGATCAGCCCGTGGAGCTGGCTCTCGCCCTTGTCCAGCGCGCTGGCGCGGGCGAAGCGGTGGCGCCACTGGATCTGCAGCCAGTCGAGCAGCGGCGCGGCACCCTCCAGCCCCCACACACAGGCGTGTGTACGGGCGGTGGTGGGCCGGCGCACGCCCGTGGGCGACAGCTCCAGCCCGGAGATCGCGTTGAACAGCGACGACTTGCCGCTGCCGGTGCCGCCGGCAAGGGCGACCACGGTGTGCTCCGACGACAGCTTGAGCCGGTCACCGGCCCGCGTCAGCAGCGTGCTCGCCTCGGAGAGCAGCTTCTGGTCGAGCCGCCCGGGCCCGAGCTCGACGATCTTGGTCAGCGCGGTCAGCCGCGGAGCCAGGCCCGGCCTGGTGGTGACGGTGGTCATCGAGCGACCTCGAGGTTGTACGTCGCTTGGTAGAGGCGGGTCGCGATGGACTCGTCGGGTATCCCGGCCGAATCGAGCGCTTGCACGTAACGCATGGATTCCTCGTCGAACAGCATGCCGATCCTGGCTCGGAGGTCACTGAGCGCCTTGGCGCCGATGCCGCGCAACGACTCGGCACCGAGCAGCGCGTTGACCAGCCGGTGCGGGACGCCTTCGACGGTGCCGCCGCTGAACATCGCGACCATGAAGATCAACGATAGCGAGTCGGCATCGAACGACACGAATTTCGACACCGACCGCTTGGCCACGCCCTCCGTACGTACGAGCTCCGTGACGTGCTCCTGCCAGGCGGCGATGGCCCGGGTGGCATGACGTACGAGCTCGTCGGAAGGGCCGTCGAGGCCGGCGCCGATCGTGCCGCCCAGCTCCGAGCGGTGCCGCCAGCGGGCGACCACCTCCTCGGCGGCGCGGTTGGCGGCGGCGACGATCAACGATTCCAGACCGGCACGCAGCGCCGATCGGAACGCCGTGACACGCTCGGGCGCCTGCCTGCTCGACCTGCCCCGCTTGCGGAACTGGATAGTGCGCATGAGGTCGCCGGACCCGGCGAAGTCCTGCCAGCGAGCCAGCACCTCGCCGTGGACCAGCATGCCGTTTCTGGTCGCCTTGTCGATCTCGGCGAGCGCGCTCATGTAGGCCGCTTCCACGTCCGCGCGGAGCTCCGTGCGGAACGCGACCTGCCCCTCCAGGTGCCTGGCCAGCGCGGGGACGCGGGTGCGGAAGCTGTCGAGCACGCCGTTGAGCGTCTCGTGTACGGCCTGCGCGCGGCGGTCCTCGTCGACGGAGAGCTCGGCCAGCCAGAGGCGCAGATCGGTCATCTCGTGGTCGGGCAGCCTGCCGTCGACCACCTTCGCCTCGCCGATGACGAACCTGTCGACCTCGCCCAAGCCGTATTCGGTGAGCATCCGGACGAAGTGCTTCAGCACGACCTCACGCGCCTTGGGCTGGACGCGCGAGAGCACGATGGCCAGCCGGGCACCGCGTTCCTTGGCCAGGCGCAGCAGGTTCCAGGCGGGGGCGTCGGCGTAGCGGGCGGCCGTGGTGACGAAGATCCACAGGTCCGCGGCGTCGAGCATGCGGTGGGCGATCTCGTGGTGCTCCTCGACGACCGAGTCGATGTCGGGGGTGTCGAGCAGCGCGACGCCCTGCGGCAGCTTCTCGGTCGCGACCACGACCAGGCTGCCGAGGCCGGCGTCGCGCGAGGGCTTGTCGATCCGCCGCATACCGCCGAGCAGGTCACCCTTGGTGAACCACTGCCGGTCGTCCGGGTGGCAGACCAGCACGGGGATGCCGGTGGTGGGCCGCCGTACGCCGGTGCGGGAGATGTTCTTCTCGGCGAGGGAGTTGACCAGGGTGGACTTGCCCGCGCCGGTCGAGCCCGCGACCACTATGAGGGCGGGCGCGGTGTTCGTCCGTACTCTCGGGATTACGTAGTCCTGGAGCTGGGCGAGCAGGTCGGCACGGGCCTGCCTGGCCTCGACCGCGCCCGGCAGGTCCAGGCCGAACCGCAGGTCGGACACGCTCTCGCGAAGCGCGTTGAGCGCCGCCGTCAGCGCCGCGACCATCTCGGGAGGCAGCGGCTCGACGCGCGGTGCGGGGGGCCTCCCACCGGCGGGCTTCCCCGCGTCGGCGGCCGCCGCGGAGTCTTCGCGGACAGCCTGCGCGGCCACCTTTCGTTCGGCCTGCGGGTCCGGGAAGTGCCAGGCGGACGGCTCCTTGGCGGCGTCCGCCGATCCCGCAGGCTCGTCCTCGGCAGACTCGTCGGTCTCCGCGGGCTCGACCCGCGCCTGCGGCTCATCGAGTGTCAGGAACCCGGCCGGTTGCCCAGGCTTGTCGGTCTCCGCGAGCTCTGCCCGCGCCTGTTGCTCCGCGAGCTTCGCCCGTGCCTCCGCCTCGTCGAGCTCCCTGAGCCAGGCCGGCTCCGCGGGCTCGTTGTGCTCGTCGGGCTCTGCTGGCTCGTCTGGCTGCGCAAGCTCGGCTGATTCCGCGGGCTCCTCGTCAGACGGAGCCTCAGGCTCCTCCAGCTCCGCCCGCACGTCAGGCTCCTCGTCAGCCGGCTCGTCCAACTCGGCCCATGCCTCCGGCTCTGCGGGGTCCACATCGCCCGCATCGCCGACATCAGACGACGCCTCGGGCCCGTCAGAAGATTCCTCGGACGACGCCTCAAGCTCCGCCGCCTCGCCGGACGACACGTCAAGCTCCTCCGGCTCTTCGGAGTCCGACGCGCCCACATCGCCGACATCGCCGACATCAGACGACGCCTCGGGCCCATCAGAGGGCTCCTCGGACGACGCCGCAAGCTCCGCCGCCTCGCCGGGAGACTCTCCGGCCGAAGCCGGGGCCTCCTCCTCGGCCGCAGAGGCCGGCGATGGCGCCGCAGAATCGTCTTCGACCGCGGCGGCCGGCGTCGGTGCCGCGGACTCGTCTTCGTCTGCAGCGGTCGAGGATGACGCCGCAGAATCGTCCCCGACCGCAGCGGCCGGTGGTGGCGCCGCGGACTCGTCCGTGATGGCGCGGAAGCTCAACGTCTGCTCCCCAGGCGACTCCTGGCGCCCGTCATCCATGGCCGTGCTCACGGCAGACGCCCCGCTCGAACCATCTCGACCTCCTGGCCGACCCTTACGACGTCGCCGACGATGACGATCGCCGGCGGCCGTATACCAGCCGCGGACACGCGGTCGGCCACGGTGGAAAGTGGAGCCACAACCGCCCGCTGGGTCGGAAGAGTACCGTCCTGTACCACCATTACGGGAGTCTCCGGAGGGCGTCCATCTCTCAGGAGTGCCTCGGCCACCTTCGCCAGCCTCTCGACGGCCATCATCAGCACCAGCGTGCCCCGCGAACGGGCCAGCCCCGGCCAGTCGACGGTCGATTGGGGGTCGTCCGGCGCGACGTGCACGGAGATCACGTGAAACTCCTGGCTGACCCCGCGATGCGTCACCGGGACCCCGGCCGCGGCGGGCACCGCCACGGCGCTGGTGATGCCGGGAACCACGAGGACCGGGATGCCCGCGCGGGCACAGGCGATCATCTCTTCGCCGCCGCGCCCGAACACGAACGGGTCGCCGCCCTTGAGCCGGACCACGAACTTGCCCTGTCTGGCCCGGTCGATGAGCAACTCGTTGATGGACTCCTGCGAGAGCGACCTGCCATAGGGCACTTTGGCCGCGTCGATGAGCTCGACGTCGGGTGCGAGCTCGTCGAGGAGGGCGCGGGGCGCGAGCCGGTCGGCGACCACCACGTCGGCCTGCGCGAGGAGCTGCCGCCCCCGCACGGTGATCAGGCCGGGATCGCCGGGCCCACCGCCGACCAGGGCCACGCCGACGGGTTTGGTACGGCTGCGGCGGGCATCGACCGTGCCGTCGCGCAGCGCGCCCACGACCGCGTCCCTGATGCCGGCCGCCCTGCGCGGGTCGCCGCCGGCGGTCACCGCCACGGTGATCTCGTCGACCCGCCCGGAGGCGGGGGTCCAGGCGGCGGAGGCGTCCTTGTCGTCGGCGCGCACGCACCAGATCCGTTTGGCCTCGGCCTCGGCGGCGACGGCGGTGTTGACGGATCTGTCGTCGGTGCAGGCCTGGACGAGCCAGGCTCCGTCGCAGTCGCCGACCTCGTAGGGCCGGGCGTGCCAGGTGATCCGGCCGGTGGCGATCAGGTCGTCGAGAGCCGGCGTGACGCTCGTGGACACCACGGTGACCTCGGCACCGGCCTCCAACAGCGCCGGAACCCTTCGCTGGGCGACACGCCCGCCGCCCACGACGAGGACCCGGCGCCCGGAAAGCCGCAGGCCAAGGAGGTAGGGGCCCATGCTGGGGAATCTCCCGTTCGCGAAGCTTGGTGTGTTAAGAGGTAAACCTACCGGGTCTTACCGAGAGATTTATCGGCCGTCAAGAAGCGGCTGGTGAGGATCCCAGCGGGGCCCGCCATTATCGTCCTTCCGGCGTCTGGCCATCGCTGACAGCGCCTCAAGGATAACCCGGTTCCCGAGGAACGCGGTGATGTCCGCATGATCGTACGGCGGAGCCACCTCGACCACCTCCATGCCGGCCACCGGCAGTTCGTAACAGATCCGCCGGACCGAGTCGAGGAGTTGCCTGGCCGACAGCCCGCCCGGCTCGGGCGTGCCGGTGCCGGGCGCGTGCCCTGGGTCGCAGACGTCGATGTCGACGGACAGGAAGATCTGGTCGCACTCGTCGAGCGCGATGCCGAACGCCTCGGTCAGGCACTCCTCCAGCCCCCGGGCGACGATCTCGGTCATCTCGTACGAGCGCATGTGCTGCTCGGCCATCCAGCCGAGCGTCTCGGGGCCCGGCCAGTAGCCGCGCAGGCCGATCTGCAGGAACCGGTCACCGCGGATGGCACCGGACTCGATGAGCCGGCGCATGGGCTGGCCGTGGCCGTACAGGTGGCCGAAGGCGATGTTGCCCGTGTCGGCGTGCGCGTCGAAGTGGATCATCGAGGTGCGGCCCGGCTCGTACGCCCTGGCGGTGCCCCTGGCGTCGGGCAGCGCGACCGTGTGGTCGCCGCCCAGGACGAGCGGCACAGCCCCGGAGGCGGCGACGCGGTGGACCGCGTCCTCGATGGCGGCCAGCGAGGACTCGACGTCGCCGGAGTAGCACTCGACGTCGCCCGCGTCGAGCACACGCAGGTCCTTGAGCGCGTCCACGCGCAGCGCCAGGCTGGGCCTGGAGCCGTCGTGCGGCAGGTAACAGGCCTGCCGCAGGGCCATCGGGCCGAACCTGGCTCCGGGACGGTTGGAGGTCCCACCGTCGAACGGAGCCCCGATGATCACTACGTCGGCGCCCGCGTAGGTCGCCGGGTCGCCGACGTCGCATCGGTCGACGCCGAGGAAGGTGATATCGGGCCCGTACATGGGGCCGTATCTCGACATGACCCCATCATCACACGGGTTTTTCCGTCACTCCCGCCGAGTCGAAGGTGGCGACCTCGTGCATGACACGTACGGCGGCGCAGACGATCGGGTAGGCCAGCAGCCCGCCGGTGCCCTCCCCCAGCCGCAGCTCCAGGTCCACCAGGGGGCGCAGACCGAGGTGTTCGAGGGCGGCGGTGTGGCCGACCTCGGCAGAGCGGTGCCCGGCGACGCAGTGATCCAGCGCGGCGGGGTCGAGCGCGGCCGCCACGAGGGCGGCCGACCCGGCGATGACCCCGTCGAGGATCAGCGGCACGCGGGCCGCGGCGCCGCCGAGGATGAAGCCCACCAGCGCCGCGTGCTCGAAGCCGCCCACGGCGGCCAGCGCCCGCAGGGCGTCGCTGGGCAGGGACATGACGGAGTTCACGCCGTTCACCCGGAGCGCCTCGCGGATCACTTCCACCTTGCGGGCGTGGGTCTCGTCGTCGATCCCGGTGCCCCTGCCCGTGACCTCGACGGGGTCCCGGCCGGTGAAGGCGGAGATCAGCGCGGCGGAGGCCGTGGTGTTGGAGATGCCCATGTCGCCGGTGATCAGGCAGCGGGCGCCGCCCGCCACCAGCTCGCGCGCCACCGAGATGCCGGCTTCCAGAGCCTGTACGGCCTGATCCACGGTCATGGCCGGACCCACGGACATGTCGTCCGTACCGTAGCCGATCTTGCGCTTGACCAGGCCAGGCGCGTCGGGCAGGTCCGCCGCGACACCGACGTCGACCACGGTCACCGTCGCGCCCACCTGCTTGGCGAAGGCGTTGGCCACCGCGCCGCCCGACAGGAAGTTGGCCACCATCTGGACCGTGACCTCCTGCGGCCACGGGGTGACGTTCTGGGCGTGGACGCCGTGGTCGGCGGCGAAGATGGCCAGGGCTGCCGGGTCCGGCATGGGCGGCGGGGTGGCGCCCGCGGCGCCCGACAGACGTACCGCGACCTCTTCCAGCGCGCCGAGCGAGCCGCGCGGCTTGGTGAGACGGTCCTGGTAGGCCCGGGCGTCGGCGATGGCGCGCGGGTCGGCGGGGCGAATCGCGGCGAGCGTCTCAGCGAGCACGGCTTACCTCCGGGTAGGGATCAGGGGACCAAGTTGGAGCGCTTCCTCGTAGCGGTCGATGACGACATCGGCCAGGGTCTCGCAGTCGCCGATCACCTCGGCGCAGCGGATGTCGAGCTCGGGGTGGCCGGCGCCATAGGCCAGCGCCTGCGCCCACACGCGCTCCAGCATCCCGCCCGCGAACAGCAGGTACGGCACGACGATCACGCGCTTGGCACCCAGGCGGCGGCAGCGCTCGAGCCCGCCGGGGACCCCGGGTGGCGTGACCGACACGAAGGCGGTCTCGACCGTCATGAAGTCATAGGCGTGCGTCTCCCAGAACAGCCGGGAGACACGGTGGATCTCGGCGTTGCCCGTCGGGTCGGTGGAACCCTCGCCGACCAGGACGACCGCGGTCTCCCCGGGCTCGATGTGGGCAGGCGGCTCGATGGCCGCCGAGTCGACGGCCCGCAGCCGCGGGCGGCCGCCGACCAGCTCCAGCGGGCGCAGTTTGGGTATCTCGGTGGCGGCGTCGTTGAGCCGCTCGGCCAGCAGCGCGAGCACGCGCGGGTCGGGCCCGAGCGGGCGGCCGTAGTCGCACATCAGCGTCGGGTGCCGTTCCTGCACCCGCGCCATCTCGGCGGGGAACTCCGCGCCCACCCGGTTGAGGCTCAGCGGCAGCGCCACCAGGCGGTGGTGTCCCCGGGCGACCAGGGAGGCGACGGACTCGCTCACCCGTGGCGTGGCGCGCTCGAGATAACCGCCGGAGACGTCGGCGGCCCGCTGGTCCAGACGGCATCGGAGCCTGTGGACGAACCTGCCGAACTCGGCGGAGTCGGCGTCATCGTTCGAGCCCTGCCCGATGAGCAGGAGCGGGGGCTTCATTGAGGGATTCTCCGGTGCGTAGGCAAGACACGCGAGGATAACCGATGCGTGCCGGTTGGGACAGGTCACGCCACACGCGAGGGGGTCGCGTGCACGACGAAGACTGGGTCGGCCGCGGTCAGGCTATGCGATCCGTCCGGCTGAATGGTGAGCTTTGAGGCGATTATCTGCGTGCCCTCGGCACGATAGCCGTGCTCGCGGAGCCGGTCGAGCACCGCGGCGACCTGTTCGACCGACTTGAGCGCGCATACCAGCGTACGGGGGCGGCGGGCGGCGCAGGCGACGATGACATCGCCCCCGCCCCCGCCGACGAACACGGCGTCGGGATCGGGCAGCGGTTCGAGCGCGGGTGGCGCCTGGCCCCTGGCCAGCGCCACTTTGACGCCGTGTTCGAGCACCGCGGCGCGCAGCCGGGCGCAGGCCGCGTCGTCACGCTCGACGGCCACGACGGCCGCGCCGAGCCTGGCGCACTCGACGGCGATCTCGCCGGAGCCGGCGCCCACGTCCCACACCAGGTCGCCGAGCCTGGGGCCGAGCTTGGCCAGGATGTACGCCCTGGCCTCGGCCGGGATCGCGGTCGCGGACGGCAGCGCCCACTCGGCCGGCCCCGGCTGCGCACCCGCCACCCAGCTGGGCTCTCTGGCCTGGTGAAGGGGGTCGATGACGAGCACCACGTCGGGGTCCTTCCACGGCCGGGTGGTGGCCTCACCCATGCGGCTGTGGGTGACCCGCTCGTCGGGCCCGCCGATGTCCTCGCAGACGATGAGCTCGCGCGGGGTGGTGGGAGCCAGCTCGCGGGCGATGTCACCGGGCCCGACCCCGGGCGCGACCAGCAGGGCCACCTTGGGGTGCGCTCTGCAGGCGTTGACCACGCGGTTGAGCTGGTGCGGGCCGGCCGGGGCGACGACCAGGGCGTCCTCCCAGTTGAGCCCGGCGCAGGCGAAGGCGCGGGTGACCAGCGAGGTGGCGGGGAGCACGTCGGGCTTGAGCCCGTGGGCGCGCAGCCTGCGTACCACGCCGAAGAAGCCGGGATCGCCCTCGGCGACCACCACGGCGGCGCCCTCGCCCTGCTCGAAGTGGCTGTCGAGGGTCTGGAGCAGCGACCCGTCGGCCACGACCGGCGCGGTCAGCTTGAGCTGCCCGATGATGGCGTCGGGCCCCACCACGAGCGTCGCTCCGCGCAGCCGCTCGACCGCCCTGGCCGACAGCTCTGATCCGTCCCACCCGACCACTGTGATCATGGGCCTCACCACCTCACCACTAAGGGTGACTGTTGCTGAGGAGTTTCACAAAGGGGTAGGAGGGCCAGTCCGGTGTGCCTGTCCGCACGAACCAACCCTTAGCTCAGATCGGACGGGATGAGACTGTAGACGACCAGGTCCCGGCCCTGGAGCGCGTTGCGCACCACGCCCTCGCGGACGAAGCCCGCCTTCTCCGCGACACGCTGCGAGGCCACGTTGGAGACCGCGACGCGCAGTTGCAACCGCACGAAACCCTGCGTGACGAACAGCCAGCGGGACACCGCCCGCACCGCCTCCCCCGCGTACCCCTTGCCGCGGGCCCAGGGCGCGGTCATGTAGCCGACCTCCACCGTTCGGTTGGCCCAGTCGGCGTCCCTGAGGTCCACGTTCGCCACGAAACGGCCGCCGGCCAGTTCCGCCACGGCGTAGGCGATCCCGTGTCCCCTGGTCCGTGCCCGCTCGGCGGCGCCGATGAACGCGCGGGCGTCCGCCTGGGTGTAACCGCGCGGCAGCCCGGTCTCGGCCTGGGTGAGCGGGTCGGCGCCCGTGGCCGCCAGGTCCGCCACATCCGCCTCGGCCAGCGGTCTGAGCAGCAGTCGCTGGGTACGCAGCTCGGTCCGGGGCAGCGTCTCGAAAGGGGCGCGACTGTCGCCGCGCAGCAGGCCGAAGATCACCAGATCATGCGGCCCGTCGTCCTCCATCGCGGCGTCACGGAGCACGCCTTCCCAGGTGAAGCCCGCTTTCTGCGCGACGCGCAGCGAGGCCAGGTTGTCGAGGTTGGCCGTCAGATCGATCCTGCGCAGCTCGGTGGTGGCGAACACCCAGTCGACCAGCCCGCGCACGGCTTCGGGGGCGAAGCCGCGGCCCCGGTAGAGGGGGTGCACGCCGTAGCCGACCTCGGTCGTGCCCGCGCCCCACGCGGTCTTGAACAGGCTGATGGCGCCGACGACGCGGTCGTCGGCGTCGGCCATCGCCAGGTGCACGCCCTGCCCGGAGCGCCGCAGCTCGTGCACGCCGGTCTTGAGCCAGTGCGCGATGCCCGACACCTTGGCGGGCGTGCCGGGCGGCAGGAACTGGACACCGGACTGCACGATCGAGCGGATCCGGTCGGCGTCCCTGGTGCTGAAGGGCCGGAGCACGAGCCGCGCGGTGGTGATTCTCACGCCGGGATCGAACACCCTCGGCAGGGTACACACTCGCGATGTTTGCTCATGAAAGCGGGGGTAGGCGCAGGGGAGAGGAAGAAGTGGAGGTGGTGAGCAGTGCGGCTCGACTTCATCCGGCCGCTCTTTGAGCGCCGCGGGCCGTACGCGTCGGTCTATCTGGCCGGGCTCACTCAGCGCGACCGCGAGCGACACTGGCAGGTGCTGCGCCGCCGGCTCCGTGGCGAAGCGGACCCGGCGACGCTCGACGCCCTGGAGGCGGAGGCGGCCGGGGCGGCGGCGGCCGGGCGGGCGATGTTCGCCACCCACGGCGACGTGGTGCTGGCGGAGACGTTCGCCGAGGAGCCGGCCGCGCTGGCCGCGTACTCGCCGTTGCCGCTGGTCACGCCCATGCTCATGCTGCGCGGGGAGAACGTGCCGCATCTGCGGGTCATCGCCGACCACGCGGGCGCCGAGCTGACCGCCTTCGGCGGCGGCTCGCCCCGCCGGTCCACCGTGGAGGCCACCTCGTGGCCGCTGCCGAAGACCGCGCAGGGCGGTTGGTCGCAGAAGCGGTACGAGCGCGCCGTGGAGGAGGCGTGGGAGCAGACCGCGGTGGCCGTCGCGCACGAGATCGACGAGCAGGTCCGGCGGCTCGGCCTCGAACTGATCGTGCTGGGCGGCGAGCCGAAGTCGCGCGCGCTGCTCTGCAACCACCTCGGTACGAAGTCCGCGGACCGCGTGATGATGGTCGAGCACGGCAGCCGGGCCGACCACGGGCAGTTCGTACGCGACGCCGAGACCGCGCTCGACGCCTACCTCGAGCGCCGCCGGGCGGAGCTGCTCGACCGGCACCGCGAGGCCGGCGGCCCCACCGGACGGGCCGGCGTCGCGCACGCCCTGCGGGAGGGCAGGGTGCACGCGGTGCTCATGCCGGGCGAGCTGCCGCAGCCCATGTGGATCGGCGGCGGCGGCACGCAACTGGCCCCCGACGCCGGGGAGCTACGCGGCTGGGGGGTCGACGAGCCGCGGCCGGAACGCGCGGACTCCGCGCTGGCCAGGGCCGCGACCATGACGGACGCCGAGCTGTGGTTCACGCCGGAGGTCGCGGACGTGGCGGCGGTCATCAGGTACTTATGATCACTTCCAGCGTCCTGGGCCCGTGTACGCCCTCCACCCGGTTGAGCTCGATGTCGCTGGTCGCCGACGGCCCGCTGATCCAGGTCAGCGGGCGGACCGGGTCGAGCCTGGCCACCGCTTCGGGGACGCCGGCCACGATCTGGTCCGCGCGGACCACGCACAGGTGATAGTCGGGCACCAGGGTCTGCGCCCTGCGGCCCTGACCGGGGCCCGCGTCGAGGACGATCGTGCCGGTCTCGGCGATCGCCACCGCGCAGCCGGTGACCACCCCGTCGGCGCCGTCCAGCTCGGCCACCGTGCCGCCCGCGACGCCGCCGGGCACCCGCCACTCCGGCGGCAGCCCGTCCGGCACGACCATCCGGCGGCCGGCCACCAGCTCGGTTATCTTGCCGGGCACCTCGGCCGAAGGCAGCACGTGCACGACCGCGCGGTAGTCGTCCACCCGCTCGGCGAACAGCCCCACCAGGTCCTCCACCTGCGCTGCCGTGCGGTAGCCGCGCGGGATCGCCACCTCGGGCGCGCCTTCCACGGCTCGGCGGACCCTGGCCAGGATCTCGTCACGCGCGCTCATTACGCTCCCACCAGTCTCTGAACGATTCTTCCGGGATCTCCGGCAGGTCCCGGGTGTCGGTCCAGGCCGACAGCGGGCCCGGCAGGCGTTTCGGCACCACCTTGCGGAAGCGGGTGGCCAGGCGTTGCGCCTTCGACAGGCGTACCTCGTCGTTGAGTATCCAGCCCGCCACGCGCATGCCCACGCGCTCGGCCGGCGCGTGGCGGACCTTGGCGCGCAGGTCCACGAGCACCTCGGGGATGTCGATGGCGACCGGGCACACCTCGTAGCAGGCGCCGCAGAGGCTGGAGGCGTACGGCAGCGAGGCGTCGAGCTCCGACGACATGCCCCTGAGCTGCGGGGTGAGGATCGCGCCGATCGGGCCCGGGTAGACCGAGCCGTAGGCGTGGCCGCCCGCGCGTTCGTAGACCGGGCAGACGTTCAGGCAGGCCGAGCAGCGGATGCAGCGCAGCGCCTGGCGGCCCACCTCGTCGGCGAGCACGTTCGTGCGGCCGTTGTCGAGCAGCACCAGGTGGAAGTCCTGGCCCTCGGTCGAGCCGGTCCACATGCTGGTGTAGGGGTTCATGCGCTCGCCGGTTGAGCTGCGCGGCAGCAGCTGCAGGAAGACCTCCAGGTCGCGCCAGGAGGGCAGCAGCTTCTCGATGCCGACCACACTGATCAGGGTCTCCGGCAGCGTGAGGCACATCCGGCCGTTGCCCTCGGACTCCAGCACCACCAGCGTGCCGGTCTCGGCGATCATGAAGTTGGCGCCCGAGACGGCGACCTTGCTCTTGAGGAAGCGTTCGCGCAGGTGCAGCCGGGCGGCCTCGGCCAGCGCGCGTGGCTCGTCGGTGAGGTCTTCCGGGACCGGGCGCATCTTGTCGAGGAAGATCTCGCGGATCTCGGCCCGGTTGCGGTGGATCGCGGGGACCAGGATGTGGCTCGGGAAGTCGTCGCCGAGCTGGACGATCAGCTCGGCCAGGTCGGTCTCGTAGGCGGTGATGCCCTGCGCGGCCAGCGCCTCGTTGAGGCCGATCTCCTGGGTGGCCATCGACTTGACCTTGACCACCTCGGTCTCGCCGGTGGCCTGGACGAGCCGGGTGACGATGCGGTTGGCCTCGTCGGCGTCGCGGGCCCAGTGGACGTGGCCGCCCGCCCTGGTCACGGCCTCCTCCAGCTGGACGAGGTAGCGGTCGAGGTGGCGCAGGGTGTCGTCCTTGATCGCCTTACCGGCCGCGCGGAGCTCCTGCCAGTCGGGGAGCTCGTTGACGACGTTCGCGCGCTTGCCCCGGATGGTGTGCGTGGCCTTGCGGAGGTTGTAGCGAAGCTGAGAGTTCTGTACGGCCTTCGCCGCATTTTGCGGGAAATTTCCTGGCATGCCGATGAATGTCGCGCTCATTGGGCGTCGCCACCTTTGGTGGAAGCTTCGGTCGAGGCGAGGATCTCGGCGAGGTGCATGACCCGGACCCCGGTCCGCTGGCGGCTGAGTGTGCCGCCGATGTGCATCAGGCACGAGTTGTCGGCCGCGCACAGCACCTCGGCGCCCGTGTCGAGCACGCTGCGTGCCTTGTCGGCGCCCATGGCGGCGGAGACGGCCGGGTTCTTGACGGAGAACGTGCCGCCGAAGCCGCAGCACTCGTCCGCCGCCGGGAGCGGGACCAGCTCCAGACCCCGGACGTTCTGGAGGAGCCTGGTCGGGCGGTCGCCGAGGTGCAGCCCGCGCAGCGAGTGACACGTCGGGTGATATGTCACCCGGTGCGGGAAATATGCGCCTACGTCGTCGACTTTCAGGACGTCCAGCAGGAACTCGGAGAGCTCGTAGACCTTGGGCGCGACCTCGGCGACCGCCGCCGCTCCCCTGCTGCCCGGCCGGACCAGCTTGGGGTACTGCTCGCGCACCATGGCGGCGCACGATCCGGACGGCGCGACGACCGCGTCGTATCCGGCGAACACCTCGGTGAAGCGGCGCGCCAGTCGTACGCCCTCCTCGCGGTAGCCCGTGTTGACGTGCATCTGGCCGCAGCACGTCTGGGCGGTGGGGAAGTCCACCTCGCAGCCGAGCCTGCGCAGGAGCGACACGACGGCCTTGCCGGTGCCGGGGAAGAGCGTGTCGTTCACGCACGTGATGAACAGGGCGACTCGCACAACTCTCCTTCCGATGTATGGTCTGACCACAGTATGGTCAGACCATATCGAATCCACACCCAGGGGGACAGTGGTGACCGACTGGCGTCCCGTCCGGCGGACTCGCACATTCGAGGACGTACTCGCACAGATCGAACGGCGCATCGCCGAAGACGGTCTCACCGCCGGCGACCGGCTGCCCGCCGAGCGCAGCCTGGCCGAGCAACTGGGGGTCAGCCGCTCGTCGGTGCGGGAGGCCATGCGCGTGCTGGAGACGCTCGGCGTGGTGTCGTCGCAGGTGGGGCGGGGGCCGGATGCCGGGGCGGTGCTGACGTCCCGCCCCGACACGGCGCTCACCGACCTGCTCCGGCTGCATCTGGGACTGGCCAGCCTGGAGCTGCGCGAGGTGATCGACACCCGGCTGATGATCGAACGCTGGGCGGCGACACACGCGGCCACGGCCGGGGCCGACACCTCCGGCCTCGCCGCCGCCCTGGCGGGCATGGACGCGGCGCGGTCGGCGGAGGAGTTCGTCGAGCACGACACCGCCTTCCACTGCGCGCTGGCGGACGCGTCGGGGAACCGGCTGATCTCGGCCATCATGCGGTCGCTGCGCGACACGATGCGGCGCTACTCGGTGGAGGCGGTGACGCGACTCGGCGACACGTCCGTGCTACGGGCCGACCACGAACGCATTCTCACGGCCGTACAGGCGGGCGATGCCGAGGAGGCCGCGACCGCGGTCGCCGAGCACCTGGCCCACGCGTACCCGTCTCTTAGCTGAAAGTGGCCCGGTGGTCCCGGACCCAGGACTCGTAGGAGGCGGCCGGCCGGCCCAGCACCGACTGGACGTCCTCCGAGACGTGCGGCCAGCCCACCTCCTTGAGCATGGTCCAGCCCGTGGCCGCGACTTCGACCAGGGTGGGATCGGCGCCCGAGGCGAGCATCTGCTCCTTGGCCGTCTGGATGGGGATCTCGACGGTCGCAAGCGGGCGGCCGAGCACCTTGGCCAGGATCGCCACCTGGGCGGGGACGCTGAGCAGCTCCGGACCCGTGAGCTCGTAGGTCCGCGAGTCGTGCGCGCTCGTGGTGAGAGCGGCCACCGCCACGGCCGCGATGTCGCGCGGATCGATGATGGGCTGCGCGCCGTCGCCGGTGAAGTTGGGGATCGGACCGCCCGCCTTGACGGCTTCCGCCCAGCCCAGCGAGTTGGAGGCGAAGCCGGCCGGGCGGAGCATGGTCCATGACATGCCGCTCGCCTTGATGGCCTCCTCGCCCGGCACGTGCCACGATCTGACGTCGGCGGGGTCGTCGGTGTCGCCCGTGCCGACGGCCGAGAGCTTCACCACCTTCTTGACGCCCGCCGCTCTGGCCGCCTCGATCATGGCCTGGTCGTGTTCCTTCAGCTTCTGGCCGAATCCGGTCAGCAGAAGGGCGGCCGACACGCCCTCGAACGCCTGCCGCAGCGATCGCGGGTCCTCGAAGTCGGCCTGGACGGCTTCGCCGCCGGGCGCGCGGGAGAGGTCCCGGGTCATGGAGCGGACGTCTTCACCGCGCTCGAGGAGGAGGCGGGCGGTCAGACTGCCTATGGTGCCCGTGGCACCGGTGATCAGAATCATGTCTTTGAGGCTGGCAGCGCACCTCTCTCTGGTTATAGGAAGAATCGGCACATGAGCACAGCACTTCCGAGAGCCGGACGGATCCACGTCCGGGAGCCCGACACCGCGCCGATGGTGGCCTTCCGCACGGTCGACGGGGACGGGCGCCTGTACGTGCTGGGGCCGCGCACGCGGGCGTCTTACCTGGCGCCCAAGGACGTGCCGCACTGCGTCACGGTACGACTGCGCCCGGAGACCGCCCGGCCCCTGCTCGGAGCGCCGATGAGCGAGCTCGTGGATCAGATCATCCCCCTCCGGGACCTTTGGGGGGCGCGAGCGGACCGGCTGGCCGGCGAGCTGGCGGACCTGGTGACGGGAGAGGACTGGGCGGAGCGGGTGATGACACGGCTGGAGGCGGCCTTCCGCGACCGGCTCGCCGCGCAGCCGTCCGCCGACCTGGACCGGGCCGGCCTGGTGGGCGCGGCGGCGGCGCTGCTCTCGGCCGGAGCGGCGCGGCCCCCGGTGACCGAGGTGGCCAGGGAGCTGGGGGTGAGCGAGCGGCACCTGCGCAACCTGTTCACGGGTGGCGTAGGCGTCCCGCCCAAGCGGTTCGCCCGCATCGACCGGGTCCGTGGCGTGCTGGCCAGGGTGTGCCGTGAGGAGGCGGCGTCACTGGCCGCCGACGCGGGCTACTACGACCAGTCGCACATGACGGCGGAGTTCCGTGAGGTGATGGGGGTGCCGCCGAACGCCTACCGTGCGGGCCGGCTGCCCGTCCCCAACGCCTGCTCAGCCGGCTGAGTCGGCCTGCAGGCAGGTGGCGCCCGAGCAGGCGTGCATCCTCGACAGCCGTTCCTGGAGCCCCAGCAGGAGCTGCGGATCCGCGAGCCGCGCGAGGTTGTGCAGCTCGTACGGATCTCGGGTGAGATCGTACAGCTGGAGCTCGCCGGTCGAGTACCTCACATACGTATACATATCCGTCCGCAACGCCTCATAGGCGGGCACCGGCGTCTGCGCGGCCGACGACACGTCGGCCGGCCTGCTGAACTCGACCAGCACGTTCCGCCGCCACGGCGACGGGTGCTGCCCCTGCAACAGCGGCACCAGCGACCGCCCTTCGACGAACGGCGGCACCGTGGCCCCGCCGAGCGCGGCGAAGGTGGTCGCCAGGTCCACCGTCGCCGTCAACTCCTTGATCGTCGAGCCTGGCGCGATGCCCGGCCCGCGCACCACCAGCGGGACGTGGATGGACTCCTCGAACGGGGTGGTCTTGCCCTGCTGGAGGCGATGGGTCCCGAGATGGAAGCCGTTGTCGGAGGTGAAGAAGATGTAGGTGTTGTCGAGCTTGCCGGTGTTCCGAAGGGTGGTGATCACCGAGTTGACGAGGTCGTCGACGCCGAGCATGGCCCGCAGCCTCCTGCGGTAGCGCTCGTCGATCTCCTCGATGGCCTTGCGCGAGAACGGCGGCCTCGACCGCAGCCACTCCGGCTCCTCCGACACGTCCGGCTGGTCGAACGACGGCGTGCGCGGCGCCCGCGCGTCGGGGAACGCGTCGACGTGCCGGATGGCGGGGTTGGCCGGGTTGTGCGGCGCGATGGGGGCGAGGTACAGGAAGAACGGCTGCTGGGCGGCGGTGATGAAGTCACGGGCCTTGCCCGCCAGCACGTCCTCCAGGTAGTCCTCCTCGCCCCAGCCGTGGTCCACCAGCTTCCCGTTCTCGTTGAGGCGGTAGCCGTACTCCTGGTACAGGTCGCGTACGGGCACGTCCCACTCGTGCCAGCCGGGCGGCACGTACGTCTCGGCGGCGGTGGTGCCCGGATAGTGGTTGAGGAACTTGCCCATGAGCCCCGTGCGGTAGCCGGCCTGCTGCATCCAGGTCCCGATCGTGGAACGTTCCAAGCCCAGAGTGTGGAAGCGGTCGAAGCCGCCTTCGGGTGCGGTGTTGGTCCACACCCCATGGCTGTGGACGTACTGGGAACGCAGGATCGACGTGCGCGACGGGCAGCACCAGGAGTTCGTCACGAAGAACCGCTCGAACGAGGCGCCCTGCTGCACCAACTGCTGGGTTATCGCGGGAAAGTACGGGAGCGTCCCGTTCTCCAGGTCGTCCGCCACCACGAAGACGATGTTCGGCCGGGCAGCCCCGGAGGCCACCGCCGGCCGCATCATCGGCGCCACCGCCGCTGACAGCAGCAGCAGAACGCAGGCGAGGCGACACAGCACGTTAACCACGCAGCTAATTTCCCCGAAAGATCATGCATTGACACCCGGCACCTCGACAGCCGTAATAGAACTTAATTCCGGAGGTGTCACATGAAGCTCGGCTTGCAGCTCGGCTACTGGCAGCGCAACGCGGACGACGCGACCGAAACGGTCCTGACGGCCGAACGGCTCGGCTACGACTCGATATGGACCGCCGAGGCGTACGGCAGCGACGTCTTCACCCCCCTGGCCTGGTACGGCGCGCGTACCTCGCGCATCAAGCTCGGCACGTCGATCGCCCAGATGTCGGCCCGGCCGCCGGTCACCACGGCGATGACCGCGATGACGCTCGACCACCTCACGGGCGGGCGGCTGCTGCTCGGCATCGGCGCCTCGGGACCCCAGGTGGTCGAGGGCTGGTACGGCCAGCCGTTCGCCAAGCCGCTGACCAGGACCCGCGAGTACGTCGACATCATGCGCCAGGTGTGGCGCCGCGAGGAGCCGGTGACCAGCGACGGAGCGCACTACCCGCTCCCCCTGCCGGACGGACTCGGCAAGCCGCTCAAGCTCATCACCCACCCGCTGCGGCCCGACATCCCCCTCTATCTCGGCGCGGAGGGGCCCAAGAACGTGGCCCTGGCCGCCGAGCTCGGTCAGGGCTGGCTCCCGCTGTTCGCCTTCCCGTCCAAGATCGAGGAGATGTACGGCGAGGCGCTGTCGGGCGCCGCGCCCGGCTTCGACGTCGCGGCCATGATCATGGTGGTGATCTCCGACGACGTACGGGCCGCGCTCGACGGCGTGAAGATGATGCTCACGCTCTACATCGGCGGCATGGGCGCCAAGCACCGCAACTTCCACGCCGACATCATCGGCCGGATGGGCTTCGCCGAGGCCGCCGAGCGCATCCAGGCGCTCTACCTGGCCGGGAAGAAGGACGAGGCGTTCCAGGCGATCCCGGATGAGCTGGCCGACGGCATCTCGCTCGTCGGCCCGCCCGGACGGATCAAGGAACGCCTCGAACTCTGGCGTCAGAGCCCGGTCACCAGCCTGCTCGTGATGGGGCCCCGTGACGAGCGGTCACTGACGATCATCCGCGACCTCGTACTGAACTGACGCTAGTCGGGGCGCGGGGCCGGGTCGGTGGTGACCGATTGGAGCAAGGGCCTGCTCAGCGCCCCCGCCGCGATCACCCCGGCGAACCCGAGCCCGACGCAGACGACCAGTGTGATCACCCCGGTCGCGTTCACCGCGCCGATCATGAACGGCGAGGCGCAGAACGCGCCGACCAGGATCGCGCCGCCACCCATCACGGTGAGCGGGATGAGCGTCTCGGCCCTGCGCGCCTTGTCGAGCACCTCCAGCGGCGTGCCCGCCAGGCGCAGCAGCCCGTACGTCTGGCGGCGGTCGAGGATCGAGGAGGCGGCGGTGATCCCGGCACTGGCGATGGCCACCAGGAAGGACACCGACAGCACGACCACCGTGCCCGCGCGGACGTCGGCCAGGATCTGGACGCCGAAGTGGTCGTCGTCGGCCTCCGTGGTGGGCGTGTGCCCGGGAACGAGCCCGGCGAGGGCCGTACGGGCCCGGTCGACGGTCGCGGCGTCGGCCGAGGTGCCGAGCGCGACGGCGACGAGCTTCTTCGCCGGCTTCACCGTGGCCGTGATCCCCGCCGCCTTCAGCCGGGTGCGCGCCTGCTCGGCCACGGTGGCCGTCTGATCCGCCGGGACGGCCACCTGGAGCTGACCCGTGGTGGCGGAGCCGCTGAGAGCGCCCGGGCTGAGCAGGCAGAGGAACCCGGCGACGAAGCCGGTCATGGCCACCCCGCTCACCGTGCGCCACGCCGAACGCGGATCGTCCACCAGCCGGCGGCCCGCCAGCAGCCGCGCCGGCCGCCTGGCCCGCCCGGCTGTGACGCGCCCGATGATGCCGACCACCCACGGGCCGACCAGATTGACGCAGAGGAACGCCAGGCCGATCACCACCGCGATGGGGCCCACGGCGTTGCCCCGGCTCAGGAACGGAACGGCGGCGAGCACCGCGAGCAGGACGACGACCCTGATGAAGCGCATCGCGGGTGGCGTCTCCCGCTTGGCCACCCCGAGCGGGCTGACGACGACCCGCCGCAGCCCCACCACGGCCGACAGCCCCACCAGCAGCGGGACCGCGACCAGCAGCCCGCCCAGGACCAGCGGGCTGGGCCACAGGTCGGAGACGAACCACGCCCCGCCGCCGATCTGGATCCCGGCCAGCAGAGGCGCCGCCAGGGCGTAGGCGAGCGTGCCCGTGACCGCCCCCGCGAAGGCCACGATCACCGCCTCGGCCACGGTCATCCCGACCACCTGGCCGGGCGTCGCGCCGACCAGCCTGAGCGTGGCCAGGCGCTGGTCCCTCCTGGCCACGGTGAGCCGGGCCGCCGCGCCCCCGAACACCAGCAGCGGCACGACCATGAGCACACTGGCGATGAGCGCCAGCACCTGGTAGGCCTCGGCGTCGTCCATCGGCTCCCCCGCCAGGCTCGCCACCTTCACCGGGCTGTAGCCGACGATCCAGTCGTCGCTCCTCGGCCTGGTCAGCTCGGGCGCGTCCGGCTTGTGGCCGACGACCGCGACGAGCTCGCCCGGGTAGATCAGCGCTTCCTCGCCGAGCACGCCCTTGGGGTTCGGGAAGCGGGCGGCGAGCTGCTCGGCGGGCAACTGCCCGGCCAGCTCCTTCAGCGCCGGGGAGAGCCATACCTCGCCGGGCGCGGGGAAGCGGGCCATGCCGGGCGGCGCGGGCGCGTCCGCGCCGAGCGCCGCCAGGTCGATGATGGTGATCTCCTTATCGCGTACGTAGTCATGCCGGGCCGCCTCGATCGCCACGGCCGCGCCCTTGGTCGCGACCGGGTTGCGCCAGGCGCTCCGGTCGGCCCTGGCCCCGAAGGCGAAGTTGGCGGCCACCGCGAACAGCAGCAGCGCCGTGGACACGGCGACGGCGCCCAGGGTCAGCCAGGTGCCCAGCAGACCCTTGCGGCCACCGCCCTTGAGCAGCCGCCAGGTCAGGTCGAGGTTCACGCGCGCACCCCGCCGGCGAGCAGGTGGCCGTCGCGGACCTCGACCGTGCGGTCGCACCAGCCGGCCACGTTGGGGTCGTGGGTCACCACGATCAGGCAGGCGCCGTTGTGCTTGGTCGCCTCGACCAGCAGCCGCATCGTCTCCTGGCCGGTCGTCTGGTCGAGCGCGCCGGTCGGCTCGTCGGCGAAGACCACCGCGGGCTTGCTGACCAGCGCCCTGGCGATGGCGACGCGCTGCGCCTGGCCGCCGGACAGCTCGCCGGGGCGCCGGGTCTCCATGCCGTGCAGGCCGAGAGGGCCGAACCAGTCGCGGGCCTGCTGTACCGCCTGCGGCCTCGGCACGTCGCCGAGCATCAGCGGGAGGGCCACGTTCTCCTCGGCGGGCAGCTCGGGCAGGAGCTGGCCGAACTGGAAGACGAAGCCGAAGCGGGTGCGGCGCAGCGCGCTGCGGTCGCGCTCGCGCAGGTTGTCGATGCGCTGGCCGAGCAGGTGCACCTCGCCCGAGTCGGGCTTCATGATGCCGGCCAGGCAGTGCAGCAGGGTTGATTTGCCGGAGCCGCTCGGGCCCATGATCGCCACGGCCTCCCCAGCACGGACCGCGAGGTCCACTCCGGCCAGGGCGACCGTCTGCCCGAACCGCTTGGCCAGGGCCCGTCCAACAAGCACATCGTTCATGGCGTCGAGCCTCTCGCCGGACAGGGGCCGGGCGGATCGGCCGGACGTCCTGTCCCCCTCGGCCGAACGGCTGATCCTAGAGTTGTCGCCGTGACTATTCGCGTACTCATCGCCGACGATCAGCAACTTGTCCGTACCGGATTTCAGATGATCTTAGATGCGCAACCGGACATGGAGGTCGTGGCGGCGGTCGCCGACGGCGCGGAGGCGGTATCCGAGGCGAGGCGGCTCCGGCCGGACGTCTGCCTGCTCGACATCCGCATGCCCAAGCTGGACGGCATCGAGGTGACCCGCGCCCTGGCCGGCCCCGGCGTCGAGAACCCCATGCGCATCGTCATCGTCACCACCTTCGACCTGGACGAGTACGTCTACGGAGCGCTGCGCGCGGGGGCCCTCGGCTTCCTGCTCAAGGACAGCGGGCCCACGCTGCTGATCGAGGCGGTCAAGGCGGCGGCGGGCGGCGACTCGCTGGTGTCGCCCTCGGTGACGGTACGGCTGCTGCAGCACCTGGCCCAGCCCAAGCTTCGCGTCGCCGCCCCGCTGAACGACCCGCTGACCGACCGCGAACTCGACGTCGTACGCCTGGTGGCGAGGGGCCGCACGAACCAGGAAGTGGCCGGCGAGCTGTTTGTATCACTTTCGACGGTAAAGACCCATTTGGGGAGCATCCAAGGAAAGCTCCGTGTCCGTAATCGGGTGGAAATCGCAGCTTGGGCGTGGGAATCCGGTGTCGTGAGCTGATTAACAAGTGACCTGGCGGGATAGAAGTGAAGCAGAACCTCAGCGCATGGCCCGGGGGGAGAACAACGTGCGCTACGCCCAGGCACCGCCCACTAGGGCAGCTTCTGTCGTCTACGTAACACTTGCCGCACAGGTCCTCTCCCTGGGCGCTCTCGTGATCTTCGAACACAGCCGTGGCCGCCGCCTCGCCACCCAGCTCGCGGCGTTCGGCGGCCGTCCGCACGGCGCCGACGCCGACGCGGTGGTCGGGGCCGTGACGGTGTTCGCCGTGCTGATGATGCTGGTCGCGGGGACGGCGATGGCCGCTGCCGCGGCCTACGTCACCTGGCTCGTCCGCGCCAGACAGGCCAACGACCGCTCGGCCCCCGCGGGCCCGGTGGCCGCCGCCTGGCTGATCCCCGGCGTCAACCTGATCGCGCCCCTCCTCCTGGTGGACGAGGTCTGGCGCGGCACCGGCCCACCGCACGACCGGCGCCGCTGGCTCGCCCTGCTGACCGCCTGGTGGCTGTCCTGGCTCGCCACCCTCACCCTGGTGACCACCCGCCTCCCCCTGGGCCACTCGGACGGCCTGACCGGCATCGGCCTCCCGGAGCTCACCTGCGCGATGGTCTCCGCCCTGCTGTGCGCGGCCACGGTCCGCGACATCACCAACATCCAGTGCGCTTCCCGCAGCCGGGGCCGTGCCCGCCTCCGCACCGCGGGCACCGTGACCCAACTCCCCACCCCACCACCCACGGAGCCCGCTCCGCTTGAGCAGACGGGTTGATGACCCCGGAGATGGCCAAGAAAACGCCGTAACGGCGACCGGCCACGTGCCGGTCAGCGGGCGTCTTCCTGGAGGCCCCTGGCCACGGTCGGCGGGTGGCGGTGGGGGCGGCTGTGCCGTAAAAGCGTAAAAAAATCACGCCGCACTAGGCCCCGAACTCCCCTGACTGGCATGCCAGAGACGGCGGGTGGGAGGAGCAACCACCGGCCCCAAGTCCGCGTAGGGGGAGAGGCTGTAGCCGTTGGCGTATTCGATGCGCCGACCGCCGACCCCCGCCGACTCCTCTGGAATCGACGCGAGTGGGGTCCGGGCGAGCATCGCTCTGACCGCCTCGATCCCGCTCGATCGCCACAGAGCGTCGAGATCGACCAGGTTCCAGCAGTCCACCGCGCGCATCGAGATCGCCCGGCGCCCCGTGCGCCGGACCACCCCCCTCGCCACCATGAGCCACGACCCGAACACCGTCGCCGCGCACCGCCCCTGCACCGACTCGAAGAACGTCAGGTCGATCGGCCCCGTCGAGTCGTCCAGCGTGGTGAAGATGACGCGCTGCCCCGACCGTACGGCCGGCGTCTGCGTGGCCACCTTGACCCCCGCGACCAGCACCTCGGCCCCATTGCGCTGGGACAGCAGCTCCGCCGAGCGCACCACCCCGATCGCGTCGAGCAGCTCGTCGTGGAAGCTGATGACGTGGCGGCTGATGTCGATGCCCAGGATCTCCAGCTCGGCCTCCACCATCTCGGTCTCGGTCATCTCGGGCAGCTCGCCGGGCGCGATGTGCTCGGTGAAACCCAGCGGGAGCTGCACGGCCGCTTCCTCGGGCCTCGCCGCGGGCACGGCGTCCAGACGCGCCGGGGTGTAGCGCCTGGACTTCGTGGTGGCCGGTTTGACGCCCGAGGCGGAGGTCCGGTCGAGGACGCCGACCTGGGCGATCAGGTCGCGGCGGGTCAGCCGCCCCGGCCGCCAGCGGGCCCCGCCCGGGTGCAGGTCGTGCAGGTCGTCGAGGCCGCCCACCTGGACGATCCGCTCGATGACGGGCCGCGACGGGCGGGCCCGGTCCCAGAAGTCCGCGAGCGAGGTGTACGGCTGGCCCGCCACCATGCGCCCCACCTCCGCCTCGCTCACCCCCTTGATCGCGGAGAACGGCACGCGCAGCGCGTACCCCTTTCCGATCTCCCCGGCCTTGAAGCCACCGGGCTCGATCCTGAGGCGCACCCGGGGGCCGAGCCGTTCCACGCGCCAGTCCTTGCCCGATCTGTTCACGTCGAGCGGCAGGATCTCCACCCCGCACTGCCGCGCCTCGTCGATGATCACGCGTTGCGGGTACATGCCGGGCTCGTGCGTGAGCACCCCGGCGAAGAACGCGGCCGCGTGGTGCCGCTTGAGCCAGGCCGACTGGTACGTGGGCAGCGCGAACGCCGCCGCGTGCGCCTTGCAGAACCCGAACGCGCCGAACGCGTCGAGCACCTTCCACGCCTTGTCCACGGCCGCGTCGCCGAACCCGTTCGACTTGGCCAGCGGCACGAAGTGCTTGCGCACCCGCTCGCGCCCCTCCGGCGAGGCCAGCGTGCGGCGCAGCGTCTCGGCGTGCGACAGGTCGCGGCCCGTCATCACCTCGATGATCCTGAGCACCTGCTCGTGGAAGACCACGACGCCGTGCGTCTCCTTCAGCGCGCCGCGCAGCCGCTCGTGCGGATAGTACGGCTCGCGCCACCCGTGCCTGGCCTCCAGATAGGGGGTGACCATGTCGGAGTTCACCGGTCCCGGCCGGAACAGCGAGATGTCCACGATCAGGTCGTGCATCTTGCGCGGCTCCAGCTTGGCGACCAGCTCGCGCTGGCCGGGCGACTCGATCTGGAAGCAGCCGAGCGTACGGCTGGCGCAGATCATGTCGTAGGTGGCCTGGTCGTCGTGGGGCACGTACTCGACGCCGGGCTCCGATCCGTGCTGCTTGTCGAGCTCGACCACGACGTCGTCCACCCGCTCGATCTCGCTCAGCGTGTAGGCCATCGCCGACTGCATCCGCACGCCCAGCACGTCGAGCTTGAGCAGCCCGGACTCCTCCACGTCGTCCTTGTCGAACTGCGACATCGGGAACTCCAGCAGGCTCCGCTCCACCGGCGTCCTGTCGCGCAGCTCCGCGTTGCCGATGAGGACCCCGCACGGGTGCAGCGCGATGTGCCTGGGCAGCCCGTCGAGCCTCTCCGCCAGCCGGAACACCCGCTCCAGCCCGGCCTCGCCGAGCCGGCTGTCGCGCAGCTCGGGCAGGTCGTTCAGCGACGCGGTGATCTGCTTGGCCCTGATGTGCGGGAACGCCTTGGCGATCGCGTCGATCTCGTGCGGCGGCAGCCCCATGGCCCCCGCCACGTCCCGGATCGCGCTGCGTGCCCGGTAGGTCTCCATCATCGAGACACAGGCCACCCGCGACTCGCCGTACCTGTCGAAGATGGCCTTGTAGCAGTCGAGCCGGCGCGCGGACTCCACGTCCACGTCGATGTCGGGCAGCCCGACGCGCCCGTCCGACAGGAAGCGCTCCATGAGCAGGCCGTGTTCGAGGGGGTTCACCTCGCCGATGCCGATGAGGTAGTTGACCAGGCTGCCCGCCCCCGAGCCGCGGATCGCGCAGCGGATGCCCATGCCGCGGATCATGTCGGTGATGCCAGCCACGGCTATGAAATATCCGGACAGGCGTTTCCGCTCGATGATGTCCATCTCGGCCCGCAGGCGCTCCCTGGCGTCGCCGGCGCGATCCAGCCCGCGCGAGATCAGCCCGTCCTCGACGCGGTGGCGCAGCAGCGGCACCGGGTCACGGCCGATCTCGGGCAGGTGCAGGTTCGGCGGGTCGTGCTTCAGCGCGAGCAGGTCGACCGGGTCGATCGCGCACGCCTCGGCCAGCGTGCGGGTGGCGTGCAGGAGGCGGCCGACGCGATTGAGGTCGGTCCCGCAGATCTTGGCCGCCACCTGCCACATCTCCTTGGTGCCCTTGAGGTAGGCGTGCGAGGTGGTGCGCTCCAGGTGGCGCGGGTGCAGCGGGACGAGCTGCCGCGCCGCGTCGAGCACGTCGCCGACCTGGTGGTCGGCGGGATCCAGGTATCTGACGGCATTGGTGAGCACGGCCGGTACGCCCCGGGACTCGGCCAGGGCGAGCATCCGTACGGCGGTGGTGGCGTCGCGGAAGCCGTACTGGTCGACCAGCTCGATCACCACGCCGGGCACGGTGGCCAGCCACAGGTCGAGCAGCACCCGGGCGTGCTCGTCACGCCGCTCGGCCACCGCGCGGCCCACGTCGGAACGGGGTCCGAGCAGCACCGACAGCCCGCCCGCGTCCAGGGAGCCGATCAGCTCGCGCGTCACCTCGGGCGCGCCGCGCTCGCCCGCGTAGTGGGCGGCCGTGACCAGCCGCACCAACTGGGACCAGCCGCCCGCCCTGGCCAGCACCGTGACCCGGTCCTGGGCCCCCGGCCCGGTCTTGACCCGGCCCCGGGCGCCCAGACCGCTCTGGTCCCGGGCGCCCGGCCCGGTCTTCCCGCGCGCCCCGGAGCCCGCGAGCGCGAAGTTGACCCCGAACACCGAGGAGATCCGGGCCTCCGCGCACGCCTGGGCGTGCTTGATCGCGCCGTAGAGCCCGTCGCGGTCGGTCAGCGCGAGGATGTCCATCCCGTCCTCGGCCGCCCGGTGCACCAGCGCCCGCGGGAAGGCGGTGCCGTAGCGCATGGAGTACGCGGAGCTCACGTTCAGGTGGGGGAACGGCGGGGCCATCAGTCCCACGCCCGCAGGAGCAGCCACCCGCCACTGGCGGTGTCGAACCGCAGCTCGTAGGAACCGACCTCGCGCCCGGGACTGGCCTCCACCCGCCAGAACTGCCGCTCACCGGGATCGTTCTCGTCGGTCTTCCACCACTCCCGGGCCACCACCCAGTGGTCGAGGACCCGGCGGACGAGATAGAGACGATCGCGCCAGACGAACTGGGTCGGCTCCCCGTCCCTCGTCCACACCTCTATCGGATCGCCATAGAGTCTGCTCAAGTCGCTTCTCCCCGCGGCTCTCGTGCCTATGCTGAGCCACCCGGGGGAAGGCGGGCGCTTATGACTCGAACATATGTTCTCAGGCCCCGAAACGCAAGTCGCCCGCCTGCCGCACCAGAGGGTTGGCGTCGATCGAGTTGCGGATGCTGAAGACCACGCTGCCCGCCCGGTAGCGGTCGTCGGACCACTCCACCGGCCGGCCCTCGTGCGTGGTGGTGATGCGGCGCTGGCGCAGCAGCGGGCTGCCGCGCCGTACCCCCAGGAGACGGGCGTCCCGGGCGCCCGCGGAGACGGCGTCGATGAGGTGCTCGCCATAGGCGAAGACCAGCCCGATCGAGTCGTACAGCGCCTCGGTGACCGACTCGCAGCCGGGCGCGAGCTCTTCGACGGCGGTGGCCACCCACTCCGCGTACACCGTGCGCTCCAGCAGGACGGGATCGCCCTCCAGTGTGCGCAGCCGGAGCACGTCGAGCACCTCGTCGGTGCCGAGCCTGGCGGCCTCGACGGGGCTCGCCGCCCGGCGACCCTGGGTGATCACCTGGCCGCCGAAGCGGTAGCCGTTGGCGCGCGCCCACTGGGCGAAGCTGTGCAACTCGGCGAAGCTCTGACTGCGCGCCTTGCCCAGCACGATGCGCCTGGCCCCCTGCCGAGAACCGACCAACCCCTCGGCGACCAGCACCGCTACCGCCTGGCGTACCGTGCCGCGGGCGGCGAGATAGCGGGCGGCCAACTCCGCCTCCGTGGGGAGCTGGGAGCCGACCGGATGCAGGCCAGTGAGGATGTCATCACGCAGCGCATCGGCGATCCGTTCATAACGCGCAACCATCCGCGACCCTTCGTATTCATGAAAGAGCAATCTTCATGCGGCCTACTAATGCTGGCTTGTTTGTACAAGTTCCCGTAAATTCTTCCCACACCCCTCGGAGAGTGGAGGCGACGTGTTCACACCTCGCGCCCGTGTGGCAGGCGTCATCGCAGCCCTTACCGTAGCCACGGCGGCGTGCGGCGCCGCCCCAGGCACTCAGCAGACCAAGGCGTCAGAAGGCGGGGTGAACGCGAAGACCGCCACCTCCGCCGCAGATTTCGGCGGCCTGGACAAACTCGTCGAGGCGGCGAAGAAGGAGGGCAACCTCCACGTCATCGCGCTGCCGCCCGACTGGGCCAACTACGGCGAGATCATCAAGGGATTCACCGCCAAGTACGGGATCAAGGTCGAGAGCGAGGACCCCGACGCGGCCAGCGCCGACGAGATCACCGCGGTGAAGACCCGCAAGGGCCAGGACCGCGCGCCCGACGTGCTCGACCTCGGCCAGTCGTTCGCGATCAGCGGTGCCAAGGAGGGCCTGTTCGCGCCCTACAAGGTGCAGGCGTTCGACAAGGTTCCCGAGGGCCAGAAGGAGCCGACCGGGCTCTGGACGAACGACTACGGCGGCTACGTGTCGATCGGCTGCGACGCCAAGAAGATCAGCACCTGCCCGGCCAGCTTCGCCGACCTGCTCAAGCCCGAGTACAAGGGCAAGGTCGCGATGAACGGCAACCCGACCAAGTCCGGCTCGGCCTTCGCCGGCGTCTACGCCGCGTCGATCGCGAGCGGTGGCTCGTTCGACGACATCCAGCCGGGCATCGAGTTCTTCAAGAAGCTGAAGGCCGCGGGCAACTACAACCCGGTCGAGACCACGCCGGCGACGATCGAGAAGGGCGAGACCCAGATCAGCATCGACTGGGACTACAACAACGCCGCCTACGTGTCCGAGATGACGGCCAAGGGCCTCGACTGGAAGGTGAACGTGCCTGCCGACGGCAAGTACTTCCAGATGTACGCCCAGGCCGTCAACAAGGACGCTCCCCACCCGGCCGCCGCCCGCCTCTGGCAGGAGTACCTCTACAGCGCCGAGGGCCAGAACCTCTACCTCAAGGGCTTCGCCAGGCCGGTGCTCCTGCCGGTCATGACCACCGACGGCTCGGTCGACAAGGCCGCCGCCGACGCGCTGCCCAAGGTCGAGGGCACGCCCACGTTCCCCACCCCCGAGCAGGTGGACGCGGCCAAGGCCAAGCTGGCCAGCGGCTGGGACGCGGCGATCTCGGGATGACCCGCGCCAAGGGGTGGCTCGGCGCGCTGCCCCTGCTCGTCTTCTTCGCGCTGGTCTTCGGCATCCCCGCCATCGCGCTGGTGGCGGGGGCGTTCACCGCGAACGGCGAGCCGAGCTTGGCCAACCTCGGTCAGAGCCTCCAGGGCGGCTACCTCACCGCGATGGCCGGCAGCGTCAAGCTCTCGGCCGTGGTGGCGCTGCTCGGGGCCGTGCTCGGCACGTTCCTCGCCCAGGCGGTGGTGACCTCCCGGTTCGCCCTGCTGCGTGAGGCGGTGCTGACGGCCTCCGGTGTGCTGGCCAACTTCGGCGGCGTGCCGCTGGCCTTCTTCTGGATCGCCACGCTCGGCAACTCCGGCGTGATCAGCGGCCTGCTCGGGCTGCCGTCCGGCGCGCTGTACACGTTCTGGGGCCTGGTGATCGTCTACCTGTACTTCTCGGTCCCGCTGATGGTGCTGGTCATGGCGCCCGCGCTGGACGGGCTGCGGCCGCAGTGGCGGGAGGCGGCGGCCAACAACGGCGCGACGGCCTGGCAGTTCTGGCGCTTCGTCGGGCTGCCGGTGCTCACGCCATCCATGCTCGGCGGGGTGGTGCTGCTGTTCGGCAGCGCGTTCGCGGCCTTCGCGACGGCCAACGCCATGGTCGGGACCGTGGTGCCGCTGGTGACCTTGAAGATCGCCAGCGCGCTCACGGGTGACGTGCTGATCGGCTACGAGAACATCGCGCTCGCGCTCAGCCTCGACATGATCGTGGTGGCCGGGCTGGTCATGGCGATCTACCTGCCGCTGCAGAAGAGGAGCACCCGATGGCTGCGCTGACCGGACTGGAGCCGGTGACCGCTCCCGCGCCGGCGCCTGCCCGGCCCCGGGTGTGGCGCGGGGTGGTGTTCCTGCTGGCCGCCGCGTACTTCCTGATCCCGCTCGGGGCCTCGCTCTGGTACACGATCTACACCCCCACGACCGGGGTGTCCTTCGCGGCCTACGGCGAGCTCCTGACGGCCGAGGGGTTCGGGTCGTCGTTGCTGCTGTCCATGTCACTGGCCGTCGCGACGATCGTGCTGGTCCTGCTGCTCACGCTGCCGGCGATGCTGGCCGTACGGCTCAGCGCGCCGCGGCTGCGGCCCGTGATGGAGGTGCTCTGCACGCTGCCGCTGGTGGTGCCGCCGATCACGTTCGTGGCGGGGCTCACCACCTCGTTGCGTACCGGGACCGACGTGCTGGCCCCGACGCCGTTCTGGGCGACGCTGATCGCGGTGCAGGACCCGGCCTTCCCCATCGTGCTCGTGTTCGCGTACGTGGTGCTGGTGCTGCCGTTCGTCTACCGTTCGCTCGACGCCGGGCTGCGCACCATGGACGTGCGTACGCTCGTCGAGGCGGCCCGCAACCTGGGCGCGTCGTGGCCGCACGTGCTGTTCAGGGTGATCATCCCCAATCTGCGCTCGGCTCTGGCCAGCGCGTCGTTCCTGACGCTCGCGCTGGTGCTGGGCGAGTTCACCGTGGCCAGGCTGCTGGGCTACCAGCCGTTCGCGGTGTGGATCGTGACGATCTCCGGGTCCAAGGGGCAACTGTCGGTCGCGGTGTCGATCCTCAGCCTGCTGCTCATCTGGCTGCTGCTGCTCGCGGTGTCCACCGCGTTCTCGGGAAAGGTTCGGAAATGACGGCTCAGGTGGAGTTCCGAGGGCTGCGGCGGGTGTTCGGCAAGACGGTGGCGCTCGACGGCTTCGACCTGACGATCGAGCCGGGCGAGTTCGTCGCCTTGCTGGGGCCCTCCGGCTGCGGCAAGACGACGGCGCTGCGGTGCGTGGCCGGGTTCGAGCGGCCGGACTCCGGCGCCGTGCTCATCGACGGCTCGGACATCACCGACATGCCCGCCAACAAGCGCGACGCGGGCATGGTCTTCCAGTCCTACTCCCTCTTCCCGAACCTGAACGCCCGCGACAACGTCGCCTTCGGCCTGCGAGTACGCAAGGTCCCCGTGGCCGCCAGACGCGCCAAGGCGGACGAACTCCTCGAACTCGTCGGTCTCCCCGCCCACGCCGACCGCTTCCCGCACCAACTCTCCGGCGGCCAGCAGCAGCGCGTCGCCCTGGCCCGCGCGCTCGCGCTGGAGCCCCGGGTGCTGCTGCTCGACGAGCCGCTGTCGGCACTCGACGCCAAGGTACGGGTGTCGCTGCGCGAGGAGATCCGCCGCCTCCAGCTCGATCTCGGCATCACCACCATCTTCGTCACCCACGACCAGGAGGAGGCCCTGTCGATCGCCGACCGGGTCGCCGTCCTGCGCAACGGCCGCCTGGAACAGTGCGGGCCGCCCGCCGAGGTCTACGACCGTCCGGCCACCCCGTTCGTGGCCGAGTTCGTCGGCACCATGAACCACCTGGCCGGGCACGTCTCCGGCGACCAGGTGACGGTGCTGGGCCAACTCCTGCCCGTCGACGGCTCGGCCCCCGGCACCCTGGAGGTGGACGTGCTGATCCGCCCCGAGGCCGTGCGGGTTACCCCGGCGCCGGAGGGCAAGGCGGAAGTGATCGCCGCCTCCTTCCGGGGCGCCTCCGTCCGGCTCCGGGTCGCCCTGTCGGGGGGTGAGGTCGTGGCCGACGTACCCGGTCACGAGGCGGTACGGCTGGCACCCGGCACCCGGGTGACGGTCCGCCTGGTGGAGCGGCCCGTACTGGTGGCCGAAAGAACGGTCACGGCCCCCTCCCCCGCCACGGAACCTGCCGATGCCGTCTGATCCGTCGTCACCGGAGCCGTCGTCACCGGAGCCGTCGTCACCGGAGCCGTCGTCACCGGAGCCGTCGTCATCGGGGGCGCCGATTTGGGAGGTGCCGCAGGCCGTCCTGTTCGACATGGACGGCACGCTGGTGGACACCGAGGGGTTCTGGTGGCAGGCCGCGACCTCGGTGGCGCGGACTCTCGGCGTCGAGCTGGGCCCCGCCGACACCCTGAACGTCCTCGGCCGCGCGGCCGAGGACGTGGCGGCCCTCTTGCTGTCCACCGCCGAGCCCCACGCCGCCGCCCTGCCCGACATCGCCCGGCAGCTCATCGACGCCTTCGCCGCCCGCATCGCCGAGCAGCCCGGAGGCGTACCGCTGATCCCCGGCGCCCTGGACCTCCTCGGCGAACTCCACGCGGAAGGCATCCCGACCGCCCTGGTCAGCGCCTCACCGCGGAGCATCGTCCACCTGGTCCTGCCCCGCCTCGACCACCACTTCGCCCTGATCGTGACGGCCGACGACACCACCCGCGGCAAGCCGCACCCGGACCCGTATCTGAAGGCCACGACCCAACTCGGTGTGGACCCACGACGCTGCGTCGCGATCGAGGACAGCCCCACCGGAATCGCCGCCGCCACCGCCGCCGGCTGCCACGTCATGGCGATCGACACCGGCCGGGGGCTGCCCAGCTTGCACTCACTGCGCGCTTTCAAGCCTTGACGCGTTGGGCGGGAAAGACGTGCGGGCGGAAAAGCAACTTCGATGGGAGCGAGGCCAAGGTGGAGCTCGCCGGACTTGTCGCCACCAATCAGCAGGATGGCCGAGCACCACGGATCGAACGCGAACAAGATCCGAACCTGCCGCAGGGCCGAGCATGGTCTGGCACAAGCGCGCCGAGGTCATCCGCCAGTCAGGCAGATGTCGGTAAGCTAGCCCGCCGTGAGTGGTGAATCCTCCCAGATCGGGCGCTACAGGTTGCTGAGCGTGCTGGGCCGAGGCGGGATGGGGACGGTCCATCTTGCCGAGGATCCCTCTGGGCAGCGGGTCGCCATCAAGGTGATCAACGCCGAGCTCAGCCAGCACGAGCAGTTTCGCATGCGGTTCCGCCGGGAGGCCGACGCCGCTCAGCGGGTCCGCAGGTTCTGTACGGCGGCGGTGCTCGAAGCGGCGCTCGAGGGCGATCAGCTCTATGTCGTCACCGAGTACGTGCCGGGGCCCAATCTGGAGGAGGCCGTCCGGCAGTCGGGGCCGCTCAAGGGGTCGAGTCTCGACGCGCTGGCGGTCAGCGTGGCCACCGCGCTCACCGCGATCCACGGGGCGGGGGTCGTGCACCGTGATCTCAAGCCGTCGAACGTGCTGCTGTCCCCCGTCGGACCGCGAGTGATCGACTTCGGCATCGCGCGGGCGCTCGACACACTGGGCGGGGTCACCGGGACCGGCGAGCTCATCGGCACACCCCGGTACATGGCGCCCGAGGTGCTGCGTGGCGATCCGGTCTCGCCCGCGTGCGACGTGTTCTCGTGGGGCTCGCTGATCGTGTACGCGGCGAGCGGGAAGGCGGCGTTCGGCGGCGACACGCTGCCCGCGACCGTCTACCAGGTGCTCAACACCGAACCGGTGCTCGACGCGGTCGAGCCGGGGCTGCGGGAGCTGGTCAGGGCGGCGCTACGCAAGGATCCGGCCGCGCGTCCGACCGCGCAGCAACTGCTCGATCATCTCGTCGGCGGCCGCTCGGTCGCGCCGGAGCAGGCCGCTCAGACGATACAGCCGACACAGACCGCTCCGGCGGTACACCCGGAGCAGGCCGCTCAGACCGCGCAGGTGGCCTGGCAGCACGCGACCGCGGCGTTCCCTGAGCGGCGGCCGTCCAGAAGGGGCCGGGTCGTCGCGGGCATCGCCGTGGCGGTGGCGGTGCTGGTCACCGGGAGCATCACGGCCTGGGCGACGCTCCGGGACAGCGGGCCGCCCGAGCTCCCGGTCCTGTACCAGGAGGACTTCACGCAGACCAGCGGCGGCTGGAGCGGCAGCTACGATCCGACGGACGAGGTCAGCTACGGCTACCGGACCGACGGCACGTACGGGCTCGACGTGGAAGCGGACTACGTGGAGCGCCTGGAGAAGGCCCCGGCGCCGTTCCTCATCGCCAAGCCGACGACCACGCCCAGCCCGTCGTCGACGCCCACGCCGATGCTGCCCCAGACGGTGGTGGTCGGCGTGACCGCCCAGGTGAAGCGGGCCGTGGGCACCGGCGAGTACGGCGTCTACTGCCACAACACCGACAACGGCACCTATTACGAGTTCGCCCTCGACACCTCGGGCATGGCACGCATCCGGCGCATCTTCGACGGCTCGGGCGGCACGCTGGCCCAGCCGGTCCAGGTGGACGGGCTGGGGAGCAAGGCCGTCAGGATCGAGGCCTCCTGCGAGCAGGACGGCAGCACGGTACGGCTGACCATGTGGGTGAACGGTGAGAAGGTCCACCAGGTCGACGACCCGAACGGCATCGGCAACGGCTACGTCGGCCTGTTCGCGCGCACGTCCAAGGCCGAACGGTCGGTGCTCAAGACCACTTTCGACGACTTCGAGCTACGTGGGAGAAAGGAACCCTGACCACACATGCTGATCGAGATCTCTGACGGAGCTCCGTACGGCATCGCCACCGGCCCCGACGGCGCGCTCTGGTTCACACTCGTGCACCAGGGCCGAGTCGGCAGGCTGGTGCCCGGTGCGGAGCCCGTGATCCACCAGCTCGACCCGGCGGACGGCGGGCCTACGGTGATCGTGCCCGGGGCTGACGGGGCCATGTGGTTCACCGAGTTCCAGGGCGGCCGGGTGGGGCGGATCACCGAGGCGGGTCAGGTGACCGCGTTCGAGGCGGAGAGTCCGTACGGGATCACCGCCGGGCCGGACGGGGCCATGTGGTTCACACGGACGCGGGCCGACAAGATCGGGCGAATCGCGGCGGACGGGGCGCGGACGGAGTTCGAGATCCCGGTGATGGGCGGTATGCCCTCGGGCATCACGGCGGGGCCTGACAACGCCCTCTGGTTCACGCTCAACCAGGGCAACGCCATCGGCCGCATCGCGCTGTCGGGCGCGGTGACGATCCATGAGCTGCCGACGGAGGGGGCCGCGCCGGTGGGCATCACCTCGGGCCCGGATGGGGCGCTGTGGTTCGTGGAGATCGGCGCGGGTCAGATCGGCCGCGTGGACCTTTCCGGAAAAATCATTGAATATCCGCTGCCGGAGCGGGCCTCCCGGCCGCACGCCATCGTCACCGGGGCCGACGGCGCCCTCTGGTTCACCGAGTGGGGCGCCAACCGCGTGGGCCGCATCACGACCGAGGGCGTCATCGAGGAGTACGACCTGCCCTCGCGCGACGTCCCGGCCGAGCCGCACGGCCTCACAGTGGGCCCCGACGGCGCGATCTGGGTCGCCCTGGAGGCGGGCGCGCTCGCCAGGATCGACCGATGATTGGCGGAAGGTGGAATCGGCGGGTCACGAAGGGGAGTTGACTAGGGATATGCGTGCCATAGTCATCACCGCCCAGGGCGGCCCAGAGGTCCTCGAGTACGTAGAGCGTCCCGACCCGGAGCCGGGTGACGGAGACGTCGGGATCGACGTCGCCGCCAGCGGCGTCAACTACATCGACATCTACCACCGCTCCGGGGCGTATCCGCTCACCCTGCCCAGCCCGATCGGCTCGGAAGGGGCGGGTGTCGTCTCCGCCGTGGGCTCCGATGTCACGGACGTGTCCGTCGGCGACACCGTGGCGTGGGCCAACGTGCTCGGCAGCTACGCCGAGAAGGCCGTGGTCCCGGCCGCCCGGGTGGTTCCGGTGCCCGCCTCCGTCTCCGCCGAGCTGGCCGCCGCGACGATGCTGCAGGGCATGACCGCCCACTACCTCACGCACTCCACGTACGAGGTGAAGCCGGGCGACAGCGTCCTCGTGCACGCGGGCGCCGGGGGCATGGGCCAGCTGCTGATCCAGCTCGCCAAGCTCAGGGGCGCGACGGTGCACACCACCGTCTCCAGCGAGGAGAAGGAGAAGGTGGCCCGCGCGGCCGGAGCCGACGAGGTGCTGCACTACGACGACTTCGCCGACGTGCTCCGCGGGCAGGTGGACGTGGTCTACGACGGCGTGGGGGCGGCCACGTTCGACGGCGGGCTGACGGCGCTGCGGACGCGCGGGCTCATGGCCCTGTACGGGGCGGCCAGCGGGCCCGTGCCGCCGTTCGATCCGCAGCGGCTCAACAAGGAGGGCTCGCTCTTCCTGACCAGGCCGACGCTGACCCACTTCATCGCCGAGCGGGAGGAGCTGCTGTGGCGGGCCTCCGACCTGTTCGGGTGGATCGCCGCCGGGGAGCTGAAGATCGACATCTCGCACCGTTATCCGATGGCCGAGGCGGGCCGTGCGCACGAGGACCTCGCCGCCCGCCGTACGACGGGCAAGCTGCTCCTGATCCCCTGAGCACCCTGCGGGAGGCGGTGCGGGTACGGCCGCCTCCCATGAACTACGCTCCCAAACGTGGACATAGCCCCCTCCATCTGGTCATTCGCCGCAGTGGTCGCTCTCCTGACCATCACCCCGGGCCTCGACACGGCCCTCATCCTGCGTACGTCCCTGCTGTCCGGCAGGCGGCCGGCCTGGGGCGTCGTCCTGGGCATCCAGCTGGGCACGCTCACCTGGGGCCTGCTGACCGCGGTGGGTCTGTCCACGCTCCTGGCCGCCTCCCAGCTGGCCTACGACATCCTGCGCTGGGCCGGCGCCGCGTACCTGGTCTGGATGGGCATCCGCATGCTCGTGACCAGGACGAAGCCGCAGGAGGGCACGGTGGAGACCGGCTTCGGCACCGGCTTCCGGCGCGGCCTGCTCACCAACCTGCTGAACCCCAAGGTTGGCGCCTTCTACGTGGCGATGTTGCCGCAGTTCATCCCGGCGGACGCCCCGCACGCGGCCATGGGCCTGCTCCTGGCGGGGGTCCACGTGGGCGAGGGCCTGCTGTGGAGCGCCGCGCTGGTCGGCTTCGCCGCCCTCATGAGCGGCGCCCTGCGTACCCCGGCCGTCAGGCGGCTGCTGGACCGCGTGACGGGCATTGTGATCGTCGCTTTCGGCATCCGGCTGGCCTTGGACAACTAGGGTCAACTATGCGCACGTCACGGCGCCCAGCCCCGCATCACCGGAGGAGCGTGTCCCTGGACAGGGGCCGGCCCCGCACCCGGGGTGGGGCCGGCCACTGCTGGCCGTAAAAGAGCATCTGGTCGTAAAGCGGTAGCGTGCTCCTGTGCAGACGGCGTTCGTGCTCGGTGGTGGCGGGGTCCTTGGCGCGCACGAGGTGGGCATGCTCCAGGCGCTCGACGAGGAGGGCATCGTGCCCGACCTCGTGGTCGGCACGTCCGTCGGCGCGCTGAACGGGGTGCTGCTGGCCGCCGACCCCGTCCGCGCCGTGGAGCGGCTGTCGTCGCTGTGGCGTTCCGATGTGGTCCGTACGGCGTTCGCAGGTTCGTGGGTCACCCGGCTGTCCACCTTGGCCAGGACCGGCACCCATCTGCACCCGATCGGGCCGCTTCGAGCGCTGTTGAGCGAGATGCTGCCGGTTTCAGAGATCGAGGAGTTGGCGGTGCCGTTCCAGTGCGTCGCGGCCTCGGTGGAGCGGGCCACCGCGCACTGGTTCGACCAGGGGCCGCTGGTCGACGCCGTGCTGGCCTCGTGCGCGGTGCCCGGGCTGCTGCCGCCCGTGTCCATAGGCGGCGAGCACTTCTTCGACGGTGGCCTGGTGCACAGCATCCCCGTCGGCCGGGCCGTGCAACTGGGGGCCAAGCGCGTCTACGTCCTGCACGTCGGGCGGATCGAGCGCCCGCTCAGCGTGCCGCGCCGGCCCTGGGAAGTGGGCATGGTGGCGTTCGAGATCGCGCGCCGGCACCGGTTCGCCGAGGAGATGGCCACGCTGCCGCCCGACGTCGAGGTGCACGTGCTGCCCGCCGGGGCGACACGGCCGATGTCGAACCTCCGCTACCGCGACCTGTCACAGATCTCCCATTACATCGAACGGGCCTACCACGCGTCTTCCCGATATCTCCAGACAGGAGGACGATGAAGATCTGACCATCTGGAGGCCGATGTTGCTGCCACCACGCATCCTGCGGCGCCTCATCCTCGCTCCACTCGTCATCGTGGTGACCGTGTTCGCGATCGTCACGCTGCCGGTGTGGGTCGTGGTGACGTTCGCCGCGTCGCTGCGCCTCCCGCCGCCGCAGCGCCGGGGGCTGCGGTTCGCCTGGTTCGGGGTGGCGTGGCTGACGCTGGAGTCGGCGGTGCTCGTCGCCTGCCTCGTGCTCTGGGTGGCCGGCGCGTTCGGCCGCGACCGGCAACAGGAGCGGCACTACGCGCTGATCAGATGGTTCCTGACCAAGGTGTACGGCGCCGCCGTACAGATCTTCCGCCTCACCGTCGACATCCACGAACCGCCGCTCACCGAAGAGGAACAGGCCGCCCGCCTCACCCGCCCGGTGATCGTCCTGGCCCGCCACGCGGGTCCCGGTGACTCCTTCCTGCTGATCTATCACCTGCTCTCCCTGTACGACCGGCGGCCCCGGATCGTGATGAAGGCGGCGCTGCAGTTCGACCCGTCGCTGGACGTGGTGGTCAACCGGCTGCCGAACGCCTTCGTGCCCCGCCGTACCGCCGAGAGCGGCATCATCGACGAGATCAAGCGGCTGTCCTCGACCATGGACGAGGACGACGCGCTGGTGATCTTCCCGGAGGGCGGCAACTTCACCCCCCGGCGCCGCCGGCTGGCGATCAGGCGGCTGGAGGAGAAAGGGCTGGACGAGGAGGCGTCACGGGCGCGCGGCATGGATCACCTGCTGCCGCCCCGCCCCGGCGGCGCCATCGCGGCCATCGAGTCCTGCCCGTCGGCCGACGTCGTCTTCGTCGCGCACACCGGCCTGGACGACCTCATCACGGTGGGCGACGTGTGGCGCAAACTACCGGTCAGCGCGCACATCACCGCGAAGTGGTGGCGGGTGCCCGCCTCACGCATCCCCAAGGACCGCGAGGCGCGGATCCGCTGGCTGTACGACCAGTGGGAGCTCATCGACGACTGGATCAGCGCCCAGCGACTCACCCTGCGCTAGCTCCCGGCGGAAGGAGCGGGACGGCGGGCGGGCCGTGCTCGATGAGGTCGAGCAGGGCGTCCGTGTCGAGGTGCTGTTCGACCAGATCGCCGAGGGCGTCCAGGCGGCTCTCGCGCAGCAGGGCGAAGTCCGTGTCCGGCGCCGGGACGAAGGCCCGCCCGGCCCGTTCGGCCACGTCGGTGAGGAAGGCGCGGCGGAAGCCGTCGTTCTCCAGCGCGCCGTGCCAGGTGGTGCCCCACACGTCGCCCGCACGGCAGCCGTCGAGGAACGGCTCGCCGCCTTCGACGGTCGCGACGCCGTGGTGGATCTCGTACGCGCTGACCGGATGCCCGTAGGCGTGACCGGCCGGGCGGCCGAGCGTCTTGCCCGCGGCGAACCGGACCCGGACCGGAAGCAGGCCCAGACCCTCGACCCGGCCGGCGCCCGACTCCACGTCGTCGTGGATCTCGCGGGCGAGCATCTGGTAGCCGCCGCAGATGCCGAGGACGGGCCCGGTGCGCCGCCGGACGGCGGCGGCCAGGCCGGTGTCGCGGAGCCAGGCCAGGTCGCTGACCGTCGCGCGGGAACCGGGCAGCACCACCAGGTCGGCGTCGTCGAGCTCCGCCGGATCGGTCACGAAGCGGACGAGCACTCCCGGCTCGCCGGCCAGGGCGTCGAGGTCGGTGAAGTTGGAGATCCGCGGCAGCTTGACCACCGCCACGCGGAGCGTCTGGTCGCCGTGGGGCCGCTGCGGGGCGATCGAGCGGCTGCCGAGGGCGAGAGAGTCCTCGACGTCCAGCCAGAGCCCGTCCAGCCAGGGCAGCACACCGTACACGCGGCGGCCGGTGAGGTCCCGGAGCATGTCCAGGCCGGGTTCGAGCAGCTCGGCCGCGCCGCGGAACTTGTTCACGACAAATCCGGAAATAAGCGCTTGATCGGCGGCGTCCAGCAGGCCGACCGTGCCGTAGAACGCGGCGAAGACGCCGCCGCGGTCGATGTCGCCCACCACGATCACCGGCAGGTTCGCCGCCCTGGCCAGGCCCATGTTGGCGATGTCGCCCCGGCGCAGGTTGATCTCCGCGGGGCTGCCGGCGCCCTCGCAGATGACGACGTCGTACGAGCTTCGCAGCCGGTCGAGCGAGGCCAGCGCGCTCTCGCGGAGCAGGTCCTTGAGCCGGCCGTACTCCATCGCGTCGACGTCGGCCACCGGCTGTCCCATCAGGACCACCTGGCTGCGGCGGTCGCTGCCCGGCTTGAGCAGGATCGGGTTCATGTCGGCGACGGGTTCGAGCCCAGCGGCCCGTGCCTGCACGGCCTGGGCGCGGCCGATCTCGGCGCCGTCGGCGGTGACGTACGAGTTCAGCGACATGTTCTGGGCCTTGAACGGCGCGACGCGGACCCCCTTACGGGCCAGCCAGCGGCAGATCCCGGCGGTGACGACGCTCTTGCCCGCGTCAGATGTGGTGCCGGCGACCAGCAGCGCTCCGCTCATGGCTTACATCTTGACCTGCTCCCCGCTCTAAAGGTACGGGACGGGGGTTCCCGTGCCGCTATGCGGCAGCTCGTGCCGCTTGCGCGGCTCGTGCTGTGGAACGGGGTGCTTGACGTTTCTCGGACCCGGGTGGGTCTCCACGCCCTGAGACGACCAGCCCGGCCGCCTGTCCTTTGGCCTTGATGTTCTGCGCCGCGACGATGTCGGCGTGCTCGGTGTGCCCGCAAGAAGTGCAGGAGAAGATCGCTTGGCTCTTGCGGCTCTTCTCGTCCACCTTCCCGCACGCAGGTTGCGGGCACGTCTGGGACGTGTACGCGGGGTTGATCTTATGGATGACGCTGCCGGTGTAGCGGGCCTTGGAGCGCAGGGCGACTTCCAGGCCGTACCAGCCCTTGTCGAGAATCGCCTTGTTGAGCCCGGATTTCGCGGCCGCGCCGTTGCGTAGGTACCGGCCCGGCCGGTCGGGGTCGGGCTTGGGCTTGACGGCCGCGCTCATGCCCTTGGTGTTCAGGTCTTCGATGACCACGTGCCTGTAGGTGCGGGTGAGTCGGTGCGCGGCTTGGGCGTTGAAGTCAGCGCGCCGCCACCGGACCCGCCGCATGATCTCACCCATCGCGGCCATGACCCTCTTGCGCCGCTTCGACCCCTTCTTCGTGCGGGCGAGCTGGCGTTGCAGCCGTAGATACCGTTGCGCTTGGCCGGGCGTGAGATACCCGAGGTCGTCCTTGCGGTCCCCTTTCGTCTCCCCTGGCAGCTGCCTGGAAGAGACACCGTCGGTTGTGGCGTGGCGGCGGTCGAAGAACTCCCCGTCCGACGTGACGGCGGCCGTGACGACCCCCCGGTCCACGCCCACCCACTGCGGGCACACGTGGTGCTCACGCTCAGCGATCCCATCGTCGATCAGGAAGCTGATGAACCAGTGCTCGCCGTCCTTCGACACGGTCGCGGACTTGACGCTTCCCCCGAGCGGGCGCGACATCCGAAACCGCGCCCACCCGAACTTGGGTAGGAACACCCGCCCCCACTTACGGGCGATCCGCTCTACGGGCAGGCGTTTGGCGGTGGGGAACCGAAACGACGGCTTGCTCTTCGCCTTCGACTTCCAGCGCACCTTCCAGGTGCCATGCTTGCGGCACGCCTGGTCCAGGTCCTTGAGGGTCTGCTGGATCACCTGGGCGGGGGCGTCGGCGAGCCAGTCGCAGTACGGTTCCTTCTTCGCCTCGGCAAGCTGCTTGCACTGCTCGGCATAGGTGATCCACTGGCCGCGCCGCCGGTAATCCCGCCGTTGTTCCAGACCGGTGTTCCACACGGCCCGGGAGATCCCGCCCAGCCTTTCGGCGAACGCCCGCTGCCCGAAGTCGAACTCCAGGCGGTATTTCCGGCCCGCCAACATGCGCAACACCCCCTACCCCACGGGACGCTCACAGTCTCACCGACTCGAACACATTACCATCTGGTCTATGAGCCATGAAGTGGAATATCGGCGAGGCAGACACGTGGTTTCCGCGATGCACGTCCATCTGGTCTTTGTCACTAAATATCGCAGAAACGTGTTCGACGACGCGATGCTGCGCCGCTGCGAAGACATCATGATCGAGGTGTGCGACAGCTTCGAAGCCGAACTACGCGAGTTCAACGGCGAACACGACCACGTCCACCTGCTCGTCCACTACCCACCCAAGGTCGCGATCAGCAAACTCGTCAACTCGCTGAAAGGCGTCTCCTCGCACTACCTCCGCAAAGAGTTCACCAGCCCGGACAACCCCGCCACGCACGGCCCCCTCTGGTCACCCAGCTACCTCGCCGCCTCCTGCGGCGGAGCACCACTATCGATCATCAAGGCGTACATCGCACAACAGCGCCACCCCACCTGAGGCTCCGGCTCCACGCTCCGGAATGCCCCGCCTACGGCAGGCCACCCCCCAACAGAGGACCGCATTCATCCCCAGCCCGAAGGGCCGTGGCTTTCTGCGGACCTTCAGTAAGCCGGTGCTCCTTCTCGCCGTGCCACTCGACGCTCAGCACCGTGGCGTCGTCCTGGAGGCGGCCGTGCTGGTGTTCGAGGATGGACTGGATCAGCCGGCGGAGCGTCTCCGGCGCCGACATCCCGTCGGCTTCGCGGCGGACGACGAAGTCGATGAACCGCTCGAGCCCGAACAACTCCCCTTCCGGGCTCTGCGCCTCGACGATGCCGTCGGTGTAGAAGAGCAGGCGATCGCCGCGTTCGAGCTGGTAGTGCTCCAGACCGGCGGACAGGCCCAGGCGGAAGCCCATCGGCGGCGACGGCACGCTCTCCAGGGTGGCGACGCGGCGGCCCCGCCGGATCACCAGCGGCGGGTGGTGCCCGCGATTGACCCAGGTCAGCTCGCCGGTCTTGAGGTTGAGGTCAGCGAGGATGCCGGTGGCGAACCGGGTGGCGCCGAACTGTTCGGCGATCGCCTCGTCGATGGCCTCGCTGGCCGCCAGCAGGCCGGTGCCCCGTAGCCGGTTGTTGCGGCAGGCGCCGACGGCGATCGTCGCGGTCAGCCCCGCGGAGGTGTCGTGCCCCATGGCGTCGAAGATCGACAGGTGCAGCGTGTCGCCGGCGAGGGCGAAGTCGTACACGTCGCCGCCCACGTCGTAAGCGGGCTCCAGCGCGGCGCCGACCACCACCTTGTCGTTGGCGAAGCTGCCGCTCGGCATCAGGTTCCACAGCACCTCGGCCGACAGGGTCATCGACTCCACGCGTACCAGCGAGGCGTAGGTGTCGCTGAAGTTGCGCTTGCTGATCAACAGCAGCGAGACCAGGCTGGCCAGCTGCTTCACCCGCCAGTCGATGTCGTCATCGCCCGCGGGAACGGTCACCCCCAGCATGCCGACCCGTTCGGTGCCGTCGAGCAGCGGCACCCACAGCCGCCGCCTTCCCTCCTCGGCCAGCGACTCCGGCTCACCCTCGACAACGTGCTTGGCCTGGACGACCTCCACATTGCGGTAGGCCCGCCCGGCGAGCGTGGAGTCGATGCGGATCGGCCGCAGCGACTCGCCCGCCGCGTCGTGCTGGCCGGGCAGCGGGACGAGGTACTGCTGCTGCAGGTCGACCACGTAGATCATGGTCTGGCAGAACCCGACCGGCTTGGCATGCTCGGCGACCAGGTCCGGCAGGTCCTCGATGGCGGCCCGGTGGCTCGCGACCAGTAGGCCGCCCAGCATGCGCTCACCCTCACTTCGCATGCGCCGCCTCCTACGTCTCCCAGAGGGTCATACCCCGATAGCGCGGTCTAGACCTGCGGGTTCATCGTCCGCGCGGGTTCGTTCGGTCCGGTCTGCCAAGCCGTTGTCCACGTCGCGTACTACGCTGCCAGCCATGTCCAGCGACGCCCTCATGGCCTGGCTCACCACGCGCGCCCCCGAGCAGTTGGCGCTCCTGGCCGATCGCGGCGCGCTACGGGTCCGCGGTCGCGAGCCGTCATTGGAGGACTACGCCCACCTGCTCAGGCAGGACCATGTGCTCGCCCGGTTGATGGGCTTCTGTACGCTCCCAGAGCTCCAGGCCCTGGGCGCGATCGCCTGGCTGTCCGCCCAGCGGCACGGCCCCTTCCCCGACGACTACTGGCGCGCTCCCGACCCGGACGAACGCGCGGTCCCCCGAGCCGAGGTGCTGACCCTCCTCGCGGGTCAGGACCAGGACCTGCGGGCGGAAGCGCAGGCGGCCCTGGAACGGCTGGCCCACCAGGCCCTGCTCCAGCCACCCCACGGCGAGCTGTGCGTGGTGGCCCCCTACATCCACCGGAACCTGGCGGACGGCATGGGACTGGGCCGCCCCGCCGCCCACCTCATCGCCCGGTATTTCAACGCGCCGGAGGTCCATCGGCTGGCCGCCGCGCTGGGGCTGGACAAGACGCCGGGCCGGGAAGCCGCCGAGCGGAACGTCGTGGCGTTCCTGACAGATCCGGAACGGCTGCACGCCCTGCTCGCGAAGGCTCCAGCCTCGGCCACGGAGCTGCTGGACCGGCTCGCGCACGAAGGGCCCCTGCTCGAGGTCCGCTGCTTCCACCCGGCGGGTCCGTACGGCACCAACAAGTACGTCTTTTTCGCCGGTGGCTCGGGGCAAGCCGGCGCGGACTGGCTGGCGGCGCGCGGGCTGCTGCTCCCGGCGGGCGTTCCCCAGGTGGCCGAGCTGCCGGTCGAGGTGGCGATCGCGGTCCGCGGCGAGCTGCGGGCGACGTTCACCCCGCGCCCTCCCCGGCCCCGCGACCTGCCGCGGGCCGAGAACATCGAACCCGCCGCCGAAGCCGCGGCCGGCACGCTCGCCTGGCAACTCGAACGGCTGCTCGCCGGCTGCGCCGAACAGCCGCTCACCGTACGCAAATCCGGCGGGGTCGCGATCCGCGACACCAAACGCCTGGCCAAGGGCATCGCCGAGCCCGAGACCGTCCGCTTCCTGCTGGAGCTGTGCTTCCGCGCCGGCCTGCTGGGCCTCCTGGCCGAACCGGCCGAGCCCCCCGCGAACCGCCGCGCCAAGGTGCCGCCGCCCTCCCACATCGTCCTGCCCACCCGCGCCTATGATCGCTGGCTGTCGTACGCGCCCGCCCAGCGGCTGGTCCCGATCCTCGCCGCCTGGGCCGTCTGCCGCGACATCCCGCTGTGGTGGCCCGACCCCGACCAGACGCCCGTCGCCCTGACCGGCCTCGACGACCCCGACGCGGTCAGCCTGCGCTACGCCCTGCTGGAGGCCCTGGCCGCCGCCCCCGCCCAGCGCGCGACCGACGCACCGCCCTACCTGGTGGCCGCCGCGACCTGGCACCGCCCCGCCCGGATACCGCAGGGCCCGGCCGGCGCCCAGCGCATCGAGTCCACCCTCCGCGAGGCCGCACTCCTCGGCGTCATCGGCCAGGGCGCCTTGACCCGGCTCGGCCACACCGTGCTCGACCTGCTCCGCACCGGCCAGGCATGGAAGACCGCGAACGCCGCCCTCTCCCCCGTCCTGACCGGCATGCTCCCCGCGCCCCGCACCACGGCCCGCTTCCAGACCGACCTGACCGCCGTGGTGTCCGGCGCCCCCGAAGCGAAACTGGCCGCCCTGCTGAACACGGTCGGCGTCCGCGAATCGGAAGGGCACGCGGTGGTGTGGCGCATCAGCCACGCCTCGGTACGGCACGCCCTCGACGCCGGCCACGAAGCGGGAACTCTGCTCTCCCGGCTCCGGGCCGTGGCGGAAGGCGACCTCCCACAGCCACTGGAGTACCTGATCAAGGACGTGGGACGGACGCACGGCCGGATGCGGGTAGTGCGATCCGGCTGCTGCATCCGCTCCGACGACGAGGCACTACTGGCCGAACTCGCCCACGCCAAGCCACTCCGCGCCCTCGGCCTGCGCCTGATCGCACCGACAGTGCTGATCAGCGCGAGCCCGGAACGGGAGACGATGACCGCACTGCGCGCCGCAGGCTACGCCCCGGCCCTGGAGGCGGAGACGGGCGCCACGCTGGTGGAAAAGCCCGCCACCAGGCGGGCGCCCTGACACCCGCGGACCTCGCTTTCAGGGCGCTTCGCGCTTTGGCGCTTCGGGCTGTGTTTTGTGGGGGGCTCGGGGGGGCTGCCGCCCCCTCACACTCCCCGGCCCCCAATCGAATCGCGTGACAGCAGTGCCTTGGTGACTCCAATGGCCAGAAGGGCACCATGTCCTCAAGCCGTGTGGAAGCAGTCTCGACTCCCCGGCGAGGAGCGGTAAGTGGCCCGCACCGAGTACTACGACGACCCTGACGCTCCCGAGCCGAACAGCCTGGTCGTGGGGGTGTCCGCCGTGGTCGTCGACGACGGAGGGCGAATCCTCCTGCAAAGGCGCACCGACAACGGGCTGTGGGCGTTGCCCGGAGGTGGGATGGACCTCATCGAGTCGGTGCCGCAGGCGGCCGTACGGGAGGTGAAGGAGGAGACCGGATACGACGTCGAGGTGAGCGGGATGGTCGGCCTCTACACCGACGCCCGGCACATCATCGCCTACAGCGACGGAGAAGTGCGCCGCCAGTTCAATATCTGTCTGACGGCACGCGTCATCGGTGGAGCGCTCGCGATCAGCGACGAGTCAACCGACGTCCGCTGGGTCAGCCCAGATGAGATCGAGGAACTGCCCATGCACGACACCCAACGACTCCGGATCGAGCACTTCCGCCAAGGAAAGGCGACGCCCTACATCGGGTGAAGCGGGCCGCTCCGGACCTTATAGCGCGCTTGGCTGGCTTGGTCGAGAGTTCGGACGGTTGGTCCCGGGGACCTACCGGCGTCGCCCGCCAGGCCGCCTCGTCCTGCGGGGTCGCGGGCTTGACGCCGAAATCCTGCCGGATGCGCCAGCCGGCCGGCTCCGGATCGGTCCATCCGTGACACGTCAATTCCCGCCGCAGCAGCGGATTCGCCACTGCGCGGCACCGCACGTCGTTAGTCCGGGCGCTGACCAGGCTGCTGTGGCGGTGGCTGCGGAGGCTGCGGGCTTGGCGGCTGCTGGCCCTCTGGCTCGCCTCCGCCGTAGCGGCGCTGCGCCTCGTCCACGCCCTTCTCGATGTGCTGGTCGTACTTGTGGCCGGTCCGCTCCTTGGCGAACCGCTCGGCGCGATCCAGCACCTTGTCAGCCTGCTTGGAGTGCCCTCTCGCCAGGTCCTCGGCCTTCTTCAACCATTCCGCGATGCGGCTCATGGCTGTGCCCCCTTCTCGTGCCTTACAGTTGCCCCCTACCCGGAGTCGGCGCGAGGTCACACCTCGCGCCGATCGCCAGCACGACCGCCACTGCCACTGCCGCGGTTCCGTCCGCGACTAGCGAACGGAACCGCATCAGAAGAGCACTTCAACCGTCTGGCTCTCAGCGCCGCAGTGCGACCAGTTCGCCCTTGCCCACGTTGATCGTGGTGACGGTCAGGCGCGGCTCCCGTTGGAGGAGGTCGTGCAGTGGGGCGATCTCCTCGGGGTGGGACAGGGCGTTGTCGGCCACGAGCACGCCGCCCTGCCGCAGCACCCGGTAGGGATGCGGCCACCAGGAGGGGTACTCGACGCGTTCGGCGTCGAGGAAGAGCAGGTCGACCGCGCCGTCCGGCATCCGGGCGAGCGCGGCGCCCCCGTCCTCGACGCGGAACTCGACGTGATCGGCCAGCCCCGCCTCGGCGACCGTGCGGCGGGCGTGCGCCTGGGCCTCGGGGTCGGTGTCGAGGCTGAGGAGGTGCCCGCCGACCGCCCGCGCGGCGTCGGCCAGCCACAACGTGGACACGCCCCGCGAGGTGCCGATCTCCACGATGATCCGTGCCCCTGCGCTCTGGGCCAGGAACCACAGGAACTCCCCGGCGTCGGGCTCCAGCACCCGCCACCGGTCCAGCCGGTCCTCCTGGCCGGCGTCGTGCTGGGCGGCGGCCGTGTTCAGCTCCGCGATGATCTTCCTTAGCGTGGCATCCATAGCAGGATTCTGCCTGGGGCCCGTCACGTGGTCACCGGCGCCATCCCCTGCTCCCGGTAGCCCGTCGGCCAGGCAGCGCAGCATCCGACTCAGCGGACGCCCGTCCGGCGACCTCGTCGTGTCGGCCGACGTCACTGCCCAGTGCGTCCCAAAAGCCAACCGACGTGTCCCGCAGGCCAACCAGCACGTCCCACAGGCCAACCAGCGCGCCCCCGAGGCCAACCAATGTGTCCCGCAGGCCGAACAGCGTGGCCCTCAGGCCAAGAGGCCCCGCAGGACATAGGGCATGATGCCGCCATGCCGGTAATAGTCGGCTTCCCGTCTCGTGTCGAGGCGGACAGTCACCTGGAAGGCGATGTCACCGGCGGTGACGGTCAGCGTGGGCGGAACCAGGCCGTCGCCGATCGGGCCGAGGCCGCGGATCGTGATGATCTCCCGGCCCGTCAGTCTGAGCTCGTCGGTGCCCTCGCCAGGCATGAACTGCAGCGGGAGGATACCCATGCCCACCAGGTTCGAGCGGTGGATGCGCTCGAACGACTTGGCGATGACGGCCCGCACGCCCAGCAGCGCGGGGCCCTTGGCGGCCCAGTCGCGGGAGGAGCCGGCGCCGTAACCCTCCCCGGCGAGCACCACGGCCGGGACCGACGCCGCCCGGTACGCGCAGGCGGTTTCGTAGACAGTGGTGATCGTGCCGCCGTCGAGGAAGTTCGGGGTGAACCCACCTTCGGTGCCGGGGACGAGCTGGTTGCGCAGCCGTACGTTGGCGAAGGTGCCGCGCATCATCACATCGTGGTTGCCACGCCTGGAGGCGTAGGTGTTGAGCCGGCCACGTGGCACGCCCAGCCCGGTGAGGTAGCGGCCGGCGAGACCGGCGGGCGGGATCGCCCCGGGGGGCGAGATGTGGTCGGTGGTGATGAAGTCGCCGAGTTTGACCAGTACGCGGGCGTCGGCGATGTCGGTGACGGGCGGTGGTTCGAGGGGCATGCCCGCCACGTAGGGGGCGCGGCGCACGTAAGTGGATGCGGGGTCCCAGGGGAAGGTGGCGGAGCTTTGAGTCTCCAGCCGTTGCCAGCGTTCGTCGCCGTCGAACACGTCGGCATAGGCGCGGGTGAACATCGACGGCTGGATCACCTGCTCGACCACGCCGCGTACCTCGTCCGCCGTCGGCCAGAGATCCCGCAGGTAGACAGGCCGGCCCGCGAGGTCCGTGCCGAGGGGTTCGGTGGTGAGGTCGAGGTCCATCGTGCCGGCGATGGCGTAGGCGACGACGAGCGGGGGCGAGGCCAGGTAGTTGGAGCGAACCTCCGGCTGGATGCGGCCCTCGAAGTTGCGGTTGCCCGACAGGACCGCGGCCACGTCCAGGTCGTGCTCGGCCACCGCCCTGGACACCTCCTCGATGAGCGGCCCCGAGGCGCCGATACAGGTCATGCAGCCGAACCCGGCCAGGTGGAAGCCGAGTTCCTCCAGGTAGGAGGTCAGGCCCGCCACACCGTAGTAGTCCATGACGACGCGCGAGCCGGGCGACAGGGTGGTCTTCACCCAGGGCTTGGCACGCAGGCCGCGCCGGACGGCGTTCCTGGCGAGCAGCCCGGCGGCGACCATGACCGAGGGGTTGGAGGTGTTGGTGCAGGAGGTGATCGCGGCGATGGCGACGGCTCCATGGCCGATCTCCTCGCCGCTCTCCCCCAGCCTGGCCCGCACCTCGGGCCGTGCCTGAGCCCGGAAGGCGGCTTTGGCGGCGTCGAGCGGGACGCGGTCCTGCGGCCTGCGCGGCCCCGCGATGGACGGCACGACGGTGGCCAGGTCGAGGTCGAGGTCGGCGGTGTAGCCGGGCGGCGACTGCGGATCGTGCCACAGCCCCTGCGCCCTGGCGTAGGACTCGACGAGGTCCGCGTGTTCGGCGGCGCGGCCGGTGAAGCGCAGGTAGCGGATGGTCTCCGCGTCGATGGGGAACAGCGCGGCGGTGGAGCCGAACTCGGGGCTCATGTTGGAGATGGTCACCCGGTCGGTCACCGGCAGCGCGGTGACGCCCGGGCCGTGGAACTCGACGATCTTGCCGACCACGCCGTGCGCGCGTAGCAGCTCGGTGAGGGTCAGGACGAGGTCGGTGGCGGTGGCGGCCGGAGGGAGCGCGCCGTGCAGGCGTACCCCGACCACGTCGGGCACGACGATGGACACCGGCTGGCCGAGCATCGCCGCCTCGGCCTCGATACCGCCGATCCCCCAGCCCAGCGTGCCGATCCCGTTGACCATCGTGGTGTGCGAGTCGGTGCCCAGGCACAGGTCGGGGAACGCCGCGCCGTCCTGGCGCATCACCACGCGGGCCAGGTGTTCCACGTTGATCTGGTGCATGATGCCCTTGCCCGGCGGCACCACGGTGAAGCCGCGCAGCGACGCCTGGCCCCAGTGCAGGAACCGGTAGCGCTCGGCGTTGCGCTCGTACTCCAGCTCGGCGTTGCGGGCCAGGGCACCGGGGCGGCCGAAGGCGTCAGCGATGATGGAGTGGTCCACGATGAGTTCGGCGGGGATGGCCGGGTTGATGCGGTCTGGATCGCCGCCGAGCTCCGCCATCGCGTCGCGCATGGCGGCCAGGTCGGCGAGCGCGGGCACGCCGTTGGTGTCGTGCAGGAACACCCGGGCGGGGTGCAGGTCCACGGCCGCGGCCCGGTCCGCGCGCGGCTCCCATCCGGCCACGGCCCGTACCTGCTCGGCCGGAGCGCCGTGCCGCAGCAGGTTCTCCAGGATGATGCGCAGGCTGTACGGCAACCGGGGCGGGGCGAGATCAGAGACGCGGTGGATCCGCCACTCGCGGGACCCCACACGCAAGAACTCGTCGTCTTCGGACGTCACCGGCCTGTTCATGAGGCCTCCTGCTCGGAGGGCGCCTTGGTGGGTATCGCAGTCATGATGATCTTTCTCCGCTGTGGTCGCCGGTGTCGGCAGCGGCCTCGGGCAGGTCCTCGGGGAAGGCAGGCGTCCAGAAGCTGTTCAGGTGCGTGCCGGACTCGACGCATTCGGCGGCCACGGTTCGCCAGGCGGGATAGTGCGGCGCGGAGCGGTGCTCCACGGTGAAGGCCGCTTCGTCGCGGTAGATCTCGTACAGGGTGAACCGGTGCGAATCCTCGTGACCGCGCAGCACGTCGAAGCGCAGGCGGCCGGGTTCGCGGCGGGTGGCGCGGGCGTTGGCCTCGATGCCGTCGAGGAAGGCGGCGAGATGGCCGGGGCGTACCCGCAGGTGCACGATCACGACGAACATACGCTCATCCAGTCGGGCAGCGGGATCGCGCCTGCCTTGGCCAGCCGTTCGAGGCCGCGCAGGGTCCGCTCGGGCAGCCGCACTCCGGCAAGGGCGGCCTCGGCGGCGTTGCGGTCCTCGATCTCGCCGGGGTAGAAGATCTCGTCGAAGCCGGGAGCCCGCGGCACGGCCTTGGTGCGGTCGATGAGGTCGTCGAGCCGGTGGGCGTAGTCGGCGGGGTCGGCGACGGCGTCGAGGCGGAGGGCGAGCAGCAGGTGGCCGCAGCCGGAGCGGCGGTCGGGCACGTAGGGGCCGGTCACGTCGGTGGCGTAGGAGCTGCCGGTGAGCACGCCGGACAGCACGTCCATCATGAACGAGATGCCGTATCCCTTGTGCCCGGCCATGGGCAGGATGAGCCCGTCGATCGCCTGGCGCGGGTCGGTGGTGGGGGTGCCGTCCGCGGTCTGGGCCCAGCCGTCGGGGATGGGCTGCTCGCGTTCCAGCGCGGCGTAGATCTTGCCGCGGGCGACCGTGGTGTTGGCGATGTCGAGCACGACCGGACCGAAACGCCCGCCGGGAACCGCGATGGACCACGGATTCGCGCCGACGCTCTTCTCCCGGCCGCCCCACGGGGCCATGGCGGGGCTGCCGTTGGTGGTCAGCAGGGCGACGCAGCCCTCGGCGGCGATCATGCGGGTGAAGTAGGCGGCGGTGCCGAAATGGTTGCTGTCGCGGACCGCGACCATGCCGACTCCGTGCTCGGCGGCGCGGCGTACGGCGTCGCGGGCCGCGTACGCGGTGACGACCTGGCCGACACCGTCCCGGCCGTCCAGAACGGCCACGGCGCCGCCGTCGATGACGGTCGCCACGTCGGTCACCGCACGCATGGCGCCGGAGCGCAGGCGGTCGGCGTACCACTCCAGGCGCAGCATGCCGTGCGAGGGGTGTCCCTGCATGTCGGCCGTGACCAGGCTGTCGGCCACCAGCCGGGCGTCCGGCTCGGGGACGCCGAGCGAGGTCAGAATGGCGGTCCCGAACGCGACCAGGTCGGACGGCGGGATCATGTCACCTTCCCTTTCTTACGGAGGACTGCCGCCCGCGCGGGTCCTTACGGAGTACGGCGGCCGACGCGGGCGGTTCCTCACGGAGTGCGGCGGCCTGCGTGGGTGTCAGGGGGCGGATGGGGCGGTCGCGCAGCAGCAGCCACAGTCGCGCGGTCTCCTCCAGCTCCTCCACGACATCGGCGGCGGTCGCCAGGTCCGCGCCCGCGACGATCGGACCGTGGTTGGCCAGCAGCAGGGCGTGCGCGTCGCGGGCGGCCCGCTCGGCGATCGGCCCCAGCGCCGGATCACCGGGCGCGTGGTACGGCAGCAGCGGCAGCCGCCCCACCCGCATCACGTAGTAGGCGGTCAGGGGAGGCAGCGCGTCGTCCGGATCGAGCCCGTCGTGGCAGGACACGGCGACGGAGTGGGTGCTGTGCAGGTGAACCACCGCGCCGGCGTCCGGGCGGGCGCGGTAGAGAGCGGCGTGCAGGAACGCCTCCTTGGACGGACGCGGGCCGTCCAAGTGGTCGCCCGCGAGCCCGACGAGGGACAGCCCACCGGGCGAGAGGTCGCCCAGCGACCCGCCGGTCGGCGTGATCAGGAAGCCGTCGCCGGCGCGGGCACTGATGTTGCCGGTACGCCCGTGCGTCAGCCGCCTGCGGAACAGGGACGCGCCCAGCTCCGCGATCCGAACGGATATGTCGGTCATGTCGTCTCCACGGCCTGGACCAGGAGGTCAGGACGGCCGAAGTTGCCGGATTTGAGCAGCAGCGCCAGCGGCCGGTCGCCCGTGGTGAGCAGCCACGGCACGCCCGGGTCCGCCTCGGCGCCCACGATCACGCCGGTGACGCCGAGCGCATTGACCACGGCGCCGGAGGTCTCGCCGCCCGCGACGACGAACCGGCGCGCGCCGAGCTCGGCGGCGCGCGCTGCGACGGCGGCCAGCGCCCGCTCCAGAGGCTCAGCCGTGCCCGGCGAGCGCTCCTCGGGCGGGGCCGACGAGTAGACCATGACCGGACCGCCCGCGCCGAAGTGGCTCTCCAACCACTGGATCGCCTCCTCGACCAGGCCGCCGTTCTCGGGACGGAGCCGATAGGAGGGCATCCGCTCGCGGGCCCGCGCCACCTGCTGAAGGGTGGCCGCCGAACAGCTCCCCGCGAGCACCACACTGGGCCCCACCGGCAGCTCGGGCATCCCGACCGCACTACCCGAGCTGGTCGCCCCAGACACCGCGACCTCGCCGGGCACCTGGACCACATCAGACGCCCCGGTCTCCCCGGTCGCGCCGGACACCCCGCTCGGGCCGGCCACCCCATCCGGAGCGGCCACCCCGGTCGGGCCGGACATCCCGACTGCGGCAGGCGCCCCGATCGGGCCGGTCGCCCCGGTCGAGCCGGTCGTCGTTGTCGGGGCTGACACGCCGGGAACGCCCGTGGGGCCGGGCGCGACAGCCGCCAGGAGTGTGCCTGCCGCGCGGCCCAACCCTGCCGCGCCGGTGATGACCGGCAGGTGGGCGGTGGCGCGGGCGATCGTGTCGAGGTCGTGGTCGTCGATGGCGTCGGTCACGGCATGGCGGACGCCGCGCGCCTCCAGGTCGTCCAGGGCCGCGCGTACGGCGTCGGCTCCGCGCGCGACCACCGCGTGCGGGACCAGCGCCACAGGGTGCGGCGTCTGCCGTCCCAGCACCCGTACCAGGTCCGGGTCGGTCATCGGGGTGAGCGGGTGGTGCCGCATCGGCGACTCCGACAGCAGCCGGTCACCGACGAACAGATGCCCCTGATAAACGGTGCGGCCGTGCTCCGGCGAGGCCGGACAGGCGACGGTCAGCCGCGCCCCTGCCGCCTCAACCAGCGCGTCGGCGACCGGGCCGATGTTGCCGTCGTCGGTGGAGTCGAAGGTGGAGCAGTACTTCACGTAGATGCGACCCACGCCCTGCCCGGCCAGCCACAGCCACGCGGCCAGCGACTCCGCCACGGCCGTCTCCACCGGCACGGAACGGGTCTTCAGCGCGATCACGACGGCGTCGCAGTCCGGAACAGCCGTCCCGTGCGGTGGCGTGCAGAACAGCAGGACCGTGCGCAGCCCCGACCGCCGCAGCGCCGCGGCGACGTCGGTGCCGCCGGTGTAGTCGTCGGCGACGCAGCCGAGCGAAGGGCTCATACCAGCGCCTCGCGCAGCGCCCGCGCCGCCATGAGCGGTGGGCTGAGCACCGGCACGCCGAGCCGGTCGGCCAGTTCGGCGTGCACAGGGCTGATCGAGTACTGGCCGAGCAGGACCAGCTCGGCCAGGCCGAGCGAGGGCTCGGCGGCCCGCGCGAGCGCGTCCACCAGGGCCGGCCAGTCGCGCACAGCGGCTGCGGCGGCGGCCCCGGGCGCCGCGACCCCCTTCACCTCGACGCCCTCGACGACACGCTGTAGCCGCCGCGCCGAATCCGCCGCCGCCGAGTCGAGTGAGCCGAGCACGAGGACCTTGCCGGGGCGCCGCTGGGCGACGTCGGCGAACATCGCCTCGTCCGAGCCTGTCACCGGTACGTTGTGCAACCGCCGCGCCAGCTCGGCGGCGGGGCCGTACATCGAGCAGGACAGCAGCACGGCGTCCGCGCCGCCGCGCACCGCGTAATCGATGAGGGCCAGCATCCGGCGGGTCAGAGCGGGCGTCATCCCCCCTGCCGCGTCCGCCTCCGTCACGAGCCGGTCGTCCATCAGGTGCCAGGCGGCGGCCTCGGGGAATCCTTGGCCGAGCCCGTCGGTGGCGGGCCGCATGGAGGCGGGCGTGGCGTTGACGACCGCGACCGTGAAGCTCATCGCTTCACACCGGCCGCGACGGCCTCGGCGAACGCGCGGGTGCCCGCCGTGCCGCCCATGTCGCGGGTACGGGTGCCGGAGCGGACGGTGTCGGCGACCGCCGCCTCGATCAGCGCGGCGGCCTGGCTCAGCGTGGCGTCCTGGTGGCGGGTGGCGAGCCAGTCGAGCAGCATGGCGCTGGACAGGATCATCGCGATCGGGTTGGCCAGGTCCCGTCCGGCGATGTCGGGGGCCGAGCCGTGGGCGGCCTGGGCCATGGCGCGCTCGTTGGAGGCGTTGATGGACGGGGCGATGCCGAGTGAGCCGGCGATCTCGCCCGCCAGGTCGGACAGGATGTCGCCGAACATGTTCTCGGTGACGATGACGTCGAAGTCGTCGGCCCGGCGCACCAGGTGGACGGTCATCGCGTCGATGTGGAAGTCGTCCACCGTGACGTGCGGGTAGCGGGCGCCCACCTCCTGGCAGACGTCGCGGAACAGGCCGGTGGTCATCTTCAGCACGTTCGCCTTGTGCACGATGGTGAGCTTGCCGCGCCGGCGGGAGGCGAGTTCGAAGGCCTCGACGGCGATCCGCTCGACCGCGGGCCGGGTGATGATCCCCATGGCGATGGCCACGTCGGGGGTGGGCATGAACTCGCCGCTGCCCTTGTAGGTGCTGCGGTCGGCGTAGAAGCCCTGGGTGTTCTCCCGGACGATGACCAGGTCGGTGCCCGGGACGACCGCGTCGGCCCCCTCGAACGACTTGGCCGGGCGGATGTTGGCGAACAGGTCGAAGTGCTTGCGGATGGTGCCGCTGGGATTGAGGCGGGAGCGGTGCGGCTCGGGGTAGGCGGCGCTGTCGTGCGGGCCGAGCAGCCAGGCGTCCAGCCCGGCGAGCGCGGTCAGCGTCGAGTCCGGTACGGCGTCCCCGTGCGTGTCGATGGCCGAGCCGCCCAGCGGCAGCTCCACCCACTCGACCGGTGACGCACCGGCCGCCGCGAGCGCGGCGTCCACGACCAGAACCGACGCGGGGACGATCTCGGGGCCGATGCCGTCACCTTCGAGTACGCCAAGACGGTAAGAGGTCACGTTTTGTCCTTCTTCAATCGGTGACGGTGACGAGTGCCTGCACGTCCTGAGGCAGGACGCCGGTGGTCGGGTAGACGAGGCAGGCCGCGGGCTCGGCGAGGAGGGTGACCTCTCCGGCCAGGCCGGGGCGGGCGCTCTCGACCTGGATGATCTGGTTGCCCAGGCGGAGGCCGTACTCGTAGCGGGAGCCGATGTAGGAGCTGGTGAGCACCTGGGCGGTGAGTACGTTCACGCCGTCGGGGGTCGCACGTCCGGTGGGCAGGATCTCCAGCCGTTCGGGGCGGACGGCCACGCTGACCGCCTGCCCGGTGGCCGCGGCGCCGGGCTGGACGGTGATGGTCTGGCCGGTGCAGTCCAGCCGCACTTCCTGCGGGCCGGTCGCCGTGCCGGTGAGGAAGTTGCACCGTCCGACGAAGGCGGCCACCTCCGCGGTGGCGGGCGTCTCGTAGATCTCCATGGGGGTGCCGATCTGCACCATGTCGCCCTTGGACATCACCGCGATGCGGTCGCTCAGCGCCAGGGCCTCCTCCTGGTCGTGGGTGACGTAGACGGTGGTGATGCCGAGCTCCTCCTGCAGCCTCTTGAGCCAGGCGCGGGCCTGCTCGCGCAGTTGCGCGTCGAGGTTGGACAGCGGCTCGTCCAGCAGCAGCACGCTGGGCGAGTAGACCAGGGCGCGGGCGAGGGCGACGCGCTGTTGCTGGCCGCCGGAGAGCTGGTGCGGGTAGCGGTCCTTCAGCTCGGCCAGGCCCACCTTGCCCAGGGCCTCGGTGATGAGCTCGTCCTGCTTGCGCCGGTCGACTTTGCGGATCTTGAGGGGCATGGCCAGGTTCTGGGCGACGGTCATGTGCGGCCACAGCGCGTACGACTGGAACACCATCCCGAGGTTGCGGCCCTCGGGCGGCACGAACGTGCCCGCGTCGACGAAGGTGGCCGCTCCGACGGCGATGCTGCCGTCGGTCGGCCGCTCCAGCCCGGCGATGCAGGCCAGCGTGGTGGACTTGCCGCAGCCGCTGGGGCCCAGCAAGGTGAAGAACTCGCCGTCGGCGATGGTGAAGGTGATGTCACGCAGAACGGCGTTGTCGCCGAACTGCTTGCACAGGCTGGTGACCTTGACCTCAGGCATCGTTGCGTCCCTTGAGAAGTAGTCCGGCGAGTCCGACGAAGGTCGCCGTGATGGCGATCTGCAGGCTGGCCAGCGCGGCCACGGAGCCGGTGTTGCCCTGCACCCACAGTTCGAGCATCGTCGTGCCGATGATGTTGGAGTCCGCCGAGCCCAGGAACACCGCGGGCGAGTACTCCTTGAGCAGCGTGACGAACGTCAGGATCAGCGCCCCGGCGAACGCCGGCCGCAGCAGCGCGGCCAGGATGCGGGTGAACGTACGCACCCAGTCGGCTCCCGACACCCGGGCGGCGTTGTCGAGCTCCCGGCCGATCTGCATGACCGACGGGGAGATCGAGCCGAACCCGCTGGGCAGCGCGCGCAGCCCGAAGCCGATGATCAGCGCCCACAGCGTGCCCTGGATGAGGGAGCCCAGCCCGAAGGGGGCGAAGGCCAGCGCCCAGAACAGGCCGATGCCGACGATGATGCCGGGCATCGCCTGCGGGGCGAGCGCCAGGTACTCGACCGCGCGGGCGAAGCGGAAGGTCGAACGCCGCGACACCATCACCGCCAGCAGCGACAACGCGCTCACCAGGACGGCGCCGACCGAGGCCACGATGAGGCTGTTGACGATGGACTGCACGTACACCGGATAGGTGAAGATCCGCTCGTAGTTGTCGCCGGTGAGGGTCTTGAACGGCGACTGCAGCGGCGTGAAGATCTGCGTGAACGAGCGGAAGATCAGCCCGCCGATGGGCACCAGAGCGCCCATCACCACGTAGAAGCCGATGACGGCCACGCTCAGCCACTTCAGCCAGCCCAGGTCCAGGCGGCGCGGACGGGTGGCCTTCCCGCGTACGGAGACGAACCGCTGGGCGTTCTTCAGCAGCTTGGCCTGCAGGGCGACCAGGCTGATCGTGACCAGCAGGATGATGGCCGAGGCCGCGCCGAGCACTCCGTAGTCCGGGCTGATCGACTGCAGGCCGTTGCGATAGAGGAAGGTGGAGAAGACGTCGATCCCCACCGGCTGGCCGAACAGCAGCGGCACGCTCAGCGTCTCGACCGCCATGCTGATCACCAGGATCGAGCTGTAGACGATCGGCGGGCGCAGCAGCGGCAGGACCACCGACCGCAGGATCCGCAGCGGGCCCGCCCCGCACACCTGCGCGGCCGACTCCAGCGAGGCGTCGCTCTGGCGCAGCGCGTTGGCGCAGAAGGTGTAGGCGATGGGGGCCAGCGCCACCGCCTCGGTCACCGCCATGCCGGGGATGGAGTACAGGTTCCACGGCAGGAAGCCGAGGGCCCTGCGTACCTCGACGCTGACGAACCCGGCCGGGCCGTACATGGTGATCCAGCCGAAGCCGAGGATCAGCGAGGAGATGAAGAACGGCCACTGCATGGCGGCGGCGAACACCCGGCCGCCGGGCAGCTTGGTGCGGACCACCACCACGGCCATCGGCACCGCGATCAGCAGGCTGAGCACGGTGGTGAGCCCGGCGAACAGCGCCGTGTTGAGCACGACGCGGCCGAAGCCCGCCTCGGTGAACAGCCGCACGTAGTTGCCGGCGCCCAGGACGCCGCCCGCCTCGTACAGGGGGCGGTCCAGGAAGGACTGGTACAGCGTCGGGACGACCGGCGCCAGCACCAGGACGGCGAGCAGGACCAGCACGCCGTACTGCAGCCAGGTCTCCCGGGCCAGCCCCAGCGGCCTGCGGTAGCGCGGCGGGGGCTCCGCCTGACGCGGCGGGGACAGGGTGGTCATCTCGATCCTTTCGCCTGCCGGTCAGTGACCGAGCAGGCCGTTCCACTTGGCGGTGAAGGACTTGACCTGGTCGTCGGGGACCTTCGTGTACTTGGGGAGGATCACGTTGGCCTCGCCCACGGACTTCACGAGCTCCTGGTAGGTGTGCAGGCCGTCACTCGCGGGGACGTCGTCGCGATAGGAGGTGAGCCCGCCCTCGGCCACCGCCCGCTGTCCCTCCTGCGACAGGACGAAGTCCACGAACAGCTTCGCCGTCGCCGGGTGCGGTGCCTTGGCGGCGATGCCGATGCCGCGCGGCAGCGCCACGGTGCCGTCGTCCAGGAAGGAGATCGCCAGCAGGCCGCCGCTCTTGGCCACCACCGGGTAGGCCGGGGCGGCGCTGACAAAGAAGCCGGCCACGTACTCGCCGGAGGTGATCTTCTCCAGCTGGGTGCCCGAGGAGGTCTCCGGGCGGGCCATCGGCAGGACCGACTGGAGCGATGCCCAGGAGCCGGGGCGGGCCTCGGTGAAGGCGTGCGAGACGGTGAAGCCGAAGGCGCCGCTCACGTCCCGCGTGGTGATCTTGTTCTTGTACTGGGCAGGGTCCTTGGCCAGGATCGCCGCCAGGCTCTTCAGGCCGGTCGGCTTCTCCGGCAGCAACGAGGTGTTGTACGCGATCGACAGCGGGTCCACCGACATCGCGTAGACCTTCGGCAGCGGCTCGGCGAAGTCCGGGAGTTTGTCCCGCTCCGGCGAGGCGTAGTCCAGCAGCGTGCCGGGCCGGCCGGCGAAGTCGGCCCACGCCTGGGCGGCGTTCGAGACCGCCAGGTCCGCGGGCGAGTTGCCGGTGGCCTGCTCGCTCAGCAGGCGCTGGAACACCTCGTCGCTGTCCAGGTTGTTGGCCGCGATCTTGGTCACCCAGGGGTACTTCTTCTGGAAGTCGCGGAAGATCGGCGCCCAGTTCTCCTGGTCGGTGTTGGAGTAGATGGTGAGCGAGCCGCCCTCCTTCTTGGAGGCCTCCACGATCTGGCTGTAGGCGCTCGGGTAGTACGACGGAACCTGCCCCGTGGCGATCGGGTTGGCCGGCGGCTTCTTCGCCGCCTCGCCGCCACCGCCGCCGCCGCAGGCCGTGACGAGCCCGAGCGCGAGTACGGCGGCACCGATGGCGCGGAAAGTGGGGTGGAAGGTGGTCATGTGCTTCCTCCTAGACCAAGCGAGGCTGGCCGCCGTCGCCTGCGATGGCGCACACTCTGCTCGTTATAACCTATGACGTCAACCCTTTGTTTCCGGAACGTAACGTTCTCTAGCTGCCATGATGCCTTATATCGGGTGCTACAAACCCCATATAAGGCATGCACAGGAGGACCCAGGGCTTGGCGACAAAGACGCGGAGCGGTGTAGGTTATAACCGTGACCGATGAGACGGGACAGCGATGAGCGAACCAGCGGCAGAGCTCTACTCCACCAAGGCGGACTACGCCTACCTGCGGGTCAAGGAGCGGATACTGTCCGGCGAGCTACCACCCGGCTCCGTCATCGCGCAGGCCAGGCTGGCCCGCGACATCGGCATCAGCACCACTCCCCTGCGTGAGGCCCTGCGCCGGCTCAAGAGTGAGGGGCTGGTGGAGCTGGACGCCCACCGCGACGCCCGCGTCGCTCCCCTGGCCGCGGAGGAGGCCCGCGACCTGCTGGAGATGCGGCGCTCCCTCGACCCCCTGGCGGTCGCGCTGGCCGCCGAACGCCGGACCAAGGCCGACATCGCCGAGATGCGCGCCGCCGCCGACGGGCTCAAGCCGCTGCCCGGCAACCCCGCCTACGAGCACCTCGTCGCCCACCGCAGGTTCCACACCGCGCTCTACGCCGCCTCGCACAACGACTTGCTGATCCAGACGCTCGACAGCCTGTGGGACAAGGCCGACCGCTACCGCCGGCTCGCCCTGGAGGTCGAACGCGGCCAGCAGGCCCGCGACCGCAAGGCCGCCGAGCACGAGGCGCTGCTGGAGTGTGTGATCGCGGGCGACGCCGACGGCGCCGCCACCGTCATGCGCGAGCACATCGACACCAGCCTCGGCGCCCAGGCCGCCTGGCGGCTCCGCAAGCATTCATCCGGCGACCAGGAGGACGCGTCATGACCATCGTCACGGCAGACCTGTACGACGAGCACGGCGACCGCCTCGACTCCTGCGACCTGCAACTACGCCAGTACGGCGGGCGCCACGCCTTCGCCGGCCCGATCGCGACCGTCCGCTGCCACCAGGACAACGTCCTGCTCAAGTCCGCCCTGTCGGAGCCGGGAGCCGGACGCGTGCTCGTCGTGGACGGCGGCGGCTCCCTGCACGCCGCCCTCATGGGCGACCTCATCGCCGGGCTGGCCGTCTCCAACGGCTGGTCCGGCGTGGTGATCAACGGAGCCGTACGGGACGTCGCCGCTCTGCGCGAAATGGACCTGGGCGTCAAAGCGCTCGGCTCGAACCCCCGCAAGAGCGACAAGCAAGGCACCGGCGAGCGCGACGTCCCCGTCACCTTCGGCAACGTCACCTTCCGTCCAGGCGCCGACCTGTTCAGCGACGACGACGGCATCCTGGTGACGCGGGCCTGAGCGCCAGACGCGGGTCTAAGGGCCAGACGCGGGCCTGAAGGGCCAGACGCGGGCCTGAAGGGCCAGACGCGTCCCCGCCGGGCCGCTCGGCCTCCTACCATACGGCCCATGACCACGCACGGATTCACGCTCACCGCCGAGGGCCCGTTCGACTTCGGCGCCTCGCTGCGCTTCGTCGAGGACTGGCCGGCCACCAGCGCGCTGCCGTCCGACGGGCGGGCGCTGCGCTTCGCCTACGCGGCGGAGTCCGACTGGCGGCCGATCGGCGTGACCGTGACGGCCGCGCCGGGCGGGGTGGCCGTCGCCACGACACGCGCCGCGGGGCCGGGGATCCGGGGTGAGGTGGCGCGCATCCTCTCCCTGGACGTGGACGGCGCCGGTTTCGCCGGGCTCGGCGAGGCCGATGCGGTGCTCGGCGACCTGCAGCGGCTCCGTCCCGGCCTGCGGCCGGTCTGCTTCTGGAGCCCATGGGAGGCGGCGTGCTGGGCGGTGATCGTCCAGCGCTCGTCGATGCTCATCGCCGCGCGCATCAAGCAGCGCATCGCGGAGCGGTACGGCGCCAAGGTCACCATGGACGGGCAGGTGTACCCGGCCTTCCCGCCGCCCGTGACCCTGCTGGAGGCCGGCGGCCTCGGGCTGCCCGCGCAGAAGGAGGAGTGGCTGCGCGGGCTGGCCGGCGCGGCGCTGGACGGCGTGCTCACCACCGAGCACCTGCGCGCGCTCGCCCCCGAGGAGGCGCTGGCCGAGCTGCGCGCGCTGCCCGGCGTGGGGCCGTTCTCCGCGGGCCTGATCCTGATCCGCGGCGCGGGCGCGCCGGACGCGTTCCCGGGTGACGAGCCGCGGCTGTTCGGGATCCTGCGTGAGGCGTACGGCCTGCCGGAGGACGCGCCGCCGGCCGCCTACCGGAAGCTGGCCGAGGCGTGGCGGCCCTATCGCTCCTGGGCCTCCTTCTTGTTCCGGGCGGCCACCTATGGCGTCATGGACGACCCGGTGAAGGTCTAGAGCGCGAAATCCCGGGCAGTTCGAGGGTCTTTGACGGACACTCGGGAGAATCGCATGAGCGAAGCTGAGGCCGTAGCACGCCGGGCGGCGGACAGCCCGGCCATGGACAAGCTTGCGCGGGTTGGGCTGGTTTGTCGCGGTGTGCTTTATGGGCTGATCGGAGTGCTGGCCGTCCAGATCGCGTTCGGCGGCGGCGGGCAGCAGGCCGACAAGAACGGGGCCATCAGTACGGTCGCGGCGCTGCCGTTCGGATCCGTGATCTTATGGGTCATGGCCGTGGGGTTCGCCGCCCTGGCACTGTGGCAGGCGTCCGAAGCGATCTTCGGGGCGCACAAGCTCAAGGACCGGATCGAGCCGGGCAGCCGGGTCGTGGTCTACGTGCTCATCTGCGCCGCGCTGCTGACCATGCTGCTGACCGGCAAGACCGGGTCCGATGACAAGAAGTCCCAGGATCTGACGGGCAAGCTGCTGGAGCTGCCCGCCGGACAGGTCATCGTGGGGCTGATCGGGCTCGGCATCCTCGGGCTGGGCATCTACTGGGTGCGGTACGGGATCAAGAAGGAGTTCCGCAAACAGCTCAGGCCGATGCCGCCGCGGGCCGGCGCGGTGATGAACCGGCTCGGGCTCGCCGGCTACCTCGCTCGCGGGGTGATCGCCGGTCTGGCCGGGGTCTTCGTGATCCAGGCGGCCATCACCTTCGACCCTGACAAGGCCGGGGGCATCGACGCGACACTCAGGGCGTTCGCCGACACTCCGGCGGGGCCGTGGCTGCTGGCGGTGGTGGCGCTCGGGCTGCTGCTGTTCGCCCTGTACTGCCTGGGGGAGGCTCGCTGGCGACGCACCTGAGGCTTGACCGGGTGGCCCGTGTGATTGGCTGAGCAGCATGGAAGCACCTTCGGTAGTCGCGTCGTCCAGCACGTCGCACCGCGTCACCCGGCTGCTGCGCGAGCACCCGCTGATCGACGGGCACAACGATCTGCCCTGGACGGCGCGCAAGCTCGCCGGATACGACTTCGACCGGCTCGACATCGGTGGCGACACCTCCGATCGGACCCATACCGATCTGCCCCGGCTGGCGGCCGGAATGGTCGGCGCGCAGTTCTGGTCGGTCTTCGTGCCTTGCCGCCCCGCTGAGAAAGCGGTCACCGCGACTCTGGAGCAGATCGACTGCGTGCTGGCCATGGTCCGGCGCTACCCCGACCGGCTGGCCCTGGCGACCACGGCCGACGAGGTGGAGCGCGTCTTCGCCGGGGGCCGGATCGCCTCGTTGATGGGTGCCGAGGGCGGGCATTCGATCGACTGCTCGCTGGGGGCGCTGCGGATGCTGTACGCCCTCGGGGTCCGGTACATGACGCTCACCCACAACGACAACACCCCCTGGGCCGACTCCGCGACCGACGAACCGGTGAACAACGGGCTGTCCGCGTTCGGGGAGGAGGTCGTACGGGAGATGAACAGGCTGGGCATGCTGGTCGACCTGTCCCACGTGTCGGCCGACACCATGCGCGACGCCTTGCGGGTGACCCGGGCGCCGGTGATCTTCTCGCATTCGTCGGCGCGGGCGGTCTGTTCCACGCCGCGCAACGTACCCGATGACGTGCTGGAGACGCTGGCGGCCAACGGCGGGGTCTGCATGGCCACGTTCGTGCCCGACTTCGTGTCGCAGGACGCCCGGGAATGGCGGCTGGCCGCGACCGACGCCGCCCGCTCGGCCGGTGTCGACACCCATGACTACGAGGCGTTCCACGAGTTCCTGAACACCCGGGCGAAGTCGCACCCGAGGCCCGCCGTCACGATCGACCATGTCGTGGCGCACCTGGCGCACATTCGCGACGTGTCAGGCATCGACCACCTCGGTGTCGGCGGCGACTACGACGGGTGCGACGGGCTGCCCCACGGGCTGGAGGACGTGACCGGCTATCCCCGGCTGTTCGCGGCCCTGGCCGACCGGGGCTGGTCCGACGCCGACCTGGCGAAGGTGGCCGGCCGCAACGTGCTGCGGGTGCTGCGCCAGGCCGAGGCCACCGCCGATGACCTGCGGCTGCGCGAGGAGCCGAGCACGATGCGGTTCACCGCTACCGAAAGCGGCTGACCGGTCACACCGCCGGTAGGCAGATCGTGAGCGCGCCCGGGACGGCCTTGGCCTTGATCCGCGTGGTGGCCTCGCGGTCTCCGCCGTCGAGCTCGTACGTCAGCGGCGTGCCGAACCGGGCGGACACCTTCCTGGCGCGGGTGATCCGGACGAACGGGGAGTCGTCGGAGCGGCCGGCGGCCATCCTGCCGATCACCCGGGCCCACTGGATCGGCCCCTTGGCGGTGGAGACCCCGACCTCCAGCCAGCCGTCGTCCGGCCGGGCGTCGTCGAACGCCTCGATGCCGCCGGCGATCGTGCTCACGTTGCCCAGCAGCAGACAGCTCGCGTCCCCTTCGAACCAGGTCGTCCCATCGATCTTGATCTTCATCGGCACCAGCGGCCCGCCGACGTGCCGGACGGCCGCCTTGACGTAGCTCAGCTTGCCGAGCTGCCTCTTGGCCTGCCCGTCGGCGTCGGCGATCATCTCGGCCTCGAACCCGGCGCCGGCCATCACCGCGAAATGCTCGCCGTTCAGCAGGCCCAGGTCCAGCTTCTCCCGCCGTCCGTGGAAGCCGATCTCCACCGCCTCTTCGAGGTCGATGGGGATGCCGAGGTTGGTGGCGAACAGGTTCCCGGTCCCGGCCGGCAGGACGGCCATCGGCACGCCGGAGCCGGCCATCACGTCGGCGCACCGTTGCACCATGCCATCGCCGCCCCAGACGAACACCAGCTCGGCGCCCTGTTCGAGCGCCTCGCGGACTTTCTTCCGGGCCTTCTTGCTCTTGGGCACCTCGTACCAGAGGAGCTCGCCGACGTCCTGCTCGGCGATGAGCACGCGCAGCCTGTCCAGGCCTGCGCCGAGAGTCTTCTTGCGGTGCGCGACAACCGCCACGGTGGGGGACATGCCCTCCGGACTACCCTCGCCGCCGGCTTTCAGGCAGGAATCAATTCCCGCCGCCTGGGTAGCCGAGCGCGAACGCTTATCGAGGAAGGAGCGGGGCTGTGAGGCGTCAATGGCTCAAGGCACGCGTCGATCGGGACCGCAGTCTGGGGCTGCGGCTGACGATCGCGAGCCTCGCGGTGGCGCTCGTCATGATCCCGTTCAGCCTGCTGCTCGTCGTGGCCAAGATGCCCGTCAACGGGCTGGACGCGGACGTCGCCGAAGATCTGCACGCGTACGCGGTCACCCATCCAGACGTGACCAGAGTGCTCATCGTATGGACGGATCTGTTCGGCCCGTGGCCATGGCGTATCGCGGTCATCGCGTACGCCGGCTGGCTGCTGCACAAGGGCGCCCCGAGGCTGGCCATCTGGGCGGTCACCACCGTGACGGTGGGCGGGCTGCTCGGCCTCGCGCTCAAGATCATCATTGCCCGGGCCAGGCCGCATCTGCCGGATCCGGTCGCGCTCGCGCCGGGTGACTCCTTCCCGTCGGGCCACGCGGTCAACGTGACGCTCGGCGCCGGAGTGATCGTTCTTCTCGTTCTGCCCAGGTTGCCCCGGTGGGGGCGGCGGGTGGTGTGGGCCGTGGCCTGGTTCCTGGTGCTGTCGGTCGGCTACACCAGGATCGCGCTCGGCGTGCACTGGGTGAGTGACGTGGTCGCCGGGATCGTCCTGGGCGTGGCCGTGGTCGCCGCCACCGCGGCGGGATTCGAGACATGGCGGCGCGAGCAGGGCCGGAAGCCCGCCTCGCCGCAGGCCGAAGGAGTGGAACCCGAATCAGTGAAGGTGACCCATGACCAGAGTTGAGCACGTGAAGTACTACGCGCTGACGATCTTATTGCCGATGCTCCTGATGGCCGGGGTGACGTTCGGCGTCGGCAAGCTGATCCTCGCCTGGCCCACCGGCGAGGCGGAGGTGAGCCGGACCCTGGCCGCCGACCGCACCCCGCTGTGGAACACGCTCACCGACTACGGCACCAGCCTGTCGGACACTCCCTACATTGTGGCGCTCACCGTGATCGTCGCGATCGTGTTCAGGCTCGTGTACAAGCGCTGGCGCGAATCGATCTTCCTTGTCGCGGCCGTCTGGAGCCAGTCGCTCATCTTCCTGGCCACCACCACGCCTGTCGGACGGCACCGGCCGCCCGTGCAGCACATCGACCCGGCCCCGCCCACCTCCAGCTTCCCGTCGGGGCACGTCAGCGCCGCCGTCGGGTTCTACTGCGGGGTCGCGCTCGTCCTGAGCACGCACATCCGCAACAGGGCGCTCCAGGTGGTGATCTGGGTGCTGGGCATCGCCGCCCCGCTCATCGTCGCCTTCTCCCGCCTGTACCGCGGCATGCACTTCCTCACCGACGTCATCTGGGGCCTGCTGCTGGGCGTCGGCTGCGTCGTGATGGCCGCGCGGGCGATCCTGTACCGGCGCGAGAAGCAGCGACGTCAGCGGCCGGTCGTAGCCGGTCAGGAATCAAGAAGCGCCCGCCTTTGAGCCGCACCTAGCCTGACCGCCATGGACCTCACCATTCACTGGACCTTCCTCCCGCACGACGACCCGGACGCCGCCCTGGCCTTCTACCGCGACGCCCTCGGCTTCGAGGTCCGCGACGACGTCCGGCACGACGGGAGGCGCTGGATCACGGTCGGCCCCGCCGATCAGCCCGGCACGTCCATCGTCCTGGAGCCGCCCGCCACCGGCCTCGGCATCACCGACGACGAGCGGCGCACCATCGTCGAGATGATGGCCAAGGGCACCTACGCCCGCATCACCCTGGCCACCGCCGACCTCGACGGCACCTTCACGCGGCTGCGGGCCGCCGGAGCCGACATCGTCCAGGACCCGACCGAGCAGCCGTACGGCATCCGCGACTGCGCCTTCCGCGACCCCGCGGGCAACCTGATCCGCATCAACGAGGTGCGCTGATCCGTCGGACGTTTGTCGGCCGGTCACCGGGTATCGAGTGATTTTCATGAGCGACCTGGATACCGGCACCGTCACCACCAAGGTGCCCGCGAGGCTGGATCGGCTGCCGTGGTCACGCTGGCACTGGATGATCGTCATCGGTCTCGGCACCGTCTGGATCCTGGACGGGCTCGAAGTGACCATCGTGGGCAACCTCTCCGCCCAGCTCGCCAAGCCCGGTAGCGGCATCGACATCACGCAGGCGCAGGTCGCCGGCCTCGCCGCCGCGCTGTACGTCGCGGGCGCCTGTACGGGAGCGCTGTTCTTCGGCTGGCTGACCGACCGGTTCGGCAGGAAGAAGCTGTTCCTGATCACGCTGGTCGTCTACCTGGTCGCGACGCTGATGACCGCGTTCTCCTTCGACGCGTGGTGGTTCTTCCTGTTCAGGTTCATGACGGGATTCGGCATCGGCGGGGAGTACGCGGCGATCAACTCGGCCATCGACGAGCTGATCCCGAGCGCCCACCGGGGACGGATCGACATCATCATCAACGGCAGCTACTGGCTCGGGGCGGCGGGCGGCGCGCTGCTGACCGTGCCGCTGCTGAACGACCTGCCGGTCAACATCGGCTGGCGCGTCGCCTTCGGGATGGGCGTGGTGCTCGGACTGGCCATCCTGCTCGTACGACGACACGTGCCGGAGAGCCCGCGCTGGCTGTTCATCCACGGCCGTGGCCAGGAGGCCGAGAAGATCGTCGACGACATCGAGCACCAGGTCGGCGGCGACCTGCCGGAGCCGGCGCGGTCGATGACGATCCATCAGCGCAAGTCGATCGGGTTCGTCCGGATCGCGCACACCATGGTGGCGCTCTATCCCAAGCGGACGGTGCTCGGCCTGTCGCTCTTCATCGGCCAGGCGTTCCTGTACAACGCGATCACCTTCGGGTACGCGCAGATCCTGTCCACGTTCTTCAAGATCGACACGCATACCGGCTACTACTTCGCGGTCATCGCGGTCGGCAACTTCCTGGGCCCGCTGCTGCTCGGGCCGCTCTTCGACACGGTCGGCCGGGTCCCGATGATCTCCGCCACGTACATCGGGTCGGGGGTGTTGCTGCTGGGCACGGCCTGGCTGTTCAACCAGGGGATGCTCACAGCGGTGACACTGACGGCCTGCTGGTCGGTGGTGCTGTTCGTGGCCTCGGCGGGGGCCAGTTCGGCCTATCTGACGGTCAGCGAGATCTTCCCGATGGAGACCAGGGCGATGGCCATCGCGTTCTTCTTCGCCATCGGCACGGCGGCGGGTGGCATCGCGGGCCCGCTCGTCTTCGCCCATCTGGTCGAGACCGGAGTGCCCGGCGACACGGCGCTGGCCTTCACGATCGGCGCCATCATCATGATCATGGCGGGTCTGGTGGAGCTCTTCCTCGGGGTCAAGGCCGAACGCAAGGGCTTGGAGGAGATCGCCGCTCCGCTGACGGCCGCCAAGGTGGACAAAGCGGCATGACGCTATACGTGATCAGTGCGCAGCGGTGCGCGCAAGAGGCTTTCGCGGGTGCGGGACAGCAGACCGAGTAGTCGCTGTTCGCTCGCGGGGCCTCCGGGGAGCAGGCGGTTGCAGTGCATGTGCACGAAACTGGACATCAAATGCGCTTTGGGCACCCAGAGCGCACCACGCGCGTCCAGGTCGTCGAGCCGGCGAGTGACCGACCGGATACCGGCCGCGCGGTCGCGGAGGAGCTGTTCGAGCTCTGGTCCGGCGGGCTGAGCGCTCGGCCAGGCGGGATCGCCCAGCGCTGAGCGGAGATCGGTCTGCCGTTTCCGGTATGCCGTGCCGGTGGTGCGGCCGTCGGGGGCTCGCTCGCGGTACCAGGTCGCGCGCCCGGCCTCGTCCAGGCCCATGGCGGCGAGCAGGTCGTCGACCGTACGGGCGGCGGTGAGCGTGCGGTCGAGCCCGGGATCGAGGTTCAGCAGGTCAGCCACGGCCTCGCTGTCCACCGCGAACAGCGTTTCGGCCACGGCGAGCCCGTCCGGGCCGCCGTACCGTTCGACCTCCCGGTCGTAGGTGTCGACGCAGAAGCGACCGCAGCGTCCGGCGTCGATGAGCGAGGTCGCCCAGCGGAACAGCCGCGGCGCCAGGACGGTGGCCAGCGCGTCGGGGTCGCCGCGCAACCGGAAGCGCAGGTGCGGCTCCGGATCGGCGTAGCGCAGGAAGAACCACTCGTCGGCCAGGCCGTCGGCGCGTACGGTGGCGCCGAACTCCCGCACGGGGCCGGCGATCAGCTCGTCCGCCGATTCCGGCGCGTGGTACAGCTTGACGTAGAGCCAGTCACTGCCGGGCGGGCGGACACGATCGGTGGCCTGAACCGACCGGGTGACCGGCACGGCCCGGCGTACGGTGTCCGGTGGCGGCGGTTGCTCATGGTCGAGCACCACGGGGACCAGCAGCTCACTGATGTAGTGGCCGTCGGCTCCGGGCAGCCAGGCGTCCTCGGGCGCGGGCAGCGCCTCGTGGAGGATCAGTGTCCCGCCCTTGGGCAGCAGCCCGAGCTCGTGGTGCACCTCGTCGAGCTGGGCGGGGTCGGCGAGGTCGAGCAGGAGCCGGTTGTCGCTGAAGGTCAGGTAGACGTATCTCGGCAGCCGCCACTGCTCCCGCCAGGCGGCGAACAGGCCCGGCGGCATGCTCGGCACCCGCCAGATCGCCGGGGTCAAGATCACCCTCCCCACCCGGACCCTGGGCAGGAAGGGGAACTGCGCCGCCGGGCCCCAGCCGAACCCGCCGAGCCGCGGCTGACCGGCGCAGGCGACCTCGTCGAGGAAGCGGACGACCGCGGGCGCCTGCCGGCCGGTGAGCATGTGTCCCGCGCAGGCCGTCACTTCCCGATCGAGCGCCGGCCACCGCACCACGAAGCGGCCGTCGCGGACGCCGACGAACAGCTCGTCCACCGGTACGGCCCGGCCGGGCGCCGTGGGAACGGCGTCGAGCACGATCGCGTGGTCGCGGACGAGCGGCCGGATCGTGACGTTGCCGCTGCGCGCCCTGCGCGGCTGGTAGTCCACCTCGGCCCAGAGCCGGCCGGGGCGGACGGCGGCCTCGGCCCGCGCGGCGGAGGCCAGGGCGGCCACGGCGTCGTGGCCGATCAGGTGGGCGAAGCGGCCCAGCGTACGCCCGGCGGCGCCGCCGCCCTGGTTGGGGCCGATGACCAGCGAGAAGTCGCCGTCGTCGACGGCGCTTGGAGAGGCCGCCAGCACGAATACCGAAATGTCGAGCGAAGTCGGGGCGGCCGAGGGCGACGGTTCCCAGGTCTCCAGGGCGGTCAGGGCCGCCTCATCCAGGTCGACGACGCGCCGGCCGTCCCTGATCGCCTCCAGGGCCAGGTTCAGCAGTATCTGGTGCCGGTTCGCGGTGGCCGTTCCGGAGCCCTGCGAGTACTCCGGCGGGCCGAGACCGATCTCGGGGTCGAGCAACTCCAGAAGGGGAACCTCGGTTTTCTTCCCATAGCGCGCCTCGAACGCGCGCCGGTAGGAGTCCAGGGCCGCCGCGCCTCTCGGCATCGGGGACAGCCGCAGCATCAGCTCGGCGGCCCTGGCCACCTCGACGGCGACCCTTCGATGAACCGTCCGGCCGCCCAGCGGGAGCGCCATGTCGCTCTGCAGCCGGGCCTGGCCGGGCGCGGCGGGGTGCACGGACTCGGCCTGTTCGACGAGATCGGCGAAGCGGTCGGCGCCCGCCTCGGGAGGCAGCCGATCCCACCTGCTCATCGCCGCCAGCAAGTGGTCGAGCGACTTGGCCTCGGTGTGGGTCGCGGGGAGCTCCGCGAGCCGCCGGGCCACCTGCCGGGCCGGATCGCCGCCCGTCAGCGGCGGCCGGAGGTCGGTCAACAGCACGCCGTGCGCCCACAACTGCTCAAGCAGCCGGGCGACCTTGTCCGCGGTCGCCGCCGAGCCGCCGGTGAGTTCGTCGAACAGCCACTGGTAGGGAACCGGTGCGCGGGCGACCTTCAGCGCGCGAAGGACCGGCGCGGTGGCGCGCAGCGAGACCGATCCGGCCGCTCCGTCGCCGCTCGGCGCGCGCTCACCGAGCCGGACGCGGCCCGCTTGGACGAAGGCCGCCGGGTTGGCGAACCAGCGCAGCCCCGTACGCACCTCCGCGCGGCGCTCCAACTCGGTGACCAGGGACAGCAGCCATTCCATGTCCGGCCGGGTATGGATGCGGGGCTGGTCGGCCGTCAGGGTGAGACCGGTCCGTTCGCCCCAGGCGCCGAGGCCGACCCCGGCGAACAGGCCGTACGGGGTCGGCCGGGTCGACATCCGGGTCAGGTAGCGCCGGAGCTTGCGGGCCGATTTGCGCCCTGCCCGGTCGTCCTTGAACGACCGGGCCAGGGCACGCGGGAGATCACCGCCGCCGACCAGCAGCGCACGGCGTATCCGCGCGTCCGCGGGCAACGCGGTCCCGCGGACGCAGTCGGGGGGCCCTTCGCCCAGGGCCAGGTAGTCCTCGACGGGCAGTAGCGGGGTGCGTACCACGAGCCAGTCGAGCGGACGGTAGAGCGGGCGACGGAGGATCATGACAGCAGGAAGAGCCGGTCCCACGCCGGCGGGACGTCGGTGGCGGCGGCGAGCAGGGCGAGCGCGACCCCCGGGGCGCCGTCGAGCAGCCCCGGCTGGTCCACGCGGTTGCCGCCGGGCTCCAGGTCGCCGAAGCCGAGCGGAAGATCCGGCTGGTAGAGCCCCAGAATCTGCTCGGTGAGCTCGGCGGCGGCCTGGCCGAACATCGCGTCCCCGGTGTCGTTGGCGAAGCGCGTGGTGATCTGCAGCAGCCCGGCGACGCCGTGGCAGAAGGTCGGCGAGTCGATGAACCGCCGGCTGAGGGGACGGCGGTAGGTGGCGGCCATCGCCTCTACCGCCAGCGCGCGCAGCTTCGGCGCGTCCAGTGCCGAACCGGCCAGCCACAACGCCCGCGCCACCCCTGGACTGCCGTAACACCAGGCGCTGCGGCCGGGTCTCGGCTGCTCCGGGGGCGAGTCCGGGGAGGGCAGGGCGACGGCGGACGGCCAGTTCGCGCCCCACGCGTCGTCCGCGCGGTGCTCGGCCAGCCAGTCGGTCACCCGCTGGACCGCTTCCCGCTGCCCCGGAACGGTGATCCCCGCCCGCATCGCCAGCGACATCAGGGCCAGCGGACCAGGGATGCCATGCGCCAGGCCACAGTTGAGGTTGCCGTGCGGGAACTGGCGGGCCATGGGCTCGTCGGCGCCCATGGCACCGATCGGCGTATGCCAGTTGGGCAGCCCGTCACGGTCCTCGCACAGCGCCACCAACCCGGCGAGCACCGCCTCCAACGCCCGCGCCGCACCCGCCTCATGCCGGCGGCACAGCAGGTAGGCGCCGGTCCCGGCCAGTCCCGCGATCACGTCGAACGTGCCGACCGGAAGGCCGGCACCGGCCAGCGCCAGCCGGCGAGCCGCTTGTGCCGCCTGGGGAGCCAGCCACCGGTCCAACTCCCCGAGGAGTCGTCGGTAGCGGCTGCCGTCACGCGACAGCGAGTGCGCGGCGAACGCGACACCGGCGATGCCGCCGAAAAGACTCGGCCGTACGTGCGTCATGTCCTGAGCGTCACGCGCCGCCAGGCTCAGATACTCGTGCGCGCACCTGTCCCAGCCGTCGCCCGGCAGGCAGGCGTCCAGGTAACCGAACAGCAGCGCCAGACCCGCGTCTCCCTGCGCGACATCGGACGGACGCCACCGCCGGTAGGCGGCGAAAGCGCTCTGCCGGCTCGCGTTCTCCGCATGGACCCGGACCTGCCGAGGGTCGCGCATGCGGCCCGCCACCTCTTGCGCGACGGAAACGGCTCTCGCGGCCATCGCGCTCGGCAACACCGGGGCCCAGGCGCTCTTAGTCGTGGCAGACATGACGCGATCCGCAGTCGATGCAGGTGTCACAGGTATGGCAGGCGGTGTCACCGCACGTCGGCCCCCGTACGGTGTGGCAGGCCGGACAGGTGTCCTGGGTCGGGCAACCATGGCACGTGGCGCAGTTGGTGTGGCAGGTCTCGCAGGTTTCCTGGCCGCAGGTGTGGCAGGTCGGCTGGTCGCAATTGGTCTGGTGCGTGCACAGCGCGGGGCAGGTGTTGCAGGTGACGCAGGTCTGGCACCCCGTGATGCACGTGCTCGTCACGTCGGTGTCGAGAGTGCTCGGCCGGGGAACCCCGGGGGTGCCGAGCCGGATGTCCAGATCGAAGTCATCATCCGCCGGGCTCATGACCTGGCCACCTTCCTCACAGTTACCTTGCGACTCTATAGTGTCACGATCCGGCAAGGCCAGGACCAGAAATCGGCAACGAGCGCCCGCGCGGTCGTCAGGGTGCCGCCGGCGGTGTTCGGAGATCGGGACGAGGTCGAAGGGTCAGTCCGTCGATGCCGGTTCGTGGGGTGTCGCGTCGTGGCTGGGACGGCGTGGAGCGCGGAGTCCGAGGGTGCGCCGGCCGGCCTCGGTGAGATGCCTGCGCAGCGTGTCGTCATCGAGGCGGACCAGTGCCGGACCGGCCGCGGCGGCGATGCCCGCCATCACCATGGCGGCGTTGACGCGCCCGGACGGGCCGGGGGTGACGCCGGCGAGCAGGTTCAGCTGGCGGTTGATCAGGTCGCTCGTCTCGGGCTGGGCGCGCAGCATCTCGATCGCGCCGGCGTCGTTGGCGAAGACGGCGACCACGGCTCGATGCTCCACCGACAGGTCGACATATCCGGCGAGCAGGTGCTCCGCCCGCGCGTGGGGAGTGCGTTTCGCTTCGGCGGTTTCGATGATGGCCCGCAGCCGGCGCAGCACCGGCTCCACCACCGCGGTGAGCAGCTCCTCCCGGGTGCGGAAGTGGTGGTAGACGGCCGCCTTGGTGATCCCCATCTCGTCGGCGATCATCTGGAGCGACGTGCCCGCGAAGCTGCGCCGAGTGAACAGGCGCACCGCGACGTCGATGAGCCGCTCCCGCGTATGGGGCTCACCGGACGCCTTCTGGACGGCTTTGACGGCCACGGCTGCTCCTCACCGCAGCGTCCCCGCCGCGTTCGATCTCCCGAATTCCTCGATCGTAGCTTGCCGATCGGCAAGCAGCCAACTTGCCGATCGGCAAGCAGCCAACTTGCCGATCGACAAGTGACTTGCGTCACAATGGCTGGCCTATTTGCTTGCCGATCGGCTAGGAATGGGCTTGCCGATCGGCTAGGCGACAGCCTGCCGTTCCGGCCCGAGATCGACGTGAGGGAGACCCATGACCGACACATTGACCGGCACCGCCGGATCCGTTCCCGGCTACCCGATGACCAGGGACGCCGGGTGCCCGTTCCATCCGCCGGCGACCGTACGGCAACTGACCGCCGAAGCGCCCGTCTCCAAGGTGCGGATCTGGGACGGCAGCCTGCCCTGGCTCGTCACGCGCCACGCTGACCAGCGGACACTGCTCACCGATCCGCGGATCAGCATCGACGAGAACCTGCCCGGGTTTCCCCACATGACCCGGGGCCGGGCGGAGGTCGCGAAGGTCACACCGCCACTGATCACCAACACCGACGCGCCCGAGCACACCCGGCTCCGCCGGATGGTCAACGTCCCGTTCACCGTCAAGAAGGTCGAGGCTCTGCGGCCCGCCATTCAGCAGATCACCGACGATCTGATCGACACCATGCTGGCCGGGCCGAAGCCGGCCGATCTCGTCACCGCACTGGGCCTGCCGGTGCCGACGCTGGTGATCAGCGAGCTCATGGGCGTGCCGTACGAGGACAACGAATTTTTCCACCACAACAGCTCTGTCGCGTTGAGCCACGGCTCGTCGGCGCGGCAGGCACAGGAGGCGAGCACCGCGCTGGTCGGCTACCTCGATGGCCTGATCGAGCGGAAGATGACCGCCCCCGCCGACGACATGCTGTCGGAGCTGGCCGCCCGGATCAAGGCCGGCGAGATGACCCGCGCCGAGGCCGCCACCATGGGGGTGGCCGTGCTGATCGCCGGGCACGAGACCAGCGCGAGCATGATCCCCCTCGGCACGCTCGCCCTGCTGCAGCACCCCGACCAGCTCGCGGTGCTGCGTGACACCGATGATCCGAAGGTCGTCGCCGCCGCGGTCGAGGAGCTCCTGCGCTATCTGACGATCGTGCACACCGGGGTGCGCCGGATCGCCCGGGAGGACATCGAGATCGGCGGTCAGGTCATCCGCGCCGGGGACGGGATCATCTTCGACCTGTCCGCCGCGAACTGGGACGCCGAGATGTTCCCCGAGCCCGAACGGCTCGATCTGGGCCGGTCCGCCCGGCTGCACCAGGCGTTCGGCTACGGCCCCCACCAGTGCCTCGGCCAGTCGCTGGCCCGTGTAGAGCTCCAGGTCGTGTACAGCACGCTCTACCGGCGCGTTCCGACGCTCCGCCTGGCCGCCCCGATCGATGAGATCGAGTTCGCGTTCGAAGGAATCGCCTACAGCCTGCGCTCCCTGCCCGTCACCTGGTGACCAGCCCTCAACAACAGAAGGAAGAAGTCCCATGCGTGTAGAACTTGACGAACCCAAGTGCGTGGCGTCCGGCCAGTGCGTCCTGGCCGCCCCCGAGGTGTTCGACCAGCGAGAGGACGACGGCGTCGCGATCCTGCTGGACGAGATGCCCCCCGCCGAACTCCACGACGGGGTGCGGGAGGCCGCGGCGATCTGCCCGGCTGCGGCCATCCGGCTGGTGACGACATGAAAAGGATCGTGGTGGCCGGTGCTTCGGCCGCCGGACTCGCGGCGGCCGAGACCCTGCGCCGGGAGGGCTTCGCGGGCCCGCTCACCCTCATCGGCGACGAACCACACCTTCCCTACGACCGGCCGCCGCTGTCCAAGCAACTCCTGACCGCGCAATGGGAGCCCGACCGGCTGACCCTGCGCTCGCCGGACGACCTGAGCGCCCTCGACCTCGACCTTCGCCTGGGCGTCAGCGCGACGGGGCTCGATCGTGACACTCGTACGGTGCTGCTGTCGGACGGCGGGCACGTGTCCTATGACGGGCTGATCGTGGCCACCGGAGTGCGTCCGCGTCGCCTGCCCGGCCACGGCGCGCATGTGCTGCGTACCCTGGACGACGCCTTGGCGCTGCGCGGCCGGCTGGGCCGCGGGCGGCGGCTGGTCGTGGTCGGCGCCGGTTTCCTCGGCGCGGAGGCCGCGGCCGTGGCCCGGGGTCTCGGCTGCGCGGTCGTCCTGCTCGAACCCGCGCCGGTGCCGCTGGCCCACGCGGTCGGCGAGGCGGTGGGGCGGGTGCTGTCGCGGGCCCATCTTGAGCACGGTGTCGAGCTGCGCACCGGGGTCACCGTGACCGAGGCGACCGGGAGCGGGGTGCGCCTCGCGGGCGGCGACCTGGTCGAGGCGGACGAGGTCCTGATCGCCGTCGGCTCGGTGCCGAACACCGAGTGGCTGGCGGGCAGCGGCCTGACGGTGGACGACGGCCTGGTGTGCGATGCGTACAGTGCCGCCGCCCCGGATGTGTACGGCGCCGGAGACGTCGCCCGCTGGCACAACCCGCTGTTCGGGGTGCGGATGCGCGTCGAGCACCGCACCAACGCCGCCGAACAGGGGATGGCCGCCGCTCGCAACCTCCTGCGCCCTGGGGCGCGCAGGGCGTTCGCCCCGGTGCCCTACTTCTGGTCCGATCAGTACGACATGAAGATCCAGGCCCACGGTTACCTGCGCGGCCACGACGCCGTCGCGGTGGTGGAGGGGGATCTGGACGAGCGCCGGTTCGTGGCCGCCTACCGTACCGGCGACCGGCTGGCCGGCGCGCTTTCGGTCGGTATGCCACCCAAGGCCCTTCGCCCCTGGCGGCAGGCCATCGCGGTCGGCGCCAAGTGGCACGAGGTCGTCGGCGAAGCGACGTTGGCGGCCTGAGCCCGCTTTCTCACAGGAAGAGAGTCACAACAATGGGAGTCACAAAAATGAGATCTGTACAGACCAGCGCACCGGGCGCGGTCGAGGTCGTGGAGCTCGAACGTCCCGTTCTCGGGCCCAAGGACGTGCTGCTACGGGTACGTGCCTGCGGCATCTGCGGCACCGACGCGACCTTCATCCATCTGGGCGGCATGCCCCAGAGCCCGGAAGGACAGACGAGGGCGGTGGCGCTGGGGCATGAGCCCGCCGGCGAGATCGTCGAGGTCGGGTCCGAGGTCACCGGCCTGGCGGTCGGCGATCGCGTGGTGGTCAATCCGCAGGCCGCGCCCTCCGGCATCATCGGCTGCGGCGGTGCGCTGGGCGGCATGCGGGACTACCTGCTCATCGAGGACGCGGCCGTCGGCAGGAGCGTGGCGGTCATCCCCGATTCCCTCCCCTTCGACGTCGCCGCGCTCAACGAGCCCATGGCGGTCGCCCGGCACTGTGTCAACCGCTCCGAAGCCCGGCCGCAGGACAAGGTCGTGGTGTTCGGAGCCGGGCCGATCGGGCTCGGCGCCGCGATCTGGCTGAAACTCCGCGGTGTCCAGCACGTGGTCGTGGTCGACGTCATCGCCGAACGCCTGAAGACCGCGCTGGCGGTCGGGGCCGACGCCGTCATCGACTCCTCTCATCAGGACGTGACGGCCCGCCTGCTGGAACTCCATGGCGAGGGCGCCAACGCTCTCGGGGCGACCCGCCCGGACACCGACATCTACATCGACGCGGCCGGTGCCGCCGCCGTCATCAACACCGCGACGGCGTCGGCGAAGTGGGGTGCGAAGCTCGTCATGGTCGCCGTGCAGAAGAAGTCGGAGGCCATCGACCTCGGCGCGATGCTCAGGAGCGAGATGACGCTCATCGCGTCCCAGGGTTACCCCACGGAGATCTTCGAGGTCACGTCGGAAATCGCCGAGCATCAGGAGCGTTTCGCCCGGCTGATCAGTCACCGCGTGCCGTTCGCCGAGGCCGAGCGGGCCTTCCAGCTCGCCCTGACACCGGGCGCGGCGGAGAAGGTGGTCGTGACGTTCGACGATCATCGGTAGCGCTAACCGAGCAGGCTGTCGACGACGTCGCGAAGCGGGCCGATCAGATCGTCGGCGGTCGCGTCGCCCAAGGGCTGCAGGCCCACCGCGGATCGTACGACGGCGATGCCGACACCCAGCGCGACCAGGAGTTCGGCCCTCAGCAGGCGTTCGTCGTCGTCCCGCCCCTCGCTCGAGGCTTCGAGCACGCGCCGGCTGAAGTCCTGCAGCGCCTGCCTGCGCAGGCCGTCCACCCGCTCGTCGCCGGAGACACGCAGCAACAGCAGCACCGGGTGCTCGCCAGGCCAGGCGCCGGCCGACAACTGGTGGCTGAGGGCCTCGGCGAGGGCGGCGCGGTCTCGCGGGAACTCGTCCGCACCCCCCAGGAACCGGGGCGTGCCGGCCAGCGCCGCCTTGAACAGGCCCTCCTTCGAGTCGAAGTACCGCTTGATGAGGGCGAGGTTGACCCCGACGTCCGCGGCGACGTCCCGCAGTGTCGTGCGGTCGTACCCCAGGCGGATGAACCGGTCGCGGGCGGCCTGGAGGAGCGCCTCACGGGTCGCGGCCGCGTCCCGCCGCCGACGACCCCCGACAGGCTGTCCGGACCCGTCGGTCTTTCTCGTCGCCACCGGCGACCTCCCTCGAGACGTCATCGAGCCGGAAACTCCGGCATGTCACCGCAGCATAGCCCTGCGACGGCAGCAAGTAATCACGCGTTGACATGGTTCTGGCAGCTGGCTACGCTGCTGCCAAGTAATCAGCTGATGACTTATCTCAGGAAGGGCAACAGTGGCCAAGCAGGCTCTCCTCGTCATGGACGTCCAACGCGCCGTCGTCGACCGTTACCCCGATCCCGCCTACCTGCCACGCCTGGGCGAGGCGATCGGCGCCGCCCGCGCGGGCGGCGTTCCGGTGATCTATGTGGTCGTCGGGTTCCGCCCCGGGTACCCGGAGATCAGCGCCCGCAACAAGATGTTCGGCAGGCTCGCGCGCGCCACGCCACCGGCCGGTGGCGACGAGGCCACCCAGGTCCATCCGGACGTGGCGCCCGAACCGGGCGACATCCTGGTCACCAAGCGACGCGTCAGCGCCTTCGCCGGCAGTGACCTCGACATGGTGCTGCGGGCCGGTGACATCGATCATCTCGTTCTCACCGGCATCGCCACGAGCGGCGTCGTGCTGTCCACCGTGCGCCAGGCGGCCGACCTGGACTTCGGCCTCACCGTTCTGGCCGACGGCTGTCTGGACGCCGACCCGGAGGTGCATCACGTACTGACGGAGAAGGTGTTTCCCCATCAGGCGGATGTCACCACCGTGGCCGGCTGGGCAGCGGAGCGCTGACGAAAACGTCAGATGCGGTGCGTGGTCCAGAACGACGACAGGTTGACCGTCGTGGCGGCCTGCGCGGCGGCCTTGAAGTCGGCCACGGTGGAGATGCCGTACCAGTGGGAGGCGGCGTAGTCGTGCAGGAGCGTCTGCATGGCCGACGTGCCGATCAGGCGGCGCAGGTCGTGCAGGGCGCACTTGCCGTAGGTGTAGACGACGGTGCCGTACCTGCTGGAGTGGGCGTCCCAGTAGGCCATCGAGTTGCTGATCCGCTCGGCCGATGACGCCCAGGTGACGCTGTTCCAGCAGTTGGTGCCGGTGATGCCCCGGTACAGGTCGGTGGCGTAGTCGGCGAAGGACTCGTCCAGCCACGGGGTGTTGTACTCGTCGTCGCCGACGATGCCGTACCACCACTGGTGGGCCAGCTCGTGGGCGAGCGCGGTGGAGCTGACCAGGTCGAGCACGAACCCCGGGTACTCCATGCCGCCGAACCAGAAGTTGTTGTCCAGGACGATGTCGACCTCGCCGTAGGGGTAGGCGCCGAAGCGACCGGCGTGGGCGACCAGCGAGCCCGTGGCGGTGGTCATCATCGAGGCGGCGCTGGCCGCGCTGATGCCGCTGACGCGGTAGACGTTCACGGTGACGCCCGTGCTGGTCATGCCGGTGGTCTTGGTGAACGCGCCGGCCCCCCAGGCGAACTCACGGACGTGCGTGGCGGTCGCGGTCGTGATCGTCCGGCCGGAGCTGCCGGGTGTGTCCACGGAGGTGCCGGTCGCGGGCACGAGCAGCGAGCTCGGGTGGTCCAGGGTGACGCGGTAGTCGCTGGCGAGCTGGTAGAAGGACTCGCCGTTGTTGGTGTACGGGTCCAGGTGCCAGCCGGCGCCGTCTCTTACGGCCAGCACGGGCAGGGCGTTGCCGATGAAGTTGTACGCGCCGTCGTGGCCGAACCGGTCGGCGCCGCTGGGTACGACGATGCTCAGGTCGAAGCCGACCGAGCCGTTCTGTCCCTGGGCGAGCGGCGTGGGGAGGGTGATCTTCAGTGCCGTGCAGGAGACGCTCAGCGCGCTCGCCGTGCCACCGCTGACGTTCGTGACCGTGATCGGGGTGGACGGGCAGCTTCCGTGGTAGTTGTCCCACAGGCGCAGATAGACCTCGTTGAGGGGGTCGGCGGACGGGTTCGTGAAGCTGACGCTCTCGTGGCCGGTCCACGTGGTGCCCGAGGAGTTGCTGGTCAGAGTCACGGTGTAGGTGGGCGACCCTGGTGTACGGGTGGCGTCGGCCGCCCGGGCGGCGGTGGGGAGTCCGATGAGCAACGCGGCGATCGCACAGAACGTCAGCGTTTTTCGGATCATGGGTTGGCTCCTTGTGTGACGCTAGGGCCCCCGATCTGCCGACGAAACGTAACTTCCTTCGCCACACCCGTCAATATCTGTGACAGCAAGGGTTACGCGCCGGCATGACCGTAACTGCATGATCCACTAGGGTGCGTTCTCATGCGCATTCTCGCCGCCGCCCTGGTCACTTTTTTATCGCTGACCGGAACAGCCCACGCGGCCCCCGCCCCTTCCCCCTTGACGAAGAACCCGCTCTACAAGACGGGCAAACTCCCCGCCCAGACGTGCGAAGAGCCTGAGGTCAACCAGGATCACGACGCGATCCGCCTGTACGTCGAAGCCATTACCGCATGTCAGGAAAAAGCCTGGTCGACGCAGGTGACAAAGGCTGGATTCCGCTACCAGAAGGCCAAGGTGGTCGTGAAGTACGGCGATCGGATCAAGACCGCCTGCGGCGTCTACCACCCGGATGACGTCTACAGCCTCTACTGCATCCCCAACAAGACCATCTACCTGATGCTCACCGATTACGGCCTGGCCGACGAACTCGACAGCCCGGAAATTCTGGAAAGCCTCTCCATCGGCTACGGCTATCACGCGCAGAACATGGTCGGCATCGTCGACCAGGAAGATCGAGCCGTCAAGAAACTGCCCAAGGCCAAGGCCCTCGCGCTCACCACCAAGGGCTCGCTCCAGAGCATCTGTTTGGCGGGCGCGTTCATCGGCAGTGTCTGGGATTCGCTGGGGCACTCCCGTGCGCACGGCTCCGAGTACTTCATCAACCGGCACGCGGTAGAAGGAAACTACAAGGGGTTCGGCACGGCGAAGAACCGCGTCTACTGGCAGCGACGCGGCTTCGACGCGGCCTCGCCGTCGGCGTGCAACACCTACACCGCTCCCGCCTCCAAGGTCCGCTGACCGAGCGGCCACATCGACGCCCACACTCCGTGAACGGCGGGTGAATTCTGCCGTAAGGTCGCCCTTCCACCGCGCACCCCCGACAATCGCCCTCCCATAATTCCAGTCATGGGGGCCATTTCACGAAATGGGATGCGATGAAGCGGTGGATCGGCGTGGCTCTGGCCGCCGTTCTCGCCGGGGTGGTGGTGGTCGCGATCATCATCGGGAACCAGGGGCCCGGGGTCACCGTGGTGCGGGGGGTCATCGGCTCGGAGAAGCGGCCGTTCTTCGACGATCCGCGGGTCAAGGCGGCCTTCGCCAAGCACGGGTTACAGGTCGAGGTGGACACCGCCGGGTCGCGGCAGATCGTCACCGACGTGGATCTGAGCCGCTACGCCTTCGCCTTCCCCTCCAGCGTCCCGGCGGCGGAGAAGATCAAGCACGATCGTCAAGCCACCACGACGTTCTCGCCGTTCTACTCGCCGATGGCGGTGGCCACCTTCGAGCCGATCGCCGGGCTCCTGGCCAAGGTGGGGGTGCTCACCGATTCCGGCAAGGGCTACCAAACCCTCGATATAAAGAAATATCTAGAGTTAGTAGCAAAAGGCACTCGGTGGGATCAGATTCCCGGTAATTCACTTTATAAAGCGCGAAAGCGTGTACTGCTTACCACCACTGACATTCGTACGTCGAACAGCGCCGCGATGTACCTGTCGGCGCTCGGCTACGTCGCCAATGGCGAGGACGTGATCAGCTCCGACGCCCAGATCGCCAAGATCGCGCCCATCGTCGCGCCGGTCGTGCTCGACCAAGGCTTCTCCGAGACCACGAGCGAGGCCTCGTTCGACGACTATCTGGCGCTCGGCGCGGGCAAGACGCCGATGCTGGTCGTCTACGAGGCGCAGTACCTGTCACACGTCTTCGCCGCAGACGGGGCGATCAAGCCGGAGATGCGGCTGGTCTATCCCTCGCCGACCGTGCTCAGCAAGCACACCCTGGTCCCGCTGGCCGAGCCGGGGACGCGGGTGGGCCGGCTGCTCACCGAGGACCCCGAACTCCTCGCGCTGGCCGCCGCGCACGGCTTCCGCACGACGAACCCCCGCGCCTTCGCCGACCAGGTCGCCAAGACCGGGGCGCGGGCGGCCGAGCTGGTGGACGTCGTCGAGCCGCCCACCTACGAGCGCCTGGACAAGCTGATCACCACGGTCGACGCCGCGTCCCGCCCGTAGCCAGACCTTCCGACCTTGAGCAAGGAGATCCCCCACGTGTCCGATCTGGTGCTCACGCCACCCGCGCCGGTCACGCCGGTACCGGTCGAGACCGCGGCCACCACGCTGCCGCTGTCCGGCGAACGCGCCGGCGAGCTGGCCGCCAAGGCCCAGGACTTCGCCGGCGAGCTGGACGGGCTCGACCCGCGCTCGCCGGAGTTCGCCCGCAAGGTGCACGACATCTCCTCGATGGGCGACACCGAGATCAGGTCCGCCTCGCAGGTGGCCAACCGCATGCTCAAGCGGCCGGTCGCGGCGCTGAGCGCGTCGCGGGGCGAGGGCGCCGACGCCCAGGCCAGAGTGGCCGACCGGCTCGTCGCGCTCCGCCGCACCATCGTGGATCTGGACCCCAAGCAGGCCGCGAGCGGGACGCGCAGGTTACTCGGGCTCATCCCGTTCGGTGACCGGCTGCGCGACTACTTCGCCAAGTACCACTCGGCGCAGCAGCACATCGACGACATCATCCGCGCGCTCAAGTCCGGCCAGGACGAGCTGCTGCGCGACAACGCCGCCATCGAGGGCGAGAAGGCGAACCTGTGGGAGGCGATGACCCGACTGCAGGAGTACGCGGTCATGGCCAAGGCGATCGACGCCGCCCTAGAGGAACGCATCGCGCTGGCCGACGAGCAGCGGGCCACGGCGCTGCGCTCCGACGCGCTGTTCGCCGTACGGCAGAAGCACCAGGACCTCCTCACCCAGCTGGCCGTCTCAGCGCAGGGTTACCTGGCACTCGACCTGGTCCGCAAGAACAACCTGGAGCTCAGCAAGGGCGTGGACCGGGCGACCACGACGACGGTCGCCGCGCTGCGGACGGCGGTGACGGTGGCGCAGGCGCTGGCCAACCAAAAGCTGGTGCTCGACCAGATCACCGCGCTGAACGCGACCACGAGCGACCTGATCCTGGCCACCAGTGAGATGCTGCGCACCCAGGCCGGGGAGATCCAGAACCAGGCGGCCTCGACGACCGTCGACCTGGACACGCTGCGCAAGGCGTTCGACAACGTGTACGCGACCATGGACCTGATCGACACGTTCCGGGCCCAGGCCGTGGACAACATGGCGGCCACCGTCGACAGCCTGGGCGCCGAGCTGGCGCACGCCAGGACGTACCTGGAGCGGGCCCAGGAGTCCGCCCAATGAGAAGGACGCTCACGGCCGTCGTGCTGGCGGCGGCCCTGCTGGCCGCCGGCTGCTCGGCGGGAGACGACGACTCCGCCGACGGGCCCGACGTGCTGCGGGTGCTGGCGGGCAGCGAGATCAAGGACCTCGAACCGCTGCTCGGCCGGGCCGCCGACGAGATCGGGGTGCGGGTGCGGCTGACGTACACCGGCACGCTCGACGGCGCCGAGCAGGTCGCGAGCGGCCGCGCCGACAGCCGGTTCGACGCGATCTGGTTCTCCTCCAACCGCTACCTGTCGCTGATCGACGGCGCCCCGGCCAAGCTGTCCACCCAGACCAAGATCATGGCCTCTCCCGTCGTGCTGGGGCTCAAGCCGGCCAAGGCCAAGGAGCTGGGCTGGGATCGGGGGCCGGTCTCGTGGACGGACATCGCGGCGGCGGCCAAGGGCGGGCGGTTCAGCTTCGGCATGACGAACCCGGCCTCCTCCAACTCCGGATTCTCCGCGCTGGTGGGGGTGGCGGCCGCGCTGTCCGACGCGGACGGGGCGCTCAGCGCCGAGCAGGTCAGCACGGTGACGCCCAAACTGAAGGACTTCTTCTCGGCGCAGCGGCTGACGGCCGGCTCGTCGGGCTGGCTGGCCGACGCCTACGCCCGCGACCCCCGCGTCGACGGCATGGTGAACTACGAGTCGGTCCTGCTCGGCCTGCGCGACCCGCTCACCCTCGTCTATCCCGGTGACGGCGTGGTCAGCGCGGACTATCCGCTCACGCTGCTCGCCTCCACCCCCGAGGAGAAGAAGGAGCTGTACGGCAAGCTGGCCGCCTGGCTGCGTACGCCGGCCGTGCAGAAGGAGATCATGACGGGCACGCACCGGCGGCCGATCGTGCCCGGCGTCGCGCTGGATCCGCGGTTCGGCTCGGCGCAGCTCATCGAGCTGCCGTTCCCGAACCAGCGCCGCACCGCGGACGAGCTGATCGCCACCTATCTCGACCAGGTGCGCGTACCGGCGGAGGCGCTGTTCGTGCTGGACACCTCCGGCTCGATGGACGGCGACCGCATCCAGGCGCTGCGGCAGGCGCTGATCGCGCTGACCGGCGCGGACACCTCCGCCTCCGGAACGTTCTCCCGCTTCCGCAACCGGGAGACGGTGACGATGATCCCGTTCAACGGCCAGGCGGGCACGCCGGTGCCGTTCACCGTCCCCGAACGCGACCCGGCGCCGGTGCTGGCGCAGATCAAGCGGTTCGCCGAAGGGCTGGACGCGTCCGGCGGCACCGCGATCTACGACAGCCTCACGGCCGCCTACGACCGGCCCGCCCTGCCCGGCCACTACTCCTCGATCGTGCTGATGACCGACGGCGAGAACACCGACGGCTCCGGTTACGACGACTTCGCGACGCACTACCGGCTGCTGCCCGAGGCCCGGCGGCACACGCCGACGTTCGTGGTGCTGTTCGGGGAGAGCGACGTCGAGGAGATGCGCAAGATCGCGACGCTGACCGGCGGGGCCGTGTTCGACGCGCGGTCCAGCTCGCTGAGCAGCGCCTTCAAGGAGATCCGTGGGTATCAGTGACCGGGTGCTGCGGTACCTGGGCTCGACCAGGAACATCGTCGGCTCCGTGCTGGCGCTGCTCGGCCTCGCCGCGCACTTCCTGGGGCTGGCGGGGGCGTTCTGGCCGGTGGTCGTGGCGGCGTTGTACGGGGTGGGCGCCCTGCTCGCGCCGCCGGACCGGGTGCGGCTGACGATCTCGCACGCGGAGGTGGAGACGGCGGGGCTGCGGGCCGACCTCGACGCGCTGCTGGGCCGGATCGACCGCCGCTTCCCCGGCGACGTGCACGCGGCCGTGGCCGCGCTGGCCGAGGTCATCAGGGGTGTGCTGGGGCGGGCCGAGCAGCTGGCCTCCTCACCGGACCAGCTGCACGTCGTGTCGCAGACGATCCGCAGCTACCTGCCCGCCAGCCTGGAGGCGTACGCGAACCTGCCCCGGGGGTACGCGCTGACCAGGAGGGTGGACCGCGAGCGGAGCGCGCACGAGGAGCTGCTGGCCCAGCTCGCCCTCCTCGACGCGCAGCTACGCAAGGTCGCCGACGCCATTCACCGCGGGGACGAGCAGGCGCTGCGTGACCAGGGCCGCTTCCTACGGGACAGGTTCGGCGGCTCGGACCTGGACCTGGACTAGCGTCAGCCCGGACCAGCGTCAGGCGGTGTGGCGGTAGACGGCGGGCGCCGCCTGCGGGAAGAGCCCGTCGAACACCGCGGCCCGGTCGAAGGCCATCGCGCGGGCGCGGGCGCGGAGCTCCAGGTCCTGCCGCTCGGCGGCGGACATGTCCAGGACCACCCGGTCCACGGCCGCGGCCAGGCCGGTGATGTCCTCGGGCTCGACGATGACGGCGGTGTCGCCGACCGCCTCAAGGGTCCCGCCCGTGTCGGTGGTGATGATCGGTCCACCACCCGCCAGCATCTTCTCGGCCAGGGCGATGCCGAACGTCTCGACGAAGTCGGGCTCGGGCTTGGTGGGCAGGGCGTAGGCCGCGCAGCCGCGCATGAGCAGCGACTTCTCGTGGTCGTCGACATCGGTGAGGAAGACCACCCGGTCGTCCTCCTTGGCCATCGCCCGCACCTCCTCCAGCGCGGGCCCGGTGCCGGCGACGACCAGCTTCACCCGCGACCGGCAGCGCATCCGGTCGAAGGCCATCACCAGGTCGTGGATCCCCTTGGCCCGCGTCACCCGGGACAGGAACAGGATGTACCCGTCACGCTCCAGACCGCGCCGCGCGAGTGCGGCGTCCACACGCGCCGGATCCCGGTCGAGAAAGGCGGCGGAGTCGATCGGCGGGTAGCTGACGGTCACCCGGCGCCGGCACTCTTCGGCGAATTTGGTGCCGCAGTAGGCGTCCACCTGCTCGGCCGAGGCGACGATCTCCTCACGGGTGTACTCGGAGACCGCGACGACCTCGTCGTTGGCCAGGAACGTGGTGAACAGCACGGTCGCCGCGCCGAACCGGCCGTCCCGCAGGCACGACCGGATCACGTTGGTCACGTCGGAGCCGACCGCTTTCGCCACCGTGTGCACGTCGGGCGCGAATCCGGCCGCGCGCGCCGCCGCGACCGCGTCGATGACCACCGCGGTGTGCGGAACGAGGTACATGGACAGGCAGGTCGTGGGCACCGGCTCGGCGAGCAGCTCGACGAGGCGGCCGGTGAGTCCGGCCAGGTGACGCCCGTCCGGCACCCGGTAGTCCCCCACCGCCTCCGGCCGCTCCACGGTGATCCCGGCGCTGTACGGCAGCAGCCGGTCCAGCGGCTTGAGCGGCAGCCCGGCCGCCCGCAGTGCCGGAATGGGCCAGGTCAGCAGCCGTACCTCGTCGAACCCGCGGGTCAGCGCCACTTCGGCGAGGTTACGGGCCTCGCCGGAGTGACCACAGATGACCGGGTCGGCCCGGACCACGATGACGAGACGGCGACGGGGGTGGATCATCGTGCTTCCTATCTGACCGGATCTGACAGGGACGGCGGGCGGATCCCCCGCCCCCACGCCGACGGCTCCGGGCCCAGCCGCAGGTGCAGCAGGCCGCCGCGGTGCACGGTGGCGGCGCTCAGGTGCGTGGCGTGCAGGGGCTCGCCGTTGAGGGTCGCGGACTGGACGTACTGCGCCGGTGGGTCACGATCGATGCCGTCGACGCCGATCGGCGTCTCGCGGTGCCCACTGGTCTCGATGACGAACTCGTTGCCGCCGGCCCGGAGCACGGCCCGGGGGAAGGCGGGCGCGTTGACCAGGAACAGGTTCTGGCCGGCGATCGGGAACAGCCCCAGCGACGCCCAGACGTACCACGAGCTCAGTCCGCCGGAGTCGTCGTTACCCGGCAGCCCGCCGGGTCCGGTGCCGAACTGCCAGGTCAGCGCCGCGTGCACCACCTGGGCGGTGCGGTCGGGACGGCCCGCGTAGTGGTAGGCCCACGGCGTCTCCATGTCGGGCTCGTTGTTCAACCCCTCGAACCGGTTCAGGGCGTATCCGGCCCTGATCTCCGCCGCCCGCGGGCGCCGGCCGGGCTGCGTCACCGGTGCGGCCCCGAAACCGAAGAACCTGTCCAGCTTGTCGATGAAGGCCCCGTCGCCGCCGGCCAGGGCGATCCTCGCGGCCATGTCGTGCAGCAGCCGGAAGGAGTAATTCCACTTGCCGCCCTCGTAGAACTCCGAGTCGCGCAGCAGCCCCGTGCCCGGGTCGAAGGCGTTGGACCACTGGCGGCCGCGCTCCTCCAGATCGTCGGCCAGGCCCCGGTCGTTCAGCGCCCGGGCGACCTGGGCCGTGCAGTGGTGGGCGTAGGCGAGGTCGAGGGTGTGCGTGATCGGGTGCACCACTCCGTGCTCGAAGAAGTCCTCGCCGTACAGACGATGCAGGTCGCCGACCATGTGCACGAGCGCCCAGTTCCAGTCCAGGCCGGTCCGGCCGAGAGCGTGGGCGTCCGCCAGCGCGGTGTGGACGAGCGCGCTGGCCTGGCGGAAGAACCGGTCGGCGCCGCGAGCCATCCGGTAGCCGATGGGGAAATTGCCCTCTTCCTCGCAGACCCGGATCAGCGACTCCAGCAGGTCCGCGGCCCGGTCCGGGGCGATGGCCGCGAGCAGCGGCAGCTGTGTCTTGTAGATGTCCCACATGGTGCACACGTCGAACGCGAACGGTCCGGGGGTCGGCCAGAACGGGCTTTCGTCGTCGGCGAAGCAGGGCTTGATCAGCGCATGGTAGAGCGCCGTCGCAAGCACGGTGCGGCGGGCCGGCGTGCCACCCTCGACCTGGACGTGGTCAAGGTGCTCGCGCCAGCGGGCCCGGGTCCGGGAACGTACCGCGTCGAACGCCGGCTGGGCGTGCCCGCACTCGCGCTCCAGGTTCTGGCGCGCCTGGTCGCACCCGCGCAGCGAGAACCCGAGCCGCACCTCGATGGTCTGCCCCGATGCGGCCGGGCCCATGAAGAGCAGGCCGAAGGGCCGCAGCGTGGTGTGCCGGATGCTGTCGAAGTCCAGGCGGGTGCCGCCGTCGATGAGCCGCCGGTCGTACCAGAGCATCTGCCGCCAGCCCGGGCTGTCGACCTCCACGTACACCGACAGCGGGACGCCCTCCATCACCACCGTGCCCTGGGCCCGGCCGTGGCCCATGCTCTCCACCTGTGCCCGCAACGGCACGGTGCGGCCGAGCTCGATGGCCAGGCCCCCGCAGGACAGGTCGACCACCACACGGGCGCTGCTGTGCTGCGGGAACGTGTAGCGATGCACCGCGGCCTTGGGGCCCACGGTGAGCTCACAGCGGACCCCGGTGTCCAGGGTGGCCGCGTAGTAGCCCGCCTCCGCCACCTCGTCGTGCAGCGGCCACGCCTCCCCCAGCATGTCCAGCGGCTGCACCATCGGGGTGACGCGCACGTAGTTGTAGTACTTGCGGATCGCGCCCGTACCGGATTGCTGGAAATGGGTGAACCCGGACGCCTGCAGCCGCTCGAACATCTCCTCGGGCACGCCCTCGGTGTTCTTCGTGTAGCGCCCGTAGCCGGTGGGGTAGGCGCCGGAGTAGGCGCAGGCCGACACCATGCCCAGTGGTGACGTGGCACCCGGGTGGGTGTTGCCGACCTGCGGTTTCGGCCACCACCAAGTGGCGGCCAGACCGCGTGCCCTGGGCAGGTCGGTCGCCGCTGTGCCGATGAATGGGTCAACGTTGTCGAGGATGGCGGGACTCTACCCAGCACGCGCCCACCTTGGGTTTCGAGGAGGTGAACGGCTTGGTTCAACGGCATTAAGCCGCCGGGTATTGATCGTTTTCGCCTAGAGTGGGGCTCGTGTGGTACGCGCTCATCCTCGTGGCGGCACTCGTCGCCGTCCTGGCCGCGGCGGTCGTCGTCGCCCGGCGCCGGTTCGTCGTCGTCCAGGTGAGCGGTATGAGCATGTGGCCGACGTACCGTCCGGGTGATCGGGTGCTGGTCCGCCGCGCTGCCGCGCGCGAGGTGGGGCGCGGCGAAGTGGTGGTGTTCGAGCCGGCGGGACGCACCGGGTGGAGCACGGGTCCGCTGCCCGCTCCCCAGGCCGCGGCCTGGGTCATCAAGCGGGTGGCCGCGCTGGCGGGCGACCCGGTGCCGGCCGAGGTGGCGGCGGCCGCGCGGGCGGAGCCGGGTGCGGCCGTTCCCGAGGGCGCGCTCGTCGTCGTGGGAGACGGCACGTCGAGCGCCGATTCCCGGATGTGGGGCTACCTGCCGGCCGACCGGGTGCTGGGCGTGGCCGTGCGGAGGCTGTCCTCGGGCCCGTCGTCCCCAGACCCGTCGTCCTCGGACCCGTCATACCCAGGCCCGTCGTCCCCTGACGCGGAGCCGCGCTCGTAGCCGCTGGACTGCAGGGTGAACAGGCGGGCGTACTCGCCGCCCGCCGCCATGAGCTCGTCGTGCGTGCCGCGTTCGACGATCCGCCCGTCGCTGAGCACCACGATGAGATCGGCGTCCCGTACGGTGCCGAGCCGGTGCGAGATGAGCACGCTCGTCCGGTCGCCGCGGTAGCGCCGCAGGCTGCTGTGCACCTCGTGCTCCGCCTCGGCGTCCAGACCCGAGCTGGGCTCGTCCAGGATGAGCAGGTCCTGGCGCCACCGCATGAAGGCGCGGGCCAGGGCCAGGCGCTGCCACTGCCCGCCGGACAGGGCGACCCCGGCCTGGTCGTCGCGGTCGCCGAAGACGCGGCTGAGCATGGTGTCGTACCCGCGCGGCAGTGCGGTGATCGCCTCGTGGACGCCCGCCTGGCGGGCCGAGTCGTGGACGCGGTCATGGTCGTCGGCGGCGGTCAGGTCGCCCAGCTTGATGTTCTCGGCGGCGGTGAGGTCGTAGTCCATGTAGTCCTGGAACACCGCGCCGATCCGCCCGCGCAGCTCGTCCGGGCTCGCGTCGCGCAGGTCCACCCCGTCCCAGCTGATCTGCCCCCGGACCGGGTCGTACAGCCGGCACAGCAGTTTGACCAGCGTGCTCTTGCCCGCACCGTTCACCCCGACGAGGGCGACCGTATGCCCGGACGGGATGAACAGGTCCACCCCGCGCAGGATCCAGGGGTGCTCCTCGCTGTAGCGGAACCACACGTCGCGCAGTTCGATCCCGTCGCGCAACCCGGGCAGCGGGGTGGGTTCGGCCGGAACGGGCAGGTCGGGCTCGGCGTCGGTCACGGCCGTGTAGTGGCCGAACATCAGCAGGGCGTTGTGGGCGTCCGCCCACTGGCTGACGATCGCCGTCAGCGCCATCTGCACCCCGGCCACGGCCGCGACGAACACCGTCACGTCGCCCACCGTGATGCCTCCGGAGGCGGCGCTGAGGATGGCCCACAGCAGCCCTCCGGCCGCCACGACGCTGCCGAGCAGCGCCATCATGCCCTGGCTGCGCAGTGTGCGGCGATCGACGTCCCGTTCGGCGCGGTTGACGCCGCTCACCTCGTCGAGCATCCGCGTGCGCAGGTAGTCGCCCAGGCCGAACAGCCGCACCTCCTTGGCCGCCTCCGGCCTGGTGAGCAGGTCGCCGAAGAACACCTGGCGGCGCATGGCGGGGGTTATCTGCCACATCACCTCGGCCCGCTCCCGGCTGAGCATGAGCTGGACGCGTACCGAGGGCAGCGCGGCGACGACGATGACGGCCACCATGAGCGGGCTGACGGCGAACAGCGTGACGACAAACCCCGACAAGGTGATGAGTGCCTGGCCGATCGCCAGCGCGCCGACGACCAGCCGGTCCGGTGCGTTGTGGCTCGACTCGTACGCCAGCCGGAGGGTGTCGTGGAAGGCCGGGTTCTCGAAACGGCTGAGTCCCGGATGGCGGTTGACGGCCCGGAACAGCCGGTCGTAGATGAGCAGGCGCAGCGATCTACGCAGTAGCGCCTGTACGTACACCGACACGTGCGGCAGCACGATGACCGCCAGGCCCGCCAGGGCGAGGCCGCCGCCCAGCGGCACCAGGGCGGCGGCACCCTCGCCCCTGGCCAGCGCGTCGAGCACCAGCTTCGTCAGCCAGGCGGTCGCGACCGGCGCCGCGCCGGCGAAGACGCCCAGGACCGCCGCGGCGACGGTCGCCGCCGGATGGGCCGTCCAGGCGAGGGCCGCGGCGACCCGGACCCGCCTGAGCGTGGAGTCCGCCATGAGGTAGGACATCAGCGTCCTTTACGGTTCAGCGGAGCGCAGCTGCGATCCCACGGAGAAATGCCAGGAGCACGGCGCTAGCCAAGGACCCGTCCGGCCGGCGCCGTGCTCCCTCTGCCATCAGTGATGCTCAAACCTGGGCATCCACCGTCACAGGTGGCAGTACTTGGTACCGGAGTAGAGGCAGCACGTCATGCGGAGGATGGGGTCCCACCAGCAGGGTTCGGCTCGGGCGGTGGTGGAGGGCAGGAGCCGGTCGAGCAGACGGTCACTCATCCTGTTGAGAGCACGGAACATAGAGGTCCTCCTCTTCGGTGGGTTTTGCGTCGGCTCTGGCTCAGACGCCGCAGTACGTCTTGCCGGCGATGATGCAGCACCTGAAGCCGGAGGGGTGCCAGAAGCACACATCGGCCTCGGCGGTGGCGGAGGGCAGGAACCTGCCGAGCAGACGGTCACTCATCCTGTTGAGAGCGCGGAACATAGAGGTCCTCCTCTTGGTGCGGACCGGCTGGTGGGGTTGCCGGTGATAGCCGACATAGGCGATATGGGTGATCATCCCTGCCGACAGCAGGACAATAACGACTGACGATCAACGGGCGTAAGCATGCGGGACTGACAGCAAACTGCATGACTGTGCAGTTTGCTGCCAATCCGCAGGCATACCGCGTCGGCCCCTGTTGCACTATTCGGAGCCCACATGAGCCTCAGTAGTCTCGGATTGACCGCGCTCGACGAGACCGTGTACCGCGCCCTCTTATGCGGCGATGAGGCGAGCCCCGACCTGGTGGGCACAAGCGCGGCGCTGGAGCGGCTGGTGGCGCTGGAACTCGTACGGCTGGAGCCGGACGGCCGGCCCGTCGCCGTCGACCCGGAGATCGGGATCGACCGCCTGATCAGGCGACGCCTGCTGGAGACGAGCGCGGAGCAGCGCCGCATCGCGGACGCCTGGAAGGCGCTGCACCTGCTGAGCGCGCAACGCCACGGGCCCGACCGTACGGTCACGATCGAGCGGATCGACGGCATCGACCAGATCGACGAGCGGATCTGGTCCCTGGCGCTCGACGCGCGAGAGGTGCTGACCGTGCAGTCCGATCGGCGGCGTCCCCGCCCGGACATGCTGCCCGCCTACCTTCACCGGCTCGGCGAGGGCGTCCGGTGGCGCACCATCATCTCCCGGAAGAGCCTGGCCGACCCGGAGCTGATGGAGTACAGCCTCACGCTGCATCGGGCCGGCGACCACCATCGGCTCGTCGACGACGCCGGGCAGCAGATGGTGATCGTGGACCGTTCGGTGGCCTTCGTCCCCACCACGCCGGACGACTGCGCCCAGAGCGCCCTGATGATCTCCCAGGCGGGGGCCGTCGCGACGATGGTGGACCTGTTCGAGCGGGTGTGGACGCACGCGGTGGACCTCGAACCCCACCCCGCCTCCAGCCTCACCCCCAGAGAGCGGCAGGTGCTGCACCTGCTGTCCAGCGTCGACAAGGACGAGATCGCGGCCAGGGAGATGGGCGTGAGCCTGCGGACCTACCGGCGGCACGTGGCCGACCTGTTCGACCGGCTCGGCGCCGCGAACCGCTTCCAGGCCGCGCTGCTCGCCAAACAGCAGGGCTGGATCTGATAGACGGCTGCTGACTCGCCGGGCCTGGACCTCTCCGCGGTGGGTGCCGGCGCCCTTAGCATTTCGCACGTGACCACCTACGACGATACTGACGCGTTCGAGTACCTGGACTTCTCGGCCCTGCCGCCGCGCCAGCAGCGGATCCTGGCCACGATCCGAGACTGGGTGGTCAGGTACGGGTACCCACCGAGCACCCGCGAGATCGGCCGCGCGGTCGGGCTGCGGTCGTCCTCGTCGGTGTCGAAACACCTGAAGAGCCTGGAGGAGAAGGGATTCCTCCGCCGGAGCACGACGATGACCCGGCCGATCGACGTGCGGCTGTTCCTGCGGGCCTCGGCACCCGAACCGGCCGCTGACGTGGTGACCGTGCCCGTGGTCGGAGACATCGCCGCGGGCAGTCCCATCCCAGCCGACGAGCACCTGGGCGGCACGCTGACCCTGCCCCGCGAGCTCACCGGCCGCGGCAATCTGTTCGGCCTCCGCGTACGGGGCGACTCGATGATCGAGGCCGCGATCTGCGACGGCGACATCGTCGTGGTACGGCAGCAACCCGAGGCGCACTCAGGCCAGATCGTCGCCGCGATGATCGACGGTGAGGCCACCGTCAAGGTGTATCGCCGACGCGACGGACACGTCCATCTCGAACCGCGCAATCCCGCCTACGACATCATCGACGGCGACGACGCCGCGGTGCTGGGCATCGTCGTCTCGGTCCTGCGCAGCGTCTGAACACCGCGCCGCGCTGCCCCGGAAGCGAGATCAGCGCGGCGCGTTCTTACCTCACCCCAGCCGGCGCCCTACTTGGACACGTCCTCGCAGCGGACCGTGACCAGCGCGAAGAACACATGCGTTTTCGCGTTTTGGGAGACCACCGACTCGAACACCGAGCACTCCGTGAACCCATTGTTGAGCGCGTTCTGCCTGGCGGCGGCCTCGGCGTCGGCGAGCGCGATGTCCTCGTCGAGGTTCTTGGCGAATCCGTCGAACAGCGCGCCGATCTGGGCGTTGGCGAAGGCGGGCAGCGCGGTGACGGCGGCGCCGGCGACGACGCCGGAACCGGCCAGCGTCGCGGCAGCCAGCGCGACCAGCAGTTTCTTCGTCAGGTACGTCATGGGATCTCCCCGTGGTTCGATTGATGGGCCACGCCCGATAGGCGTTCCATCCCGTTCCATCGGTCACCGGAGATCAGGACTTGACCAGCGCGTACGCCCGCGCCGGATCGATCCCCACGGTCACGTTCGTGCCCTCGGCCAGCAGGCACTGCGGGTCGGGTCCCGGTACGGTCACCGCCAATGTGCCGGCGCCGGTCTCGACCTCGTAGTCCACGCTGTGCCCGTGGAACGTGGCCCGCAGCACGGAGCCGATCCCGCCCTCCGGCGCCGCGGTGAGCGAGAGGGTCTCCGGCCGGACCATGAGGTAGGTGGCGGCGTTCGCCCGCACCTCGGGGTGGGCCGCGACCGTCAGGTCCCGCCCCAGCGCGGTGACCGCCGCGCTGCCCGCCTCGACACGCGCCGGGACGACCTCGATGAAGTTGGCCCGGCCGATGAAGTCCGCCACGAACACGGTCGCCGGCCGGAAATAGATGTCGGCCGGACTGGCGACCTGCTCGATCCGGCCCTTGTTCATGACCACGACCCGGTCGGACATGGTCATCGCCTCGTCCTGGTCGTGTGTGACGTACAGGCCGGTGATGCCGAGCCGGCGCTGGATGCGGCGGATCTCGGCGCGCATGGCGCCGCGCAGCTTCGCGTCCAGGTTCGACAGCGGCTCGTCGAACAGCAGCACCTCGGGCTGGACGACGAGCGCGCGGGCGAGCGCCACGCGCTGTTGCTGCCCGCCGGACAGCTCGTGCGGGCTGCGGTGTTCCAGGCCGACGAGGTTCATGCTGGTGAGCGCGATGCGGAGGGCGGAGTCCGTCTCGTCCTTGCCTTGGCGGCGGGTCCGCAGGCCATAGGTGATGTTCTCGCTCACGGTCAGATGGGGGAACAGAGCGTAGCTCTGGAACACCATGGCCATCGGGCGGCGCTGCGGCGGCAGGTCGTCGATGGTGTCGCCGTCGAGCCGTACGTGCCCGCTGGACGCCTCCTCCAGGCCGGCCACGATCCGCAACGTCGTGGTCTTGCCGCAGCCGGAGGGCCCGAGCAGCGTGATGAACTCACCGGGCGCCACGTCGAGCGAGACCGAGTCGACCGCGACGACCGGCTCCCTCCCTTGGGTGGTGAACGCCTTGGTCAGCTGGTCGAGGCAGAGCCAGCCGCGCCGGGTGTCGTCCGTCATCGTTCGTACCTTCCTGAGACGCGGTGAAGGGTGGCGGTGCGGCCGACGAGCAGCCGGATGATCCCGAAACCGGCAAGTACGAGCGCCGTCAGCACCGTGCAGTAGGCGAAGGCGACGCCGTAGCGGCCGGTGTTCGCGGCGCTGAGGATCTGTGACGTGATGATGTGCGTGCCGGGGGTGACGAGCAGGATGATGGTCGACAGGGAGGTCATGCAGCGCGCGAAGCCGTAGCCGAGCCCGGTCAGCAGGGCCGGCCGGATCAGTGGCAGCGTGATCGTGCGGAACGTCCGCAACGGCCCGGCGCCCAGGCCCTTCGACGCCTCCTCCAGGCTCGGGTCCAGCTGCGACAGCGCCGCCGTGCCCGTACGCAACCCGGCCGGCACGGACCGGACGACGTACGCGAGCACGATCGCGACCGCTCCGCCGGCCACCGCGCTCCCGCCCACGAGGCCCGGCAGCACCTCCAGGTCCCCGACGTAGCGGCTGGGCCGGTAGGCCAGCAGGTAGCCGATGCCGAGCACGGTCCCCGGCACGGCGACGCCCAGCGTGCCGGCGAAGTCCAGCCAGCCGCCGGAGCGCGGCAACTGCCGGACCGCGAGCCAGGCGATGAGCAGGCCGAAGACGCCCGCGATCGGGGTGGCGATCGCGGCCAGCAGGGTCGTGTCCGTCAACGCCTCCTGGCCCACACCGAACAGCACCTCACGCAGGTGGGTGAAGGTGAGCGAGTGATCCACGCCGAACACGCGCGTGACACCGCCCACGATCACCGTCCCATAGAGGGCCACGATGACCAGGGAGACAAGCACGGCCAGCGCCAGCACGGGCCAGCGGGCCCAGGTCGTGATCAGATGCACGGTGCCGGACGGCCTGCCGGTGACCGTGGTGCGGACCTTGCGGCTCAGCCAGTACCGCTGCGCGACGAACACCCCGATGGAGGGCACCAACAGGATCAGGCTGTAGACGGAGGCGCTGGTGGTGTCGTACTCGCCGGTGACGGCCAGGTAGGCGCGGCTGGCCAGCACCGTGTAGTCGCCGCTCACGACGAGCGGGTTGGCCAGGTCGGCGATGGCCTCCACGAACAGCAGCAGGAACGGGCCGGCGAGCCCCGGCGCCAGCAGCGGCAGCATCACCGTGCGGAAGACCCGCCACCGTGCGGCGCCGAGGGTCATGGCGGCCTCTTCCATGGCCGGATCCAGGCTGCGCATCATGCCCAGCAGGCCCAGGTACGCGACGGGGAACAGCGACAGCGACAGGACGAACACCAGCCCGTCGAGCCCGTAGATGTCGTACTCGAGGCCGAACAGCTCGTGCGTCACCAGCCCGCGCCGGCCGAACAGCACGATGGTGGCCGTGGCCACCGCGAAGGGCGGGCTCACCACCGGCATGAGCGCGATGAGGTGCAGTACCTTCTTGCCCGGCACGTCCAGCCGGGCCTGTACGAAGGCGAACAGGAAGCCGATCGCGGTGCCGGCCAGGCCGACCAGCACGCCCAGGACCAGCGTGTTCCACAAGATCCGCAGGTCGACCGAGGAGGTGAAGAACTCCACGTAGCGCGGCCAGGCCTCCGGCGACAGCGCGGTCCCCAGCACCGCGCCGACCGGGAAGACGCTGCCGACCAGGACCAGCGCGACGCAGGCGACGATCGCGACCAGCACGCTCGCCTCGCGGCGACGCCGACGCGTCATGACCGCGGCGCCTTCGCGACCTCGGAGTCGAACCGCCGGGTGAGCTCCAGCTTGTGCTCCCCCGCGGCGGTGCTGTCGTAGTCGATCAGCTTCAGCGCCGCCAGGTCGGCGCTCTTGTCCGACCGCTTGGCCCTCGGGTTGGTCGGCACCTGGTACGACCGCACGCTCGGCCCGATCTCCTGGGCCGCCGGAGTGAGCGCCCAGTCGATGTACTTCTTCGCGCTGACGGGATCGTGCGCCCCCTTGATCAGCGCGACCCCGCCCACCTCATAGCCCGTACCTTCGGCGGGGAAGGTGACCCGCAGATCGGGGAATCCCTGCTCCATGGTCGCCACGCAGTCATGGGAGAAGACGACGCCCACGCCGACCTCGCCCCTGGCGACCTGCTGCGCGGGGGCGACGCCGGACTTGCTGTACTGCAGGACGTTGGGGTGCAGCCGCTTCATGTACGCCAGCGCCTGGTCGACGTTCCCGCTGTGGAGCGCGACCTGCGTCCACAGCGTCGTGTACGCGGTGCCCGACGTGGACGGATGCGCCATACCGACGTCCTGTTTGAGCGCCGGATCCAGCAGGCTCTGCCATGACTCGGGAGCCTTCAACCGCTTCTCCGCGAGCACCTTGGTGTTGGCGCAGAAGCCCAGGACGCCGACGTACACGCCGGTCCAGCTGCCGTCGCCGGCCTTGTACCTGCCGGGGATGACGGCCGCGTTCGGCGAGACGTATTTCTCCAGGAGGCCGTGCCCGGCCGTGGCGGCGTACCCGTCGGCGGGGCCGCCGTGCCAGACGTCGAACTCGGGATCGGACTTACCGGCCTGGATCCTGGCCAGCGTCTCGCCGCTGGACAGGCGGACGAACTCGGACTTGATGCCGGTGGCGGCGGTGAACGCGCTCGTCATCGCCGCGCACCACTCCTCCGTGGCGCCGCAGACGACCACGACCTTGCCGGTGTCGGCGGTCACCGTGCCGGCCGCGCGGGCGCACCCTGACAGCACGAGCGCGCCGGCGAGGAGCAGGGATGGGGAAAGGTACCGAGGAACCATGGTCGACCACCTCTTGTGGGCCGAGGGCTACCGTGCACCGAACGTAAGCCGCGCGACGGGAGGCCCCGGTAACGCGCCCGTGAGCGTTGGTGACGACGTCGTCACCTACGGATCGGGCATGAGGTACCCGACGTTGCGCACGGTCTGCACGTAATGCGCGGCATCGAGCGTGGCCAGCCGGGACCGCAGCCGGTACACCCCCGTCTTGACCACGTCGCGACCACCCCACACGTCGGAGGCGCCCCACACCGTGCGGAGGAGCGCCTGCCACGGTTGCGGGGTGCCCCGATGCTCCGCGAGATGGGCGAGCAGCCTGAACTCGGTGTACGGCAGCTCCAGCCGCCGCCCGGAGATCGTGACCGTGTGCCGGTCCAGGTTGATGACCAGGTCGCCGACCCGCAGCACCGCCTCCTCCCCACCCCGGCGGCGGCGGACCAGCGCCTTCGCCCGCAGCGCGAGCTCACGGGGGTGGAACGGCTTGGTCACGTAGTCGTCCGCGCCCCGCTCCAGCCCGGCGATGACGTCCTCCTGCTGGCCGAGTGCGCTGAGCAGCATGATCGGGACGTCGGACCTGGCGCGGATCCGCTCACAGAGCGTGAGCCCGTCGAGTGCGGGCATGAGCACGTCGAGCACCACCAGGTCGACCTCGCACGTACGCAGGATGTTCAGGGCGGTCGCGCCGTCGTGCGCGGTGTGGACGGTGAAGCCCTGGGTGGCCAGGGCGAATTCCACGATGATGGTCATCTGCAGTTCGTCGTCCACGACGAGCGCTGTGCTCACCGCGGCTCCTTCCGCGCCGGCAGGGTGAACAGGAACGTGGTGCCGAGCATCGAGGTGGTGTCCACCATGATGGACCCGCCGTGCAGCTCGACGATCGCCTTGGTGATGACCAGCCCCAGCCCGGTCCCGTCGGCCAGCGGCCGGCCCGTGACGAACCGGTGGAACAGCCGCTGCCGCTGGTCCTTGGTCATTCCCGCGCCGTCGTCGGTGACGTACACCGCGATCCCCGTGTCGATGGCCATCACTCGTACGTCGATGCTGCCACCCATACTGGTGAACCGGCTGGCGTTCGACAGCAAATTGGTCAGCGCCTGAGCGGTCAGCGTCGGATCGGCCGGGATGGGCCGCGTGACCTGAGGAGTGTCCAGGCTGATCCGCTGCCCCCGCTCCGCGCACAGCGGCCGCATGGCGGTCACCACGTCACGGGCGACCACCGAGACGTCCACCGGCTCCAGGCGCGGGGTGAAGAGGCCCGCCTCGATCTTGGCCTGGGTGAGCAGACTCTCGCACAGGTTGATGACCTGCGCGCACTGCCGGTCCACGATCGCGATGAACCGCTTCTGCGCCGGCGTCAGCGGCCCCGGACTCTCCTCGCCGAGCAGGTCCACAGCACCCTTGATCATGCTGAGCGGGGTACGCAGCTCATGGCTGAGCGCCGTCACCTGCTCGGCCCGCCGCTCGACCAGCTCACCCAGCCGGTCCAGCTCGACCCGCTGCGTCGCCACCACGAGACGCAACCCGGCCACGGCCAGCCCCGCCCCTCCAGCCATCCCGGCCACCGCCGCCACCACCGGCCAGGCCCCGGCCAGCACCGCACCGACCGCACCCGAAACACCGAGCAGACCGCACAGCAAGGGCAGTCGCGGCGACCGCACCACCACCCGGTGCGCCCACCCGGCAAGTCCCATCGGGAACCACCCCTCCCCGCTGCGTCGGCATCAGGATGACCTTCCGAAACGCCTGGCGAAAGGGGCGTCGTGTGATCGGGTCCGCGCTGGGCTTCGGCCCTGCTCTGCCGAACGCACGGAAATGGCTCAGTACGGGTCGCGGCCCGCGCGGTTGAGTACGGCGTCGAACATCGCAGCCGGGAGTTTCAGTCCGGATTGGCTGCGGGCTATTTTCCCCGCGCTCGGCACCTCTCCGCGCTCCGGCCAGCTGTCCGTATCCCACAGCGACGAGCGGACAAAGGCCCGGCTGCAATGCAGGAACAGTTCCTCGACGCGCACCTCCACCGCCAGTTGGGGCGTTACTCCCTGGATGGTCATCCTCTCCAGGTAAGGAGCTTCGGCGACTATTCGAGCGCGGCCGTTGACCCGCACGGTGTCCCCCGATCCGGGCACGAGGAACAGCATTCCGACGTGCGGGCGTTGGAGGATGTTTTCGAGGCTGTCCAGGCGGCGGTTGCCTTTTCGGTCGGCGAATGCCAGGGTGCGGTCGTCGAGCACCAGGACGCTTCCCGGTGGGTCGCCGCGGGGTGAGACGTCGCTGGTTCCGTCCTCTGCCGAGGTCGCCAGCAGGAAGAACGGGCTCAGTTCGATGAAGCGCCGCGACTCGGCGTCGATGTGGTCGATGCCCTTCTCCGCGATGACGCGCAGCGGCCGTTTCACGTATTCGCGTAATTCCGCGACTGTGCCGATTATCTTCGTCATACTTTCTCCTGGTCTTGAGCCGCCGCGAGCCGCAGGCGTACGCCGTCGAGAAAGAGCTCCAGGCCGTACGCGAAACGCTCCTCGGGGTCGGCCTTGATCACGCCGTCCATCGCGCGGTGCAGTTCCGTGTCGGCCAGTCCCGTTCCGCGCTGCTCCCAGTCACCGGCGGCGAGCTGGGCCTGCTCCTCGATCGTGTGACCGAGCACGTAGTACATGGCCGTGAAGATGACCCAGCCGGCCCGGTCGAGCGGGAAGCCCGCGTCGGTGAGGATTCGAGCGGCTTGCTGGCCGCCCCGCACGGTATTCGGCTCCACCACGTACGTGCCGGCGACCACGCGGGCGCCGTCACGGTGCGCGAGCAGGGCGCGGCGCGTGCGGTGAGCGATCTCCGCCAGTTGCGCGTCCCAGGGGCCGGGGGTGAGCGGGGTTTCGGTGATCTCGCCGACGATCCGGTCGGCCATGGCGCCGAGCAGCGCCTCTTTGTTCTTGAAGTGCCAGTAGATGCCGCCGGCCTGCACTCCGAGCCGGGCGCCCAGCTTGCGCATGGTCAGCCCGTCGAGACCGTCGGTGTCGAGAAGGGCCAGGGCCCCGGTCACCACGTCCGCACGCTTCAACTGCATGCGTGGAGTGTCGCAGCAAACCTGAACAACGTTCAATCTTGAACGGCGTTTAAGTGAGCGACATCACACTCGGCTCAGCCCACACCTACCGGGCCGAGCTGGGCACGAGATCGCGTGGCTCTACGGCGTGGCCCGCAGGACGATCTCGGCCGAGCGCGGAATCCGAACCAGCCGCCCGGCTCGCCCCCCGTAGCTCTATCGTTTGCGGCAGCATGATCGAATCGTTGAGGAGTGGGAGGCGCGCTTGGTCGTTTTCGTGTGTGCGGGGTGCGGTGCCGTTTTGACCGCGAGGGTGTCGCAGGTCGCGCTTCCCGACCACGCCGACCAGAAGTACGGCCATGACCTGCTCCCCGCGCTTCTGGAGCCCGGAACCTACACGGTGCGATCCGAACCCTCCGGACCGCCGTGGCGGGTATGGGACGAGGTCGGTGCGGACGAGGCGGAAGCCCGTGGCGTGTACCTGCAGGTGTATTCCCTGTCGTACGGGCCCCCGGGAATGGTTGGGGTCACGCCGGGTGATGTCCGCGGAACTGCCCTCATCCGGGAGCGGTGTGACGGCCTCTGCTGCGGCCTGGACGAACGGAACGGTTCCAACCTGGCGTGCGTGAAGTGCGGGCTGGCCGTGGCGACCCGCATTGACGACTGCGGACGCTGGCAGGTGGTGTGGCTGGATCCACGCGCCGTGCGTCCGGTCAGCGTCGAAGGCCGGGCTCGCACGCTGGTCGGCTGGGAGGAACTGCGGGCGGCTTATCCGGACACGCCGCCCGTTGAGCAGCCCGGGTGGTGGAGCCCACGGTGGGAGGCGTCGGTCGCGGCGGCGTTGGCACACCTGCTGGCGGTCTCCGGCGGCCAGCGGATCGCCGTCCCTGACGGACCGGTCGCCGAGGCGTTTCGCAAGGCGCTCGACACCCTGCTCCCTCCGGGCCCATCGGCACGGGACCTCGTCCTGGCTGGGCCTGGGCTGTCCGTCGCGATCGCGGACATCGCCCTGGTGCCGCGGCATCCGCAGACCGGTGAGTCATGGCCGTGCGGCGCGAGAACGGTGGTGCCGCTGGCCACTGACGTGTGGATGTACATGGCCTTCAATGACGATCGGCGTCTTGTCCCAGCGGCGGAAAGGATGCCCGACATTGTCCGCCGCGACGATCCGCCACCGCTGCTGCCGTGGAGGCCCTTTCGACCCGATGTAGATGTGTTTCTCCGCACGCTGGCACGATTACCGGCAGCTCGTGAGCCGTGGTTACGCGCGATCTACGACCAGGTGGAAGATCACCGGTACAGCTTGCCGTGCTTCTAGGACTCGCCGCGCTACTGCTGGGCGCCCGGGCGGAGATCGAGGGGATCACCCGACGTCAATCACCGCTCAGGGTCAGAGATGGCGACGGCTGTGTACGGGGTGGCGGGGGTGGGCTTGGTGTCGAAGCGGGCGTTGGGGAGGTACAGGCGAGCACCGTAGGCTGCCACGGTCGCCGGTACGTCGAAGCGGCGATCACTCACCCGCCGTACGACGCGACCGCGCCGGACCAGTCGACGCGGAACAGTCGGCCGGTGTTCGACTGGACGACGATCAGGCCCCGGCCGTCGGGCGTGGGCGTGATGCCGTTGGCGTTGAAGCCGTCGCCGTACACCAGATCCCCGGTGAGGGGGATCCGCTGCGCGGCGGCAGGTAGCTGTCGGCCGCGCAGCGGCAGCTTGTAGAGCACCGGGTTGGTGGAGTCGGTGAACCACGCGGCGCCGTTGGTGAGGATGACGTCGTTGACGAACGCCTTGCCGGTGGCCAGTCGGTAGGAGGCCAGTACCCGGCCGGTGTGGGAGTCGAGGATTCGCGCGTCACCACCCGTGCCGCCTGCCACGAACAGCCGTCCGCCCGGGTCTATCTTCATCCCGAGGGCCGGTGTGCCGGGCCCGCGACTGATGATCGCGCCGCGTCCGGTACGCAGGTCGGCGCGGTAGATGGAGCCGTCGGCCATGGAGCCGATGAAGGCGAACGGGCCGGGGCCGATCGCGATGCCCTCGGGCTGGAAGCCCTCGGGCAACGAAATCGAGGTCGGGAATTTCCCGGGCCGCCGGTGCACCGTCGCTCCGGCGGAACCGCTCATGGCGATGGCCAGTCCGAGTGCGGTGAGAATCGCACCAAGGCCGCTGATCGATCGCTTCATCTGATGCCTTGGCGTGGTCGTCTCGTCGTCGTCATGCGCCCAGCCTCGGCGATGAGCGATCGATGAGTCCAACACATGTTTGTCATCGGCAACGATCGTGCATCACGATTGATCTATGAAGCTCCAGCAGCTGGCTTACGGCTGCCGTTCGACTGGGCTGGTGGCGCGTTGTGGGATCACCTGTCATGATCTTTGGCGAATTACACTCAGCCGAAAATGAGGTCATCCATGAAAAGAACGACGGTGCGCAGGGCCGGTGTCGTGGCGCTGGCCCTGACCAGCCTGATGGCAGTGGGCGCCACCGCGCAGGCCGACGCCCAGCGGCTCGCCAGCTGCGGCGCAGGCGCCAGCTTCTGCCTGTTCGAGCACGACGACTACGCCGGTGCCCGACAGGATTTCCTCTTCACCTCCCCCTCCGGTGGGTGCGCCAATGCTGGACCGCTGAACAACAAGGCCAGCTCCATGAGGAATCCTTCGAGCCGCCGGATTCAGTTCTACAACAGCGCCAACTGCGCGGGTTCCTACGGCTACGCGGCCGCCCCGAGGTCGTCGGACAGCGATCTGACGAACAACGACTTCGACAACCTGACGAGCTCCGTGAAGAGTGTCAGCCCGTAGCGTCTCCTGATCACGGGTGATCTGGTGTGGCCGATCCCGTCCCTTCGTGACTTGATGGAGCTATTTGTCCCTGTCGGTAGCTGGTTACGATCTTGGTCGGTTTCGGCCCTATCAGAATGACAGTGTGCTGCGGCGGCACCGGGCGCGGCTGCTGTTCGAGATGCTGTACGGCCAGCCGTACGGACCACGGACGTCGGCCGGCGTCACACCTTGTAGCTGAACTCGTCCGCCGGGGTCGCGGGGGACGAGCAGCCCTCCGACAGCACGGTCACGTTCACGAGAGGTGCCCAGGATGGTGATGACGCCCTCGGGCGCGTAGGCGGTGATCTGGGTGCCGTCGCTGCTGACGTCGAACCGGGGGCACAGCACCGTACCGCAGCCGACCGCAGAGCCGGCGCCGAAGCCACTGCCGGTGATGGTGACCCCGGTACCCGCCGCGCGTCCGATCGAGCCGAAGTAGTCGCCTCCGATGCGCACACCTTCTCTCCTTCGGGTGAACGGACACCTGCTGAGTCGCACGAATCTACTAATAAGCATCGTAGTCGGGCGCCCGGCAGGCATCCGTTCATCCAAGGGGACGGTCAGACGGCGGTCAGCTCGTAGCCCGCCTCTTCGACGGCGTCACGGAGAAGGGCCTCCTCGGCGGACCCGGCCACGGTGACCGTGCCACTGGTCAGGTCGACCTCGACCCCGGTGACCCCGTCCACCTTGGCGAGCTCCGTCTGCACCTTGCCCGCGCATCCGCCGCAGGTCATCCCGCTCACCTTGTACGTGCTACTGCTCATGCCATCTCCTCTTATATCCGAGAACTTAACCCCCGAGGGGTATTTTGCACCATATACCCCCCATCGGTATAGTCCGGGACCATGGGAACCTTGAACACCATCGCCGTCGTCGGTGCCTCCCTGGCCGGGCTCCGCGCCGTACAGACGCTCAGGCGAGAAGGCTTCACCGGCGACATCACCCTGATCGGCGCCGAACACCACCTGCCCTACAACCGCCCGCCCCTGTCCAAGAGCATGCTGCGGGGCGACGACGAGATCACCCTGCCCGGCGCCGACGACCTCGGCGACGAGTGGCTCAAGGGCCGCCAGGCAGTACGCCTGAACGCCGCCGACCAGCACCTCACCCTCGACGACGGCTCACGGATCCGCTATGACGGCCTGGTCATCGCCACCGGCGCCCGCCCCCGCCGCCTGCCCCACCACCCCGACGGCGTCCACACCCTGCGCACCCTCGAAGACGCCCTCACGCTGCGCGCCGCACTGGCCGCCGGCCCTCAGCGCGTGGTCGTCATCGGCGGCGGCTTCATCGGCGGCGAGGTCGCCTCCACGGCCCGCACGCTCGGCCTGAACGTCACCCTCGTCGACGCCGCCCCGTACCCCATGGCCAAGGTCCTGGGCACCGAAGCGGCCCGCTGGCTCGCCCGCCACCACCAGGACCACGGCGTCGAACTGATCAGCGACACCCGCGTCACCGGCCTCGAGCCCGACGGCGTGCGCTTGACCAGCGGCCGAACGCTCTCAGCGGACCTGACCATCGCCGGCGCGGGCGTCACCCCGAACACCGGCTGGCTGGAGGGCAGCGGCCTTACACTGAATGACGGCGTCGTCTGCGACGAGACCCTGTTCGCCGCCGACAACGTGGTCGCGGCCGGCGACGTGGCCCGCTGGCCGCACACCCTGTTCGGCGGCGAACTCATCCGTGTCGAGCACTGGGCCAACGCCAACGACCAGGGCGCCCTCGCCGCCCTCAACCTGCTGACCGGCCGTGAGAACGCCAAGCCGTACGCCGACCTGCCCTCCTTCGCCACCCACATCCACGGCGCCCGCATCCAGACCGCCGGCTTGCCCCACCTGGCAGACACCTCACGCATCGTCGCGGGATCCCCCGAAGAGGACCGCTTCGCGATCGCCTTCGCCAGGAACGGCGTCCTGGTCGGCGCCGTCGCCGTGAACGCGCCCAAGGACCTCATCCGCGTCAAGCGCGCCATCATCGCCGGAGACCACCTGGACGCACTCACCTGAGCAAGGTCCGATCTACGATCGCGGACAGCATGAGACGGACCGCGGACAGAGGGTGGGACCGAGATGTTCATTCGTCGAGTGGGAAACGTCCCTTGCAACGAAAGAGGTGACGGCCAGATTTCGCACCTGTTGCTCGGCCTTCCCGGAGAAGACACGCCGATGTCGGTGACGATCGTCCACGCCGACCCCGGCAGCCGCCAGGATGAGCACGTCCACCCGGACAGCACCCAGGTCTACGTCGTCATGGCCGGCACCGGGCACATGCTCGTCGGCGACGAAGAGTCCGAGGTGACCCCCGGGACGATGATCCGTATCCCGCCGGGCACGAAGCACGCCATTCGCAACACCGGTGAAGAGCGGTTGACCTATGTGTCGGCGACCGTTCCGCCGTTTCCCGTCCAGGTCGAAGGCACCACCTGGCGTCCCGCCGGCTGACGAACGATGGGAGATGCCAGACGGAGTCGGCACTTTCCGGGGCGTACGAGCATGCACCGAGCGCGGTCGGAACCGCTCGCGATCAGTCGCGGCAGTCGGTCCTCGCCGCTTCAGTCGTCCTCGTCATCCCAGTCGTCATCCTCGTCGTCCCACAGGTCGCTGGGCGGCAGCGGATGCTCATCGTCGATGAGCGAGTCATCCACCGAGCGTCGCCAGGCGTGGCTCTCGTCCGGGTCGGCCCAGTCCTCCTCGGTGATCCTCGGGATGGGGATGACGGCCCGCCGGTGGTCGACCATCCAGGAGTTGCGGAAGAAGTCGAACGTGAGGTGGTAACAGCCGGCGGACTCGGTGTAGATGATGGGCGGGACGAGGAACTGCGCCACGCCGACCTTGGCCGCGACGACCACATAGTCCTCGGGGATGGATTCGTCGTTCCAGCAGGCGGCGAAGTTCACCGGCTGGAGTGCGCCCTTGCCGAGCACGTGGATGAGGTTGTCCTGGATGACGAACTGGTCCGGGTCGAGGGCCACGTCCTCGCCGAGCATGAGGATCGGCGCGGGCATGATGTGCGCCTTGGCGAAGGACTGCGCGTCGGTGTAGAGCTCGATGATCTCGTCGTGGCGTGTGGGGTCGTAGCCTCCGGAGGAGTGGAACGGGCAGCAGATCCCGCGGTTGGGCCGCTCCGGCTCGGGGAAGAACGCGGACTTGTCCACCCGCGTCATGGCGGACCCGTTCTGCCTGGCCCGCAGGAACTCGGGGATCCAGTCGGCGTTGTCGGACTCGATCACCTCTGTCTGGCAGAGCGCCCGGAACGCGGCGTCGCCGACCTTGCAGTTGAAGTAGTCGAGAAGGGTGAGCGCGGCGCACTCCGCCAGCGACAACGCGTCGGTCTTGGCGAACCAGAAGTCGTAGCCGTTGGCCACGAAGTGCGCCCCGCGGAACTCCTTGTGTACGAAGGTCTCGCGGGTGGGGCCCCTCCCCCAGCCGTTCCAGTGGGCGGCCGCCACCTGGTTGTAGTAGGCGTCGGCGTGCCGGGCCAGCTCCGGCGCGAACACACTCTCACCGGTCAGGTAGCAGGCCTTGCTGAACAGCTCACCGATCTCCGGCGCCTCGGTGACCTCGTCAGCGGTGAAGATGAGTTCGGTACGCAGGAACACCTTGCGGCCGTCACGGTAGGGGGCGCCCTCGTGCTCGTACCGCTGATCGAAGATCACGCACGTGAAGGCGCCGATCTCAGTGAGCGCGGCGCCGCCGACCAGGTCCAGGGCGGGCGACCCCGTACCGCCGGTCAGGTACAGCAGCAGCGTGTACCGGGAGATGTGCCGCCGCGACGCGTCGTAGTACGGCGTGTCCCGATGCCGGTGGAAGTTCTCATCACCGGGCTCGAACCGGTTGCACCGGAACACCGGGTTCACGTGCGAGAACCCCTCCGCCACCGTCGGTGGCAACGCGTCGGCCACCGCCGCGGTCAACGCCTCGGCCAGCAGCGCCGAGTGGAAGATGAATCGTTCACCACCCCGGGACACGGCGTTCAGCGGCGGCACGTACAGCTTCAACTCGTCCAGCTGCGCCAACCGTGCCTGGGCGGCCGCCGGCAACCGCAGCGAGAACGAGAACACCCCCTCCGCGTGCTCTGCCCACCCGGCCGGCTCCGCCTCCAACGGCACGCCCTCGAACAGGCGGTCCAGCGGGACGATGTTCTCGAACGTGCGAAACGACAGCTCGTGCGGATCCACGAACACCGCCGCCAGATACGGTGCGTCCGCGCTGGGCCGGGCGAACAGTTCCCGCACCCGCTCGTCGATTCGCTCGGCGTCGATGAACCGCACCGCCTTGAACCGAGCCGACGGATGCCATGAGATGTCCAGTCCGTCCACAGTCGCGGCCGGCTCGGCGTCGGTCGCGTCCACCTCCGCCCGATACCGGGCGGCCTCCTCGGCGGGTGCCTCCCGGGTCGACAGGATGAAGAAACGATCCCGAAGTTCGATGCTCACATGGCCCTCCACAAGCTGCGCAGCCCCGACCGAAGATTCGTGGCGTGCGCCAGTTTCCGCACGCCGTCCTGGCCTACATCGGAGTCGTACAACCACAGCCGCTCGAGGGACCCGGCGAACGGGGCGGCGAGCAGGGCCTCCGCTCCCGCCTCGCCGAGGTCGTTGTACCGCAGATCGAGCTCGGTCAGCTGCGGAAACCGACGCAGGGAACGCACGCCCTCGGCGGTCACCCTGTTGCGTTGCAGGTGCAGGCGGCGTAGTCCGCCCAGGTGCGGGGACGCCGCGAGGGCCGCCAGACCGGCGTCGCCGACCCGGCAATACCGCAGTCGCAGCGCCCGCAGCCGATCCGTGCGGAGCGAGGTGGCGAGGATTTCGGCGCCGTCGGGACCAAGATCTAGATAGGAGAGGTCGAGTTCGACGAGTCGCCCGGCATCCAGTCCGTCGAGTGCCTTCATGTCCAGACGCCCAGGACTTTCGGCCCCCGGGCCGCCTTCCCCCTCGTCGTCCCAGTCCTCATCGTCGTCCCAGTCCTCGTCATCGGCCGTCCCGTTCGGCGTGATTCTCAGCGTGGTGACGAACCGGCCGCGCAGCACCTGCTCCAGGACAGCGCGGACGTCATCCGACCACTCGACGGCCACCTCGGAGGCGAAACCGTACCGGCGCGCCAGCACCCGCGCCGTCGCCGGCAATGCGTCGTCCCATCCGCCCTCGTGCTCCGCGATGAAGTCCGCGATCTCACCCTCCACGGCCGGGCGATCAGCGGGGCGGGTGCGTGCCAGGCGCTGCTCAAGACGGATCAGCGTGCCTCTGGCGTCGCCCTGCTCCAGCAGCCGGTCGCTATAGGCCAGCCACAAGGCGAGGTCGTCGGGATGAGCCCGTAACGCGTCTTCGACTTCGGTCCCCTGCATCCGTCCGAATGTACGGAGATCGGCCGACGTGTCAAGCCAATCCGTCAAAGCGACGCACGCAGTCGACAAAGAGCAACAAATTGTCCTAGCGGGCCGGTATCGTGCTGCGCCGAGTCATGATCGCCGACGTGGACACTCCACGCGGCACGGTGTACATCTCAGCGTCCTCGGGCTAAGTCAGGGGCCGCCTCAGCTGGAGGTTTCCGCCTGTGAATCCACCGGGTCCAGCCCGTTCGCCGGCCGACGAGCGGGAGGCGGCGCGTACGCCCCGGACAGAGCGCGGCCGAGACGACACCGCTGCCGAGAGGCGGGCGTGGGAGTCCGCCGCCCGTGCCTGTTACCGGGAGATCGGGGTCCCGTTCCCGGAACGGGTCGTATGGGTGTCCTCACCGCTCGTCGGCGCGTTCGCCGCACCGATCGCCGCCTGCCTGAGCACCGGCCACCGCAACAGCCGCGTCCTGGACTCCGTCTACCGCGCGGTGGACGACACCGCCGGTCAGACCGTCGGCCGCGCGGTGCGCGCCGCGGTCCAGGCCGCGGCCGACGGCGCGGTGAGCGATCCTGTGCATGGCGCGGCGGCCACCGCCCTGCACGTCGAGATCGCCGCGACGATGAAGGCCGCGAAGGCCGCGGCGGTGCGGGACACGGCGCACGTCACGCCCGCCCGCGAGGAGAGCCGGAGTGTACCCAGCGGCGCGTTGGCCACGGTCGCCGACGCGTCGGACGCGGCCGTGCGAGCCGCGGTGGAGGCGGCAGTGAGCGGCCCGCGGCAGGACACGATCCGCGGCGAGGTGCGCCGGCTGTGGCAGGCCTACCTGGCGGGCCAGCGGTCCGACACCTGGCTGGCCCTGGTCGGCCGCTTCGGGCCGGACACGGTCCCGCCGCTCGACGAGGAACGGTCGTGGCCGCCCGTCGCGGAGCAGACCGCTGCGCGATCCGCGCCCGCCGGCTGGTGGTGGTGGCCCTTCCTAGACTTTGTCATGCTCTGTCCGCGCCCGGCCGAGCTGCACCTCGAGCAGGTCGGCGAGGGCGCCAGGGCCACGCACCGGCCGCACCGCGCCGACGGCCCCGCGGCTGGCTGGGCCGACGGATTCGGGCTGTACTTCTGGCACGGTATCCACGTCACCCAAGCCGTCATCGACGACACCCTCACCGCCGACGAGATCCTCCGCGAACCCAACGCCGAGATCCGCCGCTGCGCCATCGAACGCCGCGGCTGGCACCGCTTCATCGCCGAGGCCCGCCTCGCCCAGGTCGGACCCGCCGTACCCGACCCCGGCAACCCCGGCCAGACCCTCACCCTGCACGACGTCCCCGCGGACATCTTCACCACACATGTGCGGGTCCTGCTGTGCACCAACGGCACCGTCGAACGGGACGGCACCCACCGCCGCTTCGGCCTCACCGTCCCCGCCGACTGCGCCGACCCCCTTGAGGCCGCCGCCTGGACCTACGGCCTCACTTCGGCGCAGTACGCCACGGCACAACGACGATCCTGACCCCCGCCCACCGGCAAAGGAGCCCGAGAAGATGCCCACCATCGAACAGGCCATCGCCATCTTCGGCGTCACCATCGACGAGCACCTCGACCGGCAGGCCGAGATTCCCATCCTTTCCGGCCTGCAGTTCCAGGGCGATGTCGCCGTCATACCGGCCAACCGGGAGCAGGCCCGTACCCCTGTTCCCGAAAGCGGTGTCCCGATCGTCCGCGGCCAGGCCGGGGCCAACACCCACCTCCTGCTCGCCACCGGCAAGGTGTTCTTCACCCCGGAGCGCTTCGGCGGCGGAATGGTGCTCGGGGTGCTGACCGTCGCAGAGGGCGCGACCGCCTACCTCGCGCACCCCGAACATGCCTTCACCGGCATCGCACCGGGCACCTACGAGCTGCGGCGCCAGCGCGAGCAGGCCGACCAAGCCCGGCTCGTCGCCGATTGAGGGACGGGATGGGCGCCTCCTGGAAGCGGGTCAGCAGACGGACTGGTCTGTCGCCGTGCCTGTCTCGCAAGCTGACCGCTGGGCGCGGACACGGAGCTGGGCCAGCGTCGTAGCGCCTGCCACCGCGCTTCTCGGCTGCGTGCCGCCACCGAGGAGCTGGGCGGCACGCTCGCTGTCGGTCAGCGGGGCGATCAGCGGCGTGCCGGGCTTCTCCTCGATGAACACGCCCTGGCCGATCGGGAGCTGGACGGCCGCCTGATATGCCTGGGCCGCCGGTGATACGGGCTGCCGCCTGGCTCGGTTGAGGGCGCTGTCGACGTAGAACATGCCGTGCCCGGCCGTGCCGAGGGACGCGCGGAGCCCGTCGAGCGTCGTACCGGTGGGCTGCTCGAACCTGAGCCGGATCTGGCCCGAGGCGAAGCCGCGGCCGAGCTTGCCCGCATGGACCTTGTCGACCTTGATGACCACGCTGGCCCAGCGGATCGCCGCCTCCTCGCTGTCGTAGGGCACGACCCGCGGCGTGACCGAGTCGTCGCCCGAGGCGTAGGCGATGCCCGGCTCCACGCCGACGACCGTGCCCTCGACGAGCGCGGTGGCCGGGCGGAACGCGCCGGACGGCCTGGCACCCGGGGTGATGTCGTCGAGGGAGTCGAAGAGGTACTGGCCGGTCCCGCTCTCGGCATGGAGCTGAGACCAGAAGGAGACCGGTGCCGGCTTCGCGGCCGGCGCCTGGGCGCAGCCTCCGAGGGCGGCGAAAGCGACGGCGGCAGTGAGGAGCTTGAGGTGTCTCATCGCCGGTCTCCTAGTAACGGCCGTTGATGTGGGCGACGTCATGCGTGCCGTACTTGGTGACGGTGTGCGAGCCGGTGCGCAGGCAGGAGCCGGACTCCGTCGAGTGGTCGAGGCCGATCGTGTGCCCGATCTCGTGGCAGGCCAGCGCCTGCCGCTGGGTGGTGCTCATCCAGTCGATGTCCTTCAGGTCGTAGCGGACCTCGTACTGGTCGCAGCGCCAGGCCTGGGTGCTGTCGGCCGGCGGGATGCTCTTCACGCATTTCGAGTAGGCGAAGAGGTTGTAGCCGGTGCTGGAGCCGTCCCAGTCCAGGTCCCAGTAGTCGACGTAGTAGCGGTCGAACGCCTCGACATCGGTGCTCGGGTCTGGGGTGCTGTCGTAGGCCACGGTCATGTCGGTCTGGGAGTCCAGCTTCAGCATGGCGGCCTTGGCCGCGCTCTTGGTGCGCGTCTCCAGCGTCTCGGAGGTGTACCAATGCTTGGAGTTGTCGGCGAAGGGGCAGCAGCCGTTCCCCGAGCCGAACCCGTTGGCGACGGCGGGAGCGGCCGTCATGGTGACCGCCGCCGCGAGGGCGAGCGCTGGCAGTAACGTTCTGTAAGACATGTGATCCCAAATAAGGGTAAACGGACGTCCGGATATCCTGCCCGCAAATCACGCGACGATCAAACTGGCGTCAGGTCGCCGAGTCAGCACGAGGGCGGAGCGGAAGATCGTTGCCGGCACGGCGGCGCTCGTCCTCCGCGGCTCCTCGTCCGGAGCGAGCTGTCCGGTCTCGATCGCCCTTCAGGCATTTATCGGCCAAACAGCTATTTACCGGTAATCTTGCGGACCTGATTCACCCGATGGAATGGAGAAACTCCCAGACTGAATTCGTCACCAGCGCGGCCACGCGACCGTCCCATCAGCTATATGTCAGCTGTCATTGCACCGTCGGCGAAAGGGACGTCCCATGGCCAGAGCGCGCCAGAAAAGGCGTGCCGCATCCGCCCCCCGTACCGAGGAGGCCGGAGGATGGAAAGCCATGCGGACGTGGCTGGCGGGAATTGTCAGCGCCGTGATCGTCGCGGCCGTCGGGGTCGTGTTCGCCACCTGGTTCAACACACGCGGCTCCGACACCGTAGACAGCATCAGCGGCGAGCCCCCGATCAAGGTCGGCCACGTGGCCGTCGACTACGCCGCGCAGGACACCACCCTGAGGGAAGCGGTGACCGACCCCGCGGACCGGGCGATCCTGCTGGGCAGCGCGTCCGGCTCGCAACGCGACACGGTCATGGCGCGCCACGACCGTGCCTCGCTCGAGACCGCCGACCTCACCGTCGTCCTCGTCGGCAATCGCAGCAGCCTGCGCATCGTCGACATCCAGCCGCGTGTCCTCGACCGCAAGCCCGTCTCGGACGGCGCGCTGTTCATCTACACCTCCGGAGGAGAGGCCGCCACCATCGAGCTCTCCGCCGACCTCGACAAACCCGCACCCCGCTTCACCACTCCCGAAGACCCACACACCTCGTACTTCAGGAAGAAGCAGATTGACCTCAAACGGGACGAACGAGTCACGCTATCCATGAGGGTCACGGGCACGGCCGCCTACTACGCCTTCGATCTCCTGATCACCGTGCTCGCGGGGGACCGGACCGAGCAGCTGACGATCCAGGGGCCGGACAGGACCCCGTTCCGGGTGACCGGTACCTCCAGCACCTACCACGCCTACTACACGATCTCTCCGCTCCGCGGCTGGCAGCCGATCTCCAGGAGCGGCGCGTGCGCGATCGAAAGGAAGCTCGCCAAGGCCGGGAAGTGCTGACCGCGCGCGGCCACCGGTCAGCCGCCATCCTGCTCGTGGTCATCCTGGCGATCTGCTCGGCCGTCTCCCGGGACAACGTCACGAGGCTTCCCCGCGTACCCGTCGAGTGGCGCGCGTTGTGGTCGGTGCCCGCGGATGCCGAGAACGGCGTCGAGTTCCTGGGGGCCCCGGGCCACGCCGTGTCCGCCCGGGCGGTCACCGTGGCGACGCGGCAGGGCACCGTACGGATCCACGACCCGCGCACGGGCGCGCTCCAGCGCACCGTCCCCGCCGACCCGGCCCAACCCGCGCCCATCACCGGCGTCTGGATCGCGGGTGACACGCTCGTTGTCGCCAGAGGAGAGCCGGACGGCGCCGAGCAGACCCTGTACGGCCACGACCTGGCCACGGGCGCGCCGCTGTGGCGGCGCACGGTCATCACCGCGCTCCGTCAGCCCCGGCTGGGTGACACCGGCTCGTACCACGGCCCACGGATCATGGCGACCGAGCACGGCATCCTGGTGTTCGAGCAGCCAGACGACCCCCTCGACATCCAGGCCCTCGACGCGCGGACCGGAACGACCACCGCCAGGGTGACTTACCCGCGAAGCTGCCGGCTGACCGGCGCCGCGACGGCCCGAACGGTGTGGCTGCTCAGCTACTGCCAGGGGAACGAGCTGCGGCTGGCCTCGATGGATCCGCGGACCCTGCGGCAGGGATGGACACGTCTGCTGCCGTCGTCGTCCTCCCCGGAGGACGGAGGCCCGCCGATCGGGCTCACGGCCAACGCCGAAGGGTACGTGCACGCCAGGGCGGGCGAGGACGACTTCTTCTTCGGGCCCGACGGCCGCCTGCTGTACACCGGCTCGCAAGCCGTCAAGGTCACGGATCCGGACCGCTGGAACCCGCCCCTGTACACCGGCTCCTCCACCGTGGCGAACGACCAGGGCCGTGCCCTGCGGGACTCCACCTGGCCGCTGCCCGCCTACGTGATCTCCGTGGACCCCGGCACCGGACGGCTCGGCGGGCTCCCGATCGACCTGCCCGCCCACCTGGTCTCCCTTGCCGGGGCGAGCAGGGACATGGCTTTCGTGTTCAGCGACGTCCCCGGGGACGAGCGGCTCACCGCGTACAGGCTGAGCTACGGGACCACCCGCCCAAAGACCGCCTGGCCGGACGCCTGCGGCCTGCTGACCGGCCGCGACCTGGCGGCCTTCGCGGATGGCTACCGCCCGGCCCCGGCAACGGACGGCGCGGCGAAATGCGACTGGATACCGCCGGCCGACGACGGCGCCGTCGTCTCCCTGTCCGTGGAATGGGTGTCGTCGTCGGACGCGAGCGCGCGCAAGCTGTACACCGCCGAGGCCGCCGCCGTCGAAGAGACCGGCGACATCGATCCCACCACCGAGGCCCCGGGCTTCCTGTCCTACACCGTGGCCGAGACGAACGGCTTCTACGGCGCGACGATCATCAACGTGGGCCCCGTCATCGTCCGGCTGACCTCGTCATCACGGCAGGCGGTGCGGCTCCTCTCTCCGCTGCTGCGCGACCATCTGCTCGCCCGGTACGCGCCGGGTGTTCGCGCTCCCGCTCCCGTGCGCGAACGCGGATGGAGTTTCCCGACCGACGCGGCCGTGCGGACCAAGCAGGTGGTGACCGGCGGCGTCGTCTACGCCACCAGCGGCGACGGCACGGTGTCCGCGCTGGACGCCGCCACCGGCGCGGTGCGGTGGCGCTACCGGACGGACGGCTCCGTGGAGGACGACCACGTGGTGGCGCACGGCACCGTGTACGCGGCCGGCAGCACCGGCAGGCTGGTGGCGCTGGACACGGGCACCGGCCGCCCGAGATGGGACCGCAAGATCACCGCGTTCGGTGACCTCGTGGTCGCGGCGGGCCGCCTCTACCTCTGGACGAGGCACCCCGCCTGGTCGTCAAAGGCCGAACTCGTCGCGCTCGACCCCGCCTCCGGCAAGCAGTTGTGGAGCTTCGAGCCGGCCGGCGACGTGCTGACCCCCGAGCCCGTGCTGGCCGGCGACGTCGTCCTCACCGGCAGCGACCACGGCGTGATGTACGCCCTGGCCCCCACCACCGGAACCGAGAAACGGCGCTACCGACTCGGCGCGGAACACGACCGCATCCTCCTGCTACGGGCCGGCACGACCGTCTACGCCACGAGCGGCAACGGCGACGTGACCGCCCTGGACGTCGTCTCGGGGGAGGTCCGATGGAGGTCACGGATCACCGGCACCATCTCCTTCCGTCCGGTGGTGGCCGGCAGGACCGTGTACGTGGGCGACGACGAGGGCACCACGCACGCGCTGGACGCCGCGACCGGCGCGCCCCTGTGGGATTTCCAGGCCAAGGGCGACCAGCCCATGTTCAAGTGGAGCGCCACGGTGGTGGGCGGACTCGTGTACACCGTCGGCCGCGACCGTACGCTGTATGCGCTCGACACCGCCACGGGCAAGATGCGCTGGCGCCTCCCGCTGCCCGGCGGCCGCGACACCGGCCCCGTGGCAGCGGATGGAGCGATCTACGTCTCCGACCGCGAGGGAACCCTGTACGCCCTCGACCCCGCCACCGGCACGGCGCGATCGAGGTTCCGGACCGGTGGCACCGTCGAAACCGACCCCGTCGTGGCAGACGGCTTCGTGTACATCGGCAGCTCCAACGGAAACATCTACGCATGGCGCACGGCAGGCCCTTAGGGCGTAGGGGATTATGCATGACAAATACGGAAAATGCCACCACTGGTAATTTTCGGACTGCAGATTTAGCATCGGCGCTACCAATGAGCACATCCGAGCACGACATAACCCCCACGCCGACCTTTCCGATGGTGCGGACCTGCCCGCTCGCACCGCCGGACGAGTATCAGCGGATGCGTGCCACCGCGCCGGTCGTCCGAGCCACCCTGCCCAACGGCGCACCGGTCTGGGCGGTCACCCGCTATGCCGAGGCGCGGCAGATCCTCAGTGACCCGAGGATCAGCTCGAACACCGGACGCCCTGAACGGCCTCGCGGACCCGACGACGATCGCCCCGACGACGGCTTCTTCGTCGATATGGATCCACCGGAGCACAACCGGTTCCGGCGGTTGCTGATCTCAGAGCTCGGCGCCCGTCCGATGGACGCCATGCGGCCGGCCCTCCAGCGAATCGCCGATACAGCCATCGACGAGTTGCTGGAAGCCGGGGCGCCCGCCGACCTCGTCGGCCTGTACGCACGGCGGGTTCCGTCACGAGTCCTCTGCGAGTTGTTCGGTATCCCGGCCGGCGACCACGAGTTCTTCGAGTCACGGCTGCGGATGTTGTCGGTAACGAGTATGGACCCGAGTGTGGCGGCCCAGGCGTCCAGCGACGTTCGCGGCTATTTGCGGGAACTCATCCGCAGCGCAGAGCGTGAACCGCACAACGGAATGATCCGGCGGTTGGCCGCCAGACACCTGCCCACCGGCGAGCTGACCACGGACGAGCTGATCAACATCGGTTTTCTCCTGCTGCTCGCGGGCTACGACTCTCCGGCGAACACGATCTCGCTGGGCGTACTCACGCTGCTGCGGCACCCGGCGCAGCTTGCCGCGTTACGCGCCGACTCGAGCCTGCTGCCGGGCGCGGTCGAGGAGCTGCTGCGCTTCCACTCGGTGCAGGACTGGGTCAGCTTCGACCGGATCGCGGCCGACGACATGGATATCGGCTCCGCGCGGATCCGCGCCGGTGATCGTTTGACGGTGCTGGCCGCATCCGCCAACCGTGATGCGCGGGCGTTCGAGAACCCCGACGAGTTCGACATCCGCCGGTCCGCCCACCACCATGTCGCTTTCGGCCACGGGGTGCACCAATGCATCGGCCGCAACCTCGCCCGCGCTGAGCTGCAGATCGCCTTCGGCACGCTGCTGACCCGGATACCGACGCTGCGGCTGGCGATCGGGTTCGAGGAGTTGCCCTTCGCCGACGACGCCCCGTTCTTCGGGCTGCACGCGCTGCCTGTTGCCTGGTAGCGCCGCCTACGCACAGGGCCTCATCAAGACCTCCGGCCTGTCGCGCCTGTCGGGAAGCGGCCCCGCCCTGACCGTCACCCCACCGGCTCCTCTTGACCAATTCTTTTGACCAACGTATGCACATTCCTAGGCACTTACTTCCTCAATGAGCACATCAGCCCGCCTCGGACCATGGATCGCGCGTCATCACGTTCAGCCGTCTGACCATGCGTGAATAGTGGAGCGAAAGTCCCCGATGTCTCACTCACCGGTTCCCCCCAGCACCTCCACCTCCGGATCGATGTCCCGCCCGTCGCGCCGGGCCGTCCTGGCGGGCGGCGGCGCCGCCCTCGCCGCCTTGCTCACCCCGGCCTCACCGGCGAGGGCCGACGCAGCGGGGAACACCGGTAAGACATCCGTCGCCTCCGGCACCGACTTCGCCGTCGCGCCCTCGCCCGACGGCCGCCTGCTCGCCCTCGACCTGCTCGGCGTCCTGTGGGTCTGCTCCGCCTCCGGGGGCACCGCCAGGAGGCTCACCAGCGATCTGTACGACATCGCCCAGCCTGACTGGTCCCCGGACGGATCCACCATCGTGTTCCAGTCATACCGCGACGGTGTCTTCAACCTGTGGACGATCCGGCCCGACGGGTCCGCGATCAAGCAGTTGACCACCGGGCCGTTCGATCATCGAGAGCCCCGCTACAGCCCGGACGGGCGGACCATCGCCTACTCCTCCGATGCGGGAGGCAGCTACGGGATCCACCTGCTCGACGTCGCCACCGGAGCGAGCCGCGTCCTGACCGACAGCTCCGCCGAGGAGTACGAGCCGGCCTGGTCACCCGATGGGAGCAAGGTCGCGTTCGTCGTCGCCGACACCAGGATCGACGTCATCGAGGTCGCCACCGGCACGCGCGGCACCGCGGTCACGGTAGCCGCCGGTCAGGTCATTCACCAGCCGTCCTGGCTGCCGAACGGCACCGACCTCGCCTACCACCTCTTCCACTCGGGCGCCAATGATCTGGCCGGCACCGCGGGCACCCTCGTCACCGGCGAGGAGGTCTTCCCGTTCCGTGCCCGGTTCGCCCCGGACGGACGCTATTACTACACCTCCGCGGGCACCATCAAGGTCCGCCGCCTCAACTCCGCGTCGGTCGGCACAGTCGGCTTCAGCGCCGCGCTGACGACGACGACTCCGAAGTACAAGAAGCGGGTCCGCGTATTCGACGAGCCCGGGTCATTCCCCGTCGTCGGAATCGGCAGCCCGGCCGTGTCCCCGGACGGGTCCGCCATCGCCTTCCGCGCGCTCAACGACATCTATCTGATGCGCGTCGGCGGCACGCCGGAACCGCTTTTCCGCGACCGCTGGTGGAAAGCCGACCCGGATTTCTCCCCGGACGGGCGGCAACTGGCATTCGTCACCGACCGCACCGGCACCCTCAATATCTGGGTCCGCGACCTGAGCACGGGCGCCGACCGGCAGGTGACCCATCTGACCGACTCCGCCGCTCTGTCGGTCCGGTGGTCGCCCAACGGCAGGGAGATCGCCTACCTGAACCAGGACGGCGCCCTGTGGGTTGCGGACGTCTCCACCGGCGACCTCCAGAAGATCTTCGACGCCACCTTCGAACCAGGCCGCCCGACCTGGTCACCCGACGGCAAAACCCTTGCGCTGGCCGCGGTGGTGCCGTACTCACGACGCTACCGTGAGGGACTGTCCAAAATCCTGCTCGTCGACCGGGCCACGGGTGCCGGCACGTACATCGACCCCGCGCCACACCGCTCCTTGCAGACCCGTGGTGACGACGGGCCTGTCTGGTCACCTGACGGCACCATGCTCGCCTTCGCCATGGAATCGCTCCTGTGGGTCCTGCCCGTCGACAAGACCGGACGACCCACCGGCAACGCCCGTCAGGTCACCCGGGAGGTCTCCGACGCCCCTGTTTGGGCAGGCGGCTCAGCCACCCTCCTCTACCTGAACGAGGGACGTCTCAAGAGCGTGCGCCTCGACGGCAAGTCCGCCCGGTCGATTCCGATGCGGCTGACCTGGCGCAACGACACCGGCCCCGATCAGGTCGTCATTCACGCCGGCCGCATGTGGGACGGCGTCTCCAACAGCGTCGTCCGCGACGTCGACATCATCGTACGAGGCCAGCGCATCGCCGCGATCGAGCCGCACCGGGACGGAAGGCCCGGCGCCCGGATCGACGCCCGCGACAGGTTCGTCATGCCTGGCCTGATCGACATCCACCATCACCGTGAAATGCAGGGCTACGCCTACGGATCGCGACAGGGTCCGTTGTGGCTCGCCCTGGGCGTCACCACGACGCGCTCACCAGGCTCACCCGCCTACCACATGGTCGAGGAGCGCGAATCAGTGCAGTCCGGCGCCCGCCTCGCACCGCGCTACCTGGGCACTGGCGAGGCCATCGACGGGGCGCGCATCTACTACAACTTCATGCGCCCGACGTACTCCCACGATCAACTGCGGCTCGAACTGCAGCGGGCCGCCGCCCTCGACTACGACATGATGAAGTGCTACGTGCGGCTGCCGGTCGTCTGGCACAGGGAGGTCATCGACTGGGCCCACCGCCAAGGCAAGCCGGTCAGCTCGCATTACCACTATCCGGCGATCGCCATGGGCGGCGACCAGACCGAGCACGTCGGCGCCACCAACCGGTTCGGCTACTCACGGACCGTCACGAACGTCGGCTCCGCCTACTCGGACGTCATCTCCATGTTCAACGCCTCGAAGATGGCCAGAACCCCCACCCTGTTCAACTCCTCGACCCTCTACAGGGACGACACCTCGCTGGTCACCGACGAACGAGTCCGCCGGCTCTACCCGAACTGGCGGATGGCGCAGCTCCAGGCGACGGTCACCACGGCGCAGACCGCCGACCCGACGGCGGTCCAGGTGATCCGGACCAACCTCGCCAACCAAGTCGCGCAGCTCACGGCGATGATCCGCGGCGGCGGCGTGGTCACCGCCGGCACCGACGCACCGATCGATCACCTGGGGATCAGCCTGCACATGAACCTGCGCGCCATGGTCAAGTACGGCCTGACCCCGCGGGAAACACTCACCGCCGCGACCAGCACGTCCGGGGCCTACCTCGGCCTCCCGCTGGGCAGGATCGCCAAGGGCATGTACGCCGACCTGGCCATCATCGACGGCGACCCGCTGTCCCGCATCGAGGACGCCGCCAACGTCACCGCCGTCGTCGTCGGCGGGAGACACCACACCGTTGAGCAGCTCCTCGCGCCTTACCCGTCCTCCACTACCACCGACCAGGCGACACCCGCGGCCGCCGTGCCTTCCGGCAAGGTCAAGAACCGCGTCCCCGTCCACCCGAGCACAGCGAGCCACTGGTGGAACGACCCTGCTCAGCTCGAGGGAGCCCGAACTTCCTGCTGCCACGACCACTGAGCTCGCTGGTCAGCGACGAAGACCCTTCTCGCGGCGAAGCGCGGTGGCCGCCGATTGAGGCATTTGCCGGATACGCCATCACTTGTGACCGAGGGTGCCGTGGGACATGGGACTTTGAAGCGAATTCCTTGGTCAAGTAATGGATGAACGGCCGCCCATTACGGAATCCTTGACCAGGCGAGAACGCCGCAGCCCACCACATCGGCTGCCCCCGAAGCGATCAACAAGTGCGATGGCGGATCCGTGGAACAGCTGGAATACCGAAGGCTCATCAAGGTGCTGGAGCAAGTCGCCGGGGCTCGGAAGGGGGAGCTCTATCCGGTGCTGGCCGAGGCTTTGGCCGTACATCTCGGGTGGATCGACGCGTTCGTGGCCGAGAACCCCGCGTATCTGGCGCTGGGAAGCGGTGGCGAGGAGCAGTACCTCACCATGTTCCGGCCGGACTTCGTGGAGGAATACGCCGAGCGCTGGCGCTTGAACAATCCGTTCGCCTCGCGCGAAGGGGTCACCTGTCTGACCCGCCGCGGTGTGGCGACCCTTGGACAGCTCCGCCTGCGGGCGACCGAGCCGGAGCGCGACTTCGCCGACATATTCCTGCGCCGCAACGGCATCGACGACATGCTGAAGATCGTCGTCAGGTCCCCGGCCACGGGCGCGGTCAGCACGCTGGGGGTGCCGTTCGACGGTGACCGGCACGCCATCGAGCCGAGGGACCTGCTGATGGCGGCCACGCTGGGCCCGTTGCTGAGCCCGTACTTCGACGCGAACCTCGTACCGGCCCCCATACGGGATCTCACCTCAGCTGAGCGCGACGTGGCCGAGCTCGTGGTGCTCGGGCTGGGCTACACGCACATCGCGCGGCGGCTGAACGTCAGCGAGAGCACGGTCGAGAAACACCTCACCTGCATCGTCAAGAAGACGGGATGCGGCAGCCTGATCGAGCTGACCGCCCAGTGGAAACGCCGTCCGATGAGCTGACCTGGCCTACCAGTGCCGAGTTCGCGGCTGTCAGGCCCGGTCGTTGACGGTGTTCGAGCTCGCAGCCAAAATTGATCAGTGCAATGTCATTGCTTGACGCTACGATCTCCCGCATGTTTGACAAAGAATCGGGAAATGCCCATTCCTTTCAGGTTGACCTGCGAGGACTTGTTGACCTCCTGTCCCACCATCTTTATTCCAGTCCACGCGTCTACCTGAGAGAGCTGCTGCAGAACGCGGTCGACGCGGTGACAGCGCGGCAGCGGATCGACCCGACGGCATCCACCGCCATCCGGATCACTTTGAACGAGGCGGGGCTGCGGATCGATGATCCGGGCATCGGCTTGACGGAGGCGGACGTCCATCGTTTCCTCGCGACCATCGGCCGGTCATCGAAGCGCGACGACCTGGAAGGGGCTCGCCGCGAGTTCCTCGGCCAGTTCGGTATCGGCCTCCTGGCCTGCTTCACCGTCGCCGAGCGGATCCAGGTGATCAGCCGTTCTGCGGCCGTCCCGGATGCGCCGGGCATTGAGTGGCTGGCCGCGTCCGACGGGACGTATTCGGTCCGGCGGCTTGCGCCGGATGAGCGCGCCGTTCCCGGAACGACCGTTTGCCTGACGCCACGAGCGGGAGCCGAACGGTGGTTCGCCCCGGACGTGGTCACCGACCTTGCCCGCGACTTCGGTTCGCTGCTGCCATACGAGGTGACAGTCGACACGAGTGGGCGGACGATCCGCACCACGGACAGCCCGCCGGTGTGGGACCGCTCCTACGATTCGGCCGCCGCACGCCGGGCCGCGCTGATCGAGTACGGCGAGCGCGCGCTCGGCTTCACCGCGCTCGACGTCGTCGAACTCGACGTGGAGCTGGCCGGGATCAGGGGCGCCGCCTACGTGCTGCCGCAGCCGGCGAATCCGGCCGACACTGGCCGCCACCGCGTCTACCTGAAGGGCATGTTGCTCAACGACGCGACCACCGGCCTACTCCCTGAATGGGCGTTCTTCGTCCGCTGCGTGATCGATACGGACACGCTGCGCCCGACCGCATCGCGTGAAGGTCTGTACGAGGATGAGACGCTGGTCGCGGTCCGCGAGGCGCTGGGTGTCCGGCTGCGGGACTGGCTCACCGGGCTGGCCGCGCAGGAGCCGCAGCGCCTGGCCGCGTTCCTCGCTGTGCACAGCCTCGGGGTGAAGGCGATGGCCAGGCATGACGCCGAGCTGTTCCGGATCATGCTGCCGTATCTCACGTTGGAGACGACCGACGGTCAAGTCACGTTTGCCGAGGTTGCCAGGAAATACCCCGTGGTTCGGATCACGCCCACGGTTGAGGAGTTCCGGCAGATCGCGACGATCGCGGCCGCCCACGGCATGGCGGTCGTCAACGGGGGTTACACCTACGACAGCGAGCTGGTCGCGCTGCTCCCTGATGTCATGCCGGGGGTGGTGGTCGAGGAGCTCGGTTCGGACGTGGTCACCGCCGCGCTCGACCTGGTTGACAGCGCGAATGAGCTGGCCATGGCCGGGTTCATGGCGATGGCACGCTCCACGCTTGACCCGCTGGGCTGCGATGTGATCCTTCGTGCGTTCTTTCCGGCGTCGGTGTCCGCCCTGCATCTGGACTCCCGCGAGGCACGCAACGAACGAACCCGCGCGGAGGTCGCCGCCGACGCGGACGACCTGTGGGCCGAGATCCTGGGCGCGCTCAAGTCCACTGAGCCTCGCGCGCAACTCGTACTCAACCACCGCAGCCCGGTGGTCCGCCGGATTGCGACGATCAACGATCCCGCACTGCTGGTCACCGCCGTCGAGGCGCTGTACGGCCAAGCGCTGCTGATGACGCATCGGCCCCTGCGGTCGGTCGACACAGCACTGCTCAACCGCGCCTTCGACGAGCTGCTCGGCTGGGCCGCCCAGAACGTGACCGAATCCACTGAACAGGATGGCAAAGCATGAACGTCGCCGAGATCCGCGACGCCCTGCGTCAGACCTACGCGCTGCCGCGCGGACACCAGAAGGCCGAACGCCTGGAACTGCTCGCCACCGCGGCCAAGGCGGTCGAGGACCGGTCGCTGGAAGCCGAGGTGCTGCTCACCCTCATCCAGGCCTACGAGGACGGCGCCGAAGGTGACCGCATGCCGGTCGCGTTCGGACGGCTCCTGCAGATTCACGACGACTTCCCAGCCGAGGTGGGCACGTTCAGTCATCGCATCCACTGGCAGCTCAAGTGGATGAGCTACTACCTCGTCCTCAACCCGGCCGTACCGCTGGCGACCATCCACCGCTGGCTCGACGAGCTGCAGAACCGCTATCGGCAGCGCGGACACAGCCCGCGCCCGGTGCTCAGCCTGCGTTCGCTGCTGGCGCAGCACCTCGGCGACGACGAGGCGGCAGCGGCGGCGATGGAGTCGTCGATCTCCGCTCCACGCGACCAGATGGCCGACTGCGACGCCTGCGAGGGCAACGACTGGGGCACGTGGCGCGTCACAGCGGGTGATGACGCGGGGGCCTTGGACTACTGGGCGCCGCTGATCGACGGCGAGCGGTCATGTTCGGAGGAGCCGCACAGGGTCCTGGCCAAGGCACTGCTCCCCCTGCTGCGCACCGGACGAACCGAGGACGCTCGCAGCGCCTTCCTCAGGGGATACTCGCTGGTCCGCCACAATGTCAGCCTGCGCGAGTCGGTCGGCCACCACATCGAGTTCTGCGCCCTGACCGGCAACGAGGCGCGTGGCCTGGAGATCCTGAACGAGCACGCGTCCTGGCTCATGAAGCAGCACGAGGACGTCTCGCAGCGGGTCGGCTTCGTGAGCGGTGTCGTCGTACTGCTCCGCCGCCTGGCCATGCTGGGCCATGGCGGCATCCGGATCGGCGACCTGACTCTCGAGGCGACTCTCGCCGAGTTGGAACAGGAGATCAGCGAGCTGTGCGCCCGCTATGACGCGCGCAACGGCAGCAGCGTCTTCAGCGAGCGCGTCGCCAAGCGCCTCGCCCAGGAGCCGTTGGCGGATCGGCTGCCGCTCGGCGTCCCGGCGACGCTGCCGCAGCCGGCCGGTCGTGCCGTACCGATCCCGCCGAAAGGCACCGATTCGAGGCTCGACGACCTGGTCGCAGAAGCGCGGCGCCTGTCCGAGACTCGTCATCCCCACGCCGAAAGAGCGTGGGAACGAGTCGCGGCCAGTGAGCTGCCGCTGCCCGGGATCGTTGTCGCGGAGATCGAGTACGCCAAAGCGCTCTCCCTGCTGGACTCGGACCCCGGCGCGGCCTACGACGCGCTGCTGGCCGTCGCCGAGAGCTTCGACCGGCTCGCCGACACTGCCAAGGCTCTGGAAGCCCGCGCCGCCGCGGCCCTGGCGTGCTTCCAGACCAAGGATCAGACCGGAGGCGAGGCATTGGCGGAAAGCGTCACGGCGCAGGCGGAAAGCGCGTACGCGGCCGGAAAGCTCACCTCGGGCGAATACCTGACCGTGCGAAGAGCCGGTCCCATCATGGCAATGGCAGCGCTGGGGCAGCAGGAGAACCCGGCCGAGGCCGAGCTCAAGGCCACCCATGCGCTGCTGGAGGCCGAACTCGCCGTGGCAGTGGAGCTCGCGGTGACCGAGCGCATGGCCATGTATCACGACATGCTGGCCCGGATCTCCTTCCCGCTCGGCGATGCGGACGGCGCGCGTGCCCATCTGCAAGCCGCCGTGACGGCTTATCTCGAAGCCGGGCAGCCATGGCGCGCCACGAATCCCGCCTCCCTGCTCGGCGAGCTCGCCCTCGGGAGCGACGATCCGAAGGCGGCCGAAGAGTTCGCGTCGAAGGCGATCACGTACGGCGCCGATCTCGTCCCGCACGACCAGACCGCCCAGCTGAGCTCCCTGCTCGTCGAGGCCATCTCGAGACAGCCCGGCCGTGAACACGACCTGGTCGGCGCGGCACTGACCGCGGCCGCCCGCTGGGATGGCCTGTCCGAACCCGACACCCTGCACAACACGTTCACGGCGGCGCGCGCCTATCACCGTCTTGAGAGGCATGGCGAAGCAGTGGCACTGTTCGAGGACGTGATCCCGAGGGTGGAGATCCCTTACGACGCACCGGTCATCGCGATGACCCGGGGACAATACGCCGCATCACTGCGCGAGCTGGGCCGCCACCGCGAGGCCGCTGAGCAGTTTCTCCAAGGTGCGGAGCTGGTCCAGAATGATCCGGACCAACGAGCCATGCATGCCGAACTGGCCTGGTCCGCCGCCGAAGCACTCCAGTATTCCGGACAGACCGCAGAAGCGCTGGCCGCCTATCAGCGGGCGGCCGCGCTCTGGACCGAACTCGGCCAACTCACCCCGCGCGTACGCTGTCTTCGGTCGGCGGCCTGGTTGCTGCGCTACATGGGCGAGCCCGATTCCGAGGAGCACCAGGATGCGGAACGGCCCGGCGTGGCCGAGATGCGTGCGGTCCTCGCCGAACTGGTAGAGCTGGCCGAGCACAGCCCGTCCGAGGAGGTGCTGGCCGAGCTCGCGGAGACCCAGGAGCAGCTCGAGCAGATGATCACGGACCGCTTCGACGAGTACGACGACGTCGACTAGCGTGCGGGCACGATGAGGGTGATCGCGCCCAAGGTCAGCGCCAAGGCCGAGGCGCGCACCGCCCGGCATTTCGCACGATCACCCGTAGCGGCCCGGCGTCAGCCGTAGATCACCGGACACGCGAAGAGAGCCCCTGGCCCGCATCAGCGCGGGTCAGGGGCTCTCCAGTGCTGGTGGGGAAGGCTGGTCGTCCCTCAAGTGCCATGGCAAGACAACCGGCTCGGCCAGGTGTTCTCCACCGATCAAACGATCCATCAAGGGAGCGAGTCCCAGCGGCACGACCGGTTCGGTCGCCGAGGCGAGCTCGGACGACGTCCACCAGTGGAAACGGTCGGTCACCGCGCGTTCTTCCTCGTCCATCCCGGAGGTATCCACCCGCAAACCGTGCACGCGCAGCACGAAGTAGGAGTCCTGCCCGGAAAAGACCTCACCGTGCATGGACCACGTTCCCGCGCTCGTTGCCACGACCGCTCCGAGAGCCTCGGGGGCCACAACATGACCAAGCTCCTCCCGTAGTTCCCTGGCAGCCGCTTGCTGCGGGGTCTCTCCGGGATCGATGGCACCTCCCGGCGTGAACCACGCGTAGGAAGGGTCCTTCACCTGCAGCAACAGGCCGCGGTAGAGCAGAATCCGACCAGTGCGGTCGATCAGCAGCACCCGAGCTGATGACCGAGAGATCATCTTGTACATGGAAACGATCATATGGAGGGTGTGGACACCAACTCGCATGATCGGGAAGTCACTCCACAGCTCAGTCGTACGGCACCAGGGTGGCGAAGAGCCCGCACGCCTCATCAGCCCTGCCTCCCAGACGCACTCAACGACGTCGACTCCGACGCCCTCCAGTACGCCCTCACACACCTGCCGCCCGCGACCCGCGCCCAGACCGCCGCGGCCCCCGGCAACGTCCTGCGCACCGCCGCCCACCTGGCCGCCGACCACGGCCCCTTCGACCTGGTCCTGGCCGGAGGCCTCTTCGACTACCTCGAAGAACGCTTCGCCCGAGCCCTGATCCGCACCACTCTGTCCCGCCTGTGCCGCCCCGGAGGCACGTTCGACTTCTCCAACATCGCGACCCCGAACCCCTACGCCGCCCTGATGACCCACATCGGCCGCTGGAACCTCGTCGAACGCACCCCCGCCGACATCGAGGCCGACGTCCGTGCCGCCGCGCCGCCGGGAACCGTCGCCGGACTGGACATCACCGCCGATGCCACTGGCCTGACGCTGTTCGCGACGGTGCGGCGCGCTGACGAGCCGGGGTGATCCCCGCAGTCGGCTTCGTGTTCGTCGCCGACGCAGCCTCGATCGTCAGTCGAGGCCTTCGATGATGCGGAAGTCGCGCTCGACGCCGTCAGCAAGTGCGGCCAGCGCCTCCTGGTAGGCCGCACTCGCATGTGCGGCGACCGCCTGTTCGAAGCTGTCGAACTCGATCAGGATGGTGCGCTCGGCGATTCCGGCGTCGTGTGCGACGACCCGGCCGTCGCGGGCGAAGGTCCGACCGCCCGCGGCCCTGACGGCTGGACCAGCCAGTTTGTTGTAGGCAGCCAGCTTCTCGGGGTCCGAAATGGTGCGGTAGGCGCTGACCCAGTAGCCCTTGGGCATGGAACCTCCAGTGTTGGGATGAGTGCATCTGACTTACGGGTTGGTCTCGGACGAGCGTCGGCGGGCGAGGGCGAGGCTTGTCAGCGTCGTGATCGCCATGGCGCCGATGCCGACCAGCGCCGCGGTGGTGTAGGCGCTGTCGTCGGGGAAGAGGTGGCCGGCGCCGGTGCCCGCGGCGAGGATCAGGCCGCCGAGGGCGCTGCCCAGGGAGTACCCGACGCTGCGGACGACGTAGTTGAAGCTCATGGCGCTCGACGTCTCGCTCTTGGGGGTGACGGCCAGGATGACGCCGGGCATGGCGGCCGAGAAGCTGCCGACGCCGAAGCCCAGCACGCCCATGGCCGCGAGCAGTTCGGCCAGGTTGGACCGGGCGGTGGCGAACAGGACGAACCCGCCGCCGACGATGGCGGCGCTGCCGGCCAGCAGCAGGGGGCCGTCGATCCGTTCGCGGACCCGCGGTGTGAGCTTGCCGGCGACGAACCCCAGCACGGAGAACGGGATGAGGACCAGCCCCGCCACGAAGGTGGTCAGTCCGAAGCCGTAGCCGGCGCTGTGCGGCGTCTGCGCGTAGCGGGTGATGAGCGTGAGCAGGAGGTACATGCCGCTCCCGCCGACGAACATGGCGATGTTCGCCCCGGCGACCGCCGGGTGCCGTACCGCCCGGACGTCGACCAGGGGCGTCTTGGTTCGCAGTTCGGAAACGGTCCAGACGCAGAGCAGGAGTACGGCGGCGACGGCAAGGGTCACCGCCACGGCGAGGTGTCGGCTCCACAGGCTCCTCTCGCCGGCCAGGAACAGGACGAGGAGCAGTCCACCCGCCAGGACGAGCGCACCGGCCACGTTCACGTGAGCGGAGCGGCCTTCGGGAGCTGCGGGCATGGAGCGCCACGCGGTCACGAAGGCGATGGCGGTGACGAGCAGGCCGAAGCCGTAGGCGGCCCGCAGTCCGCCGAACTCGGCGAGCAGCGCGGCCAGCGGGTAGCCGACGCCGGCTCCGATGATGGAGACCACTGAGATCAGGGCGATCGTGGCCGCGCTGCGCTCCTCGGGAAGATGGTCGCGGGCCACGCCCATCATCAGCGCCGTGAGACCGAGTCCGACGCCTTGGGCCGCTCTGCCCACGAGCAGCCAGGCGAACGGCAGCGGCAGCACGGTGAGCGCGCTGCCGACGACGACGATCGCCAGCGTGGCGAGAATCGTGGCCCGCCGGTGCGGACCGGCTCCGAGCCGGCCGAGGACGGGTGTGGTGACGGCGCCGCTGAGCAGGGCGATGGTCAGCGTCCACTGCGCGCTGTCGAGGGAGACGTGGAACGTGGTCGCCACGCTGGTGATGAGCGGCGTCCCGAGGCTGGCGACCGCCGCCACGACCAGGGCGATGAACATCAGGGCGGGGACCAGCAGACGTGCCTCGGAACGTATCAGGGCAGTGCTCATGGGCTGGTCATGAGCCTGGGCCGCGGTCACCGGTCCGACTCCTCTCGGGCGTGGCTTTCGAGCTCCGCCAGATGCAGCAGCGCCGGAAGGGCTGCTGCCAAGGCCTCGACCTCGTCACCGGTGAGTTCGTCGATCAACCGCGCGTACGCGTCGACGCCCGCCTGGCGTCGCGTCCGGACGTACGACGCGCCGGCCTCGGTCAGGCACACCAGCGTGACCCGCTTGTCGGACGGATCGCCCTTCCGCTCGACCAGCCCGGATTCCTCCATCACCCGGACCAGGACGGTCATCGCGGGCTGGGTGACGCCCTCGGCCACCGCCAGATCGGTGATCCGTCGCGGGCCGGTCTTGTCCAGGGTGGCCAAGGTGGCGGCGGACGTCAGGCTCATGTCGCGGGGAAGGCGTCTCACGGCCCTGGTGGCCAGACCGTAGAGGGCTGACCCGATGGCATCGGAAGCGCCGTGCGCGGCGTCTCGGCGAGTCACGCCTGAAGCATAGCAGTTTTATATGAACTCTTTATGTATCTCCCGATCAGGGTTCGGCGATACGTGACTTACAACGCGTTCGCGTAAAGATGAACGGCGTCGGGGTTGATCGCCCTGTTGATCCCTTCGGAGGCGGCGTTGGTGACGCCGGTCGTGATCGCGGCGAGGATCTGCGGCCACCACGTGCTGACGTGCGGCAGCGAGTCGCGCACCGCGGCTTTGAACACGTTGCACATGTCGATCGCGACCACCTGGACCCCGGCCCGCCACTGGCTCGCCCGTCCCACCTGGCGGTCCTTCCTCGGTGGTCCGGCAATATGGGGTCGATGACCGTCATGTCCGCCGTCCGAGCGTTCTCCCTTCTTGCGCTCTGCCTCGCCGGCTGCGGCGTGGACGGGCCAGTCGCCGCGCCGGCCAGCCCGCACCACGCCACGACTGCACCGCGGCCGACGTTGTCGTCCCCCTCCCCCTCGCTCTCCTGCCCCGGCTCGGGAACGTCATTGACCGCCGAGGAGCCGAACGCCGCCATGGGGCTCCGTGTCCAGACCGTGACCCTCACCAACTGCGGCGACAAGGTACGCAGCGTCCACGGCTACCCCCGTGTCCGCCTCTTGGACGAGGCCGGCGAGCCACTCGACATCGAGATCGACAGAGGTGCCCGACAGATCACTACCGCGGTCAGGGATCCCGGCTCGAGAACCGTGACCCTCCGCCCGGGCCGCTCCGCCCGCTTCGCCCTGGTGTGGCGCAACACGTACGGTGGCACCAATCACCCACCCGCGCTCGGCACCACCCTCGTGGTCGGCGGCCACCGCATCCCCGGCCACTTCGACCTCGGCTCGACTGGCCTCCTGGGCATTACCGCTTGGGGACCGGCGAGTAGCCCTTGAACGTGGGCGCATCACCGACACTCCGCCGGTGGCCGGAACGGTCGGCTCCGACGTGAGCTGGCGCGGCTCGACCACCGTCCGCAGCAGCAAGGCGTCGGCGTCCGTTGACGTCGAGATCCACTGCCGCAGCAGGGCGAAGCTGGCGCGCCCGTACATGTGACGTTTCAGCAGTTTGACCTTGGTGTTGGTGCCTTCCATGGGGCCGTTGCCGTAGGGCAGGGTCAGTCCGGCGATGACGGCTGTCCAGGCCGAGACTGAAGCTGTGTAGGGCGGGCAGGTCATCGGCGCGTACTGCGCTGATCCAGTCGTCAAGGTCGTGACCGCGACGCTGTGTGAGGATGGCGGCGAACTCCCGCACCCGCGAGGCCAGCGCCGTCAGGTGCGAGCAGGCGGGAATCAGCTCCTCCAGGTGACGGCGGCGATGAGGTGGCAAGTCGTCGGAGCGGCTCATGATCCAGGAGACCAGCCGGCGGGGTGCGGTCGGGCTCGGCGCGACCTTGGTTGAGGGAGCGCACCAGCAGGTTGGCGCTGCCGGTGTAGCCGCGCTCGCGGATCTCGGCCAGCAGATGCGTGACCGGCACGCCGGGCTCTCCGGCAAGGCGGCGTCGCAGGTGCTTGCGGTTGGGATCGACCAGGGTGGCGCCGTACTTGGGCGGGCGCAGGAGATCGTCTGCCGAGGCGGCGCAGGCATAGCGTTTGACCGTGTTAAACCCCCAGCTCGAGCCCCTGGTCGAGGAGGGTGTGGACCTGCGCGTGCTTGCGGATGGCCTTGGCGTAGGCGGCCGAGCCGTCACGGCACACGACCTGGACGCCGGGGTGCTCACGTAACCACGTGATCAACGTGGCCGCCTTGCGGTCGGGCAGCACATCGCGTCACCGCCAGCCCGGACAGCACCACCACCAGGTCCTGATGTTCCCCGGTCACGTCCACGGACGTGGTGTATGAATCGATCTTCGCGTGATCCTGTTTCTGCAGGTTAAGCGGTAAGTGTGTGCGGGAGTGGGTTCTGGGTC